>CAYYYL010000003.1:153089-173808 GCA_964475835.1 uncultured Verrucomicrobiota bacterium | reverse complement strand
AAGAAAAAACGGATTGTTGTCCAATGCACGAAAGGCGGACAATAGGGCGCGGGATGGGGAGCCTCCCTCCGCGGAGGGGGATTGAACGCCCAGGTGAGAGATCGCCTCCCGGCACCGGTAGAGCCAGAAGGATCGTCTGGCCAGAAGACGTTCCTCCTCGCAGGTGAACAGGACGGTGTGGGCGTCTCTGAGAACACGATACTCCGCCCATGGCCAGTAGAGCCATTTTTTAAGGTGCTTGAGGGGATATGTTTGTTTGAACCAGGGATCAAGCATGCCATGAGGAAAGATGGAATAGGGGGTTTTCCCATGAAGGGCCTGCCAGGCGCCGAACGATTGAAATTGCCAGAGTCCATGGACGACGATGGTATTGAAATTGATAGCGTTTTGCCTCAGCCACGGAATATACCGACTTGAGTATCCATAAGTGCCCAATCCTGGCCCCACGGCATGCACGGGGCAGGGAGCGTTTCGGAGGAAGGAGGCATCCGGTGCATCAAGCGAAAGGATGGAGGGATGTTGTCCCTCCTGAATCTGAGCCCTGCAAAACTGGGTTACGGCTTCCACGGTGCCTCCGTGGGAGGGATCAAGGGTCCGGATGCAGTGGAGCCATTTCATGGTTCGATGGAAGGTTGATCCCCGTCGACATTCTCTTCATCGGGCCACGGTTGAGAAATACGGCAGGCCGCCATGCAGAGACCTCCGATGAAAATGGCGAAACCTGCGATGGTGGGTTGCCCCCATTGTCCCCGGATGAGATTGACGGCGACAGCAGCCCAGAGAAGGAGGGGGAGGAAATTTTTTTGACGCAAGGCCCGGAGACCATGCCAGCCGAGCCAGATGGCCACGGCGAAGCGAAAGACAAGGTAGGCTCCTCCCAAAATCGGGCCGCTCTCCATCAGAACGCGGCCATATTCCTCCTCGGCGAGGAGAAAGTCTCTTCGACCGAAAAGAAGAGCTGCTCCCGCGTTTGTGCCGACGCCGAGCCCGTAACCCAGAAGGGGCAGATCTGGAAGATTTCGAACGGGATCTGTCATGTCGGTGAGAAATCGCTGAATGAAGCCCCGCGATCCCCCTTCAAAATCGCTGGCTTCAAGGATTCGCATTTGGAAAACAGACAAACCTTCCCGGAAAAAGGGGAGAAACCAGACTGCCGCCACAATGAGGAGAACCAGCACGATGAGCCGAAGGGAGCGAAGGAAGGTAGAGGGATGGAAGAACCAGCAAATGGAAAGTGCGAGGGAGACGATGGCCACATTGGCAACAGCTGTCCGGCTACCGGAAACCCCAAGGCCGACAAAAAGGGCCATGCCGGAGAGAAGGATGGGGAGCCATGAAAATGCACGACGCTCGAGCTGACTGAAAATGAGGAATGCCGCCACGATGGAAAAAAAGAAGATGGGTCCTGAAATAAAGGAGAAGGTGCCTGCCGGACGGATTCTTCCCATGGACGCGGCGAGTTGCGCCACGTCGGGATCCGCCCCTGCGTTGAGCCACGAGGTGGGAGGAGCGAGAAATTGGAGAGTCATCAGGGCGGACATCGGCAGGGCGAGAATGAGAATCCACTTGCCAAATCGAAGGACGTCGTCACGCGTCAGGGTCGTTCCCATGATGACCAGCATGGGTAGGTGAAGAAAGTTTGCGCGAAGGCCGAACAGGCAGACGAGGACGTTGCTTTCGCTGGATATCACGAGTTGCACGAGCCCGCCGAGAAGAAGAAGAATACCGAGGATGCCCGTCCAGACCATGATCCAATGCATCGGAAACCGCCTGGCGTAAAGCGCATAGGCACAGGTGGCCAGGACAACGGGATCGCGAATGATCAAAAGGGGGGCGGCGAGGGAAGGAGTCACCCATTTCCGCAGAGCCCCTTCGAAAATCAGAAGCCAGAAATAGATCCAGACGCATCGTCGGAGGATGGCCGTGGAGCGTTCCATCGGAATGGAGGTAGAGTCCTTCAAGAAGCCCCCCCCAATCGATGAGTGGATGGTTGGGACACGTTTCGTTTCATGATTCGTTCCACGGCAGCAAGGGCATCGTCCACCTTGATGGAGAGAATGCACGCCTTTTGGTATTCCAGGCAGGTTTCGAGACCACATCCAACGCAGGGGGTGGGATGAAACAGGATTTCATTTTGTGAGCCCCGTGGAAACCACTGGCCGGGGGGTGCCTGTCCCGAGAAAATGGCCACGCAAGGGGTTCCCACCGTGGCGGCGAGGTGCATGGGACCGCTGTCGTGTCCGATAAAGAGCATGGCGTGCGCCAGAATCGCCGCCGCCACCCGGGGGGTGACCTGTCCGCACAGGTTGACACTTGTCCCCTTCCAAGTGGCTCGGATTGCTTCCGAACGGGGATTCTCTGCGGAAGCCCCAAACATGACGAGGGAAGGGAAGAGGTGGCGGGAGGATAACTGGGCGAAAAGTTGTTTCCAATGGGGATCAGTCCAGTCCTTGACGTCCGCCTTTCCTCCCAGGCTGGCGGCGAGGAAACCGTAGGAAAGTCCATTGGCCTTGAGAATGCGATTGGCTTCATTTGTTTCCTCGGGGGTGAGTGCGAGATCCCATGAGGCGTTGTCATAAAGGCGGGCATCCCCAAGCCATCGGACTCGTGAGGCGATGCGGCTGGCCTCCCATTCGAAAAGTTCCGAGTCGCGACGGGGAAGGCATCTCAGATCCCGGTTGCACCAGGGAATCCCCTTGATTCTGGGAATGCGGCAGGACTTGAAAAAGAGAAAATCCCGAAGGCTTTGAAGCCGGCCACGTGGGGCGGCGAGGGAGATCACCAGATCGAATGGGCCGTTCACAAGACGCGTGCGCAGTTTGGCGATTTCCGAGGGTTGGCGCAAGCCGACGGGATATTCAATCACTTCATCGTAAAGTTTCCGGGGAAGAATGGTGGTGATGGATGGGGCTTTCGGCTGGACTGGAAGATTGGTAAGAAGGGTGATGTGAGCCTTCGGAAAGGAATTTCGTATCAGATGGAATGCGGGCAGGGCCAGGAGGGTGTCTCCCAGGCTTCCGAGGCGATAGATGAGAATTCGATTCATGGGCGGAACGGGAACGTCTTCGCTGCCGGATTTAGGGAACGGATTTCACGAATGAGAACCCGGGCCATCACCTCGACATGAGGATCCTTCACCAGACTGTTGTGTCCGCCCGGTACTTCTTCAAGGAGAAATTCCCCCGTGGAAATGGATTTCCAGAGATTCCTCCAGTCCGGTGGAGTGTCGGAGTTCATGCCGGTAACAGGTCGGCGATTCAGGAATGAATCCTGTCCCAGGAACACACAAAGCCGGCCCGGATAGGGTTGTAGTTTGTAGTGGAGACGGTGATGGGCAAGCGCCTGGTGAATGTGACGGTCTTTTTTGGAAACAAGGGTTTGCCACTGAAACATAATCCGGCTGAAGATGCTGTGGAGCCGTTCCCTGAGGAATTTCCATCGGGTTTCCGCCGGAACAAAGAAAAAATGACGTAGATGAATCCACGCACGTCGGCTGCTGGATGGGAGTGATTGTGTCAGATAGTGTTCAAGGGGTGGGTCGAGAAGGCAGAGAAGGGAGACTTCCTCTCCTTGGGATCGGAGCTTGTGGGCGAGTTCGAAGGCAACCAGGGCCCCCGAGCAGTGCCCCCCCAGCAGGTAGGGACCCCGGGCCTGGATGGAACGAAGTTTTCGGGCGCAGGTGTCGGTCAGTTCCGCGATGGCGGTTGAGGGATGAGACATCTCGTGCAAACCAGGTTGTTCCAACCCCAGGAGCGTACATTCGGATTCCAGATGGCGTGCAAGATCCCGAAAGGCGAGGATCGTGTCGTTCTCCCCGGTGATCATGAAGAAATTGGGATGGGGTTGTTTTTCAAGGGGCGAAGCGTTCCCTTCTCCCCTGTGAATGGCCTGGGCGAGGAGTTGAACGGTTGTGTTGTGGAAAAGAGTGGAAAGAGGGAGTGATTTTTGAAATCGGCTCCGAAGCCGGCTCATCAACTGCACGCCCAGGAGGGAGTTGCCTCCCATTTCAAAGAAGTTATCATTTCGTCCCACTCGTGGGAGTTGCAGCACCTCACGCCAGATTTCAGCAATGGCTGCCTCGGTTTCCCCATTTGGGGCGATAAAAGAGGACTGATGCAATTCCCGTTCGGGTTCCGGCAGGGCCCGTGTATCCACCTTCCCGTTGGGGGTGATCGGAAGATTTTTCAATTTTACAAACGTCGCTGGCACCATGAAATCGGGAAGGGTCTCTCTCAAGAACTGGCGCAAGGCTTGGGATGTGGGGAATTCATTCCCTTTAGGAACGAAATAAGCGACCAGGCGTTTATCGCCAGGCCGGGGCTCCTTCACGAGGATAACGGCTTGGGAGATCTCAGGGTGCCTGGTCAGGCGATGTTCGATTTCTCCGAGTTCCACGCGAAAGCCACGAATTTTCACCTGATGGTCGGCTCGCCCAACAAATTCAAGACTCCCATCCGGCAACGTTCGGACAAGATCCCCTGTTTTGTAGAGTCGGGATCCGGGGAGACTTGAGAAGGGATTGGGGATGAATTTTTCAGAGGTTAATTTCGGTTGGCGATGGTAGCCGATCGCGAGCCCGTCGCCGCCCAGATATAACTCTCCAGTGACTCCGATAGGCACAAGATTGAGATGGGGATCGAGAACATAGGCGGAGGTGTTGGTGATGGGTTTTCCGATGGGGATGGTTGAATCCTCCGGCTTCACATCCTTGACGAGGTGCCATAGGGCAAAAGTGGTCGCCTCCGTCGGCCCGTAGAGGTTGAGAAGCCGTGAGGGAGGGCCGTGCTGGAGAATTTCCCGAACACACCGATGATCCGCAGCCTCCCCCCCGAAGAGCACCTGGCGGATCCCGCGAAACGCCTCAGGAATTTCGCGCGCCATTTCGTTGAATAGAGCGGTGGTGATGAAAAGGGTGGTGACGCCGCGCCGCCGGATCTCCTCGGAAAAGAGACGTGGGTTGAGAAGGGTTTCCGTGGAGATGCCCGCAATCTTTCCCCCATTCAGAAGTGCACCCCAGATTTCAAAGGTTGCCGCATCGAAGGAAATGTTGGAGGTTTGTGAGATGATCTCGGTGTTTCCGAGTGAGATATAGTTGGTATGGCACGCCAGTCGAACCACGCCTCGATGGGGAATGACGATGCCCTTGGGCTCTCCCGTTGATCCCGAACTATAGATCATGTAAACGGGATCGTTTCCGGAGACTTCGCAGGGGGGATTTGGGATTTCCCGGGTTGAAGTGTGGGATAGAAAATCATCGACACAGAGGATTTTCGATGAGGGGATGGGAAGGGTGTCTTTGAGTTTTTTCTGAGTGAGGAGGAGGGGAGAATCCGCATCCTTAAGCATGAATTGAAGTCGGTGAATCGGATAGCCGGGATCGAGAGGGACATAAGCGGCTCCAGCTTTCAGGATGGCCAGTAACGTCACGATCAATTCGGGCGAGCGTTCCATGAAAACCGCAACGAGTTTGCCTCTGGAAACCCCAAGCGTTTGGATGTGTGCCGCCAGTCGGTTGGCCTGGGAGTTCAGTTCGCGGTAGGAGAGGGATTTCCCGTCATAATCCACGGCGATGGCGTGTGGAGTTTGATTCACCTGCGACTCGAATAGGACATGAACGGGAGTTTCCCCGGGATAGGGAGAGGGTGGGTTGTTCCAAATCGTCAGCCAGCGCTGAGTTTCTGCTTCCGAAAGCATGGGAAGCTTTGAGAGCGGGGTGGTGGGGTGTTGAACGGCGGATAGAAGGAGTGAGGTGAAATGGTTGAGTAGCTGATGAATGGTGGAGGCGTCAAATAGGTCCGTGCTGTACTCAAGGAAACCGGGGATTTCGTGCGGGTTCAGACTGATGGAAAGCGTGAGGTCGAATTTAGAGGTGCCGGTGTCGATGGCGGCGGGCGAGCATTCAAGGCCGCCCATGGTCCAGGGGGGGAAAGGGACGGGAGTGACAAATGCGATCTGGAAAATGGGGCTGCGGCGCGTATCACGTCCGGGATGAAGTTCCTCAACGAGTCTTTCAAATGGAACCGAGGCATGGGCATGTGCCTCGCGGGTGGTTTCTCCAACACGCTTTACGAGTGTTCGAAAATCAGGGTTGCCTGAGAGGTCCGTGCGCATCACCAGGGTGTTCGCGAAAAATCCAATGATGGATTCGGACGCGAGGTCCTCGCGGGAAGCCACGGGGGAACCCACAATAATGTCGGACTGCTGCGTGTAGCGATGGAGCATGGCCTTGAAAGCGGCGAGCAGGACCATGTAGGGGGTGACACCCTCCTGCTCGCAATAGGTCCGGACAAGATTTGCAAGGGATCCGGGAAGTCGAAAGGGAAGGGTTGTTCCGCAAAAGGTTGGATGCGGGGGATGGGGGCGATCGGTGGGGAGCTCCAGTGTGGGAATAACGCCTGCGAGTTTGGCCTTCCAGAATTCAAGGTCCTTTTGAATCCGTTCGGTGTAAAAAGGGCTTCGCTGCCAGTTTGCCACGTCGACAAACTGCAGAGCCTGGGGATCTGGAGTAGGTTGCTTGGAGAGGATCGCTTCGTAGAGTCGGGTGAGGTCCTCAAAAAAGATTTTTTGGGACCACCCATCATACACCATGTGATGAATGACGATGAGGAGTTGATATTCATCCCCGGCGAGTTGAAAAAGACGGGGACGAATGAGGGGACCTTCCTGGAGATTAAAAGGTCGTGCAGCTTCGGCTCGCAAGACCTCCTCCAATCGGGATTTTTGGGACTCGCTATCCCACGTCGAAAGGTCCGTACGCGGGAGGGATATGGAAAGGGAGTCCATGATGACCTGCGAAGGGCGGCCGTGATTCTCCGGAAATCGCGTGCGAAGTGCTTCATGTCGATGGACGATTTCCTGGAGCGCCTTTTCGAGTACATCTGTATCGAGCTTTCCTCGTATGTGGAGAAGGGTTGCCACGTTGTAGGCGGCGGTGCCTGGAACGAATTGTTCCAGAAACCAGAGTCGTTCCTGAGTGAAGGAGAGGGGAAGGTGGCCTGTTCGTGGGACCTGGGGGATGGTTGTCGGAGCGGGGCTGGAGGTTGCGGTTTCGAGCTGGGCGAGCTGGATGGGCGAGGGGTTCTCGAAAAATGTCTGAAGGGTGATGGCGTTGCCGAGGACCTCCTTCAGTCTCGATACGGCCTGCATTGCGGTCAGGGATTGGCCGCCGAGTTGAAAGAAGTGATCCCGAATGCCGACCTGGCTTCGTTGAAGCAATTCCTCAAAGATGCGAACGATTTTTTGTTCCGTCTCGTTGCGGGGAGCCTCCCAGGAGGACTCGGTTTCGTCGACTAGCGAAAGAAGGGTCGCAATTTTTTTTCGATCGGGAGTGCCGTCATTGTTCCGTGGAAATCGTTCGAGCCCCTCAACGGTTATGCGTACGGGATGTTGAAAACGATCGGGGAGATTGAGCGTGGGGGGGAGTTGGGAGGGGGACGGTGTTTCAATGATCGCGGTCCATCGCCGGGTGTGTGGAGAAATTCCCGTGCAAAGGAGGCGAATGGCGGGGTGATGTTCATCGAGTCCGATGATGGCATCAGGCCTGGGATGGGCGAGGGCTGCGATCATGGATTGCATGGCCTGCCGTGGGTGAATGGGTAGAAACCCGCGGGCACGGACCATTTCGCCCCCGTGTCGTCCACGACTCATTCCTGTGCCCTCCCATTGGGACCAGCTGAGGCACGCGCAATGGGAGTGTCCCCGCCGTCGGAGATCAGCTGTAAATGTTTCCAGGAAGCGGCTGGCGATGGAATAGGCGCCTGTGGTCGCTCTTGGGAAAAGGCCGAGAACAGATGAAAAGAAGACAAGAAGACACCCCGGATGGTTTTCCACGAGTTGATGCACGTTTCTCGCGCCGATCACCTTGGCGTCCAGAACGTCCCTCAGTGAATGAACACTTTCCTCCATGAGGGATTTTTCGTGATAATTTCCCGCGAGGTGGAAGATTCCATCCCATGATTTTCCCCATTTGAGAGTAAATGCTTCTGCGGCATGTTTGAGCGCCGTCATGTCGGTGATGTCGATGGAGGCATATTCGACATGACCGGGGAGGTGTTGGAGGGCGGTGAGGACATCGCGGTGCTGGGTGGCAGGCGAACGGCCGATGAGGAGCAGCCTGGCCTTGTAGTGATCGAGCAGAAAACGGGAAAGCTCCAGGCCGATGCCTCCCAGTCCGCCTGTGATGAGGTAACAGCCCTCCTCGGCGAGTGGAAGGGAGGAGGGGGAATTGCTTTTCGGAGAAATGGTTTCGAGAAAGGGGGTGTATCGCTGGCTGTCGCGGAAGCCTACCCGGGTTTCCCTGCAGGTCACCTGCAACTCACGAAGAATGAGTGAAACGGCATTTGGGGGAAGGGGGTAGGGCAGATCCATGTGGCGGGGTTGAATCCATGAAAGTTCCTGGGAGAGCGTTTCACAGAAAACCGGCAGAGGAGATGCGGAGGAATGGATGGGGTCATCCGGAAGAATGGGTTGGGATTGAAGGGAAATGGAGAAAAGACGAATGGGTTTGATGGGGGGGGGCGAGTTTAAGCCCTTTAAAAGTAGAAGCAGGGGTTCAACCCCCGAACTCTGTAAGAGATCGGTGGACTCCCCGAAGGGGAGTGGGGCGGCATGGATAAGGGTGCCGGGGAGGAGATGCTGTTCCTTCAAGGTGTGTACCAGGGTGGCGAAGTCTTCCAGGCTTGACCCGTTGAGCTCAAAACGGGTGGAATTAATCTGACGAAAAGAGGAGCCGGTTTGAATTCGAATGCATGGGTGGCCGGAGGTCGTGAGGGATGATGCGATTTCCTCCAGGAGGGGAAGATCCCCCAGGATCCATGTGATGGTTCCTGGAATTCTTTCGAAAGAGTCGAAGGATTCATGGCGTTGCCATGTTTCGCGAAAAAACCATCGGGGGAGGGTGCGTGAGTTGGAAAGCATCCGATCCGCTTCACGAATTTGGGGGGTGAACTCCCCTGCAAGAAAGCGTTCCTTCAACTGAGTGCGCTGGATTTTTCCAATCTCGGTCTTCGGGATCAGGGATCGGGAAAGGGGAACGAGGTATTCCGGGTGAATGCCCGTGGATTGGATGAGGTGATTGCGAATTTCACCGAGTAACCGGGAAAGATGTGGGGGACGAAAGTCCTTTGGAGAGAAAAATACCACCAGATCGTCGGTGTCCTTTCGCCTGTCTCGAACCGAACATGCGGCCGTAAACGATGCTTCAATCCCCGGGATCTCCTCTATGGCGGTTTCGATCTCGTGACTGTAAACATTCACGCCGTTGATGATGATCACATCCTTCTCACGTCCGGTGATGGTGAGGGATCCCCCATCCAGTCGCGCGCGATCCCCTGTTCGGAACCATCCATCCGGAGTGAAGCTGTCCCGCTCAACCCTGTTTTCCCGGAAATAGCCTTGCATCACCGTGTTGCCACGGACCTGGAGGTGCCCGATGGAGCCTTCTTCGAGGATGTGATCTTCTTCATCCACGATCCGGAAAGAGACCCCGGGGATGGGGCGACCCACCTGCACGAAAATATCGTGATCCGTGGTGGTGGCGAGGGAAAAATTTTCGGAGTAAGTCACCCCGGACGAGGTTTCGGACATCCCCCATGCGGGGCGCATGGCCCGAGGATGAAGTCCGTGGGGTTGAAGGATTTCCAGGAACCGGCGGGCCGTTTTTGAAACAATGGCCTCCGCCCCATTGAGGAAGAAGCGGATGGAAGAGAGATTTCGCTTTTGAGACGCGATTTCTTCGGACAGCTGGTTTATGAGGCCAAAGGCAAAATTCGGGGCAAATGTGACCGTGACGCGATGTTTTTCGACCAGGTCAAGCCAGCGGAGAGGATTTTGAAGGATCCATTCGGTGGGAACATGGACCTGGCTGGCTCCGAGGTAAACGTCCCTCAGGTGAAAGTAAATAATGCCGGCCACGTGATCGAGACCCATCCAGTTAAGACTGATATCATGCTCCGAGAAAGCGTTCATCTGGATCGATCCCTGGGACCTTGTGATCAGATTGCGATGGGTGAGGCAGACACCCTTGGGCGCTCCGGTGCTGCCGGAGGTGAGCATGATAAGGGCGATGTCCTCGGGTGAAGCAGTCCAGGGCGTTTCAAGCGGGGGATGCTGTTCCAGGATCGAGATGTCCTCGAGTTGTTCCCCGTGGAGTTTGAAGTCCAGATCCTTCAGGCGGGAGTGACCTTCGGAATGGGTCAATACCACGGGGTTTTGCAGGAGTTCCAGGGTGTGTTGAAGTTTGCGTCGTGGCTGGGGCTGTTTGTAGGTGGCCGGGAGGGCGAGGGGAACGGGGATGAGTCCGGCGATGATGCAACCCCAGAATGCGGTGATAAAATCATGGAGTGAATCGAACTGGAGGATCGCTTTCCGTCCGGGGGAATGCCCTTTCTGCCGAAGCCCTCCAGCAACACGGGTAGCACGATCGAGAAGTGCCCGGTAGGATGTGGTCTGGTGAGTCCCATCCGTTCGAATAAAGATCAGGCGTTCCCCTAGGTGATTTTCTGCGCTTTTCTGGAGGGTTTCAATGAGAGTTCGGGGGGGATCTGGAGGGATGACTAATTCTTCGCCGTGGGCGATCGCGGGGGTGTTTGCGCCGGATCGCTTGACGGAAAGGGAGGGCGTGGTCGCCGGTTGGGAAATTGAACTCGATTGCAGGAAATGATAATCTTGGAATTCCCCCGGAAGAAGGTCTGTTTGATGAAAGGGGGATTTCAGATCGAAGGGGGCCGTACCCATGATGATCGCATCCGTGGCGTCCGCATGGGTGATGCAAGCACGTTCCCAGGATTGAATCACTTCCAGGTCGACCACAGGGATGGCCCGGAGGGCCGCCTCATCCACCTTTCCGTCAATTCCGAGGGGAATCCGGTTGACTGGAACAAAAATCGGATGAAGGGTCGGCGCCCCGAGTTCCGCTCGGAGGCGGTCTGTCCACAAATCAGGGGAGAAGGTCCCTGTTTGAACAAGATGAATCAGGAAATCCCCATTGGGTTCCTCGAGGACCGAACAATCCCGGATGGAGGAATCCTTTAAAAGAATTCGACGAATCTCAAAATGGGACTTCATGCGGGAGGAGGAAAGCACGAAGGAGGTTTAGAATTTCGGTGGCATGTCGTTCAGCCCCAAAGCGTCCCGGGTCCCTTGACGAAATCGTTGCGTCATGTTCATGCAAATGGCCAGTACAACATCCTTTCATAATTTGCATCAAATGAAAAGCCACGAGTTGCCTCGTCGCCGTGAGGAATTAGCGGAAATACTGGGATTCCAAGGTGATGTGGGGAGCAAAAATTGACGGATAAAGGGAAAGATAAGCGCTTACACTAAAGAAGATTTTTCTTTCTGCCGATGAAAATGGAGGATATGATCCTCTCTGAAATGATTTACATAAGACGTTGGATCGCAATGTCTTCGGTAACCTTGATTGTTTTGGCGGGGAGTCTTATTCTTCCAGACCGTCTTTTGGGTGGTACGGTGGCCTATTGGAGGTTTGAGCCGGGGGCCTTTACGAATGATTCCTCGGGAAATGGATTCACTCTTTTAAATACGGGTGCAGTCTCGACGAATTCCGTGGGAAGTGCCGTTCCGAATAATAACGGCAGCGCTTATTTCAATGGCGTGAATTCATTTATGAATACGATAGCGAGTGTGCCACTGAGCAGTTACAGTGGTCTGACGATTGAGTGGTGGATGAAAAGTCAGCAGGATGCGACGAGCGGAGATGCCAATATTGTTTGGGAGCAGAGTGATGATTTTAATGCTCATCCAGGGGCTCTCGCCATTTTTATCAACGATGGCTATCCTCCCATTCTCCCAAATGATTTTCGCATCAGTGGGGGACAGAGTACGGCGGAGGGCGGGTTTCAGAAATGGGATCGTTACGACACTAATGGCTGGCATCACTATGCCGTAACCTATGATACCAACAGTGGTGGCACGCGGTTGCACTTCTACAAGGACCTTGTGGAGTTTGGTTCTTTTGCTGATACCAATACGGGAGCAGCCCAGTCTTTCACCAATGACCTGTTTTATTTTGGTGCCCGGGCAGGAAGCGGTCTTTACTTCAACGGGATGATTGATGAGATGCGAATCTCAGACAGCGTTTTGAACACGACCCAGATGCTTCCCGAACCGGGGGTGTTGGTTTTTCTTGGGTCGGGGATTCTTCTTGCTCTTCAACGCCGGAACCGTGGTTTTTCGTTGCGGGGGAAAGATCAGGCTTCTTAAGATCAGAAGAATTGATCTCCATCTCTCATCGGTTGCTGTGCCTGGCGATCTTGGTGGGCCTCATGGGCCTGTGTTTATATCCTGAAGAGGTTCAGGCAGACGATTTTTACTGGACCAACACCTCGCCTACGGGTGACTTCACCAACGTTGTCAATTGGGTGACCAACGGTTTAGCCGTTACCGTTGTTCCCGGCCCGGCGGACAATGTCTTTTTTACAAACAACGCGGCAACGGATGTGCCGATGCGTCGAAGTTTCACCAATGCCAACGTATACGTTACGGGGGGAATCATCACCCAGACCCTGGGTGGGACGACGTGGTGGGTTACGAATAGTTTCGTCATCGGTCAGGTGGCTGGTGTGACCGGAAACGTGGTCAATTCCTCCGCAACCGGGACTTTGATTGTTACCAATGGGGCGGGGACGGGGGCGTTTGTGGTGGGGGCGGGAGGGCCGGGTGTGTTTACGTGGTCTCAGATCAGTTCCATGATTGTCGATACCCTGGTGGCCACCAATGGGGTTTTTAGTTTCAGTCGGGGAAGGTTGACGACTCTCCATGGATCCACCATCACCAATTCGAGTACGTTTACGATCGGGGGTTTCTCAGGTTCGGGATCCTTCTGGACGATGGAGGGGGGGACCAATCTGATTTCTCTCGGGGGCGCTTCGACATTTGTCAAAATCTCGAACGCGGGTTCTGTCACCACCACAGTAAGGGGAGCTTCCACTCTGTGGACGAATAATGTTCCCTTGCGGGTGGGGGATGGTGGGAAGAACAGCGCTCTGATCATCACCAATGGAGGTGTGGTGGATAACACCGCGGGTTATGTGGGATCCTCTTCCGCCCCGAGTAACGGGGTGCTTGTGGCCGACAGTGGGTCGAAATGGCGGAATAGCAGCGAGCTGCGTGTCGGTGACACGGGTTGGAACAATCAACTGACGGTGAGTAATGGAGGATTTCTTCTCAACACCCTCGCCTATATTGGAAACAATAGTGCGGCGAGCAACAATGCGGTGACGGTTTCCGACCCGGGATCGATCTGGACGAATACCAGCACTCTTTTCGTGGGCAATACAGGTTCCGTGAACCAGATCCTAGTAACCAACGGAGGAAGGGTGTTTAGTGCTGCGGGGCGTGTGGGCGCGGCATCTGCGAGTCTGGGAAATCTCGCGATCCTTTCGGGTACCGCTTCGCTCTGGAGGATGACGGGGGCCCTCCATGTCGGTTCCAATGCCACCACCCTTGGTCAGGGATCCATCTTCCTCAACAATGGAGCCGTTCTGGAGGCAAATATCATCACCAACGGCTTCAGTGGTACGGGTAACATCACCAACAGTGGCGGCATCTTTGAGTTTTCCTCCGTCGCCCCCCAAATCGGGACGAACACGCTGGACAGCATCGTGGTGACGAATGGAACGATATCGTACCGGGATGTAACGGCTGCGGATATCTTCAACACGGATGTTTCCAATCTGACCTTTCAGGGAAACAACACCTTCCGATTGAACAACTCCACCAACGTGACGGTATCCTCCTACACCTTCGGAACCAACAACGGAAATCTCTACCAGCACCTGACCCTTTTCAGCGGAAACACCCGATGGCAGGGGGCTGTATGGACCATGGGCTCGGGGGGGATCCTTTCCATTTCCAATACCCGTGCGACAATTTCAGGACTCTTTACCAATTCCGGCACCGTGCATGTGTTCAACAGCCGGGTGACTTTTGAGAATCCGGTGATATTGAGTGGAGGGTACATCAGCGACCCATCCACAAATGTATTTGCGACGAATGTCACCCTCACCTCATCCGGATATTTTCAGGCTGCGACTGGCGATCTGTATCAGTTTGAACGCAACCTCACGATTCAATCCACGCAAAGTAATCTCTTCAATCTGGCTTCCGCCACCGTGGTGTTCACAAATTTTGGAGGGGAACACCTGCTGGATTTGACGGGTAGTTCCGCGTTGGATCGCGGGACGAACGGATTGGTGCAACTGGCGGATGTGACGAATCATTTTGTGTTTGGGACCCTTCAAATTGCAGGAGCGGGGGACACCCTTCGCGTCACGGGTGCGGTCAACAACGCTCTGTATGTCGGCACCCTGGATCTTGGGGCCCTTGCAAACACGAATAAGTTGATGACGGACGTCAACGTCTACTACGACGCGAATTTACCCGGGAATGCGTATCTTGGAAGAACAACCTACGATCTGTTGGGGGCCGGTATGTTGATTCCCTACGGAGTTCCTGAACCAGGAATTCTCCTGTGGGGGGTGCTGGCGGTTGGTGGGATCGGTTGGCGGCTACGACATCGAACATGGGTTGAGATTCATTCCCACGGGAGGTTCGCCGTTTCAGGCAGGCTCAGGCAATCAGAGCCGTCACCGAAACGGCGAGGATGACGACAACCCAAATCAGATAGAAAAACTTGTCACTCACACTCCTTAAAAGAGCATCGGAGATGCCGTTTCAGCATGAAGAATCCAGGGAGGAAAAGTAGATCCAATTGGTCAAATTGACCTTGTTTTTGGGGGGGTAATCAGGGGTTTTTGTGCAACAGTTGCGAGGGGCGTGCAGATTTTCGAAGCAAGGTTTGCACCCGGGTGCAAACATATTCGTCTTGTTTTCCGCGGTTCCCATCTGGATGGAACTTCCTCATCCACAAATTATTAGCGTAAGTGATCCAAAAAGTGTGGCGATCGAATTTTCTTGTGCCTAATGTCAATGATAGGTTTACTGTATGGCATGTTTGCCAAATCCCATCGGGTGGTATGCCTTGGGTTGATTTCGCTGTTCGCAGGGGGATCGATTATCATGGCGCAACAGGCGGATCGGAGTTCAGCGTCGCTTGCGACGTTTGAATCCGAATCGATGAACGGATCCATTCTTGCGCTGCCCGAACGTTCAGGTGGACGTCATCCGCTGACGCAAGGGGTTGCGGTGAGTAGTTTCCGTGCGCATGTTTTTTTGAATACGAAGGGGTCTTACGACGACAATGTGTTTCATACGCCTGATCGAAAGGTGTCCGATTTCATCTGGAATGTCAGTCCGGGGTTGACCATTGGAAATGTGAATGCCGAGGACGAACATACGCCAGTGAATCAACTTTATTTGCGTTATTCTCCCACATTTGTGGTCTTTACGGATCAGAAGGCTGCGGATTCCGTGGAGCAGGATGCTCTTTTTGATTACGCCCGTTCATTTGGAAAGCTCGATTTGAAGGCGGAGCAGACGTACCGGCATCTCACCGGAAATCAGGAGGAATCGGGGGTTCGAATCAACCGCGATCTCTACAATACCCAGTTGAACCTGGGGTATGAGTGGAGTGAGAAAACGCGCATCGAGGGGGCGCTACAGCAGAACATCGAGGATTATCCGAGCGCCTTTGGTTCAAAGGAATGGAGTGCCGCCGGGTTTGTGGTTTACCAACTGGACGCCAAGATTCGACTTGGCCCTGGATTGCGACTGGGGTACCTGGATGTCGATCATTCTCCCAACCACTATTTTCAACAGTTGTTGGCGAAGGTGGCTTACGAAGCTTCGGAAAAACTTCATTTCTCCCTGGATGGTGGGCTTGACCTTCGTGAATACAGCGAGGGGGAAAAGGATGCCCGTGTTTCCGGGGTCTTCCACGGAGATGTGGACTATCTCCTTTCCGATGCCACCACCTTGGGAGCGGGGATCTATCGTGAAATTCGCAACTCTTCACTTTTCGCAGATCAGAATCTGACCAAGACGGGGGTATCTGTCCAGGGACGGCAGAGGGTTGTTCAGAAGGTGAATCTCGGGCTCAGGCTGGGATACGAGCATGATGACTACGAAAGAAACCAGCAACCACAGATTCAGGATGTCCGTCATGATGACTATGGTTTTGTGCGGGGCTCCGTTGCCGTGGATGTGACTCCCTGGTGGGGAGTTGAATTATTTGCGATCTACCGTGACAGGGACTCCTCCATTCATCAGTTCGACTATGAGAACCAGGAAATCGGGTTGGAATCTCGAATGAATTTTTGATCATGGACCTCCGCCTGTTCACGGCTTTGGTGTACAGTCTATTTGCGGCCTCCCTTATGGCCGGTCCGATTCCCACGCGTACGGTTGATACGATCCTTCCGAAGACGGCGCCTTCGGCAAGAAAGACGGAGAAGACCCCGGTCAAGGAGGGGGGAGCGAAGGAGGTCAAAACTCCTCCCAAGACCGAAAAATCTGTGCAGCCCGAGAAAGCGATTGAAAAGGTGCCTGAAAACTATCGCATATCGGCGAATGACCTCCTGGAGATTTCGGTCTACCGGGAGTCCGATCTGGATACCAAGGCTCGTGTGAATGAGGATGGGACCATCACCTTTCCCTTACTGGGCAATTTGAAAATCGGAGGGTTGAGTGTGACGGATGCCACCCGTTTGCTGACTCAAAAACTGGGTGAGGATTACTTGGTGAACCCGCAGGTGACGGTGAATGTGATCGAGTTTTCCAAGAGGCAGTTTACGGTTTTGGGTTCGGTGAGGCAGCCGGGGGTCTATTCCTTGCCCAACAATCGAACCATTGATTTGTTGCAAGCGATCGCAAGCGCAGGGGGGTTCAGCCGGGCTGCGGATGTGCGTCACGTGACCGTACAACGTCGCATCAATGGCAAGGATGTATCCCATAAGGTGAATGCGGAGGAGATGCAGGGGGGATCCGTGGCCCCCTTTGAGATCCAGGCGGGGGACACCATCACAGTTGCCGAAAGCCTCTTTTGAAACGATATTCCTTTCATTGTGGAATTTGACCTCTTTTGCCTATGAAATCGACTCCACGCACCAGAGAATCATTTGGGAACGGGGTTCAGGAGTTTCATTACAGGGACCTGCTGGAAGTCTTCCTTGAGCAGAAGCGTCTGGTGGCGGGTTGTATTGCGTTTTTCATTGCCATTGGAGTCCTTTATCTTTTGCTCGCACCCAAGGTCTACCGGGCGCAGGCCACAGTGCAGGTGGAAATGCAGAGCCCGAAGATCATCAATATCCAGGATGTTCAGGCCGAGGGACCCAAGGGGGTCATGGAGAACGCAGAGCGTTTGAAGACGATTGAGGATTCCTTGCGTGCGCGCAGCCTCTACTTGCGGGTGATCGAAACGCTTCATCTGGATCAGAATCCGGAGTTCATGAAGCATCGTTTGTTTGTTCATTCACCCATCACCCAGGAGGACGTGGTGCGCGCCCTGGATGCGTCTTTGCATATCACTCCTCGTCGGAACACCTTTCTGATCGACATCAGCGCGGATCATCCTTCCCGTGAGCTGGCCGAGAGCATTGTGCGTACTTTGATAGCCGAGTTTAAGACCCAGGTGACGGAACGCCGGGGAGGGCTGACGGAGAACGCGTATCAGTTTCTCATGAAAGAGAGTGAACGACTTCAGAATAGTCTCAAGCTCTCAGAGATGAAGGTTCAGGAGTTCAAAGAGCAACACCATTCGGTGGCGTTTGAAGATGAGAAGGACAACACGGTTATCGAGCGGTTGAAACGCCTGAACCTGGAGGTCTCCCAGGCGCGGTCGGATCATATGAAGGCTGATGCCGAGGTCGTCGCCCTCTCCGAGCGCTACAAGAAAAAGCATCCGAAATATATCGAGGCCTTGAATGAAGCTCAGAAAGCCCGGGTTCTCGAGGAGGATTTGACGAAGCGTTTGAAGGAGCAGGAGCAGTTTGCCCTGGATCTCAATCGGCAGAGCATTGAATTCAACAGTCTTGTGCGTCAGGTGGATTCGGATAAGGCGCTCTATGAACGGGTCCTTGGACGCTTGAAGGAAATGGATCTTGCGAAGGGGATGGATCCTGCGGCCATTACCGTGGTGGATGAGCCATACTCCTCTTCGGAACCGATCCGGCCACGTCCCCTATTCATCTTGGTGGCGAGCCTGGTAGGTGGGTTGCTTGCCGGGCTGGGTGCCGCCCTCATCTGGAATCTATTCGACAGTTCCATCAAGACAGCCGAACAGGCGGAGCGCCTTTTTCATGTGCCGGTTCTGACCACGATTCCTCCAACGGGCCGATTGGGGATGGGGGGAGGGAAGACGCCCCAGGGGTTTGAAAAGCTTGTGGTGCTAGACCGGCCGAATTCAGCCGCGACCGAAGCCTTCCGTTTTCTCACGGCCTCCCTTGGAGCGGGTTCTGACCGAAAGGTGATTCTTTTTACCAGCGCCGTTCCGAATGAGGGGAAGACGTTCACCTCATGCAACTATGCTGTGACCCTTGCTCGACAGGGATTACAGACGCTGCTCATTCAATCGGATGTGAAGCATCAGACTCTGCACGAGTTTTTTCCTGTGGTGGTGTCGAACCCCGGGTTGTCGGAATATCTGGAGGGCACGTGTGATTTGAATGAGGTCACGTGTCCGACTGGGATCGAAAGATTGTTTGTCATTCCTGCCGGGGCTGTTCCCATGACTCCTTCGGAACGGTTTGCTCATGAACGCTGGTTGAAGCTTCTGGATGGAATGAGTGCGAGTTTTGATCGCATCATCATAGACACCGGCCCTGTGAATCTGGTGAGCAACACCCTGACCCTGGCGCAGAGCGTGAATACGGTGATTCTGGTGGTCCAGTCGTGTAAAACACCGGTCCGTGTGATCCAGGCAGCGTACAATCGTTTGTTGCAGGCGGATATTCAGCCGACGGGGTTGGTGTTGAATCGTTTTCCTCTGGAGCACCTTCTGGGAGACTACCAATCGTATTATTCTGACGGCCCGATGAGACGTGGATTTCTTTCAAGCCTCCGTCAACGCATGCGGTCGCGCAGGGGCGAGCATGCCGCGGACGATGACCTGGAGTTGTAGATCCTACCCGCGCCGGATTTCAGATGCGGGGAAACGCACCTGCAGGCGGAAGACTTTCTTGGTCCGGCAGATGATCTGTCCTGTTGCGAGGTCGCAACGTTCCGGATATTCCTGCCGCTGGATGTCGATGACGGCATGATAGCCGCGTTCCGAAAAAACGTCGATCACCATGGCTAGAGCGAGGGGGTCTTCAAACACGGGATCTTCGGAGTTGATGAGGGCGATGCCGGAAAGGGAGTGGCGCCGAACGATGGGCATGACCTTGGATTCGAGAATGCCCATGACGCGCTTGAAGAGGTCGGTGTGCTGGATTTCGTAGGTGTCGAGTCGGCGAACGAGTTCCTGTCGGGCGTGGAGGACGATTTCGCTTGCGAGGGGAAGATTTCGCAGACGGTCGTAGGTCCTCGGGTCAAGTTCCAGGGAGCTCTGGTACTGAAGCTCCCTGATGATGTTTTGTTGAACTTCCTGAACGGTGCACTGGGCGTTGATGAAATGGTAGTGAAAGACCTCACGAAGGGATTGAAGGGCATCATAGGTCTTTTCCTTGAATACCCGATACCGGTTACGGGCTCGTTCCTCGCTCAGATCGGTGACTCGCTCCTCCAGAAGTTCTCCAATTCCGGTTCTTCGGACCTCCTCATTATGCTGGTGCACCTCACGCCCGCGTTTAATCTGGCGGGCGATGCTTTCCTTCTCGTCCACGAACAACACCATGATGTGGAAGATGGGCTGGGGAAAATAGACGCCCAAATCGGTGTTGTAGTATTCGCGGCGAAGGTGATGCATTTTGGCGAACAACATCTTCAAGCATTCGACCTGGACCTTGGTTCGGGGAAAGCCATCGAGTACCGCCCCATTGAAGTATTCCCTGTCGAGGAGTTTTCGAAAGAGGATGTCGATGACCTGGCGGTCTCCCACCATGCCGCCCGCATCTTTGATGCGCTGGGCTTCGGGGCTGCTCAGCAAATTGCTTACGACAAGAGGCTGGCAGGTAAGGCCCCGGGTTTGGAGAATGAAGGGGGTGTTGGTCCCCTTGCCGGCGCCGGGTGCACCCCCCAGGAGAATGATCTCCTTGGGGAAACGGAGGTTTTCCTTCCCAAATTCCGATTCGAACTCCTGCCAGACGGACTGGAAAATCAACTGGGCATCCTTCACCTCCAAATCCGTGTGCTTGACGGGTGGCGAGGCGGGCAGAGGAGACGTGGGGACGGGGACGGAGGAATCTTGAGGCATGAGGGATCGAATGTGGGTTTCCGATTCCTTAGCAGGGCGATCCAAAAATAACAACGGCAGCGTTACGTTGGATCATTTGACCTTTTTCTTCTGAGGTGCGTGGGGAACAAATTCCGCCAGGCGCCGTTCGACTCGATTCTTCTGGGCGGGGGTGAGGGACTTGCCCACGGAATCACATTCCTCCCGGTCCATCGCATTCCCGGTTTGTTTGAGGGAGAGGGACATCCAAAAGTAAGCCTCAACTGGGTCTTGAGGGATGCCGTTTCCCGACGCATAAAGTTTCCCGAGATTGAATTGGGAATCGGGATTCCCGGCTTGAGCGGTGGCCTGAAGCCATTCCAGGGCCTCGGAATAGTCGCGTGTGCCGTGTCCATTGTTGTCATACATCACGATGGGAGTAGGGGGTGGCGGTGATGGCGCCCGGTATCGCAGTTGGGGTGGGGGAAATTC
>CAYYYL010000003.1:148347-153079 GCA_964475835.1 uncultured Verrucomicrobiota bacterium | reverse complement strand
CCCCGGCGCTCGGGGGGCGGGCCGCCGCGCCGGGGGGGGGCGGGGCGGGGGGGGTGGGGCGCGGGGGGGCCGGGCCCATGGGAGGGTGGGGCGAAAAAAGAGGGCTGTTCCGACGCCCACCAGGCAAAGGGCGCCGAATATTAGAAGCTTCCTCATGGACGAAACATAACAACTTTCATGAAAAGCGGAAGGGGGAATGCGGTAGGGGGGAGAATAATGGAGGTTTATTTGTCAAAGAAAACCGTCGCGTTTTCTTTGATTTTCTGTATATTACAGGTGCTCATTGCATCCCCTATGGCATCCCTGATTTTGCTTGCTGCTGATCAGTCCAGGCAGGCGTTTCCCCTCACGACCACGCGCGTGACCATTGGGCGGAATCCGGACGTCCATATTCGCCCTGAGTGTGAGAGCGTTTCGAGAATGCATGCCTCGGTGGTGTTTGATGGACAGACGTATGTTCTGCAGGATCACGGTTCGACGAACGGCACATTCGTCAATGGCCAGCGTGTGACGCGTCACTTTTTGCAACCCAACGATGAGGTTCGTTTTGGTTCGTGTGCTTTTCGATTTGAAGTGCAGGGGAATGAGAAGGGGAAAAAAGGGACACAGGTGCTGAGTATCCCCAATCGCACGCTGCCGATTTCTGATGTGCCTCTGCGGATCACGATGCGTGTTCCGAGTGTGCGTCCCGTGGCGACCGTGATGTCTCGAGGGGGGCTTTTGTCCAAGCCTGATTCGGATGCGCCGCCCGTCACGATTCGATGATGGCGGGAAGTTGAGCCGGGTGTTCGATCAGCCAGTTGGGTTTGCTTTCACGAAGGATCCGCGGATTCCCGATCCCCCACAGCACTCCACAGGAGGGGCAGCCCGCGTTGAGAGCGCCCAGGATGTCGTTGGTGCTGTCTCCGATGACGAGGGCGGATGGGGGAGCTACCTTCAGGATGTTGCAGGCTTTCCAAAAAGGTTGGGGTTGAGGTTTTCGTTGAGGGGTTGAATCTCCGCCGAGGACGGCTCCGAAAAGGTGTGATAAGGAGAGTCCTTCAAGAATTTTCCGACAAAAGCGTTCTGGTTTGTTGCTGACGACGGCCATGGGGATCTTCAAAACCGTCAATTTCCGGAGCATATCCAGGACTCCGGGGTAGAGGGTGGTTTGATCCAGGCAGTGATCGAAATAGTGGGGAATGTAAGCTTCCGTGGCCTTCGAAAGGATTCGTTGATCCGAGGTGTTTAACACCCGTTCGAGGAGGGTGGTGAGTCCGTCCCCGATACAATTCGACACGTCGGCAAGGGAGAGAGGGGAAAGTTGATGAAGGGTGCGGACATGATTCACAGATTGTGTGATGTCCTCCGCCGAATCGATGAGGGTGCCGTCCAGGTCGAAGAGACATGCGTGGATGGGGGTCATGATGCGAATGGGGGTGGGGAGAGAAAAACTCCTTCTTCACCGGATGGATCCAACCAGCTCAGAGGCTGGGGAAGATTCAGGGATTTGAAGAAGGGAGAGAGGGTCTGGAGAGTGTAACGATGGGAAAAGAAAAGAAGGAGGTGGTCGTTTGCCGCAAAGCGGTACGTCTCTTCGTCGAATTCCACCTGCGTGGCTCGGGAGAAGTGAAAAGAGGCCTCGATCCTGGGAATTTCCGGATGGGTGGGTGATGGGGTGATGTGGAACTTGAGTTCCCCGCAGTCGCGCGGAAGGCCGATTTCGTCAAAAAGGGTCAGCAACCAGTCCCGGGTCTCGGAGTTGTCGTATTGGGGGAGAATGTGGGCCCAGCCCGCACTCGATCCCATGGTTGGGAGAAGGTTGGCACTCACGATCAGCTGATCAATCCCGCGTACCAGGGTTTGAAGGCATGAAAGCGCATCGTTGGGGGGCATTCCGGGAAGGATTCCCAGAAAGAGAAAAAGGCGGGGATGCTCTGCCGGGAGAAGTGCGAGCACATCCAGAAGGGCCTTGGGATCGGTCAGATCGCATACGACGGGTGTCGTCTGTTGCACATTCGGGAAGGCCTGCGCGGCTGCCATGGCATCCATCGCCAGTTCGGCGCTGATATCGCACGGAAGATAGTGAATGCTTTTTTCACCCAACTCATGAAAAAGCAGGATGTCCTTCGTTCCTCCCCCACAACCGAGACTGATGACAGGGATCCGGGGCGAGGAAATCTGCTGGGAAACAGCCTGAAATGCCTGGGTGTAAATCGCCTGAACCTCCTCCTGTCTCGCTGCCGGGGAATGGACTTCATGAACCCGCTTCCACTTCCCGGCTTGTCGCGCGGTCTCGTAGTGCAAACGCGGATGAATGACCCCCTTTTGCAGGGATTCATGAAGCAGGGATTGACCATTTGGGCTTAACATAAGGAGAGCTAATAAAAAATGGATGCTGTATAAGTGCCTATTTGTTTATGGGGAATGTTCGATTGAAGCTTGCTTTTGGGCGTTTTTCAAATATCTTGAATGTATATTCTATTGATCTAACCCACTCGCGGTAAAGGATTTGCTTATGACCAAACGTGACCTTGTAGTTCGCATCAGCAATGACACTGGCATGATCCAACAAGACGTGCTGGCGATTGTTCAACGTGCGCTGGACATTCTGTCGGAGTCTCTGGCTCAAGGTCAGACGGTGGAGCTTCGAAATTTTGGTGTATTTGAGGTGAAACTTCGCAAAGCGCGTGTGGGACGGAATCCGAATGCTCCTGAGAACGATGTCCGGATTCCTCCGCGTGCGGTGGTCAAGTTCAAGCCTGGCAAGCAGTTGCGCGCCGAGGTGCTCAAGCTTTCTGATAAAATCTCCAAGCCCGAGCCCGTTAAAGTGGTGACGAATCCCGGCGAGGCCTCGCACTAAGCAGGCGACAGGGAGAGTTCTATTTCAAGGCCACGCTTCGGCGTGGCCTTTTTGCTTTTCAGGGAAACCTTTCTTCATTGTTTTGGCCTGGAGGTCTGCGTAACATGCGCGCTCCATGGATCTGGCTTCCTTACCCGGTTTTCGCGATTTCTTTCCCGAAGAGGCGGCGCGACGCGCCTACATCTTTGGGAAGTGGAGGGACGTGGCTGAACGCTACGGGTTCATCCTGTATGACGGCCCCCCATTGGAAACAACGGAACTCTATCGCCGGAAGAGCGGGGACGAGCTCCTGGGGCAACTCTATTGCTTTGAGGACAAGGGCGGGCGTGAAGTCAGTCTCCGGCCGGAGATGACCCCGTCCCTGGCTCGGATGGTGGCCAGCAAGGGTACTTCCATGCCCAAACCGATCAAGTGGTACTCCATTCCCCAGCTTTTTCGTTATGAGCGTCAGCAACGGGGGCGGTTGCGGGAGCATTTTCAGTTTAATTGCGACATCCTGGGCGAAGCCGGGCCCTCGGCCGACACGGAATTGGTGGCCCTCCTCGTGGATTGTCTCACCTCCTTTGGATTGACGGATCAGGATTTTTGCGTGCGCGTGAGCGACCGCCCCCTTCTTTCTGCCTTGCTTGCGGCACTCGGTATTTCGGGGGATGCCCAAAAAACGGTGTTTCAGGCCGTGGACAAGCTGACGCGTGAAACTCCAGAGAAAATTCAGGCCAACATGGTGACTGGTGGTTTGAGTCCGGAACAGGCGGCGAAGGTGCTTTCCCTTTTTGAAGGCCGAAAATTGATGGATATCGCCTCCGAATTCGATGGGTCTTCTGCGGTATGCGAGCGGGTGCTTGCGCTGCAGCAGTTTTTCGGGGGACTGGATTCCATGGGCCTTGCCTCGTTTGTGGAGTTTGATTTGCGGATCGTCCGGGGACTGGCCTACTACACGGGAATCGTCTTCGAAGCTTTCGATCGCAAGGGGGAGTTTCGTGCCATCACGGGAGGGGGGCGTTACGACAACCTTCTCAAAACCATCGGTGGAGTCGACATGCCGGCTCTGGGATTTGGGATGGGGGATGTGGTTCTGGGCGAGTTGCTGACGGAGCGTAAACTTTGGCCCTCAAAGTTGATGAAGGGGGTGGATGTCTATCTGGTTTTGGTTGAGGAGAAACTGCGACCCTCGATGCTTTCCCTGGCTCATCAGCTTCGGAACGCCGGACTTTCCGTGGACTATGGATTCAATGAGGCAAATGTCGGTAAACAGTTCAAGGCGGCGACTACCCGTGAAGCGCGTTTCGCCGTGGTGATGGGGCCGGATGAATGGAAACGTGGTGTGGTGAAACTCAAAAACCTCGCAACCCGGGATGAGGTGGAGGTGGGGGTGGATGCGATTGTTGAAAAATTTCGGGGCATTTGATTCTCCTGTATTTGTTACAAAATTCAAAATGATTCATATGGTTAAAAAGCAAGAATTTATGATTCCAAGCTGGGTTTCTTGGTTTGCCGGAATTGTGTACTTTTTATTTTTTGTGGCTAGTGAACGCATCGTATTTCGTTTCTCTGGTATTTACGCAGATTTTAATGCTCCGGTCCCTTTTATGACCGGGCTAATAGTGTCCCTGTCTCGGTTCCCTGTTAATTGGATTGTAGGAGGGCTTTTAGCGGTGTTGCTCATAACAAAGGATAGATTTCTCAAGCCAAAATTGGCTGCGATATGTACTTTGATTGCAATCGGGTTGCTGCCTTTAATTATTTCCGGTTGGATTTTATTTCTTTTTCAACCGATTTTCGGACTTCATGAAAAGGTTTCGTAGACACTTTAAACCCGTTGGTTTTTCCTCCTATTTTCTCTATAAATTTTGATCTCCACCTCGCATAATGCGGGGCTTTCCCATTTGA
>CAYYYL010000003.1:0-148247 GCA_964475835.1 uncultured Verrucomicrobiota bacterium | reverse complement strand
TTTTCTCTATAAATTTTGATCTCCACCTCGCATAATGCGGGGCTTTCCCATTTGAAATCAGAAGAAATCCTGTGAATTCCTACCGTACCCACCATTGCGCCGAACTGCGAAAATCCCACCTGGGCCAGAAAGTCGTTCTTTCCGGCTGGGTGGCTTCCCGTCGTGACCATGGTGGGCTGGTGTTTGTGGATCTTCGCGACCGCGAGGGGCTCACCCAGATTGTTCTCGATCCCCAGGGCCTGGGTGCCGCGCACGATCTGCGTTCGGAGTTTGTCGTCCGAGTGGAAGGCGAGGTGGTGGAGCGTCCTGCGGGAACGATCAATTCCAAGCTCGCCACGGGTGAGATCGAAATCAAAGCGACCCAGCTTGAGGTGTTGAACCGATCGGAAACGCCGCCCTACCCGCTGGATGAGGACAACGTAAATGAGGATCTTCGTCTTCAATACCGTTACCTTGACCTCCGTCGTTCCCAGATGGCGCACAACTTGAAGCTTCGCCACCGTGTCTCCAAAACAATCCGCGACTATCTGGATGAGCAGGGATTTCTCGAAATCGAGACGCCTGTTTTATTCAAGAGCACGCCCGAAGGAGCGCGTGAATATTTGGTTCCATCCCGGGCGAATCCCGGGCTGTTTTATGCTCTTCCGCAGTCGCCCCAGCAGTTCAAGCAACTTCTCATGGTGGCCGGTGCAGAGAAATATTTTCAACTGGCCCGTTGTTTCCGGGATGAGGACCTTCGTGCCGATCGACAACCGGAGTTCACGCAGGTGGATTTGGAAATGTCGTTTATTGGGCGTGAGGATATCTACCGTCTGATTGAGGGATTGCTGCAACGGGTCTGGAAGACGGCGGTGAATCACGAGGTGAAACTTCCTCTGGAGCGAGTTCCATTCCAGCAGGCGATGAACACCTATGGGACGGATAAGCCGGATCGCCGTTTTGGCATGGAGTTGCACGATTTCACCGAGACGTTCAAAACGAGCGGATTCAAGGTGTTTGCCGGGGCGGTGGCTGCCGGCGGAGTGGTGAAGGCGATGAATGCGAAGGGGCTGGCGTGTGCGACCCAGAGCCAGATCGATGCGTTGACCGAACAAGCCAAGGCGGCGGGGGCTAAGGGGCTGGCGTGGATCAAAGTGGAGGGGGGGACATGGAAATCCCCCATTGTGAAATTTTTTAGTGATGCCGAGAAGGAGGCGTTGACCCGTGAGTTGAAGCTTGAGGAGGGAGATCTGGTACTCTTTGCGGCGGATCAGTGGCTTGCGGCGTGCGAGGTGTTGGGTAAGCTTCGTCTGGTGGTTTCCGGAATGCTTCAGAAAATGGGCAAGCTGACGATTCCGAAGGGGGTTTACGACTTTTTCTGGGTGGTTGATTTCCCGCTGATTCATTTTGATGCCGAGGCCCAGCGCATGATGGCTTCCCATCATCCCTTCACCGCACCGGTGCCCGAGGATGTTCCCCTTCTTGAAAAGGAGCCGATGAAGGTGCGTGGTCAGCACTATGACATTGTGTTGAATGGTGTGGAACTCGGGGGCGGCTCCATTCGTATTCATCAGCCGGAGGTTCAGCGGAAGCTATTTGAGGAGGTGTTCCGGATTCCGAAGGAGATTGCTGAATCACGTTTTGGATACCTGATCCGCGCTTTGGGTTTCGGCGCCCCGCCTCATGGAGGGATTGCCCTGGGGTTGGATCGCCTGGTGGCCATTCTTTGCGGGTCTGAGAGTATTCGGGATGTGATTGCCTTTCCGAAGAATGCCCGAGCCCAGGATTTGATGACGGGTGCACCTGCCGAAGTGGAGCCCAAACAGTTGAGGGAGCTCCGCATTCAAACTGAAGTCAAAGCCCTCGCAGCTCCATGAACGATCGGAGCGTCCTCCACAGGTTGGGCCTGATGGGGATGGGGCTCCTCGTCACGCTGGCCGTGCTGGAAGTGGCTGTTCGGATTTTTCATCCCCAACCCTGCTATCGCGATCTCATTTATCCGAGTGAGAAAACCGGATTCACCCTTCAACCGGATGTTCGGGGGCGTGCGACCAATCACTTTGGGGAGTTTGATACGCCATTGGAAGCCAACCACGAGGGGTTCCGGGATCAGAACCATCCCCTGATCAAACCGGCGGATGTCTTCCGCATCGCATTTCTGGGGGATTCGTTCACCATGGCCGAGCAGGTGGAGGAACAGGAAACCTTCGTGCGTCGCGTGGAAGCCTACCTTCGCGCCTGTGGAGAATCCCGTCTCAAGCGCGTGGAGTGCATGAATTTCGGGATCAATGGATACGACACCCAGCAGGAGGCGCTCTGTTACGAGAATTTCGTTCGTCCCTACAAGCCCGACATGGTGGTGCTTGTGATGTATCCCCACAACGATTTCTCCGGAAACCTGTTTTATACGAGTGATACGAAATTCGGTCGGCCCTATTTCCGTCTTGAAAACGGACAGCTTCGCAAAATCGAAGCGGACAAGGCCGTTCTCTGGGATAACTACCAGAAAGCCCAGCGACAACATCGGATCCACTGGTACAATTCCCTGCAGATTTACAATTTTCAAAAGGAAATGCTGCATGCCATCCGGGACCGGTTCCGCAAGAAGCGTGATCATTCGGTCTATAAGCTGGATCTTCATGACCCCAAAAGCGTGGATGGATTTTGGAAACGCTTTGGAATCGGGCGTTACCGCTACTATGCGATGCCCATCACAGATCCTTATGTCCGGGATGTGGATGAGATCACGCACCTTTTGTTGCGCCGCTTGCAGAGCATGGTCAGGGCGGACGGGGGGCGCTTTTGTGTGGTCATGCTTCCGGCCGAGGAAAATTTATTCCCGGAGAAATGGCCAACCACGGCCAAACACTACCCGGGATTGGAGCAATTCCAGGTGGACTTCAATCGGCCGTTTCAGCGGGTGATGGAATTTTTGCCGGAAGCGACCATGCGGGGTGATGTTTTGGATCCGAGGCCGGAGCTGCGCGAGCTGTCGAAGGAGAAGTCCCTCTTCTTAAAACACGATTTTCATTATGGTCCCTGGGGACAGGAATCAGTTGCGAGGGTGCTGACGCCCTGGATTGTCGCCCGGTTGAAGTCGAAGTAGGTCTGCAACCTGTAGAGGGCTGGGTGTTTCACGTGCGGTGTCCCATTCCGGAGCTTCTTCAAACCACGGCCTGTTTTCGCAATCGGAGAAGGCGAAGGCTGTTGAACACGACGAGCACGGTGCTTCCCTCGTGACCAATCACACCCTCCGCGAGGGAGATCTTGCTGAGAAAGGTGCTTGCGACGAGGAGGAGCATGACCCCGACGGCGAAGATGAGGTTTTGCCGGATGATGGTGTGGGTCTTTCTCCCGAGCATGACAATCTCGGGAATGCGCCCAATGTCGTCCGCCATCAGGACAACGTCGGCGTTTTCAAGAGCGGCATCACTTCCGCTTCCCCCCATGGCGATTCCCACCGGGGCGCTGACGAGGGCCGGGGCGTCGTTAACTCCATCGCCCACCATGCCAACATGGGTGTATTCCCGTGCGAGGTCTCGAATGGCCTCCACTTTTTGGTGGGGAAGAAGACTGGCGCGAAAATCGGTGATCCCCAGTTTTCGAGCGAACTCGCCTGCGGCGGCAGCGTGATCCCCGGTGAGCATCACGGTTTTGATGTGCATTTGATGAAGCGCCTGGATCGTTTTGAGTGTGTCTTCGCGTAACTGGTCTGAAACTCCAAACACGGCGAGGGGTTTTTCCCGGGCAGCAATCAGGCAGGTGAGTCCGCGGGAACGAAATTCCATAAGGACATTCCGAGCCCATGGTTCCATGGATCCGTGCAGGCAGATAAAAGCTTCGCTGCCGATCCGAAGCAGGCCTCCATTCACCAGTCCCTCCATTCCCATGCCTGGAACGGCGCGGCTGTTGGTGGCCTGGACCAGGGTGAATTTCCGTTTGCGGGCCTCCTCCACCAGGACCTGGGCAAGGGGGTGTTCGGAGTTTTGTTCAAGCGAGGCGACATCCCTGAGAATGTCGCTTTCACTCAGCCCTTCGCCAAACCGTGCTTCGGCGAGATACGGTTTGCCCTGGGTGAGAGTGCCTGTCTTGTCCAGGGCGATCACTTTCACCCGTCCAAGGGTTTCCACAGCCAGTCCACCTTTGAACAGAATGCCTCGCCATGCGCCCGTGGCGATGGCGGCGAGCACGGCGGAAGGAATGGAGAGGACGAGGGCGCAGGGGGAGGCGACCACCATCAAGGTCATGGCCCGATAGAGGCTGATTTTCCAATTTTCGGACTGAAGGTAGAATCCACCCAGAAAGGTGAGCAGCGTGGCGCTGAGGATGATCCAGGTGTACGGTCCCCCGAATTTGTCGATCAGACGCTGGGTGGGGGCCTTTTGTTGCTGAGCATCCTCGACGATTTTGAAAATCTTCGAAAGTGTGGTGTCGGAAAATTCCCGGTCCATTCGAACCTTCACCGCACCGAAGCGGTTAATGGTGCCGGCCATGACATGATCCCCAGGACGGCGATCCACCGGAATGGATTCCCCGGTAAGGGAGCTTTGATCGATGGAGGTGATGCCTTCAAGGATGACACCGTCAGCCGCGAATCGTTCGCCAGGGCGGACGAGGAGGATATCTCCAACTTTGAGATCATGGGATGAAACTGATTCCTCCTGGCCATCCCGCAGCACCGTGGCAAGAGGGGGGCTGAGGGTCATGAGGGATCGGATGGCCCGACGCGTGCGCCCGCTTGCGAAATTCTCCAGTGCATTGCTGAGGGAGAACAGGAACATCAGGATCGCTCCCTCCGCCAACTGGCCGATGATGGCAGCACCCAGGGCCGCAACAACCATCAGGAAATTGACGTTGAACTTGAAGACTCTCAGATCCTCCCACACTCCCTTGATGGGAAAAAAACCGCCGGCCAGACATGCCAGCGAGTAGCACACCGTGGGAAGGAGGAGAGGGAGGTGATCGTTCTGATGGGAAAGTCCCCAGCCGATGGCCAGAAAAATGAGGCATGACGTGGTGAGAAGGGCCTGAAGGCGAAGGGTGGATGCGTCGTCGTGTTCGTCTGTACAGGCGGGTGTGGCGCAACAGGCTTGGCTCATGACGGACATTTTCGGTAGTGATGGGCGAATTGCGAATCTAAAATCAACCCATTCATTGCGACATTCCCACCTTGCAGCCACCGCGGCATCCGGGGGGCCGGGGGATTCACGCGCAATCAAGAGGAACGAACACCCCTTTTTCGCTTCACGTTTGGTCGTTTTTTCGGCTTGATATGGATGCACATTTTTCATTTCCCATGCGTTCGAATCCTCCATCCCCAGCCCTTGTTCGCGCCCGTAAGGTGTTTGATATCGAAATCACCGCACTCCAGGCGGTTCGAGATCAGCAGGGAGATGCTTTTATTCGTGGGGTGGAATTGATTCTCGAAAGTCTTCAGCAGCGTGGAAAAATTGTGGTTTCGGGTATTGGAAAATCGGGTCTGATCGGACAAAAGATCTCGTCCACGCTGACCAGTACCGGGGCGACGAGTGTGGTGCTCAACGCCACCGATGCCCTGCACGGTGATCTGGGAATCATCTCGGATGGGGATGTGATTCTTCTTCTGAGCAACAGCGGGGAAACGGAGGAGATTATTCGCATCCTTCCGATGCTCAAACGATTTGATGCAAAGATTCTTTCTATTCTGGGGAACCCGAATTCGACTCTGGGAAAGCATAGTGACGTGGTATTGAGTTCCCGGGTTTCGCAGGAGGCGTGTCCTCACAATCTCGCTCCCACGGCGAGCACCACGGCGATGCTTGCATTGGGGGATGCCCTAGCGATGGTGGTGTTGCAGGAACGCGGGTTTGGCAGGGAGGACTTTGCGAAATTTCATCCCGGCGGCGCCCTTGGACAGTCCCTATTGTTGAAAGCGAGTGATCTGATGCGGACGGGTTCCCGATTTGCGGTGGTGCCTCCGACAGCGACGGTTCAGGAGGGATTGACAGCAATGTCCCGTGCCCGGTCCGGGTGTGTGGCGGTGCGTGATGGCAGGGACCGCCTTGCGGGCATTTTCACGCATGGAGACTTTGCGCGACACTATGCCACGAACCATGAGATCGGAAAAGTCGCCATTCAGAAGGTCATGACCCGGCGTCCGGTGACCGTTCAATCCACAGCCCTGGCAGCCGAAGCACTACAGATTTTGCAAAAGCATCTCATCGACGACCTGGTGGTGGTGGATGATCGAAAACGGCCCATGGGTTTGATCGATTCCCAGGATCTGCCCCGGTTCAAACTGGTTTGATATGTCGAAGAAATTGCCCCGATTGAATCTCCCCCGACGGTTGCGCCGCAATCGCGTGACTCCGGCGGTCCGTCGCCTGGTGGAGGAAACCCGCCTGGAGGTGAGTGACCTCATTCAACCCCTCTTTGTGAAGGAGGGAGGGGGTGCGCGGGAGCCAGTCCGTTCCATGCCGGGGGTGTTTCGTTTTTCCATTTCCGCATTGGTGAAGGAGTGCCGGGAGGTTCATGCGCTCGGGATACCTGCAGTGGCGATTTTTCCGTGCATCGCTTCGAATCGAAAGGATGCGTTGGGTTCGCATGCGTTGAGTTCCGATAATCTGCTTTTTCGCGCCTTGCGCGAAGTGAAGCGTGTGGTGCCTGGTCTTCTTGTGATCGCGGATGTGGCCTTGGATCCCTACACCTCCCATGGGCACGATGGACTGGTGGATGGCCGGGGCCGTGTTTTGAACGATGAGACGGTCGAGGTGCTGACGCAACTTGCGGTTCTTGAGGCTGAAGCGGGAGCCGATTGGGTGGCTCCTTCGGATATGATGGATGGGCGGGTGGGAGCCATTCGAAACAGTCTGGATACCGTGGGTCGTACGGGGACGGGAATTCTTGCCTATTCCGCCAAATTCGCATCCTCGTATTACGGTCCCTTTCGGGATGCCGTGGGGAGCGCGAAGGCTGCGGGAACATCCGGCCTGGACAAGCGGACCTACCAGTTGAATCCGGCCAATGTGCGTGAAGCGTTGCTGGAGGCTCGTCTGGATGAAGAGGAGGGGGCGGATGTTCTGATGGTGAAACCCGCGGGTCCCTATCTTGATATCATCAGCCGTCTCCGTGAGCAGACCAGGCTTCCCCTCGCGGCCTATCAGGTGTCGGGTGAATATGCGCAGATCCATGCTGCAGCGCAGAGGGGATGGCTCGATCTTGAGCGTGCCCGGAATGAGTCGCTCTTGTCGATCAAGCGTGCAGGCGCCGATATGATTCTTACCTATTTTGCAAAGGACCTGGCACGGGATTTGAAATAATCCCACAGCTTGCACGGTCTATTCATTCTGGCAGGTCGGGCAGATTCCAAAAAACTCCAGTGTGTGGGACACCTGGGTGTAGCCCCGAGTCTGGACATCCCGTTCCAACCCCTCCACGAGGCAGATGTCGAGGGTTTCCACCTTTTTACAATGGCGACAGATGAGGTGATGATGATGGTGCTCTCCATCGTCAAATTCATACCGGCAGCTGCCGTCTCCAAAATCGCAACGGCGGACGAGTCCAACCTCTTCCAGAGTTGCGAGGCATCGATAGACGGTGACCAGATCGCAGGCGTTGACGGCAAGTCTCTGATGAAGTTCCTCCATTGTGAATGGCCCATGCTCGTGGGTCAGGAGATGAAGGATGTGTTGACGGGGGGAAGTGATTTTGAGCCGGGCTTTGCGAAGACGTTCCAACGCCTTTTCATACAAATCGGAATGGGAATGGGGCACGTTGGAGGGCATTTTTTTTCTGCTTCGGCTGACTTTTACATTTTCCGGTGCGAATTGCAGGTAAATTTTAGTTTGATTGTTGCAAGTAGTTTTGTCACACAGGAAACCTTTCCATGACGCCTCATTCCGATGAACAAATGAAGCTCAGGATTTCATTGAACCGACTTGATTTCTCTTTCTAAAATAACGCTGTGAGCCGGATTTCGATGACCCAAGTGCTGGAGAAGGTGGAACAAATTCCCCCTCTCCCTGCGGCGGTTCAGCGCATCATTGAGCTGACCCAGGATATTGAAGCAGACGAACAGGAAATCATCCAGGTGATCACCATGGATGAGGCGTTGACCGGACGTATTCTTCATGTGGCGAATTCCGCCTTTTATGGTTTTTCCCAACGCATCGGCACGGTGTCCCAGGCGGTCATGGTGCTGGGATTGCGGGGACTGCGAAATCTGACGCTTGCGATCGCGGCCATGCAGTTTAATTTCGGTAAGCCAAAAGATGATGTGTTTGGGGTGGATCGCGCCGAGTTCTGGCGTCATTCCGTCGCGGTGGCGACCATTTCCAACGAGCTTTCTAAGATGTTGCGTTATGGTGAAGCCGATGAAACCTTTGTCGGTGGTCTGCTTCATGACATCGGAAAGGTTGTTCTTCTCGGTTTTTTTGAGGACGAATATGTCCAGGTTTTGAACAAGGCGGCGCAGTCGGAAAAGCCGCTCTATGAATTTGAACGTGAGGCTTTTGGAGTCGATCACGCAGGTGTGGGACGTGACCTTTGCCGACATTGGAATATCCCCCCCATTCTGACACGCATGGTGGCCCAACATCATCTGCCGCAGCAGATCAAAGGGAATCCGACGGAGGAAGATCGCCGGATTTTCCTCGTCCGCGCATCGGATAACATTGCTCGATGGCTGCGGGTGGGGGCGGATGGCGAGCCGTGTGTGGAACTCGATTTCCTCAAGTTGACCCAGAACAATCAACTGCATCAGGAGGAATTGAACCAGTTTCTTGTGGAGTTGCCGGAGCAGATAGACAAGGCCGAGTCCTTGTTTGAACTCCCCGGGAATCCCGAGCTGGCAGAATTACGACGTCACAAGACCAAAGTGGGGGGTATCGTTCTCGCGGATGAACGGGAGGCGGCTGTCGCGGGAATGGGATTTGTGACGATGGGACATTCGCTGGTTCCTGTGGGTGAGGTGAACGCAAAAACGGCAGACTGGGCCGGGGTGGTGGCGGATGAGACGTTGCAACCGGAACTTCGGGCCATTCTCGATGAGCGAAAAGTGCCCATTCTCGATTTCATGGGCTGGCGTGAGTCCCAAATTCAAAAGGGACAACGCGTTCACGTGCGCAACCTCCATGCCTGGTTGAAAGAACATCTGGCGTGATGGCCGTGCCGTTCTTTTCTTTTCTCCTTTGACGGGCGTCAACGATGCATGAAGGAGTTTGCCAGTGCGACCGCGCGGACAGAAGCTTTTGCCTTGTTCACGGTCTCCTCGTATTCACTTTCAGGAACCGAATCATCGACGATACCTGCGCCGGCCTGAATGTAGGCGGTGCCATCCTTGACGATGAGGGTGCGGATGACGATGCAGGTGTCCAGATTGCCCGAGAAACTGAAGTAACCGAGGGCTCCGCCATAGGGGCCGCGGCAGCGCTTTTCGAGTTCGGAGATGATCTGCATGGCACGAATTTTGGGCGCCCCGCTCAAGGTGCCCGCGGGGAAGGTCGCCCGCATCAGGTCAAAAGGGGATTGTCCCTCGTGAAGCTTTCCGAGGACTTGGGAAACGATGTGCATGACGTGCGAGTAGCGTTCGACGGTCATGAACTTGGGAACATGGACAGTTTTAAAATCGCACACCCGTCCCAGATCGTTGCGTGCGAGGTCCACCAGCATGAGATGTTCGGCTCGTTCCTTTGTGTCCTGAAGCAGTTCGATTTCGAGACGGAGGTCCTCTTCGGGGGTGGAACCCCGTTTTCGGGTGCCGGCGATCGGGCGGATCTCCGCAATTCCGTTTTCGCAGCGTACATGAATTTCCGGGGAGGAACCGACGAGGGCGAATTCGGGGAATTCCATCAGGAACATGTAAGGAGAGGGGTTGACGGTCCGAAGGGCCCGGAAGATTTCAATGGGAGGGGTTTTGGTTGGTGCGGAGAAACGCTGGGAGGGGACGAACTGGAAGATGTCGCCCTGCTTGATGAATTTTTTCCCCGTGGCGACGATATTCAGGAATTCATCCTTCGCCATGTTGGACTGGAATTCCACATCTGAAACGTGATTGGAAAAGAGAACTGCGGGGGTGGCCAAAGGCATGGAAAGAAGATTCGCCATGGATTGAATGCGCCCGACGGCTGCGTCATAGGCTGCAGTGGCGCTGTCTTTGACCCGGGCGTTGGCGACAATCTGGATCACCTGTCTGACCCGATCAAAGATGACCAGGGTGTCCATCATCATGAAGCGGAGAAGGGGGAGTTTGAGATCGTCGGATGGTGGAACAGGAATGGGTTCAATCCGGGTGGCGTATTCGAAACCGAGATATCCCACCATGCCTCCGGTGAATCGGGGAAGCCCGGGGACATCCACGGGTTTGAATTCCGCCATTTCCTGTTCGACAGCCTTCAAGGGATCGTTCGGCGCGGGCAATTCCGTACGGTTTCCATTCTCCTCGCGAATCAATTTGTCTCCTATAACCGAGAGGATGAGGCTGGGTTCCACTCCGATGAAGGAATAGCGGCCAAGATGTTCTCCTCCCTCGATGCTTTCGAAGATGAAGGTGTTTTTGTGGATGCGTTGGGTTAACTTTTGATAGACGGTGAGTGGCGTCTCGGTGTCGGCAAGCACCTCCATTCGAACAGGAATGAGATTTCCCTGTTTTGCGAGCTCGTAAAATTCGTTTTTTGAGGGAAGAATCATAAAAAGACGGGGTTACCGCCAGGGTGTCTGATCCGAAAAGGTTCGGGGCGTCCTGGCGATGCTTTCAGCTGCTCTTCTTGTAAACCGTTTCGGGTTCCACCAGTCTTTGGGAGTTGGTGGATATGGTACCTTCGGCGTCGAGGTCGCGGAAAAAGCAGTCCTTGTAGCCTTCATGGCAAGCTGCGCCGATCTGTTCCACCTGGATCAACAGCGTGTCCCCATCACAATCGAAGGAGACGCGTTCGACGCGCTGGATGTGTCCGCTGGATTCGCCTTTCATCCAGAATTTTTGACGGGAGCGGCTCCAAAAGTGAGTGCGCTTGGTCTCGAGGGTTTTCAGGAGGGAATCACGGTTCATCCAGGCCATCATCAGCACTTTGCCGGTGGATTGTTCCTGGATAATGGCGGGTATAAGTCCATCCGCATTGAATCGGAGTTTTTCGAAAAATGCCGGGTTCATGTGGACAAAAAGGCTAGCAGGCTCTGCGGGAGCCGTCGAATCATTATTGCCGGGCTTGAATGGGGGATGGGTGGGATGGAAATCCTTTTCTTCCGATGGGTGTTTCGTTAAATTGGAGCAACCCGCCATTCAAACCAACCCGGAGTCCCATGATCGACATTCTCATCGGCATCGTTTTTATCATCGGCGGATTATCGGGAAAACTTGTGTTGCTCGGGACCAAAAGCGGCCCCGCCCTGGCGGGAGTAGGAGCAGGATTGATCCTCTGGGGGGTGGTCAAGCTGATCCGCGCCCGAAAAGGGTGAGATTTAGGGATCAAGCCGTGCGGACGGGTATCTTCTCCCCACGGAGGTAGGTTTTGACGTCTCCCACGGTGTATTGGCCGAAGTGAAATATCGATGCGGCAAGGACTGCGTCTGCCCCGCCACAAGCGAGAACATCGCGCAAATGCTCGAGGCTCCCCGCGCCCCCGCTAGCGATCACCGGGATGGGGATGGCTGAGCTGATCGCCCGGGTCAGGTCGAGATCGTAGCCATCCTTGGTGCCGTCACGATCCATACTGGTGAGCAGGATTTCTCCCGCTCCAAGCTCGGTGACTTTTTTTGCCCACTCCACCACATCAAGTCCTGTGGGAGTTCGTCCCCCATGGGTGTAAACTTCCCAGCGTCCAACCTGCCCCGGCATCCTTTTCGCATCGATAGCGACAACCATGCACTGGCTTCCAAATTTTTCCGCAGATTCCCGTATTAATTCTGGACGTGCGACGGCGGCGGTGTTGAGGGAGACCTTGTCGGCGCCGGCACGCAGCATGAGTCGGACATCGTCCACGGTCCGGATGCCTCCTCCCACGGTAAGGGGCATGAAACAACGGTCAGCGGTTCGTTGAACGACGTCCACCATGGTGGAGCGATTATCGGAAGAGGCGGTGATGTCGAGAAAAACGAGTTCATCAGCACCTTGACGATCGTACGCTTCGGCGCATTCAACGGGATCTCCCGCATCGCGAAGTTGAAGGAATTTGGTTCCTTTTACCACTCGTCCGCGGTCCACGTCGAGACAGGGAATGATTCGTTTTGCGAGCATGGGAATTTATTAACCAACGAGTTCGCAGAGACACGGGGCAAAACCGGGCGGGTTCATCATCTTTACTTCCGTCCGGTTTCCTGGATCAAATTTTCAACGGCCCGGACCTTGGCCACGATGTCGGGGTTTTTGTCCAATTCCGAAACTGTACCACTCAAACGTTCTGTCCAGTTGCTGTCGCTCATCGGGCCGGGAACGTTGAATCGCTGATTCTGCCCAAAAAGATCGGTGATCATGAAAATCACCAACCAGGACGGACTTGAGAGGAGTTTTCCACAGATTGCGGCATGAAGGTCAGGGGTGAGGGTGGTGGGAGGGGATTTCTTCCAACCGATCCAATCGAGTAGATGTTGACGTTCGGGGCTTTTTTCTGAGTTCCAGCGCTGCCAGAAGGCGGCAACGGGCTCATGGTCATGGGTGGCGAGGGTTGCGATGGAAAGCGGAGGGTATTCCTCTGATTTTTTATAGGAGCCGTCCTCGTTTCGCTCGAAAAGGGGGATTTTGAATCCTGCGATGCCGAGTTGAAGGAGGGAGGGGCGAACATAGTCCGGAACCATGCCCAGATCCTCGGCAACGACGACGGTGGATCCCGCCGCGCTTTTTACCATTCGCAGGAGTTCTTCTCCGTGCTGTTGATTCAACCATTTGTTGTGTCCGTCATCGTCGCTGTTGGGAAAAAATCGGGGCAGATCACCCGCGCGCTGTTTTGCTTGGTCCTGGTTAAGGTCAGTATAGAAGTGATTGTCCTCGGGTTTCCAGGGAAACGCATAAATGCGGTAGAACCCGAGCACGTGATCGATGCGAAAGGCGTCGAAGATATGGCTGGTTCCCCGCACTCGGGCCTGCCACCAGTAGAAACTGTCCTCCCGCATGCGGTTCCATCGGTAGAGAGGGATGCCCCAGTTTTGTCCCCAGCGCTCCGTGAAAAGATCGGGTTTGAAAAATGCCTCAGGGGGGGCTCCGCAGGACCAGTAAAGATCGAACAGAGGGCGCTTGGCCCAGACATCCGCGCTATAGCGTCCAATGCCGAACGGAATGTCTCCCATCAGGGCAACGCCCCGGGCGTCTGCGTAAGTTTTCAACTCGCTCCATTGCTCCCAGGCGATCCACTGGACGTAGCTGAAGAATTGAACGGACTCGAGGAGCTTTGCCTTCTCGGTTGCGGATCGGCCTAGGATCCAGGCGCGTGCGCTTGCAGGGTCCTGGTGCTCGGAGGGCCATCGATCCCAAAGAGGGAGATTTTGATGAAGCTCCATCAGGGTTCGAAAGAGAGCGTAGTCGGCAATCCAATTCTCGGACTGTGCCAGGAATTTCTGGAAGCGAGTGGAGCGATCCGTTCCTTTCCCGTCGAGTTGTTTGCGAAAATTGGAAAAGGCTTCCCGGAGGAGCCGTAACTTCAGCGGTTTGACTTTTCGGTACTGGACGCAGCCCGCGCGCAACTCCTTGAGAAGGGCGTCCGGCGCAAGCTCCTGAAAGGTGGATTTTGGGAGGTCCGGGATGACTTCGGGCGAAATGGCAATGGTTGTGGGATCGAGCGCCATCGAGCTGATGGCATTGTAGGGACTGTTGTCATCCCCGGTTTCATTGATGGGCAGGAATTGAAGGAGGGAGATGTGATGACGGGAACACCAGTCCACCATTTCCTTCGCTGCTTGAGTGTCGCCAATGCCGAGATCCGTCCCGGAACGAAGGGCAAAGAGGGGGACGAGCAGGCCGGTATATTTCTGACTTGGGTCGAGACGCACCCTATAGTCCTGCCTGAAAAAAAAGGAAAACGCAAGATTACCCGGGACGGGTTGATCCTACGGCTTCCCTCACGTTTCGGAAACCGTCGCGTTGAAGCAGGTCACAAAGGCCCTTTTGAATTCTACGCACCATGGTCGGGCCTTCATAGATGAAGCCCGTGTAGATCTGGACCAGGGATGCTCCGGCACAAATCTTTTCGTAGGCGTCTTCTGCGCTGAAAATCCCGCCAACGCCGATGATGATCAGAGCTGGATCGGCTTTTTTCCGGATGTGTCGGATGAAGGCGTTGGATTTTTCCCGCAAGGGACGACCGCTGAGGCCGCCATTTTCCTCGATGCGGGTTCGCAAACCCTCCCGGGAAAGGGTGGTGTTGGTGGCAATGATGCCTGCGAGCTTGTGTTTGGCGCAAAGTTCGAGCACGTCATCGAGGGCAGCCCATTCGAGATCTGGGGCCACTTTGATGAGAAGGGGGCGCGCCAAGTTTTTAAAACGGGCCTGATTTCGCCCCTGAATGGCGGAAAGGATCTCATCCAGACGGGTCTTCTCCTGGAGCTCGCGAAGGCCGGGAGTATTGGGGGAGCTGACGTTGAGCACAAAATAGTCTCCCAGGTCGATGAATTGATCAAATAGCTCGGCGTATTCAACCGCGGCGTTTTCGAGGGGAGTGGTTTTGTTTTTGCCCAGGTTGATGCCGACGGGGTAGGCCGGCCAGCGACTTTGATTCAGCAAGGCGAGCAACCGGGCTCGAATGGCGACGGAACCTTCGTTGTTGAATCCCATTCGATTGATGATCGCCTGATCTACAGGCAGGCGGAAGAGACGTGGCTCCGGGTTTCCGGGCTGGCCTTTGAGGGTGATGGTGCCGATTTCGGCGAAACCAAAGCCGAGCGCCTTCCATGAAGGAAGCAGCCGGGCATCCTTGTCAAACCCTGCGGCAAGCCCGATGGGATTTCGAAACTCCAAGCCCATGACCTCACTTTTGAGAAGGGGGCTCTCCATCGCAAGGCACCGTTCCATGCGGTCGCCCAGCCAGGGGCATTTTTGAAAAGATTCAAGGGCCGTGACGGCCAGATGGTGTGCCCGTTCAGGGGAAAATTGAAAGAGCAGGGGGCGGAGAAGCGGCCAAATCATGGGTCATCCTGCCAGTTTTTTGAGGTAGGCATGGGAATAGATTCCGGCATTGTGGCCATCCGCCCAGGTGCATTGAATGGCGTAGCCCCCAACCTTTTCAAATCGAGTGAGCTGAAAACTATCCGGGACGTAGGTCAGGTTTTTACCCTTGTATTGATTCCCAAGAATATCCTGTTCACCGGAACAGGCGGCGCAGGGACAGGAGCGGCGTAGTTTCTCAAGAGGGAGGAAGTCCTCGGTTCCATCGTCCCAGGAGATGGCCAACTCGTTTTGAATTTGTTGAATGTTTCGTGGGGTCATGCGTGAAGGAATCCGTTGGAAATCATGCCAAGCAGGATCGCCCCGGCCACGATGCGATACCAGGCGAACCCTTCAAAGGTATGGCTTTGTACAAATTGGATGAACCACTTGACCACAATCCAGGCTGAAACAAAAGCTGCGATGAACCCGATTCCAAGCAGTCCGATCATGTGGGAGGAGAGATCGTGCCGGTATTTGAAGAGCTCATAAAGACCGGCAGCGGTCATGGTCGGGACGGCGAGGAGAAAGGTGAATTCTGTGGCTGCCGAGCGGCTCATGCCGATGAGAAGTCCCACCATGATGGTGGCCCCGGAGCGTGAGACCCCGGGGTAGAGCGCAAGGCACTGGCCGAGACCGACCATGAGCGCAAGGGAGGGGGTGATTTTGTGAAGTTCATCAATCATAGCCCGGGGCTTGAAGCTTTCAATGAGCAGGATGGTGATACCGCCCCCGATCATGGCGATGGCGATCGGTTGGGCGCCGAAAAGATGGTCCTTGATCCAGTGGTGGGTGAAGAATCCCACCAGCGCGGCGGGAAAGAAGGCGATGATCACGTGAAGACCCAGGGTGAAGTCCTGTGGGGAGGCGTTGCGGCCCCAGGGAATCATGCGAATCAGGCGGTGACGGAAGATCCACCAGACCGCCAGAAGCGCCCCCAGTTGGATGAAAACATTGAACACTTCGGAATCAAAGCCTAGCCATTGGCCCGTGACGAGGAGGTGGCCGGTGGAGGAGACGGGGAGGAATTCTGTGAGACCTTCGATGATGCCGAGGATGATCGCGTTGAGCCAGTCGGGGAGGTGCATTTGTATAGCTATAAGCCGTAAGCTTTAAGCTACAAGCATGAACGTGGGGGCTATTTATGAGGTGACTTCTCGAATCACGTCCCTAAAAGTTGCCTTTTGAATGAAATTTCGATTTCGTGATCAGGTTTGGGATTTTACCTCCCGGAGGTGGGTGCTCTTCGGCATCTTGAATGTCACACCGGATTCCTTTTCCGATGGAGGGCGGTTTTGTGATCCCGAAGTGGCGTTAGACCATGCCTTGCGACTCGAAGCCGAAGGGGCGGATGTTGTGGACCTCGGAGGGGAATCGACCCGGCCGGGAGCGGATGCCGTTTCCGTGAATGAAGAGCTTTTGCGGGTACTTCCCGTGTTGAGGCGCCTTCGAGATCGGCTGAAAGTTCCGATCTCCGTGGATACCACCAAAGCTGCCGTGGCGGAAGCGGCGCTTCGGGAAGGTGCGGTGATCGTCAATGATATCAGCGGCATGACTGCCGACCCTCGGATGTCCGGAGTGGTGGCTTCCTCGGGGGCTGGAGTGATTTTGATGCATCGCAGGGGAACATCAGCGACGATGCAGGCGTTGTGTGCGTATGAGCACGTGGTCCGGGAGGTGCAGTCCGAGTTGGAAGGGATGGTGGAAAACGCCCTGGCGGAAGGGATTGAATTCGAACGCATCGCGATTGACCCGGGGATTGGATTCGCCAAGACCCGGGAACAGAACCTGCTTCTTTTGGAGCACCTGCGTGAATTTCAGGGGGAACATCCCGTCATGATCGGGGTGTCGCGAAAATCGTTCCTTGGAGGGAAGGTGGAGGAGAGGGGGGATGCGACGCTTCGGGTGGAACTTCAGGCTTTGGAGAAGGGGGTCCAGATGATCCGGACGCACGATGTGAGAGCCTTGCGAAGGGCCTTAACGGCGTGCTGAAAATACGGCAAGGGCGGCTTTGCACCGCAAGGTTCCCAAATAAGGAGGTAGGGTCGGATTAAACCCTATGGAGTTGGGTGAAAAGCGGCAGGGTCCCGGATGGAAGCGGACAAAGAGGATCCAGGAACTGGGTGGAACACGGGGTTCGGGGGCACGTCACCGTGACATGAACCGAGGTGGCACCGATTTTTTGAAGTGTTTTCCGGATGGTGTTTTCTGCGAGCGCGGGTGAGTTGCAGTCGCGACTCAGGTGGGAGAGATAGACGTGGCGGATGCGGTCCGTCATGATGTCGGAGAGGGCTTTTGCGGCGGCTTCATTGCTGAGATGGCCGTGGCGGCCGCTGATGCGTTGTTTGACCGACCAGGGACGATAAGGATCGTTCTGAAGAAGTTTCATGTCATGGTTGGTCTCAAGAACCAGGGTGTCCGCCTGTTTTGCTTTTTCGAGTACGAGTTGGGTGACGTGCCCCAGATCGGTCAGAAAGGCGATGCAACGGCCTCCGTGGTGTAGGAGAAAACCCACGGGATCGGCGGCGTCGTGGGGAATGGAAAAGGGTTCGACGTCAAAGTCGCCTGCAGGGAATGCCTGTCCGGCTTCGAAAATTTTCCATGGAATGGATTGGGCTCGTTGCGGGGAACTGGTGGTAATGGTATCCAGGATGGCGGCTTTCGTTCCTCGGTTGGCATAGACGGGAATCTGATATCGGCCCGCCAGCACCCGGATTCCCTGAATGTGATCGCTGTGCTCGTGAGTGACCAGGATTCCGTGGAGGTCGGCGGGAGATTTTCCGATGGACCCGAGTCGTTCCTCAATCTGTCGTCCGCTCAGACCCGCATCGACAAGAAGTCGGGTCGTTTCTGTTTCCAGGAACGCACAATTTCCACTGCTTCCACTCGCCAAAATCGTCAACCGACAGGACATCGTCCTGTCTAGGGTAAAAACAAGTGGAATGAAAAGCACGAAGTGCGTCCAAAAAATGGAAAAAGAGTGCCTTTCCCTGCATTGTCACTTGGCAGGTGGCATTTTTTGGCTTATGTATGACTGAAGCAATACCTATGCCATCTCAAGGTCTTCAACAAGTTCAACGACTTAGTCTTCAGCAAACCCTTTCGCCGCAGATGCAGCAATCGCTGCATATTTTGCAGATTCCAGCGATGGAATTGAGCGCCTTGATTCGTCAGGAATTGACCGCAAACCCCGTTTTGGAGGAGTCGCAGGACGAAGTGGTTCCCGAGGAGGGATCTGCCGAGGAGGATGCGCAGGAGGAGAATGATTTTGAAGAGGAGTTTAAGGAGATGTCGCAACTCGACGAGGAGTGGCGCGACTATTTTTCCCAAAATAATGCCCCGACCCGAAGAACGCAGGAGGAGGAGCGGCAGCGACAGACTTTTTTTGAATCCGTGGCAAGGGGGGATACGCTTCAAGAGCATCTCCTTGCCCAGGTCCAGGTTGCGGATCTGCCTGACGCTCAGCGTAAGGTTTGTGAAACGATCGTGGGGAATATTGATGAGCGCGGCTTTCTCATCGCAACCCCCGAGGATCTTGCGAGCTGGGGGGGTGGGGATTCTGAAGTCGTAAATGCGGCCCTGAAGATCATTCAGTCCTTCGATCCGATCGGGGTGGGCGGAAGGGATTTACGCGAATGCTTGCTGTTACAACTCGAACGACTGGGGCACAAGGAGGATTCCCTGGCCCATCGGATCGTCTCCCTGCACATCGATGATCTGGCTGCCAAAAAGTACGCCGAAATCTCTGAAGCTTTGAATGTATCACTAAGCGAGGTGCACCGTGTGGCCGCCCTGGTCGCCACGCTCGATCCCCAGCCCGGAAGTCGCTTCAGTTCCGAGGATAGTCGCTATATCACCGCGGACATGACGGTTCAAAAGGTGGGTGAGGAGTGGGTGGTGATCATGAACGATGACTGGCTCCCGACGGTTCGGATCAGCAATACCTACAAGGATATTTTGGGGCAGAACAAAGAGGGACAGGAAGTGAAGAGCTATGTTCGGGAACGCATCCGGGCGGCGAGATTTTTGATCAAAAGCATTCAACAGCGTCAGCAAACGATCCTCAAAATCGCGTATGAAATTGTTCATGTTCAACTCGATTTTTTCAATCAGGGAAAATCCTACCTCAAGCCTCTGACGATGACCGAGGTTGCGCAGAAGATTGGTGTGCATGAGACGACCGTGAGTCGTGCGATCGCAAATAAATACATGCAGACCCCCCATGGCATTTATGAATTGAAGTATTTCTTTACCCCGGGAATCCGTCTGGCGGATGGCGGAGTGATTAGTCAAGACGAGGTGAAGAACACCATCGCCGAGCTTGTGTCCAACGAGCCTGCCGATCATCCCCTGACCGATCAGGACATCATGAATGTCCTCAAGGAGCGAAAAATACCCATTGCCCGGCGTACCGTGGCCAAGTATCGCGAAGAATTGAAAATTCTGCCGTCGCATCAACGGAAGTCAAAGTAGCGGATCGTGATCCCGACGATAGGAATGCCTGTTGAAATCTTTGGATTCCCCTTTAACCGGATTTGAACCCGGTAATGGATGTAAAAGATTTGCCAAAATTTGGGAAGCGGAGTTTGACGTTTCAGCCTACCCATAGATAGGGGCCATTCACCCTGATGCGGAGAGCAGGCATGAAAACGGACCTCATTAAGTTCGTACGCAGGCACCAGAAGGAGCTTCTGGCAGAGTGGAAAAACCGGGGCGAGGCGGCTCTTCAGTCCCAGCTCACGGCTTCCAGTTTGAATCCAGGAAGGTCTCTTGTGAATCGGCCCTGGAATAATCATCCCAATGTGGCTCTGGCGGGTGAATTTTGTGATTTCTTTGTAGAGCACCTTCAATTTCAGCTCATCACCGTTCTCAAGGGGGGAGAGTTGATCCGTGAACCCACTCTGAGGGATGAGCTTGAGGGGTTTAAGGCGTCCGGACTTCGCATGAGCCTTTCCCTTTTGGTGGAAGTGGTTCTAGTGGGTGAGGCCGTTTTTCGGGATTTCTTTTTAAAATCAGGGGGAGAGGGTATGGGAATCTCCCCGGGTGAAGCGGTGGAGTATTTTGAAATCTTTCACAAAGGGTTCGATCGCCTGGTTGAGCACTATGTGTCGGACTATTGTGGAGAATGCGCGTGCATGCTTGAAGGGGCGCGTACGGAGGTGGCAGACATGGTCTATCAACCCGGGAGGACAATTTCATGAACCGGCTTTCAAGACCCTTTCTTGCTGCCATTCTTCAGAACCATGAAGCGGAGTTTCTTTTAAAGTGGGAGTCCTCGTTGACCTTCAATGAGCAATTTACCCTTTTTCGTCTTTCAGGAAGTCTTAAGGAGATGCTCCGGGAGTGTTTTCAGGATCTGGTCGCCTTGCTCAAGGGACACGCCGTCAGTGGTCCCGGACATGTTTGCCAGGCGGTTCCGATTCCGGTTCCTGGGGCGATGGTTCATGCGTTCATCATGGGGGAAGGGGTGTGTGTTGATTTGATTCAAAAGTATGCATCTCCCGAAGTTGCGGAATGGCCTGTTGCCAGAGCGTTTATCAATGAAACATTTCGAGAGATGATTTTGCTCAAACTACCGCCCCTTTGTGGGCGTTGTTTTCAGACCATCCGGGAAGAATTGGGTGGATTACGAAAACTGGCCGCTGAGCTTAGAAAATCGCACACGAGGAAATCTGCAACGCTTTCCACCCCGCCAATGGACGGCCAACCCCATGGCCCCATGCCCATGACGCTTGCCCAACCGAACTCCCGGTAGGGTGAATACCGCAGGGGTTACCGTACGACCGGGTTTGCCAGGGAAATGTCCTTGCCCCCGGATTCTGGGGGGGTGGGGTTTTCATAACGGGCGCGAATCTGTTCAATTTCCTTTTCGTAATGACTGACGGTTTTTTTACGGACTTCAAGACCCGAAAGTACAAGAAACACCGCAGCGGGAAGATGAAAGAGGACGACGAACTCAGAGTGTCCTGCCATGCGTTTGATGGCGATTCCCCCAGCGATCAGACATACGAACAGAGAGAGAAAAAATCCCAGGCGGACAGGGGAATAAGTGGGGTTTTTTGACGCAGGGGGCAGGGTCATGAGTCGCTCCAGCTTGTTGAGGGAGTCGGTGTGTGGTCGCTGGGAATTTCATGCTGACGCAATTTGTACCACAAAAGGAAAAGGACGGCCCCCAATGCCAAGCACCCCGCGATGAAGAGGGTCATCTCCTTGGAAAACGACAGATAAGTCACTGGGGCAATGGAGAAATCAAGAACAACGGGGGGTTCGGAATGGAGGCGAAGTTGATATCTCCCCGCCATGTCGAAGGTGTATCGGCACTCGGCCAGATTTTTTTCCCACTCAAAGATGGGAAGCGTTTGGGGAACGACAACTCGGGCAGAGAGGTCTCCTGGTTGGGGAGTCAGTTGAAGCGGATCGAGGGATTGAAAATAATTCGAATCATGGGGTCCGAGCGTCTCAATGCACCAGCGCACCGGGGTCAGGACAAGAGGGTTTTTCGGAATTTGAACAATGCGGACAGGAACCTCATGCCAGGTCCCCCGCCAGATTTCTTTTCCGCGGTGGAGATCGGGCGCCTGGGAGTATCCTGCCATGCAGGAAATCATTAAAAGCAGTCCTGCTGTGGTGAGTCGAAGAGTCATTGTTTTTCGGAGTATTTGCGCTTCAGGACGAGCACGGAGACCAGAACGATTCCCGAGAGGAGGATGATATGCAACAACGTGAGGATGAGGTCAAACATGCCAGCCTTTCCAGACAAGGGTGATGCCCACGCAAAGTCCGATGAAATAATAGGGAATCGCATATCCCCACTTTGGAATCACGCGTTCCTGAAGTCCAAAGAGGTGGGCTGTGGTGGGCATTCGCATCCGATAGAGTAGAAAAAAAGAAAAAAAAAGGCTCGTTCCATAAGTCAGGATCCCGCTGATGGTGTCCCAGGTGATGGCGAAATGTCCCTGCGTCATGAAGGAGGAAAGGAGCATAGGGGGAAGGATTCCGATGGCGAACCATGTGGTGTAAATGATCGCAAATGCCCGTTTGGGAGTGCGACGGGAAAGCCAGAAAGCCAGGATGAAATGAAAAAGGTACCAGAATCCAACGTGCTGCAGTTTATGGACACGCGTGGTTTGCCCGAAAAACAAGACGAGGGGAACGAGAAGCTTGTGAATCAGAATGTAGGCCCCGAGAACAATGTTGAAGGCCTTGATGAGCTCAAACCGCCGTTTTCCCTTCAGAGTGGGGAAGGGATGGACTCCGGGCGGGAGATCCCCTTTCAAAGTAAAAAGAGAACGCATGTCGGGTTTGAATCACGATAAAAGGCTGTGGGGGGATGGGGTGGGTTTCAGGGATGTAGCCATTTCTTGAGATCCGGTACCATGTAGGTGAAGAGGTAGTAGAAGGTGTAGAGGAAAAACACGACCCAGATTGCAAGGAGGGCCAGTGGAGGCTTCCCGTGCTGACTATCCGGGGGCATTTCCGCATCCTCGTGGTCTGCCGATGGATCAGGTGTGGGATTGGGTTTCATAAGTCCTTTTCGTGTTTTAAGACGTCATATTTCGGGCCTTCGATATTTTTAAAATCACCTTTTGAAATGGCCCAGAGCAGTAAAAAAAGTCCAGCCCCCGAAAGGCAGGAAACGAAGAAAACAAAAAACAGCGTCGTGGCCTTGGAGTCCACTCCGCAAAAAAAACATGCGAGTTCGTTCATTTTTGCCTTTCGATGTCGAACAGGGCAAGTTTGGGAGCCTCGATTTCCGATGAACTACCAAGATGTCCTCCGATAAAGGCGATCATTATGATGATCAGGAAGGCAAAGCTGCAGATCAAATAGACCATGCCAGCGGAGGTCAGGTAGATCATCAGATTCCCCTCCCGCCAGGCGTAAAACAGGATCCCCCCCAGGATCAGGATGGAGACGGAAAAAATCCCCACGCACCACCGGAGCAGGCGATTGGTGGGCGTCGCGTCAGGGCCGGGTTTCGTAGATGTTGGCATCCTTTTCCTCCACCCAGCTTCCCAGCCATTGGATATAGGCCACAAGGGCCACGGCCTCGGGTTTGGGAGATTTGTCGGTGTTAAAATACCAGGGGTATCCCGGCATCACCGACATCGGTTCCACATCCCTTGGATAGTACAAATGAACGAAATGCCAGTCGTTGGGATGTTTGTTGTGTTCGCGAATCAGATCAGGACCTACCCTGCGGGTTCCGAAGAGCTGGGGGAGCTGGAGCTCGTTTTGGTATTCCGCCACGGTAGATTCAGGACCGTAACGTAGAGCTTCATTTCCAACAGGACGGACATATTGGGAATGGCAGTGCCAGCAGGCTTCACTGACGTAAATGTCCCGGCCCTTGAAGAGGGCTGCACGATATTCTTCAGGAGTTTGATAGTAACTCTGGAATTCCTCGGGAACGTGGGTGGGAAATACTTTTATCGGTTTGACCGAGTTGGTCATGAAAGCCGGGATTAGTCCGAGGCTGATAAAGGCAAAGGTGAAAAGTCCCAGCCCAGCGAACAGAAAGATCACATTGAATCGCTCGAGCAGCTTCATGTGTTGGCTCCTTGCGCCCGGAGGGGAGCGTTGAGTTCTTCCTCACTCACGCGAACATTTCGATACTTCCAGGTGAGGTACATGTTTACGGCAAACAGGAATTCAGCCACGAGGATCATGGAGCCGGCGAGCGATCGTGTCCACCAGAACGGTTTGGTTGCATGGACAACGTCGGTGAATGGGGCAAGCATCTTCAACATAAAACCCTGCATCATTCCAGCCGCTCCCAAATCCACCCACATAATCCACGTGCCAAGGGTCGCGAGCCAGAACTGCCATTCGCCGAGGGATTTTGAGAAAATCTCGGTCTTGTAAAGCCTCGGCCAGAGGTAATAGAACCATGCGTAGATCCAGAAGGAGAATGTTCCGAAGAGAACGAGATGGGCATGACCGGGAACCCAGTCGGTGAAGTGGATGATCTCCTGGGCGCTGAGGGTGACCTGGATGGCACACTGAATGCAGGTGACGAGGTAGCAAAGCGCTCCCATGGCAATAAAGCGTACAGGCAGGGAGGTGATGAATGCCCGAAAATCACCCTGCATGGTGGCGAAGTAATTGAAGATAACTGTATAGACAACCACGTGGATTCCCACGCTTGCAACCACCGACGCATATTGAGCCCACATCGGAATCGGGCTGAATAGGTAGTGATGGACGCTGTTCATCGGATAGAAAAACGCAAGCCCCCAGAATCCGATCAGAGAGAGGGCATGACTGTAGATTGGTTTTTTTAGAAGGATGGGAAGGAGGTAGTAGATGGTTCCGACACCGATCGGCGTCACGAACAATCCAACGAGATCATGGATGTACATCGATGTAATCGCCGCGCCACCACTGCCTGGAATCCAGTATTGGGGCAGGAAATTACCCATAAGATAGACCAGGGGGGTCCAGATTAATGCTGCGGTGACATACCAGACGGTGACGTAATACTGCTTGCCCCGGGATTTCCAAACTGGGGAAAGAACGTTGAACACAATGCCGACCACGACGAGGGCGATGAAAGGGTCGAGCACCACGGGAGTTTCGCCCCATTCGAGTGCTTGTGCATGACCTCCAAGGATCAAAGCCACCGAACCCAAAACCAATAGGTTGTATAGCCCGAATAATACGACACCAAACTTCTCAGACCAAATTCGGAAACCGGTAAGTTTAGGGATCACATAGTAAACCACACCAAAGAAGGCATTGGCGATCCATGCATAAGCAACAGCTTGGGTGTGAACCATGCGGACACGTCCGGGGGAAAGAAACTCCACCTTTTCAAAGGGGTAGAGATTCAAAAACTGCATGGAAAAGGTCATTCCAGCAAGGACGGCGATCATGGAGTAAAGAATGGCGATCGCGAGATGAAGCTTCACCAGCTTGTAGGGAACCAACGGTTGGGAGGGGGAGGAAGGGGAGTTCACAAGGTCAATTGGAATGGGTTTCCTGATAGTGTTCGGTCCGGAGTTGCTGGATGTAGGCAATCAGATCCCAGCGTTGCTCGGGGGTGGTCGATTCGGCATAGCTCGGCATGGGGGCGCCGGCGACACCAGTTACGAGCACCTTGTAAATGTCGGTAAGTGTTCGACCGCTTCGGATGTAGGATTTTCGCAGGTCCGCAGGTTTGATGGGACGTTCCCATTTGTCTTCAAGGGTGGCACTGGAGGGCCCATGTCCGTCCGCCTTGTCTCCGTGACATGAGAGGCAGTACTGAACATAGATCGCGCGCCCTTTCTTCGAATGTTCCAAAACCTGGTCGGAGTTTTTAAACCAATCCGGAGGATAAGGAATGGGCATCGGAGCGGCGTAGTTGGAGGGATCTGTCCAAATATCCGAAAATGTTTTGATGTATTGAATCACGGAAAGGACATCGCGATCGGGCATGAACCGGTAGGAGGGCATGGCACTTCCATAGAGACCCTGACGGATGGTGCGGAAGAGATCTTCGTCCGTGGGAAGGGATCCCGTGGGGGTGCTGCGAAATTTGAAAGTTCCCGCCGTGAAATCCCGAGGCATGGGGGTGAGTCGGTCGGCAGCGGGACCCTGACCATCACCTTTGGTGCCATGGCAACCGACACAATTGTTTTCGTAAACCTCCCTGCCTCTTGCAAGAAGCTCGGCATTCATCAGCTTGGGATTGATGACCGACGGAGCATCCTGGGCTTGAAGGAATCCCGCCAACAGCAGAAAAATGCCGCTGACCGAACATAGGCGTGTCCAGTGTCGAAAAGAGAAAAGCATGCGGGCGCAGATTAGTCGAAAGGGGGTTGTTTGAACAATACCCATGATTGGCAAAACCTTTACCTTTTTTGCACAACTCGTTTCAAGCCTAAGCTGGGGGTGTATTCGGGATACCAGAATTCCTTTTCGATTTCGCGGAGGAATTGGGCGTCCGATGCCCGGCGGCCGAGATCTTCGTCACGGGCCAGCTGGGCGACTTTCAGGCCAATGAGGGCGCTGATGCGTCGAAGGTCGGTAATATCGGGATAGAGAGCTCCGGATTGCAGCCGAGGTTCCGGCGTGTGTTGGGCAAGGGTGTATGCTGCGGCGAGGAACATGGAATCGGTGATTTTTTTGGCACGACTGACAATGGCTCCGAGTCCGACACCAGGGAAGATGAAGACGTTGTTGGCCTGTCCGGTGGTGTGGTTTCTTCCATTGAGGTGGGTGATCGGGAAGGGGGATCCTGTGGCGACGAGGGCGCGTCCCCCCGTGGCATGAAGGGCCTGTTCGGGGGTGCACTCCGCATTGGAGGTTGGATTACTCAGGGCAAAGATGATGGGGCGTTCACAACTCCGTCCCATGGCCTCGAGAATGGGGGGGGTAAAGGCTCCACCTTGTCCGGTCGTGCCGATCAGGATGGTGGGTTTGAAGGCTTCAATCATTTGTGCGAGGTCGGAATGGGCCTCCTTTGGGATGTGAAGGTTTGAGAGTTCCTCGGGGGTGAGGGCGAAGTCGATTTTGTGACCATCAAGGTTGTCGCGTCCGGTCCAAAGAAGGCCGTTTGTGTCGAAAAAGACCTGGGAGGCCCGCGCATCGTCTTCAGAGAGTCCTGCCTCACGAAGGGCGAGTCGGATCAAACGACCGATTCCCACACCGCTCGCTCCTGCGCCAAAATGAAGGATTCGCTGTTCCTCCAGGGGTTGTTTCAGGTGGCGAAGGCCACTGAGAATGCCTCCGACAACCACGGCGGCGGTCCCCTGGATGTCGTCGTTGAAACTGGGGAGGACATCCTGGTAGCGCTCCATGAGACGAAAAGCTGTTCCCTTTTTAAAATCCTCCCATTGGAGCACAGCCCCGGGAAAAACAAGTTTGACGGCTTTGACAAATTCTTCGATGAGCTCGTCGTATTCCGCTCCCTTCAATCGGCGGGCGGGATATCCCATGTAGTAGGGGTCATTCAGCAGGGTTTCATTGTTGGTCCCCATGTCGAAACAGATGGGGAGGCAATGTTCCGGGTGGATTCCAGCTCCCGCGCTGTAGAGCATCAGTTTCCCGATGGGGATGCCCATGCCCCCCATGCCCAGGTCTCCCAATCCAAGGATGCGCTCATTGTCGGTGACCACCATCAACCGTATTTTTGCGGGACGAAGGTTGCGCAGTCGTTCGGCGATGTGGCCCTTGTCGCGTGGACAGAGATAAAGACCCCTCGGACGGCGAAATATATGGCTGAATTTCTGACAGGCGAGACCGACGGTGGGAGTGTAGAGAACCGGGATAAAGGTGGCTAGGTTCTCCACCAGCAACCGGTAGAAAAGGGTTTCATTTCTGTCCAACAACGCCATGAGGCCGATGTATTGCTCAAGGGGATCGGTTTTGCTTCGAATGTGTTCCAGCTCAAGGGCAACCTGTTGTTCGATGGTGACGACCGCCGGAGGAAGAAGCCCGAGGAGGCCGAGACCTTCCCGTTCTTCCATGGTGAAGGCTGCATCCTTGTTATAACGGGGGTGTTGAAGGAGGGTTTCGCGCCGTAGTGGGGATTTCATACAAATTGATCCCAACGCATGCCCCGCATGGATCCCCCGGCCTGGTAATGGCGGTGCATGGCAAATGCCCGATTGAGATCATGGGGCATGTGCACTTTCGAGACTCCGTGGACATAGCGCCACAGATCGTCCTTGAAATCCGGATGAGCGCATTTTTCGATCATGGTAAGCGCCCGCTCCCGTGGATCCTTGCCACGCAGGTCTGCATAACCCTGGTCCGTGACGATGATGGCGACACTATGTTCGTTGTGATCGATGTGCGAGCACATGGGGACAATGCTGCTGATGGCGCCTCCCTTGGCGGTGGAGGGACAGATAAACATCGAAAGGTAGGCGTTGCGCGTGAAGTCACCGCTTCCTCCAATGCCGTTCATGATTTTTGTTCCCAGCACATGGGAGGAGTTCACATTGCCCATGAGGTCGGCCTCAAGCGCGGTATTGATGGAAATGACACCCAGCCGCCGGACAACCTCCGCGCTGTTGCTGATTTCCTGGGGGCGGAGAATGATGTGCTGGAGGTAGTGGTCCATGTTGGCAAAAACGCGCTCCATGTAGTCGTCGGTGAGTGTGAGCGCCGTGGTGCTGATCATTTTTAGTCTGCCCCGGTCGATGAGATCGAGCATGGAGTTCTGGCACACTTCGGAATACATACAGAAGTCAGGGATGTCCGAACAGTCTCCCAGTTCTGCCATGACAGCGTTGCACGTGTTCCCGATCCCGGCCTGAAGGGGGAGGAACTCCTTTGGAATGCGCCCTGCTTTCATTTCAGAGACGAGAAATTCAGCGACGAATCGGGCGATTTTTTTTGCCGGTTCAGTGGAGAGAGCAAAAGGTTCCACATGATCCAGGGAACTGGTTTCCACAATGCCAGCTATCTTTGAGGGATCCACCCATGCGTAAGGCTGTCCGATTCGGGATCCGACATGGGTGATGTCGAGCGTCTGACGATTAGGAGGGGGGGCTGGAACGAGAATGTCCGCCATGTCGCGAATTCTCGGGTTCTGTTTGTGATTTAGTTCGATGAAAACACGCCTGGCTGCCTGGAGGAAGGAGGGGCTTGCGCCAATGCTGGTGGTCAGGTAGACGCGACCATCCGGAGTAACCTCAGTGGCCTCGACCACCGCATAATCCAGTTTCCCAAGGAACCCCTGAAGAACCATCTGGGGAAATTGGGAGAGATGCATGTCGACAAATGCAATTTTCCCCTCGTTGATGCGCTCCCGCATCAGGGAGTCCGATTGATAGGGGGCTCGATAGGAGACGGCATCCGCCATGGTGAGTTCACGATCCAGGTTCTTTCCTGTCGATGCTCCTGCGAGAACCCGAATCGCATAGGGATGGCCTGCTGCGTGTTCTCTCCTTGCCCGTGCGGCGATGGCGACGGGAATGGATTTGGCCGAACCTGCGGGGGTGAAACCACTGAAGCCGACCGTGGCTCCGTGGGGGATCATGGCTGCCGCCTCAGCGGCGGATAAGTGGGGGAAACTCATTCGATAGCGGAAGCATGCTCCAAGCCGGTGATCCCGACCATCCCGAAGTTGGCGGCTCTTTGTCTGATTTTGCTATTTCGGGTGGGCCATTCTTTGCAATGTCTGAGAAGGGTATGGCAAAATCGGTAAAGCATGTGGGGGAGCGCTCCGCTAATTTCGATCGACGAAGTACGCTCTGAAGCGTTCGTTTTCCCATGAAATCCACTCGTAACAGCCGATTGTCCTCACTCGCACGTGTGGTGCTTTATCCTCAGGATTTTCTTGGAAACCAGATGGTGTATGCAACCATCTCGCAACGCGCTGGGGGGTTGAGTATTGGCATCAATATGGCGCCAAACCAGATGTGCAACTTCGACTGTGTCTATTGCCAGGTTAAACGGGATTCGAGTCATGCCAATCGAAAGGTGGATGTGAAGGTGATGTCCCGGGAGTTGGCCCAACTGCTGGCCATGGTTCAGATGAACCGGGTTCGGGAGTTGAATGGATTTAAAAACGTTCCGGATGATCTGTTGCAGCTCAAGGATATCGCCTTGAGCGGGGAGGGGGAGCCGACGCTTTGTCCGAATTTTCTGGAAGTCGTTCAGGAGTTGTTGCGCGTCCGGGGCAATCCCCAATTTCCAAAATTCAAACTGGTGTTGATTACCAATGCTACGGGGTTGTCCCTCCCAGCGGTCAGTGACGGCTTGGCGCTTTTTGAAGAGAGGGACGAAGTCTGGGCCAAGCTTGACGCAGGGACCCAGGAGCACATGGATCGGGTCGATCGCAGCCCGGTACCATTGAAGCAGGTGCTTTCCAATATCCGAATGCTGGCGTCCAAACGTTCGGTGGTGATTCAGAGCCTGTTCTGCTCGGTGGAGGGAGTTTTACCCTCGGAAGACGAAATCGAAGCGTATGCCGATCGACTAAACGAACTGGTGGAAGCGGGGGCGCAGATCCAGTTGGTGCAGATCTATTCGGTGACGCGTGAGCCGGGGGTCCCTGGCCATTGCGAGCATCTCTCATTGAGCGAGCTCTCCCGTATTGCCCGAAGGGTCCGGGACCGCACCCAGCTGCCGGTGGAGGTTTTTTAAAAAAGGGGCTGAATGACAGGGGTGAAAGTTTAGGTCAATAAGTGAGCCGAAAAACCAAAAAGAAAGAATAAACAGATGAAATCAAACATGGGCGGTTCGGATCGGGTCATTCGTCTTCTGGTGGGGGGTATGATTGTTGGATTGGGAATTTATTAACAGTCCTGGTGGGGTGCGTTGGGCGGAATCCTTCTGATTACAGCTTTGATTGGCTGGTGTCCTCTCTACTGTCCTCTCAATATTTCCACAAAGAAGAGCTAAAGCGTTTTCAATAAAACGGTAGCTGCTTTTGAGGCTGAAGCATTGAAGTGGTGAAAAATCTGTTGGAGGACGACGGAGCGTCGCCCTCCATTTTTTATTCAGATTAGATTCTGCCTTGCTTGAATCCGATTACGATGAAGCCACGTTTTCAGCTACAGATAAATTAAAAAGCCCTGGCAGCCTAATGGTCCCCTGTCGCGATTTGTTGATAGCCTCCCGGCGGGAAGGCCTTTGCCCCCATGGGAAGGTTTTCCAAGTTCGTTGATTGGATCCAAACGACTGCCTCGAAAACGCCGCCCCTATTTTTTTGGAGGGCGATGGTTTCAGCGTTTTTATAATCGGGCGACGAGCAGCTCCCTCTGGAAGATCAATTCCTTGGGCAGGTATTCGTAGAGCTTGAGGAAAAGTTCGTCCTGGGAGATGACTTCCTTTTTCCATTCTTCAAGGTTGATGTCCTGGGCGGCATCGAGATGGCCCCGTTCATCTTCGAGTCCATCCATGTCGAAGTCCTGGGCTTTCGGCACCCAGCCGAGCGGGGTTTCCTGGGCTCCGCAACGGCCGTGGCAGCGGTCCACGATCCATTTGAGGACGCGCATGTTTTCGCTGAACCCGGGCCAGAGGAACTGCCCTTCGGAATCCTTTCGAAACCAGTTCACGCTGAAAATCTTGGGCGGATATTTGATGTGCTTTCGCATTTTCAACCAGTGAGCGAAATAGTCGCCCATGTTGTAACCGCAGAAGGGGAGCATGGCCATCGGATCCCGTCTGACCTGTCCGAGCCCGCCCACGGCGGCTGCGGTCATTTCCGATCCCATGGTGGCACCGACGTAAACCCCGTGGATCCAGTTGAAAGCCTGGTAGACGAGAGGAATGGTGGTAGCCCTGCGTCCGCCAAAGATAATGGCACTGATCGGAACTCCCTGCGGATCGTTTGTCTCCCGGGCGAGGGCGGGATTGTTTTTCATGGGGGCCGTGAAACGGCTGTTGGGATGGGCTGCCTTTTCCTTGGATTCCGGTGTCCAGGGGTTGCCCTTCCAATCGGTGAGTTTTTTGGGAACCTCACCATCCTTTCCCTCCCACCAGACATCCATGTCGGGGGTCAGGGCGACGTTGGTGTAGAGGGTGTCGCGCTGGATGGTCTCCATGGCGTTTGGATTGGATTTGTAATTCGTGCCTGGGGCAACGCCGAAATATCCAGCTTCCGGATTGATGGCATAGAGCCGTCCGTCCGCTCCAGGTTTCATCCAGGCAATGTCATCGCCGACCGTCCAGATTTTCCAACCCTTGAAGCGTTTCGGTGGAATCAGCATGCTGAAATTCGTTTTTCCACAGGCACTTGGGAATGCCGCGGCCACATACGTCTTTTCTCCCTGGGGGGATTCAACTCCCATGATGAGCATGTGCTCGGCCATCCATCCTTCTTTGCGTCCGAGGAAGGAACCGATCCGGAGGGCAAGACACTTTTTGCCCAGGAGGACGTTTCCACCATAGGCGGAACCGACGGAGATGATGGTATTGTCCTCAGGAAAGTGGGCAATGAATCGCCGGTCCGGATGCACATCGAGCATGGAGTGAAGTCCTCGGTTGAAATCGTTCGAGTCGCCGAGTTGTTTGTACGCCACATCCCCCATGCGTGCCATGATTCGCATGTTCAGCACGACATAGATGGAATCAGTCAGTTCAATTCCCACTTTGGCCATCGGGGATCCCACCGGGCCCATCAAATAGGGGATGACGTACATCGTCCGACCCTTCATCGAGCCTTCACACATCTTGTAAAGCTTGCTGTACATTTCCCCTGGGGGGGCCCAGTTGTTGGTTGGCCCGGCTTCATCCTCGGTTTCGGTGCAGATATAAGTGCACTGCTCCACACGGGCGACGTCGTTGGGGTTGGACCGGTGATAGTAGCAGCCGGGAAGCTTTTTCTGGTTTAGTGGGGTGAGAATTCCCGCTTCCACGGCTTGCGAGGTGAGGGTTTCATTTTCCTTGTCGGAGCCGTTGCACCAGTGGATGCGATCCGGTTTGCAGATGTGGGCCATTTCATCCACCCATTGGAGGACGTTCGCGTTTTGGGTGTTGGGGTTCGAATTTGCTTTGTGCTTCATAAAATCAACGTTTGTTTGAATGATCCCACGTTAAGGGGGGGGACGGTGGGGGACTCACCATGGGTTGGCGGATCAGATTTGTATTTTGTTCCAAGTTTCAAGATATATTGCAATTTGCGTTAAACTGATTCACAAAAAAGGTGTGGCAGCCATCTCTGAAAAAAAATTGATCCAGGAACTTTCCCGGTCGAAAATTTTTGAAGATTACGAACGGGCATTTAACGAAGCCACCGGGATGCCGTTGTCGCTTCGTTCCGTTCAGGTTTGGAACATGGCCCATCGGGGCAAAAAGTTCGAGAATCCTTTTTGTGCCTTGATGGCGGGGACGAACCGGACATGTGTTGCCTGTCTGGAAACGCAGCAACAGATCTCCGACCCGAATGCGGATGGGCCGAAGACCGTTGTTTGTTTTGCGGGGTTGTGCGACACCACGGTTCCCCTGCGCGTGGGGAATGATCTGGTGGGATTTCTGCAGACCGGGCAGGTGGCGGTCAACAAACCAACGAAAGCCAAGTTCAATAAGATGGCCAAGCAACTGGTCGACTGGGGGATCCAGATTGATTTAAAAAAGCTTGAAGAAACATATTTTCAATCCCGGGTCCTCACCAAGGGGCAGTATGAATCGATGGTTCGACTGCTGAGTATTTTCTCCCAACATCTATCGATGGTGGCCAACCAGATTGTGATCCAGCGGGAGAATTCTGAGCCTCCAATGGTGACCAAGGCCAGGCAATATATTCAGGAAAAGAAATCGGAGGACCTTTCCCTTGCGGATGTGGCCAGGGCCGTGAATGTCAGCACCTTCTATTTCTGCAAGATGTTCAAGAAGGCGACAGGGCTTAATTTTACCGAGTACCTCTCCCGGGTGCGGATCGAAAAGGCCAAAAACCTTCTTCTCAATCCCAATCTTCGTGTGAGCGAGATTGCTTATGATGTCGGGTTTCAGTCACTGACCCATTTCAATCGGGTGTTTCGCAAGATCCAGGGGCTTTCCCCGACGGACTATCGCCGGTCGTTAAAAGTCGAGTCGGGATCGCACGCAAGCTAGGAGGGGTATTAGTCTGGCTGTCGTGAGGTTATGCGCAGCTAATAGCTTGTGATGATTCATTGACCAGATCGTGGTGACGATTCAAACTGGTGAATTATGCATTGGTTTCAACTTATTCTTGAACATTCGGTTCTCGCACGTCTCTTCGCCATTATTGCCCTGGGCTATGTCCTTGGGGAAATACGCCTTCCCGGAAGGTTTCGTTTCGGTATTGCCGCAGTTTTGTTTGTGGGGATGGCGCTTGGAGCCTGGAGTAAGGGGATGATTCTTCCGGAGGAGATTCAGACGCTGGGACTTGTCTTGTTTGTCTATTGTGTCGGGCTCGAGGCGGCACCGGGATTTTTCCAATCGTTTAAAAGTGAAGGGTTGAAGTGTAATCTGGCGGTGTTATTGACGCTGCTTCTGGCATTTGGAATTACCCTGCTGGCCATGCAGATCTGGGATCAACCGAAGGAGATCATGGCGGGGCTTTTTTGTGGAGCGCTGACAAACACGCCTGCCCTGGGAGCGGTCTCCGAATGGATTGGCAGGAATGGAGGGCAGGCTTCGAGCGCGGTGGGAGGATACGGTGTGGTCTACCCCTTTGCAGTTTTTGCTGTGCTGCTCTTTTTCCAAACGCAAATGGCTCGGGCACGCAAGGGGGAGGAGGAAAAGGTGTCCAGTTCGTTTTTGCCGGATCGCCAGACGATAGAGATTCAGCATCTTGATGGAAAACGTCCCTGGACAGTGGGTCGGGTGATGGAGGAGACGGGGCTTGTCCTTAGTCGATGCCGCTTTTCCGATGGGACAATCAAACTTGTCTCGGATGAGATGGAGTTGCCCGTGGGAGTATGGGTGGTGGCCACCGGGGACGCTCTTCAGTTGAGCAAGGGTCTTTCGGTTCTTGGACGACTTGCGCCCGAACCCTTGCATAAATCGCTCAAGGGATTCGAGGTGCACCGCTATTTCGTCTCGAATGAGAAGCTTGCCGGACGGAAGCTTCGTGACCTCGATTTGAAACGTTATGGAGCTGTCATCAACCGGTTGCGGCGCGGGGATGTCGATCTTCCTGTCAGCGATGATACGGTCCTTCATCTCGGAGATCGTGTGCGTGTGGTGTCCTACAACGAAAAGGAACCTGAGATTCGCAAGCTTTTTGGTAATTCTCTGAAAGTTATCAGCGAAACTGGATATTTCAGCTTTGCGATTGGCATTTTTCTTGGATTGCTCCTCGGTCAGGTGGCGTGGTCGATTCCGGGTTTGAAACAACCGTTGCAGCTTGGAATCGCTGGGGGACCCTTGATTGTGGCGTTGATTCTTGGATGGATTGGAAGGTCGGGTCCGGTGGTGTGGAATATCCCGATGACGGTGAATCTGACGATCCGGCATTTCGGCATCCTGCTCTTTCTGGCGGGGGCGGGAGTCAAAGCCGGGGCCAACGTGGGGGCTCTGATTCAGAGTAGTGGAATGTTTCTCATCACCTTTGGGGTGTCTCTCACCCTGATCAGTCATCTGGTGCTGACATTCCTTTTGAAACTTTTTCATCAGAGGCATGTGGGCACCCGGTTGGGAGTCGGGGCGGGCTTTCAGACACAACCAGCCGCGCTCACCTTTGCCACGGCAAGGCTGCCAAGTGGTCCCCTGACCCTTGCCTATGCTTCGGTCTACCCGCTTTCAATGGTGCTGAAGGTGCTTCTTGCCCAGCTTCTGCTCATGATTCACTGAAATCGCGTGAATTCGTGGGAGGGATCTGCCACTTTGGGTAGATGATTGATTATGAAAAGGAGCTGAATCCGCAGCAGCTTTTGGCGGTGAAGGCGGATCCGGGGCCGATTCTGGTGATTGCTGGGGCGGGAAGCGGGAAAACACGTACTCTGACCTACCGGGTGGCGTACCTGATCGAAAACGGCCTTCCTCCCGACCGTCTCCTCCTACTTACTTTCACCAACAAGGCGGCGCGTGAGATGCTTCATCGCGTCGGAAATGTCCTCCCCCTGGATTCCTCTAAAATCTGGGGAGGGACCTTTCATTCCATCGCCAATCGGATTCTCCGTCGTCATGCGAAGGTTCTCGGATACGACTCCTCCTACGCCATTCTGGATCGCGAGGACTGCAAGGATCTGATCAACGCTTGCATTCCCGAAGCGGGAATCAACATCAAGGAACGGCGTTTTCCCAAGGCGGATGTGTTGATCGAGGTGTTCAGCCTTGCAGTGAATACGGAGAGGGCCATCGCCGATATCATCAAATCCAATTACAGTTATTTCGCGGATGTCACGGAGCAGGTCATCGAAGTCAAAAAACTTTACGTGCAACGCAAAAGGCAGGCGAACGTGATGGACTACGACGATCTGCTTTCCAATTTACTGGCGCTTCTCCGGGGGAATCCGGAAATCGCGGAGGTCTATGGCAGACAATTCCTTTCCATTCTTGTGGACGAGTATCAGGATACGAATCGCGTCCAGTCGGACATCATCGACCACTTTGCCGCGCGGCATCAAAATGTCATGGTCGTGGGGGACGACGCGCAGAGCATCTACAGCTGGCGTGGGGCGAATTTCCGAAACATCATGGAATTTCCCAAACGGTATCCGAAGGCGCGGGTATTCAAGATCGAGCAGAATTATCGCAGTACGCCGCAAATTCTCGGACTCGCCAATGAGACGATTCGCTCAAATGTGAACCAGTTCGAAAAGACTCTGCAGGCCACGCGCAGTGATGGATTGAAGCCGCAGGTCGTCCCGGTTCTAAATGGATCCGAGCAGGCAGTCTTTGTGGCCACGCAGATGCTTGAACTCCGGGATCAGGGCATTCCTCTCAATGAGATGGCGGTCCTTTATCGTTCGCACTATCACTCCATGGAGGTTCAGATGGAGCTGACGCGGCGGAATATCCCGTTTTTCATCACCAGTGGTCTCCGGTTTTTTGAACAGGCGCACATCAAGGATGTCGCCGCGTACTTGAAACTCGCGACGAATTTGAAGGACGAGTTGGCGTTCAAGCGCATCGCGTTGATGATGCCCAAGATCGGAAATGTCACGGCGGTGAAACTCTGGCAGAAGGTCTCGGCGCTTGCGGTGGCAAACCAGGCGACCGGAGAAGCTGAGCTCCTCAGGATGGAGGAGAGTGTGGACTTTGCCTCGCTGACGAATCAGGTTCCGAAGCTTGCCCAGAAGGAGTGGGCTCAGTTTGCAGAAACGCTCAAGCAGCTGCGTGTCCCGGAGGTGCTCCGTTCACCGGGTGAGATGATACGCATTGTTCTGGAGGCTGGTTATGACGACTATTTGAAGGCACGCTTCGACAACTACTCCTCCCGCAAGGAGGATGTGGAACAACTCGCAAACTATGCCTCACGCTTTGAGAAAACGGAGGATTTACTTGCGGAACTTGCCCTGATGACGAATGTCGAGGCCGAGGATTCCGGGCCCGACGTCCGGGACGAGGAGGCTGTGCGACTCAGCACGGTTCATCAGGCGAAGGGACAGGAGTTCGCAGTCGTGTTTGTGCTCTGGTTGACCGAGGGATCCTTCCCCAACTCGCGCGCCCTGGAGAGTGTCGAGGGAGAGGAGGAGGAACGGCGGTTGTTTTATGTGGCGGTGACCCGTGCGAAGGATGAACTCTACCTGCTCCAGCCCCAGATCAAACTCAGCGGCGATTTTGGCGACGCATTCCAGAAGAAGTCACGATTCCTGCAGGAACTTTCGAGGTCGGCCTATCAGGAAGTCGAAGTGGATGTGTATCCCTAGTTGAGGGTTGAATGATGAGAGTTGAGAGATTTTCCGAATGACAATGGTTTTGGTTCTCAACGAAATTGGATGACGTCCAGTAGTAGTTGAAAAGGCCTGTTTTCCGAGGGCTCTCAACTCTCATCTCTCAACTTACAACTATTTCACTATCGGCAGATCGTAGGATGATCCGTTTTCCTCGAGCCATTTCTCGATCTCGGTTCGGATGAAGGTGTTGGTGCATTCCTTTAGATCCTTTTCGAGATCTACTTTGCCGTGACGGACGACGAGAAGAAAAAAGAAGCCCAGATCATGGGAGCATTGGGGTTTGCCATTGAGCACATGGATCAACCTCTGGGCAAAGGAGGAGAGTTGCGTGTCGTCGTATGGCTCGTTGTGCTTCTGGGCCGCGACGGCTTCATGCCAGTGGCGCCAGGGATCCTTTTCATAATCGAGGGCGAAGAGTTCGGCCAGTCCTTCATTGAAACACCGGTAGTCTGCCCCCGTTTCAAGCAGTTTGGGACAGTAGGCCAACAGGAAAGCGTGGCTGGCTTCGTGGGCGACCAGGGCCTGTTGGGAGATGTAGGTGCTGTTAAGGTTCACGTACATGTGGCCGATGATGCCCAGCGTGAGGGATCCTTCTTCGTTGTTGAACTGATTCCACGTCCACAGGCCTTCCGCAGGGATGCCGGATACATTGATCTGGCGCTCCGTGGGGACAAGCGTCATGTGAATGTTTCGCCGGATGCGTTCGAATTTCCACTGCCAGTCCTGATGGTAGTTGCGAATCCATGTCTGACCTTGAAAGACGGTTTCCCGGGATTCGCCGCTGATTTCGCGCATCCGGGCGCCATCGAGTTCAATGATGAGCTTGGGATTGTCCGTTTGAAAATCGTTGATGGCAACGACGGGCAGGCGGGAAAGGAAAAGCAGGAAAAGGGGGATGACCCCTCTGAAACGGAAGAGGCGAAAGGGGAGATTTCGGGATTGAACCGGGTGCGTGTGGACGATATCGTTTTTCGACACAGGGGGTTTATATGCCATCTTGTGAGCGAAGGAAAGTCCTCCGTCGAATCGGGCCGTAGCGCAGCTTGGTAGCGCGTCTGCCTTGGGCGCAGAAGGTCGCGAGTTCGAATCTCGCCGGCCCGACCATTCGGAGGGAATATTCACCGCGGAGGCGCGGAGAATGGAAGGCGACGCTCCGTCGTCGCCACATTCAAGGTAAAAGCGACGACGGAGCGTCGCCCTCCATCAGCCTGAAAGATCTTGAACTGGAAAAAATTCATTGCGACGGGTTTTGGCACGGGTTACCTGCCGATAGGACCGGGGAGCTGGGGAACCTTTCCCGGAATGCTTCTTTGCTGGATGATGCAACCGCTGCATCCAGTCCTCTATGTTCTGGTGGTGATCTTGCTGGGTCTTGCGGGAGTCCATCTCGCAGCGGTGGCGGAGAAGGATTTTGAGAAAAAGGATCCGGGCCAGATTGTAATCGACGAAATCGTGGCGTTTCCCATCACGATGTTTCTTATCCCCGTGTCGTGGGGAACGATGATCCTGGGTTTTTTTCTGAATCGTTTGATGGATACCCTCAAGATCTGGCCGTGTCATCGTCTTGAAAAACTGTCCGGAGGGTGGGGGATCATGATGGACGATTTGGCCGCCGGTGTTTATTCTTGTCTGCTCATGCACGCAGCTCTGAATCAGTGGCCGGAGCTTCTGACATGGAAGCCGCCATTCTGATGGGGGAAATTTTTATTTTCCTTCTGGATTCCGGCTCCTGACTCCTGAATTCTTGTTTGTGAATGAAATCACTCGCCAACATTAGTGTGATCGGACGTGATCGTACGGGAGTTGTGGCGCGCGTCACCCAGGATCTATTCCAAAGCGGAGCGAACATCGAGGAAATCGAACAGCAGGTGATGCGGGGACAGTTTAACATGACGCTTCAGGCGTCCTGGCCTTCGGCAAAACTGGACCGTGCAGCCCTGGAAGCTCGTCTCCGCCGTCTGGGACAGGATCTGGGGATGGAGATTCGCATCCGCTTTCTTGAACGTCATGCGAAGCAGCGAATGGCCCTTTTCGTAACCCGTGAGCCGGAGTGTCCCGAGGCGGTGGTGAAAGCAGTCCGGAGTCGGAAAATTCCCGCCGAAATCGGGCTTGTGGTGGGTAATCACAAACCCCTTCAACCGCTGGCGCGTCTTGCGGGGGCTCCATTCCTCCATGCAGACTACGCGGATCGGGAAAAGGCGGAGAAGACAATATTATCCGCCCTCGAGGAACACGCGATCGACTGGATCGTGCTCGCGCGATTCATGAAGATCCTCTCACCCAATTTTGTCTGGCGCTACAAAAACAAGATTATCAACATCCACCCGTCCCTTCTTCCCGCGTTTCCAGGAGCTTCGGCCTATCGACAGGCTTATGAGCGGGGGGTGAAGATTGTGGGGGTGAGCGCGCACATTGTGACCATGGATCTGGATGAAGGCCCGATCATCTGTCAGGATTCGTTCCGGGTGAAGCCGGATTCGACATTAAAGGACATTGTGAAAGCCGGACAACGACTTGAGGCCAAAACCCTTGTCCGTGCCATCCAACTCTGTCTTCGAAAGCGTCTCGATATTCACTGGGGAGTGGTTCACAATGTGTGAGTGCTAGGAAACGGTGGGAAAATCTGTAACCAAAAACGATTTGTTTTGAAAAAATGGAGGGCGACGCTATGTCGTCGCCAACTTCATGGGGAAACGGCGACGACGGAACGTCGCCCTCCATGGATCTTTAAAAAAAATATTTGAAACAGGTTTATGGCACCCTGGTTCTGGTATGCGGTGGTTGCGGCTGTGCTTTACGGCGCGCATCAGATTTTCACCCGGTTGGCTTCGGAACATATTGGAGACGGGGTTGGAGGGTTTGTCGTTGAAGCGACTGCCGCGTTGACCATCCTGCTTTATCTCATATTTCTTCTGGTTTCCGGGCGCTACAGTCAGAAATTCACCATGGAGGGATTCTGGTATTCCATGCTCACGGGGATTTGTGTGGGGGCAGGGACGGTTGCGTTTTTCCTGCTTTTTCAACAGGGAGGACCGCTCTCATCGGTGCCCGTCATCCTCGCAGGGGGTGCGGCGATCATGACGATCGCGGGCATGGTCTTTTTCCACGAGCCCGCCTCCTGGCAACGATTGCTGGGGGTGGGCCTTGCGATTGCGGGACTTTTCCTGCTGCGACGGTGACAAGTTACGAACGTAGGGCCCGGTCGAGTTCCAGGGTGAGGTGCATGCTGGCGAGAAAACGGAAGGGGTCGTCGCCAGTTTTATTTTGTGCGATGGCGCCGGCGAATGCGTCCAGCGCTTCCCGGTGGCCTTTGGATTTCCATGCTTCTTTGTGCTTGAGGCGGTCGGCGTTAAAAATCTTCAGATGTGCGAAGTCTTCAATCACCCATTCGGTGGGTCCCCAGGTTACGGTGACCCTTTCCTTGGGGCCCCGCAGTTGAGCGACTTTCTTGAAATGAAGGTGTGCGCGACTGGAATCCTCAAATCGGAAGAAGACATCGGCACCGTTGGGGCTGACGACGGGCATCACATCCTGAAGGGGGCTTCCCGCGAGCCAAAGAATCCAGTCGATCGCGTGACAGACCTCGCCGATGAAGCGGCCGCCCTGTTCGGGGCGATCATACCAATCCCCCCGGGGCAATGGGGGGGCGTGAAACTCGTAATGAATGTCGAGCGGTTGGTGGCCCTTGATGCGTTCTTCAAAAAGTTTGTAGGAGACCGGGGCAAATCGACGATTGAAACCGACGAAAAGGACAGGGGTGAAGGTGGGCGTTTCCTGCGCTTTTTGGAGGGTTGCTTCGATGCGGTCCAACTCATCCACCGAGATGCAGAGGGGCTTTTCCACGTAAACATGCTTTCGCGCCTCAAGGGACGCGATCACCTGATCAGCATGGGTGTTATGCGGGGTGGCGATGAGGACGGCTGCCACCGAGGAATCCCCCAGCGCTTCCTGCAAATCGCTGGTGGCGCGGTTTGCGTGAAATTTGCGAGCGAGGGCCGCGATTTTTGCAGGGCGTCTTCCAACAAGGGTGTGAATCTCGAACTTATCTGCGGCTTGGGCAAGGTGGGGAAGATGGATTTCCGTGGCGAACCGCCCGAGGCCGACCACAGCGAGGGGGATGGCGGCCGCGCGTGTGACGGAGCGGGGTGATAGTTCGAGGGTCAGGTGAGGTAGCTTTTGCTCCGGATATTGAAATACCGTGAGCAGGGTGGGACTTGAAGCAAGCTGGCGGTACACTTCGGGAGCATTGTCGAATGGATGGATCTGCGGACGGAAGGAGGAGACCGACATGCGGCCTTCATCGAGCCAGCGAAGGAAGAGGTCGAGGTTTCGGCGGACGGTCCAGCGGGCCTGGGCAAGAGGATAGTCCTGATCAAGTTGTTCGTAGGCGGGATCGTAACGGCCGTCTCCGTAAGCGGCGGAGACGCAGAGTTCGATCTCCTTTCCATACGCGAGTTCGCGGGGCAGCGAGATGGGAAATTCCCCAACGACGACGAGTTTCGCACGTTTTCTGCAGAGGGCGGTGGCTTTGCGAAGAAGATCCGGAGCATCGGTTTTGGCGCAGAGGAAAACAGAATCCAGCCCTTCTCCGTGGGAGGCGATGCGCTCGGCTTCCTCGAAATCGAAACCAAGGGGATCGTAGGTTTCCGCTCCTGCCTGGGCGGCGTCATTGCGCCGGGATTCGATGGGATCAAAAGCGATCACTCGACAGCCGATGGCCCGGAGGGCCTGGACGGTGAACTGACCGATCAAACCGAGTCCGAAGACGGCAACTTCGCTTCCAGCGCTGAGTTGAGCGCGGTGCAGGGCATGAATGCCCACGCAGGCGAGTGCCGCTGTGGAAGCGTCGATGGCCCATTCGGGTTTGGAGAGGGGGGCGCACATCAAGCGAGGGACCGTCACGAAAGTCGCGTGTGAGGCATGGGGTCCCACGGCAACGACCCAATCGCCCACCTGGAAATCCTCCACGCCGCGGCCCAGGCCGACCACGCGTCCTGTGAGGGAATAACCGAGGGTGAGCGGATTTTCGACGGCTGCTTCGACCTTGGCGAGAGTCTGCTTCAGACCCCGCCGGGCCAGGGAGCGCCGGACCTTGTCCCAGGAGTGAATGCCCCGGCGAAGCAGGGAAAAAAAAGACACGCTTTGACCCGAAACTGCGGCCATTTCAGTGCCGGTGCTGACCGCGGAGAAGACAGTTTGAATGAGGACTTCATGTTCTGCCGGGACCGGATCCGGAGCCTCAACGATTTCGACGCTGCCTTTTCGAGCGGTGAGGAGTTGCATGGAACAAGGTGGAAAGCGGAGGGTTGAAAGTTGAAAGACACACTATTTGAATGCTGGTCACAAGCAACAAGTCACTCCTCCATTTCACCTTTCAGAGCGGACGCGTCCGAGTCGTCCACGGGGCAGGGGCTACTTCAAAAGTCGTGCCAGCTCTTTGGCCTTGTCGCGGCGTTCCCAACTCAAGGCTTTGAGATCATCCTCTCGCCCGAAGTGACCGTAATTGGTAGTCTTGCGGTAGATCGGACGCAGCAGATCAAGCTGCTTGATGATGTTGGCGGGCTTGAAGCTGAAGATGTCGCGAATGGCGTTTTCGATCTTGCGATCCGGAACGCGACCGGTGCCAAAAGTGTCCACGCAAAGCGAGACAGGTTCGGGGTAGCCGATCGCATAGGCGAACTGAACCTCACAACGGTCGGCAAGACCGGCAGCGACGACGTTCTTGGCCACGTATCGGCCCATGTAGGCAGCGCTGCGATCCACCTTCGAGGGATCCTTTCCGGAGAAGGCGCCACCGCCGTGACGGCCCATGCCGCCGTAGGTGTCGACGATGATCTTGCGTCCGGTCACGCCCGCATCCCCCTCGGGACCTCCGACGACGAAGCGCCCCGTGGGATTGACGAGATAGCGCGTCTTTTTGTCGAGGAGACGGCCGGGCAGGGTCTTGAGAATGATTTCGCGCAAAATGGTATCGTGGATCACGCGGTGCTTCACGTTGTCATGATGCATGGTGGAAACCACGACGGCGTCAATCCGGAGGACCCTATGGCCTTCATATTCCACCGAGACCTGCGTCTTGGCATCCGGCCCGAGCCATTTGATTTTGCCGGATTTCCGGGCTTTCGCGAGGGCGCGGCTCAGTTTGTGCGCGTACACAATGGGGGCGGGCATGAGTTCGGGGGTTTCATTGCAGGCGAAACCGAACATCAGTCCCTGATCCCCGGCACCTTGTTCGCCCGTGGCCTTGCCCTCCGCCTTGCGGGCGTCCACCCCTTGGGCGATATCCGGGCTCTGGCAGAGAATGGAGGTGAGGATCTGGAAGGTCTTGTGATTGAAGACACAGTGGTCGTCCGTATAGCCGATTTCCTCGATGGCGCCTTTGACGATCTGGGGATAGTCGAGGTCGGCATGCGTGGTGATTTCACCCGCGACGACCACGAGATTTGATTTGGTAAGCGTCTCACAGGCGACTCGACTGTGCTTGTCCTGTTTCATGCAGGCGTCGAGGATGCTGTCCGAAATGGTATCGCAAACTTTATCGGGATGTCCCTCGGTGACGGATTCGGATGAGAAAATATAACGACGTGACATAATGGGTGTATGAATTGGAAGTGAGGACGGATGGCCCCGTGTTACGGAGCCACCCCGTCATTTCCCCAAAAGGGGCAAGGGCGAAAAAATCTCACGAATCCTTCAAGTTCGCAAACAATTTATTCGCCTCCTCATAGGTCTCCTTGCTCCCGATGTCGAGCCATTGGCCCTTGATCAGGTGCGTGTAGACGGGGATGCGGGGAAAGAGCCATTGGACGAGCCGTCCCGGCTGATCCGGATTGTTCCCTTCCGCGATGTATTGACGGATGAGGGAAAGGGTGCTGCGCGGGTAGTGATAGAGCGCGATCGCAGTGATGGTGCTCTTCGGTTGTCGGGGCTTTTCCTCGAATTCCACCACGCGACCTGTTTCATCGAGTGTGATGTTGTTGTACTTTTTGATCTCTTCGAGGTTTTTGACATCATACACGCCGATGAGGGCACCCTTTGCTTTTGCGGTGCGTACATAATCGCTTAAATCGCCACCAAAGAGATTGTCGCCCGCGACAATGATGAGGTCGTCATCGAGCTTCGTTTGTTCCATTACGAAATGGATGTCCCCGATAGCGCCGAGTTTGTCCTGGTCGGAGGTCGTGCGATCGTTGAAGATGCGGATCTTGCGTCCGGGTTGCGGGCCCTTTTGAGCCGCCCAATCCTCAAAGTGTCCGGAAAATTTGTTGTTCGTGACGACAAATATTTCGTCGATCTCGGGACAGCGGTCGAATTTATCGATCACATGATCGACCATCGGCTTTCCGGCCACGGGCAGAAGGGGTTTCGGCTGGTTCAGGGTGAGGGGGTAGAGGCGGGTCGCGTAGCCCGCAGCTAATATCAGAAGTTTCATTCAAGAATCAGTAGCATCCCGAACGACGAAAAAATAGAGGATTTTTTCCTTCTTCCCCATTTCTGGTTGATCACTTCGATTTCTTTCGGGGTGAGCGCTCGATTTCCTCGGATAATCGGAAATCGACCTGTTTTTTGAGTCGGTCGACGCGATCGACTTCGACGCGCACCTTGTCTCCTGCGCGGAGGACGCGTTTGGACTTTTTGCCCATCAGTTTTTGGGCTGTGGGGTCAAATTGGTAGAAATCGTCGTGAAGCGTGGAGACGTGGACGAGTCCGGAGAGCATGAAGGCGGGGAGCTCGACGAAGAGGCCGAAGTTTCTCACGTCGGTGACGAGTGCTTCGAAACTGTCGAGCTTGTGTTCGTGGAGCTGGCGCTCGAAGTACTCGATGAGCTTCAATTTCACCGCTTCCTTTTCCGCCTCATCCGCGACGCGCTCGGTGGTGGAGCAGTGGTGTCCGATGACCTCGAGAGCCGCCACATCGTACGGGGGATAGCCTGTGCCCTGCGGTTTGCGCTTTTGCAGGATGCGACGCAGCACACGGTGCACGATGAGGTCTGCATAACGCCGGATGGGGCTGGTGAAATGGGTGTAATTGGCTTTGGCGAGTCCGAAATGTCCGATGGGACTTGTCGAATATTGCGCCCGTTTCAACGATTTGAGGAGATTGAGCTTGAGGATGTATTCGTCGGGTTTTCCGTGGAGGCGTTTTAAAAAGCGCTGGATTTCACCGCGGAGGGTGGGGTCGCCCATGGGATATCCCATGGAAGCCGCAAGGTCTCGGTATTCATCCAGGCGTTCGGGATCCGGATCCTCGTGGATGCGATAGAGGCTGGGGGCGGTGCGACGCTGGGTTTCGGCGGCGACGGCTTCATTGGCCAGGAGCATGAATTCCTCGACCAGTTGGTGAGAGATATCGTTCTCGGTTTTTTCGATCCGGTCGGCAAGACCGCGTTCGTCGCAATAGACCTTGAGTTCGGGAAAATCGAGTTCGAGCGATCCCTCGGTAAAACGCTTTTTACGAAGTCTGGAGGCAAGGGACCAAAGCTGCCGGAGCAAAGCTGCAATCTCGGGGGGCTGGGCCGAGGGTTGACCTGGTTTGGGTTCGAGCTCCGCCAGGGCCTGTCGATAGGTGAGGCGGGCTGCGGACCGGATGATCGTGTCGGCAAAACGCACTGCGTGGATCTGACCTTCGGGACTGATTTCAAACAGAGCCGAGAAGGTGAGGCGCTCCACGTCCTGCTTGAGCGAGCAGATGCCGTTGGAGAGCTTCTGCGGGAGCATGGGGATGACCCGATCGGGGAGATAAATGCTATTGCCGCGCTCCCTGGCCTCAACGTCCAGCGGAGTGCCGTGGCGGACATAGTGGCTGACATCGGCGATGTGAACGCCGAGCAGAAGTCGGTCTGCGGAAAGTTTTTTCAGGGATAGCGCGTCGTCGTAGTCCCGTGCGTCGTCCGGATCGATGGTGATCACCAGGTCGTCGGTCAGGTCGAGGCGTGTCTCGCGTTCCTCGTCGGAAACGCGTTCCTCAATTCGTTCCGCCTGATCCAACACTTCCTGGGGGAAATCAACCCGAAAACCGAATTTTCGCACAATGACAAGAACGTCAAGGCTGGGATCATCCGAGCTTCCAAGAACCTCGGTAATGGTTCCTTCCGGATTAATATGCCGGTTGTTCCATTCGTGAAGTTTGACCACCACCCGGTCGCCCACTTTGGCTTTGAGTGGGTTATTACGTAAGTTTGTGTAAATATCCCTTCCAATGCGTGGATCATCCGGGGCGACGTAATGGAAGTGCTGGCTGCGTTGAAGGATGCCGGTGAGGGTGGGATGGGCGCGTTCAAGGATGCGAATGACACGGCCAATGCGTTTGTAGGGCTTGTTCAGGTGCTTGCCCATTCGGGAACGATCCTCCACGAAGCGGTGGTGGATGCGGACGACGACTCGGTCCTTGTTCATGGCGACCCAGGTATCCTCAGCGGGAATGAAGATATCCTCGGTGGGCTTTTGATTTCCGATGGTTTCCGGAGTGACAAATCCGAATCCTCGTTCATGCATTTCAATGCGACCTGTGACGAGGTCGGCTTCGGAGGGGAGGACGAGGCGATCCTTGCGGATGCGCACGATGACGCCCTCCTGGAGAAGTCGGTCAAGGGTGCGGGTGACGTCTTTGCGGGCTGCAGGGGGGATCTTGAGGGCGTTGATCACCTCGCTGATTCGCATCGGTTTATAACCGGGTGCGGAAAGAAGGTTTTGGATTCTTTCCTTAAGACTGTTAAGAGAAGGCTTCATGTCAAAGCGCGCAAATCGTTGGCTCGTTTGGGCACTGGGGGTTGGGCTCCTGTGTATCGCTTATTGGGTGGCGAGTCGAGCGGCATATCTGGAGAAGCTTCGTGAAGAGGATGTTCGCGTGCAGATCAAACTCCTGGGAACGGTTCGTCACAATCGGGAATTGAAGGAGCAGATGGATCATGAAACCCGTGTGGCACAGAGGGCGGTGACGACGAGGGCCATCGAGAAGGGGATCAGCGAAATCCGCGAACTGCCGTTTCAACATCCCGTGGCGTACAAACAGATTTCCCGGGATGAATTGAAGGCCTACATTGTTTCCAAGCTGGGGATTCAATATTCCGCGGAGGAGTTCAAAAACTACGAAGCAGCGCTGCAGCGCATGGGGTTGATTCCACGCAACCTGGATCTCATGAAAACGGTGACGAGCCTTCTGACCGAGCAGGTCGCCGCTTTTTACGATCAGGATACCCAGGATCTTTATACGTTCCCGGAGTTCAATTTGAACAACAACATGGAACGCATGATTCTTGCGCATGAACTGGTTCATGCCCTGCAGGACCAGCGGTTCGGGTTGTTGAAGCTTCCCCTGCGCGCGAAGGATAATGACGACCTTGCCCTGGCCGCTTCCGCACTGGTGGAGGGGGATGCGACTTATCAGATGGGGGTGTATTTGCGACAGAACTACAATGCCCAGGAGTGGCTTGGGGATTTGAATGAACTCTTCATACAGCCGATGGAGCAGATTCAGGCGGCGCCGGCGTATATCCGCGATTCCCTTCTTTTTCCATATGAAGCGGGACAGAATTTTGCCGCCGCGCTTCACGCCCGGGGTGGGAATGCCGCGATTGACGAGGCCTTCCAGAGTCCCCCCGAAAGCTCCGAGCAGATCCTCCACCCAGAGAAATATTGCCAAACACCAAGGGATCGCCCCTATCCCGTGGAGTTTCACTTTAAGGTGCAGGGAGGATGGAAAAAGCTTCAGGAGAATGTTGTGGGGGAGTTGGGGGTGCGTTCCCTCCTGTGCGAAGTTCTGGGAGCGGATAAGACGGAAAAAGCGGCGGAAGGATGGGGTGGGGATCGCTATGTAGTTTATGATACGGGAGCTGATCGCTGGGTGCTCGTGTGGGAAACCGTGTGGGACACTCCCCGGGATGCGCGGGAGTTTTTCAACGCCCTGGACGAATTGTTTCACCAGCGCTACAAGTTGGCCAATGCAGGGGGGGCGGGCGCCTCTGTTTCAACGGACTCGGTGTTTTTCACCGTCAATTCGCAGAAACAGAATATCACCCTGTTTGGCCGTACTGTGGTGTTGGTGGATGTGCCTAATGGCGAAATTCTCGATGCCTTGCTCCAATATTTTTCGAAAACAAAACTGCCCTAAGCGTTCGGGATTTGATTCTGGAAGCCCGCTCACTTGTGATTTTATTCGCCCCGCTTATTTTTTCGACGCAGGGAGGATAATTCTCTTGTCAACGCGGCTTGTGGACGTTTATATCCGCTTCAGGATCAGGTTGTTAAATTGGAATTCGCAAAACGCGATGGTTTCACTTTGACAATCCCACAAGGAGGTTTGGCGTGAAGCACACTATGCTGGTACTCTTCTGTCTTGGGCTTTTTCTAAACGCCGTCGTCGCGCAAAATGACCATGGGAATGACGCGGATGTGAAAGTGAAGAAGATTGACGCCACGTTGACTCCGGCTCCCCGGTATTCTCTTCAGGGGGCCCTCCCCACGGTGGATCCGAGCAAACGATGGCTTGTCGTCGAGGCGGATCTGCAGGTGGCACCTGAGTGGGCAGATGAGATCACCGTTAAATTTTTTGTGGCCGCCTTTTATGGAAGCACCGTGAAGAATGCTCCCGAGGACGGTTACGATGTATTATCCGCATCCGTGACGGTTTCCAATGTTCCCCGAAATGTGGGAAGTGCCCGCCATGCCCTGGTGCCGGTTTTTCTCGATGCCAATACGGTCAAGAAATATGAACCTACGGGGGTGGACAAATTCATTCAGGATGTGGTGGTCCAGGTTTACTACAAGGGAGTGCTCCAGGAGACCAAGTGGATGAAAAGTGAGGAGCATGGTCGATTCTGGGAAAAGAAGCAGCCGCGACCTGGATTGTTGCTCAACTTCCTCCAGTCTCCGTGGTTTCCAGCCTACGTGGACCACTACGAACAGGTTAAACAGGCATCCTCCTCCTCCTTGTAAAGGATTCATGTATCCCGATCGGATTCCAGAACTATGAGTGTGCAGCGCTTCCTCGGTATTGATATCGGTGCGAGCACCATCAAGGCGGGCGAATTCACCTCCACGGGAAATGGAAATCTGACCCTCGTCAATTTTGCGCATCAGACGCTCGACGTGAATCCGTCTTCGGACGAAAACCGGAACGCGGCGATCGCGGAGGGGTTGAAGAAGCTTCTTGCCGGGGCGAATTTTCGAACCCGCAGGGCGGCGATCTCGGTATCAGGCCAGGCGGTGCTTACGCGCTTCATGAAGCTGCCTGCCGCGGAAGAGGACAAGATCCGGCAGATGGTCCGTGTGGAGGCGGCGCAGAATGTTCCTTTCCCGATCGAGGAACTGGTCTGGACCTTCCAGGTCCTGGGGAAGAAGGACCAGACCGAGATGGAGGTGATTCTCGTTGCGATCAAAAGTGAGATCATTGAGGGGATCAGTCAGGCATGTGAGGAGGCCGGACTACAGGTCGAGATCGTGGATGTGGCCCCGCTCGCGCTCTACAATGCCGCACTCTACAATTATGAAATGAACAAGGGGTGCACCCTGGTGGTGGATATCGGGGCCCGTACGACCAATTTGATTTTCATCCAACCGAACAAGATCTTCACCCGCAGCATTCCCATTGCAGGAAATTCGATCACTCAGAGCATCATTCAGGAATTCGAGATCCCGTTTGCTGAAGCGGATTCATTGAAGGTCCGTCAGGGGTTTTGCGGACTGGGCGGGGCGTATGAAGAACCGGAGCTGGAGTCCGCCGCGAAGTTGAGCAAGTTGATTCGCAATGTGATGACGCGCCTTCATGCTGAAATTGCCCGGTCCATCAATTTCTTCCGACAACAGCAGGGGGGCACAGCGCCCACCAAACTCCTTTTGTCGGGTGGGGCCTCGATCACCTCCTACACGGACTTTTTCTTCAAGGAGAAGATGGAGCTCGAGATCGAATATCTCCATCCCTTCCAAAATGTGGCGGTTGAATTCCCTCAGGACGCGGCTCAGAAGGAGGCTTTTCGTCAAAAGCTCGAAGAAGTGGCTCACTCCATGGGGGAGGTGATCGGTCTGGGCCTTCGCATGGCGACCGAGTGTCCGATCGAGATCAATCTCGTGCCCCCTTCGATTCAACGCCGTCGGCAGTTGCTGAAAAAAATGCCGTTTTTCGGAGCCGTACTTGCGGGGGTTCTAGTGATGGTGTGGTGCTGGTATCTTTACTATTGGAAAATCACCCAGCTTCTTTCGAAGCATTTGAATGAGGTGACTTCCGAGGTTCAACAGCTGTCTGTCATCAAGAGTCAGTTGGAAAATGCGGAAGCCCTGGCGACGAGCACTTCGCGTGATACCGAACAGCTCCAGGGCGTGGTCCGTCTTCGGTATTTCTGGATCGAATTTTTCAATGACATCAATCACCGGGTGCCCCCCTTGGTCTGGATCACCCAACTCATTCCCCAGAGCAATGGAAAGCCCATTCCGATTACAGGGGGTGTCGGATCATCTCCTGCAAGTGCCCCGGGAAGACGGCAGCGAGGAGCCCCCCCTCCCGAGGCGGTTCCGGCGGCGAAAACGGAATTCAAGGGAATCACGGAATTTGAGATTCGCGGGTTGTGCATCAACAACCGGGAATCCGACAAGCCCTATCAATTGATCAACGATTTTGAGAAGCAGCTTTTGGAATCCCCTTATTTCAGTTCCGTCCAGATTGTGGAGACCGGTACCCCAGAGGAGGAAGACTGGAGCTTTGCTTATGTCCTGAAAGCCACCCTCAAGACCCCCATTCCCTATTGATGCCTCGTTGACATGGAAATTTTAAAGAAATATCTACCCATCTTCGTTCTTCTTGGAATTTTCCTGGTGCTTCTTCTGCCCAGTTTTTTTCTCTTGAATCGTAAGATTGATGAGCGAAAGACGGTCAAGGCGAGTCTCGATGACAAGATGCGACAGCGCGAGGATCTCTGGCGTCGCAAACCTTCCTTTCCATCGAAGGAAAATGTGGATCGTGTGAAGAAGAATGCGGATGAAGAGAAAAAAAAGATCGCGTCCCTCATTGAAAATCTGGGGCGGAGCCATTTGACGTTTTCTCAAAAGTCGGGCTCTGAAGTGAAGGAACAACTGGTGGTGTCCTGGCGACGGATGAGTCAGATTCTCGACGAAAATCAAGTGAAGCATCCGGATAAGTTTCAATTCGGGTTTGAACGTTACGATAAGCTTCCCCCCAAGGATCCCGATACGGTGCGCATTCTAACACAGTTGGAGATTGTGGACGACTTGATCCAATTGCTCGCGAAAGCGAGGGTTTCCGAATTGGTGAGCGTTCGTCGCGTGGTGTTTGAGGATATCCCCAAGCCTGATCCCAAGGCGCCACCCCCCCCAGCGGCCCCCTGGGAGCCGGTGGTCTCGATGGGGGGAAAAATGGAGATTGGGGAGTCCCCGGCCCATGTTTACAATGTGATGCCTTTTGAGCTGGAATTTTGGTGTGACACCGATTCCCTGAGAGCTTTTCTCAATTCACTTGCCGTTTCGAAATATGTCTATCTTCCGAGGTTGTTGATTGTGGAGAACGAAAAAAAAGAACCCATCCTTCAGGCTTCGGCTCCCGCAGGCGGCGTGAAAACCGCCACGGCAACCGAAACGAACAAATGGGCGGACCCCTTCCAACTGCCTTTTGTCATGGGAATGGAGCGGATCAAGGTGGGGATGAGAGTTGAGTGGTTGGATTTTCCTCCGGATAAAAGCACGGCCAAAAGTGCACCCAAGCCAGGAGCACCGAATGCGCGATAAGCTCAAAGCTTTTCTTCAACTGTGCATCCACTACTACGAGTGGATTGTCGCCATTGCCGGGGCCATCGTGCTCATTGGCTTTGCGGTTGTTCTTATTTTGAAGGTCAACAATCTTCAGACGGAGATCAAGCAACAGGACGAGGCACGCCCCAAGGGGGCGGATCCCAAAGGAGGAGATTTCAAGACCTTGGAAGCGATCGAAACGGCCATCCAAAACCCGCTTCAATGGACCACCAATCAACACCGGGTTTTTATTGCCCCGTTGATGAAGCAAACGGATCCAAACGACCCGTTTCCCCAGGTTTGGAATCCGGATGTGGGGACGCAGACCCCGGAACGGCTTCCCATCGTATGGTTGCAAAAACATTCGCTTCCAACCACGGTTCCCGTGGCCAATACGGACCCCGATGGCGACGGCTTCACGGTACGGGAGGAATACGACAGCGGGACTGATCCCAAAAATGCAGCCAGCAAGCCTGATGCGGTTTTCAAGCTTCGCACGGCCCAACTCATTCAAAAGCCATTCCCCTTTATTTTTAATGGAGTTGCTGAAAGCTCCACAGGGATGAAGTTTTCGGTTCTTCGTCGCGACGGCAAGGTGAACTACTACGTCAAAATGGATGAAGTGATCGCAGATCCCGAGTCTCCCGGTTTTCGCGTGGTTCAATACGCTGAAAAGTACAACGACAAGGTTGATCCCACCATTCGCGGACCGGATGGCCGACCGCTCAAAACCAAGTTTGATGTCTCGGAGCTGACTCTGCGCCGTGGGTCCGATCAACCGGTGGTTCTCATTAAAGGCGGGCAGGCGATCCTTAACGATCTCTTCGCCAAAGTTTATTTCGTCCTTGAAGATCGATATTTCGAAGTGGGAATGAACTCCATCTTCACGCTCGAGGATGCACAATATCAGGTAATTAGTATCAAAAAACTTGACGCTCAGAAGGCTGAGGTGGTAGTCAGAAAACTGGACAGCGGCAAGGAATTTCAACTTCGATCCCTTTCTCCCGACGAAATCAAAAAACATTCCTAATCCTCTTCTTCATGTCGCCACTATGAATTTAATTTTCCCCCGCCCTGTACTGGGTCTGATTTGCACCATTTTCATTTCGCTGCCGATCACGACGCATGCGCAGGACAGTCAGGGAAAGGACGTGGCCATGTCGGGTGCAGCAGCTTCGCAGGCCGAGGTTGTTCGCCGGCAGGAGGCTTTGATGCGGGGACGTTTGCTTATCAAAGACGGCCAGAACTATCTGGCGCAGGGCGATTATGGAAAAGCCGCCCAGATTTTTTCGGACGCCCAGAAACTGGTTCCAGATTCCCCTGTGACGGCTCTTGAAGCGGATCAAATTCGCAAGGGGCTCTCCGTCTCCCTGGGTGAGCTTGCGAAAATCGCCTATAATCGTCGTGATTATGTATCTGCAAATGCCCAGGCACAGCAAGCGGTTCAACTTGATCCTGAAAACCGTGATGCCCAGTCCATTGCCGACCGGGCTGGCAGGGAGGTTGCAAAGGTTGAGGATAAGAAGCAAAAGGACGAGCAGGAGATGGCGGGAATGCCTCCCGAGGTGTCGAACTCGGATTTCGTGAACAAGCAGAAGAAGGTGTTGGAACTTTATCGGACCGCGGAAAGCTATTTCAAAAGCGAGCAGTTCGATCAGGCTGAAACTGCCTTGAAGGATATTCTCCGAATCGATCCTTATAGCGCCACCGCCTATCACCGTCTTCGTGAAGTCCAGCTTGCCAAGTTTAAAAAGCTTGAATCTGCAAAAATGCAGACGGAATCGGAATCGATGCTCGATGTTCAGCGTGGGTGGCAGATGCCTCTACGTCGTGATCGGATTGTCAGTTCCAATAAAGATGAGAATGAAGATGAGCTCGGCACCCTTGGCGGGAAGACCCCGATTCTGAAAAAGTTAAACACCATTTTGATCAAGAAAATTGAATTTGAAAACACGCCCATCCTTAGCGCAATCAACTATCTGGTGAATGAGAGTCGTGAAGCTGATACGAGTCCCAGCAAGGAAGGGGTGAATATTATTCCGGCTTTTGATACGGATCGTGCCGGAGATGGCCCAAAGGCCACGCCGGGCCTGGACACCCCTGGAACCGCAAAAGCGGAGGATTTGTCCTCCCGAACGGTGACACTCAACTTACGCAACGTTCCCCTCCTGAATGCCATCAAGTTTCTGACCCAGGTCACCAATTTGAAATACCGAATTGAGTCGGATGCCGTCATGATTGTTTCCTCGGAGGGGCTTTCCACGGCCCGTACGCAAACGAGGACCTTCAGTGTGGCTCCAGGCATCTTCCGCTCAGTCATCGAATCAAGTGGGGGTGGTGGAAGTGGAGGTTCGGGTGGTGGCAAGGGTGGGTTTCAAGCTTTAGGTGGAAATATTTCCATGAAAGCGGCGGATGTGAAGAAAACGTTTGAGGATTTCGGAATCGCATTCCCGCAGGGGACCAGCATTTCCTACAACGAAGGGTTGGGAGTTCTTGTGGCGACGCATACGAATGATGTGCTTGATCAGATCGAGCAAATCATCCTGAAACTGAACAAGACGGCACCGCAGGTTCAAATCGAAGCTAAGTTTATCGACGTCAAAGAAACAGATCTTCAGGAGTTGGGGTTTAGATGGGCTTTTGCTCCCACGACGCAACAGGAATACGTGGTCGAGTCAGGGCAGGGAAGTTTTTTGCAGAATTTGCCAATTAATGGAAATTATCGAGGGCTTGGAAATACAATTAGTGGTGGGCTTCGTAACTCAACTCAAATCAGTATTAGTGCTTTGGATGCATTGCTAGCTGGCGCAGGGGGAAATAACGGTGCTCTTGTTCAAGCGGGTGCCAATACGCTTCTTACTGTTACTGGACTTTTAACGAATCCTCAATTCCAAATGATGCTGGATGCCATGGCACAAAAAGGAATGGCGAACCTTCTTTCTGCGCCCCGGGTGACTACGACCAGTGGGGAACAGGCAAAAATTCTCATCACTCGGGAATTCCCTTATCCCTCCGCCTATACGGATCCCCAGGTGCAGGCGGGAACATCTTCTACCACAGGAGGGTCCGGAAGTGTGGGTATTGTGGCTCCTTCGCCGACGGCGTTTGTCAGTCGGGAAGTAGGGGTTACTCTTGATGTAAAGCCAACAGTCAGTAGCGACAGCTACACCATCAATCTAAGTCTTGCCCCTGAAGTGGTGGATTTCGAAGGTTTTATTACCTATCAGACCTTTGCTGCTGCGGGCGGAGTTACTTTCGCTTTTGATTTGAAAGAGCCTGTTTTTAATAAACGGGTGCTAAATACTAATGTTGTGATTTGGGATGGCCAAACCGTTCTTCTCGGTGGGTTGATTCGTGAGGATGTTCAGAAAACAGAAGATAAGATTCCGATTTTAGGCGACATTCCCTTGCTGGGACGTCTCTTTCAAAGTAAGGTTGAAAATACCATCAAACGGAATTTAATCATTTTCCTGACGGCTCGCATTGTGGATCCGGCAGGGAATCCGATACGGAAGTTGGATGAAGCTAAATTTTCGCCACCTTCCCCCGATATGCCCTGATCCAAGAATCAAAAATTCCTATGATATCCACCTTAAAGCGCCGTTTTGTTTCCCAGCGGCTATTGAAGGCCGTTTTGCTTTCGACGGCTTTTGGCCTTTCTGTGGTGGTTTCTTTTGCGCAGTCGAGCACGAAATCATATCGAAACCGAGTTGCTGCCGCCCGCGGGGGAGGGCGCTATGCTTACGATTCAACACCACGTTACATTAGTACATTTTTTAGAATCACCAACACGAACGGCCTTACGGTGGTTTCGGTTCCAAGTACAACTTCGGTATCGACGAACCTTCCAGGGGCCTCAATTACCGATACAAGTACAAACTACAGTCTTCAGGCCACAAATGTGGTGTCCATGACAACGCTTGTTGCTGGAACGAATATTCCAATTCGAAGTTTGACGGTGACGGTGGTATTCCAAGCTCGTTTCCCGCTTGGAAATGGTGGTAATAATGGTCTGATCTTTTCGCTCCAACGGGGAACGGACACGCCGGTGAACATTCTGCAAACCGGTCCTGCCGCGGTGGCTCCCCTTTATATCCCTGGTCTTGCGAGTGGATATGTTCATCACATTACGGTGGACGCTGCTTCGTTGCTTGATATTCGGGAGGATCCTGGACTTGCGACGAATCAGGCGGGGGTGACGGGGACATTCAAGCCCGTGACGACCTCGGTTTTTAACAATTTTACAAATTTGGAAAGTGGTACGACTTGGACTTTGCAATTGGACAATCAGACCGGAAGCGCCGCTGCTTGGCTATTGGGATTTACGGTGAATATCACTTCGGATACCAGCACGTTGACCGTAACCCAAGCGGATGGTTCGACGGTTAGTTTTGATACCACACCTCGATATAATGCCACCTTTGAAGGGAATAAATCCGGGTTCCTTCCTCGTTTCATCACGGAGCTATGAATCGGAACCAGGCTGTCACGGTTCTTGAATTGATGGTTGCTGTTTCTGTGGCGCTTTTGCTTGGTGCTCTTCTGTTTCCGGCTCTAAAGAGTTATAAGGAGCGCTCCAAAACGATCCAATGTCTTTCCAATATTCGGGGGATTGGAAATGCCCTTTTAATTTATGCCACTGAGAATTCGAACAAGCTTCCCGGTCTGACTGAGGATAATATCCAAGTGGAGGCGATGGATGGCACAGGGACGGTGGACATTCGTTTTGAGCTCGAAAAATATGACGGAGCCCTTTGGAATATCATTTGCCCGTCAGATCCTTTGGGAAAGACGAATCCAGATCCTGCCAATCCTGTGTTTGTGTCCTATGTCTACCTGCCCTCCAAGGAACTGGATTTGGCAAAAGCGGAACCGAATCTTTACCTGGTAAGGGACAGGGGGTTCTTTCACACCTCGGCTGGTGGTTTCAAATCCGGTGTGGTTTTTGCCGATAACCACGTGGAAATGATACGGTGGTAATCTTTTTAGGCTTCAATATTTCGAAACGGGCGATTCAAGTGGTCGATGGTTTCCCTGAGTTTGGTTTGAATCTGAAGCAGGGTTTCGTTGTCGTTTACTTTTTGTCCTGAGGAGTTAGTCAGGTAGAAGACATCGAGGGCGGCTCCCTTTTCGGTGTTAATCTTTGCAAGGTCAATGTCCAGGTCGCATTGAGCCAGGACATGGAGGATCTGGTGAAGGAGTCCAAGGCGATCCGGGGTCTGGATTTCGAGAATGGTATACTCTGCTGAATCCCGATTGTTGAAGGTGACGGTGGTGGGAAACCGTTCTTCGTCCTGATACGGCATATGGCGCATGGTGCCGTATTCCTGATGGATCAATTCCGAGAATGAGGTGTCGGGGTCCTTGAGGAGGGAATCGGCAAGGATGGTGCTCATCCGGACGAGTTGACGATCGTCCTGGATGGATCGATGCTCCAGGTCGCAGACTTGGAAGATGTCGAGGGCGAGATCGTCGTGGCGGGTGTAGATATCGGCATTCAGGATGTTGATGCGGGAGGCGGCAAAGGATCCGGCAATTTTGGCGAAAAGGCCGTGTCGATCCCAAGTGCAGACGACGACTTCGGAATACCCGCGGTCGGGATAGTGTTTCCACTGGGTGACGGGGAATACGGCCTCGGTTTCTTCATCGAGGAGTTTCTCGAGGAATGAGTGAAGGATTTTCAGATGCCAGGCGAGGTCATCTTTATGGACGCGTCGCCAGTAACGTTCCGGCATCTGGGAAAAATGGGCGTCGATTTCATCGGCTGTGATTTCCGATCCAAGTTCCTTGCTTGCCCACTCATGAAGACTGGCTTTTTGAGTTTCGTGATCCACCCAATCAGCGGCGCTGGTGCTCAGGACGCGGCTGCAGCGTTCGTAGAGCTGCCAGAGGAGCTGTTGACGCCATTCACTCCAGTTGGTGCTTCCCACGGCAAGGCCGTCCACATAGGTTAAAAGATGAAGCATGTCGAGCCACTCCTGTTTGCCAAGGAATTGGGTGAAATCCGAGATGGTTGTCGGATCGTCGATATCGCGACGCTGCGCGATTTGCGACATGGTCATATGGTTGTCCACAAGCCAGACGAGCAGGCGCTGTTCTTCGTAGTTGAGACAGAGTCGACGGGCGACGCGGTGGGCGCACTCGGCACTGGCATCGTTGTGGTGGCGGGTGCGGACTGCCTTTCCCGCATCATGCAGAAGAATTGCGAGGTAAAGGATGTGTGGATTTTCAAGACGTTTGAAAATGGGGCTGTATTTTGCCGTGCTGCCTCCCTTGGCATCCAGGATCTTGTCGAGGGTTTCAATGGCGACGAGGGTGTGTTCATCGGCCGTATAGCGGTGGTAGAATTCGTGCTGGACCAGGCAATCGAGGGCTGCGAATTCGGGGATATATTCCCCGAGGAAACCGCATTCGTGCATGCTGCGGAGAATTCGTCCCACCTCGCCCTTGGATCGCAGGATGGAGAGGAAGATCTCCCGGGCACGGCGTGAGTAAAGGAACTCTCGGTTGATGAGTTTGAGCTGTCGTCGGATGACGCTCTGGAGGCCTGCGCCAAGGCGTGCGTTGCGCAACTGGGCTGTGCGGAAGATTTGCATGAGATCCAGGGGATCACGGGGGAGGGGAGCGCCTTGTTGAATTTCAAGCATGTCGCGACGCAGGTAGAGCCCTCCCTCCAGTTTTTCCACCTTTTTGGCCACGGAAAAAATCCGTGAAAGGCGGCTGCCTTTGCTTTCCTCGTCCAGGTAGAGGCGTTCTGACAAGGCTTCGGTAAGGACATAGATGTCACGCGAGTGCCGATAGTAATCCCGCATGAAGGTCTCGATGCGTTTTAAGACATCCTTCTGGTGATAACCCAAAGCGCTCGCGATCTTGGGTTGTGAAGAGAGGGTGATTTCATCCACGGCACGTCCGTGGGAGTAGTGGAGCTCGTTGCGGACACGCATGAGAAAATCGTAGGCACGCTGAAGGCGACCTGCTTCGATCTGCGCGATGATTTCCTTTTTCTTTAATTCGTCAAGGGTTCCGGCTCCAAATTTGAAACGGGAGATCCAAAGCAGATTTTGAAGATCCCGCAGGCCCCCGCATCCATTTTTGACGTTCGGTTCTTGTACGAAAACCGTGTTTCCATTTTTTTCATGCCTCTGCTTCTGGTCTTCAATGCGGTTGGTGACGTACTCCTTGAAATTGCCTTTGACGCACCCCAGAAAGATCGCTTGCTGGAAATCCTTGAAGGTGGTCTTTGAGCCTTCCAGCAGGCGAGCTTCACCAAGGGCGGTTCGGGATTGCATATCCTTTTCTGCCTGCTTGAGACATTCGTCGATGGTGCGCGTCGCATGGCCAACCTTCAGGCCAAGGTCCCAGAGGACGTAGAGGATTTGTTCCACCATGGAGTTGATGTCGGCAAGGTCGGGCCCCTTAGCTGATGGAAGGAGGAAAAGGATGTCCACGTCACTGAAGGGATTGAGTTGACCCCGTCCGTATCCTCCGGTTGCCAGAAGGCAGATTTCGGGAGGGGGAGTGCCGCCTTTCTTGGTTGCAAAGAGATCGTTCCGGACGGCATGGAAAATGTAGTGCAGCAGGGTGTCCATCATGGCGCTCCGGCCACGGGCAACTTCAAGGCCGCTGGCTTTGTGACGATGAAGGGAAAATAATCGCCGATTCTCGATTTTTAGAAAATTCTGATACTGCTGGATGCGTTCAGCGGCGGGGGAGTTTTGGGATGCCTTCAAAGCCGATTCGGCATGATGGAGCATTTTCTGAAGGCTTCGGCTCATAAATTTCAACGTTTACCACAATTCAGGCATGACACAATCACGGACTGTGGATTGAAAATTGGAGTGCGATTGGATTTTTTTGAGACTGTGGATTGAAAATTGGAGTGCGATTGGATTTTTTTGAAAGTCAAATAGGGTATTTGTTGGCCGAATGTGCCTTGTGAGGGGGGTGGCGGGGTGTTAGATTAGAGGGATTCATGTTCAAGCGATCGGACAGACAACGGATGCGGCGAACGTTGGAGGAACGCTGGCTTCGGGATTTTCTTCATCGCAGCGTGGTGGTGCGGTGGTTGATCGTTTTAGTTTCCCTTGGAGGGCTGATTCTTTTGACTCTTGGGGGTGGGGCTTTGGATCCGGTGGGGCTTTCAGTGGGGCAGATTTGTCCTGTGAGCGTGGTTGCCAGTGTTGATTTTCAGAGTTTTGATGAAAAAGCCACCCTGACGGAAGCGGAGCGACGAGCGGCACTGGCTCCGAATGTCTATCGACTTGTATTGGAGGATTTTCGTCGGGACTTAACCCGATTGGAGCATGTGATGGAGCGGCTTGACTCGATCAAGCCCGGAACCAAGGGGGCGGATCGAAAATTGAAGGAGGCGATCGCTATCTGGAACGAGGGAAGTTCCGTGTCTTTGATTCCCGCTGATGCCCAGGTGCTTTTTTCCATGACGGACCGTTCTGAGTTTTTATCGCGGTTAACCCGGTTTGGCACTCAGATCATGGTTGCCGGGGTGGTGGGAGACGATCAGTTTTCGAATCCGGAGGCTGCCGTGGTGATGGCCGAAAAGGCGGATGATCTTTCCCGGATCAATGTGACGAAGGCGGGACAGCTTCTTACGGTTACCCAGGCTCGTCAGAAATTATTAAACCTCATGTTGGGTAGTGGATCGCTTCCGTCCGGGGGATTAAAGACGTTGGAACGTCTGGTGGCAGAATTAATCGTACCGAACTTCCAGTATGACAGGTCCTTGAGCCTGACATTTCAGGAGCAGGAACGGAGGATGGTTCGCCCTGTAAATCGTTCCTTTACCCGCGGAATGGTTCTGGTGGAACGGGGGGAGCGTTTAACGGATGAAAAAGTGGCCATATTGAAATCTCACGAGACGCAGGCCGAAAAGCAGTTTTCAAAGGAAAGTCGTTGGCGTCAGAAGGTGGGGCTTGTGGCTTGGGTTCTTGTCATTTTTGGGATCGCGGTACTTGTGTTCGCTTACAACCCGGGTGCTGTTCCAGCCACGAATCGCGAATTAACCCTTCTTTCGACGATCGTTCTTCTTCATTTTGCCATCTGTCGACTCTGCATCTACGGGGCAAATTCTCTCGGCCTTTCCAGTTCATTGATACCGTTTATTCTGCCGGTTTGTTTTGGTCCCATGCTGGTTGCCATTTTGATTCATCGGCGCCAGGCTCATGTGGTTGCCTTTGTATGCAGTTTTCTGCTGGGGGTGGTCACTCAATCGAGTTTCGCAGTGATGCTGACCTCGCTTGCATCCGCGGTCGTGGCTATTCATTTTGTCAGTCCCCTTCGCCGTCGAGGGCGTATTTATGAAAGCGGGTTGATGGCGGGCCTTGCATCAGGTTTTGTCAGTCTCGTGTTTGGGTGGATGTGGGAGGTTCCTCTCCTTCAGATTGGATGGCAGAGTGGTTGTGCCATTGGTGCCGCTTTGGGTGCGAGTCTTGTGATCAGTGCCTTGCTTCCTGTTTTGGAGATGATTTTCAAGGTGACAACCGACCTCCGATGGCTAGAACTTGCGGATTTGAATCATCCTTTGCTTCGACGGATGGTGATGGAGGCTCCGGGCACCTATCATCACAGTTTGGTCGTGGCCAATCTGGCTGAGCGGGCATGCGAAGCGATTGGGGCGGATGGGCTGCAAGCCCGGGTCTGTTCCTATTTTCACGACATTGGGAAACTGACCAAACCCGAATATTTCTGTGAGAATCAGATCGAGGGAGAAAATCCACATGACTACATCACTCCTCACATGAGCGCCCTGATCATCATTGCTCATGTGAAGGATGGGATTGACCTTGCCTTGCAGGCACGTCTTCCCCGACCGATCCTCGACACCATTCAGGAGCACCATGGCACCTCTCAGGTGACTTATTTTTATCGTGTCGCCAAACGTAATGAGGAGGATGCCAAGCTTGGAAGCAAGATCATGCTGATCAACACCAACGATGTTCCCCGGGTGGAGGAGGAGACCTATCGGTATCCCGGACCGAAACCTGTTTCACGCGAAAACGGAATCATCAGCATGGCAGACGCCGTGGAGGGAGCTTCCCGGTCGATGGTCAAACCGACCCCCCAGAAAATCGAGGCCCTGGTGGCGGAAATTATCGACGAAAGATACCGGGATGGCCAGTTGGAGGACTGTGCTCTGGAATTCAAGGATTTGAAGGTGATTGCCGAAAGTTTTTCGAAAACCCTGTTGAGCATGATGCACGCCCGTGTCAGCTATCCCAAGGATGAAACTCACGTTGACCAATCTCCATCCTTCCCTTCGTCCGCGAGCCAGTAAGTGGCGCAAGGTCATTCTGGGGCTGCATCGATGCCTCGTTCGGGCCAGGAAGCGGTATCCGGGATTTCATCTCTCGGAGTTGAGTGTGGTTTGGATGGATGATCGTCGCATGGCTGGGGCGAATTGGAGGTTTCTCCGGCATCGTGGTCCCACCGATATTCTGACTTTTCCGTATGGACGAGGCATCGGGGAGATTTTGATTTCACTGGATACCACGCATCGACAGGCTGTGGCGAATGCTCAGACCTTTGACGAGGAATTGACTCTCTATCTCGCCCACGGCATGTTGCACCTTGCGGGTGTTCGCGACAAGAGTATCGCTGAATGCCGGCAAATGAGGCGGGAAGAAACATGGCTGATCCAACAACTGAAAACACGAAACTAACCTTCATCCAGTCGGTTCAGAGGAACTTTCTCACCGGTCTGTTCCTCCTTTTGCCGCTGATCCTGTCGGTTTACATCCTCGTCTGGCTCTACACCACGATCACCGCCCCCACGGTTCAGGTGTTGAAACAGCTTTTTCCTGAACTTCAGGGTGGGACTTGGGCTCTCGAAATGAGTGTTTTTGCGTTCTGCCTCAATATCACCCTCGTGATTGTGGTGGGATTGTTGACGCGGTATGTGATTGGCAGAAGGATCTTTCTTTTTTTCGAAGCGCTGGTTTCACAGGTTCCTGTGCTGAGCAAGGTGTATGGAGGGGTGAAACAGATTGTTCAGGGGTTTTCTCTGGACAAGAAGGCGGTCTTCCAGAAGGTGGTTCTTGTGGAGTTTCCGACTCCAAATTCGCGCGTGATTGGGTTTGTGACAGGCTCTGCGGATCGTGTCACTGATGGGGAACCGTCCTGGTATGTCTTCGTTCCCACAACCCCGAACCCGACAAGCGGATTTTTGATTGTGGTAAAAGTGCGCGAGACGCGTGAGGTGGATCTCAGTGTGGGAGACGCCATCAAAATGATCATTTCCGGAGGAACCTTGATTCCTTCGACCATCGCGGGACGTTCGGCATGAAACTTGGGGTCAATATCGATCATGTCGCAACCCTGCGTGAAGCACGCTACCGATCCATGGGTGGAAGAACAGATCGTCACGCAGAGCCGGATCTTCTTGAGGTGTGCAGGCTTGTCAAAAGGGCCGGGGCCCATGGGATCACCATGCATTTGCGGGAAGATCGTCGTCACGTGCAGGATGAGGATGTCTGGAGAGTGAAGCACTGGGGTGGGTTGCCCCTGAATCTGGAGATGTCGGTGAATGGGAGCATCATCACACTGGCGTTGAAGGTTCATCCGGTGGAGGTCTGTCTTGTTCCGGAGCGTCGTCAGGAAGTGACTACTGAAGGGGGATTGGATGTCGTGCGTGACAAGGGGAGAATCGGTGCTTGCGTCAAAAGACTTCATCGAAAAAAAATTGCCGTCAGTCTGTTTGTGGCCCCGGAGGCGGAGCAAATTCGCGCCTGTGCTGAGGTGGGGGCTGATTATGTGGAACTTCACACAGGGGCTTTTGCGGAAGCGCGAACAGGCTCCAACCGGCGCCGCCAGGTGGACCGATTGTGTGAGGCGGCAAACCTTGCCCATGACCTGGGTTTGGGGGTGAATGCCGGACATGGATTGCGGACTGCCAATTTGAAGCCGATTGTTCGGATTCCCCACATTGAAACGTTAAATGTCGGGCATAGTATTGTGAGTCGGGCGCTTGTACTTGGAATTCGAGGGGCGATTTCGGAGATGCTTGTTGCCATGGAACGGGGGCGTGCATGATTTTGGGGCTGGGCATCGATTTGATCGAAACCTCGCGCATTGAAGAATCTCTTGCACGTTTTGGAGATCGTTTTTTACAGCGCGTGTTTCTTCCGGATGAGATTTCGTACTGCATGAAAATGAAGTTTCCTGCGCGACATCTGGCCGCGCGTTTTGCTGCGAAGGAAGCTGCGAGCAAGGCTTTTGGTGCCGGGATCGGACATGCATTGGGGTGGAAGGACCTGGAGGTGGGACGTCGGCATCACGGGGAGCCGTTTCTTATCCTCCATGGAAAAGGGGCTGAACTCGCCGATCGAAAAGGTGTCAAGGGCAGTCATATCAGTCTTACCCACCATGAATCTACCGCGGCTGCTGCAGTGGTTTTATTTTGAAGGGAGTCATGAAGATTGTAACCACCGAACAAATGATCGATCTGGACTGGGAGACGGTCCAGGGGGGGACTCCTGAGCGAAAGTTGATTGAGCGTGCGGGAACGGCGATAGCCGGCTGGGTGACCCACCAGCATGATCCCGTTCGGGAGGGGGTGATTGCCCTAGTGGGGAAGGGAAACAATGGCATGGATGCCAGAGTGGCCGCTCGGGTTTTAAGGAAGAGCGGGTTCCGAGTTGTTTCGGTTGAAATTTCCAGTGGAATGGTTCGGGCTTTTCAATTCGCAGCGGGAAGGTTGCGCAAGGAGGGACTAAGGCCCATCGTTCTTGATGGACTTTTTGGAACCGGCCTCAATCGTCCCTTAAAAGAACCATTTTCAGCCCTATTTCGAGAAATAAAACAGAGTCGATTGCATGTGATCGCCATCGATATTCCCTCCGGCTTAAGCGCGGATCGAGGAAAACCCATGGGGTGTGCACTCCGATCCGATGTGACTCTCACGCTTGGGCTGCCAAAGTTCGGACTGGTTCTCGAGGAGGCCGCCGATTGGGTGGGGGATCTTCGCTGCCTGGACATCGGTTTCCCACGACGGTTGACGGATCAGATCGGAAGTCCGTGTGAATTGATTGCTCCTGAAGATGTTTCCCATCACTTTCAGACTCGGAAGCGAAATTCCCACAAAGGGGAGATGGGGCATGTTCTCGTAATCGGGGGGGCGATGGGAATGGCTGGCGCACCGGCGCTTGCGGCGCGTGCCGCTCTGCGGGCGGGAGCTGGGCTTGTGAGTGTGATCGTTCCCTCTCGCATTCATTCCATCACCGCCCGACTTGCAGGGGCGGAGATCATGACTTGGCCGGCTGGAAGTTCGACTTGTCTCACTTCTGGTATTCTCAAGAAACACCGAGCCCTATTCAAACGGGCCACATCCCTTGTGGTCGGACCGGGACTTGGAATCTCAAGGGGAACGGTTCACTTGGTTAAAGCTTTATTGAAAGCGGATCAAATTCCAGCCGTGTGGGATGCTGATGCTCTCAATGTCCTGGCGAAAAATCGAAGCCTTCTCCGAAAGTTGGATGGGAAACGCATCTTTACCCCTCATCCGGGGGAAATGGGGCGGTTGATTCAGTCGAACAGTCGTGAGGTTCAAGCTCATCGGATCGAAATCACAAGGGAATACAGTCGAAAGTGGGGGGTCACGTTGATCCTGAAAGGTGCCCGTACCTTGATTGGGCATCCGCGCCCTCTGATGCGACATGGCATGAGTCCCGATCGATATGATCTATCCGTGAATGCGATGTCCGGGCATGCGGGGATGGCGACGCCAGGTTGTGGAGACGCTTTATCCGGGATTCTGGGAGCCCTCCTGGCCCGTGGAGTTGTCCCGGCAGAGGCAGCCCGTGCAGGCGTGTTTTTGCATGCCCGGGCTGGTGATCTTGGAATGAAACGCACCGGCGGATGCAGCGCGGGGGATTTGATTCAAGCCCTCCCTTTGGCTATTGAAAATTTGATCGCAGGAAAGGGAAGTGATATGTCGTTTGCGTTTCCCTCAAAAAAGCGATAAAACGGACAAGTCTCGCCGGCTTAGCTCAGTGGTAGAGCAACGGTTTTGTAAACCGTCGGTCATCGGTTCGAATCCGATAGCCGGCTCCATTCAAATCTCATAGGTAAAATGGGTCTTGAAGCGAGGTTTTGAGGGTGTTTTTGATGTTGCTCATGTGCCACTAATGTGCCACATTGAACCCCAATGAGCCCCAGAATCGTCCTTAAAGATGCGGAGAGGCGGAAGTCATGGCCCGCCATCCGTGAAAGGCGGGGATGGAATGGCAAAGCCGCCTATTTGGTCGATTTGGGGAAAGTGAACGGCAAACGGGTCCGTTATTCGTTTTCAACGAAAGAAGAGGCTGAGACGTGTGCCCAACAAGAACGGATCAAGCGGAAGAATGAGGGTATTGCGGCTTTTTCTCTCCCTGCAGATGTCCGGGCGGAGGCGGCTCGATGCCTACAAAAGCTCTCCAAGCACGGTGTGACGCTGTCTCAAGCTACGGATTATTATTTGGAACACGTCGTCGCTTTCCGAGAAGCTCCAACGGCGTCTGAGATCGTTCAAAAGATGTGGGATGAGGCCGTCTCGTCCCGGAAGCGGGAAAGGACGGTGCGAGACCTCAGAAATCGTCTGGGAAGGTTTGCAAAGGCGTTTGGAACGCGCCAACTGGCCTCCATCGCCCTTGCGGAACTTGAGGAATGGTTGGCTGATCCATCGCTTTCCGCCCGCTCACGGATCAACTACGCAACGAAGGTCTCCCAGCTCTACAACTATGCCATTCGGCATGGCTGGGCGGAAACCAACATGGCGGATCGGCTTTCCCGGCCTGAAGCGGAAGACAAGGAAGCCGAGATCTTTACTGTCAAACAGACCCAAGACCTTTTGGAACATGCGGAGGAGTTCGGCTTGCTTCCCTATGTGGCTATTGGCTTCTTTGCGGGATTGCGTTCTGCTGAATTGCTGCGCTTGGACTGGTCGGCTGTCAAATTGGGAGAACACTCGATTGTTGTAGGGGTGGAAGTGTCCAAAAAACGCTCTAGGCGAGTCGTGAGCATTAATGACACTTTGATGGCTTGGATCGGTCGATATGCCTCGGCACAAGGCTCTGTGGTCGATTCAGCGGCATTCCGTGAGCGTTTGGAAGCGCTCAGGATAAAAGCAGGAATCAAAAAATGGGCAGCTAATGGTCTGCGTCATTCGTTTGGTTCCTACCATTTGGCTCAATATGGAGATGCGGTTGCCACAGCGGGACAAATGGGGCACCAAAATGTGGGAATGCTGCACAACCACTACAAAGCTCTTGTGCTCAAGTCAGAAGCCGAACGGTTTTGGAAGTTGAGTCCTTCGAAGGGCGCCTCCAAGGTAATTTTGTTGCCCCAAAGCGCCTAATCTTCTTCTCGGAATTTTTCCGACCGTTCCACTCGATAGTCTTCAAACAGGGTTCGGAGCGTTTCGTTGTCGTCGTCGACCTGTTGCTTGTTCACCTGTGTGGGTTTTAAGGCCTTCTTGACCTTCCTGAAGTATGGCAATGCCCGTTTTTCGGCACGCTGGGCGCGGCGTGGTGGGATACCAAGAATTGAATAAAGCGGCTTTTTCCTCAGCACGTTTGGCGCAAAGAATTCAGTCCTTTTAAGATGAACCTCCCGCTTGCCCAAAATGAATCGAGCGTAAGGGTGCGAGAAAACATCTTCGTCGTCAACAGGATCGCTTTTTTGAAAGGTTTCCCATTGCCGCTGAAGGTTTTGGGGGACGCGCACATTTTTATAATTAGGATGAAGCTTGTAGTGCGCTTCTTGAACAAAAAGCCCGGCTATCGGACGGATCAAATCGGATTGGACTCCGGACAACGTGTTCTTCACGACGGCAAGGACTTCAGCTCTGGCACGCGGCAAGGGGCGCGGTGCGAATATTCGGTTATATTGCGATGATCCCCAGTCGTACTCCGGGCCAAGTTCTTCCTGACACAAGTGTTCGTTGGGCTTCAGCGTGTTCGCAATCTGGGTGAATCTCCAAAGGGTTATTCGCCGACGGTAAAAAACGGTGTTTACGGCTGAAATCACTCGGGCTAGCCACTCCAAATCCTTTTCGGACGCAATTTGAGCTAAGCGGCGTCCTTGCCCCGGTTTTGCATTAATCTTACGCGCAACAGCAGTCGCCTTTCCCAAGCTCGTTTTTCCCTTTCGAGTTATGGGGATGAGTCCTTTCTTCCGCCATCGTTGAAGGGTTTTAGTCGAAATCCCAAGTTTCTGGGCCACCTGCCGGTCAGAAGGCATGTGGACAAAGTGTCGCTTGAAGTTTTCATGTGCAATTCAAAACCGCGGAACCCAATGAGATTTCAGCAAAAGCTTCCAAGCCCTATCTGCGCCGGGTGGAAGTGGCGGAACTGTTGGGGATTTCGCTGAACACCGTTGGCAACTGGGTCAAACAAGGAATCCTTCCCGTCATTCGTCCGTCAGCCGGAGTCGTTCTCTTTCGCCTGTGTGACATCGAACAGGCTCTCAACCGATTTCGGGTCTCCGCTGTCGGAGAAAACCAATGAACCCCATCTACGCACATCAATTTGCAGTACATATTTCCCGAGGTCCGATCCCTCGGGCGTTGCCCCCGGCATGGAGCTATTGCTGCTCCAACTCGGGAAATGCGGGGTTTGGAAGGGTAAAGCGAGCAAGAGCCTTCGCAGAGCGAGGGAATGACGCCCGCCTAGACTGCCAAACTGAAATCGGATCAAGAGGTCGCCTTTGCAGTCCACTTGATCGCTCCTGCTGGCGAGACACGACAGATCTCGGAGGGTCGCAGGCTCAACCTGCGGCACACGAAGGACAACCCGCCCTCTAATTGCCAGCAACAAAGCTAGACTCGATACAAATCGACTCACGCCTGATGGTGAGAACAAAAAGCGATGGAGTTTTTCCCAAACTTCCACGGGGGAACTCTATCGCTACCTCAAGGTGTCCACGCCTCATCCTGTGGTGGAAGAGACACAGAAACATTAAACCGTAGATCCTATGAAACTTGGTAAATATGACCCTCCAAACAAAGAGGAGATGCTCAAAAACAATCCGGGAGCAAGTACTCTGGGAGATCTCCTCCGTCCTTACCGTGAAATCCGTAAACCCTTGGACTATGAGGATTTAGCAAAGATGGAAAATCTGAACATATCGAATCAAGAAGATGATGCATCGCGCGCGAGAAGGAAAAAGGGACGTAAACGCGTTTTAACCCCAGAAAAAATCCGTCTCATTTGTAAAACCATTGAAGAAGGTGCCACCGAGAAAGCTAGTCGCATCAAAGCCGGTGTTTCAGGGGCCGTCTTCTATGAAGCAAAACGCACGGATGTTGCATTTCAACAGGTGCTTGCAGAAGCTCATCAACGTTGGACTGACCTCCGCTTCCGACGACATCAGGCCGCCCTCTATGCCTCACAATCTATGCGGGCGGCAGGATTGAAGGCGAAACGCCCAACTCCGACTCAGCAGGCGGGGCTTGTTCACTGGCATCTCACATTCAATGTTCCTCTTTATTTTGCCGCCATCACTCGTGAGCAGGAGGATGAAGCCTGCAAGCGGTTTGGCTACTGTCTCGACCAGTGGGATCGTCAAAAAGAAGCCTTTGGACTGATGCAGAAGATATATCGAAAGCGAGCCAAGCTCAGAGGAGAAAATCCTCAAGCAATGGCCCCCAAATCTGTCTACGAAACTAGCCCCCAACCGATGGCTTGGAATTCCAAAATAGAGAATTCTTACGGTTTTACAGCTGATGGTAAATTTTGTTTGGGAATTTGATGGCCATCAATCCAGTGTGAGACGTTGATTTCAGGATAAAAGACCTGTTGAGTCTTGACCATGCTGAGTGTGATGACTAAAAGTAGCAGGCATGAATACGACAACGCCTCTTCTGGTCGACAAACGAAAGTCCCAGGGAGCACACTACACGCCCAAAGAGCTTGCTCGTTTCGTCGCTCATCAGATCTCACGGATATGCACAGCAGAATCCCCCCTAGTTCTCGACCCAGCCTGTGGTGATGGTGAGCTTCTCCTAGCATTTCAGGAGGAACGTCCAGCCGCTAACTTAGTAGGTTTCGATCTCGACTCTGAAGCTCTCGAAACTGCGAAGGAACGAGTCAATGGGCGCATTGAACAACAGGATTTCCTTGAAGTCGCATTTAAACACATGGAGGACGACCTTTTTCATCGTGTCGAGAAATTCGATGTGGTAATCGCTAATCCACCCTATGTTCGTACACAGGTACTTGGGGCCACTCGTGCTCAAGAGCTTGCGGTACAATTCGATCTCAGCGGGCGTGTGGATATCTATTTCGCATTCCTTGAAGGCATTGCCAAGGTACTGAATCCCGGTGGGCTTGCTGGCGTGATTGTCTCGAATCGCTTTATGACGACCAAGGCCGGTGCCACTGTGCGTGAACGCATATTGGACCGATTTAATGTGCTGCACGTTTGGGATCTTGGAGATACAAAGCTCTTCGATGCAGCGGTGCTACCCGCCGTACTTCTTCTGCGAAAAAAAGGAGACCAAACTCCCTATCCATCGCAGATGTCCTCAATCTATACTACGAACGAAACGCCTGAAGTACATGTCACTTCTCCACTCAAAGCCCTCGATATTGCAGGCGTAATCGGAATCAGTAATCGCACGTTCCTTGTTAAACACGGAGTTCTTGATCATAGCGATGGGATTTGGCGGATTGGAACTCAATCAGGCGATCAATGGCTGGAAACCGTCCGGGCAAATACATTCTGCACTTTCGGTGATATTGGTAAAATCAGAGTGGGCGTAAAAACTACAGCGGATGGAGTTTTTGTCAGGAAGGAATGGCCTGAGCCTAGGCCTGAACTGCTTCGGCCTTTAATTACGCACAATGTCGCCCGCCGATATTTAGCATTCCCTGCTGATCGCGAGATTCTTTATCCTCATGTGGAAAAGAATGGCCAGAAAATCGCGGTTAATCTTGATAAATATCCGATTTCGAAGGCTTACCTTGAAAGCAAACGGGAGGTCCTCGAGGCGAGGACTTATGTTCTCAAAGCTGGCCGCCAGTGGTTTGAAATCTGGGTGGCACACAAACCTTCCTTTTGGAAACGTCCAAAGCTGGTTTTTCAGGACATTGCAGAAAAACCGACCTTTTGGATGAGCCTAGATGATCAAATTGTCCAAGGAGACTGCTATTGGCTCGCCATTGAAGACGACAAGGATATCGATCTGCTCTGGCTTGCTTTGGCTGTCGCTAATTCTCGCTTCATTGAGGAATTCTATGATCACAGTTTTCATAACAAGCTCTACGCGGGACGACGTCGCTTCATGACCCAATATGTCGAAAAATTTCCTGTACCCAATCCAAGGACTCCACTCGCTAAGAAAATCGTCACAACGGTCAAACGGATTTACGAAACAACCCCAAGCGACAAGGCTAACCACCTCGCTGATGAACTAGCCCAGTACATTCGAGAGGCTTTCGGCCTCAAATAGCTTGTGTGGTAATGGAATCTGAAGCTTTTTGTTCAGAACCTTCCCTCCGAAGCGGGTGAAACGGGAAAAGAAGTCTTTTCCGGTTGTCAAATAAAAGCCGCGAATGGTAATTGTCTTGCCGTTTGTGGCTGCCTCGAATATCGCATAACGAACGTCACAGTGTCGGATTTGCACTTCTCCGACTTTTGGGATATCCAAAGGTTCCACACTCTCAGGAGTCACAAGGCCAAGGTCTATCGTCTGCGATGTCTGCAACTTCACCTCGATCAGTTGATGCTTCACGTCGGGAAAACGTCCGTCGTCGGCATATCGGTTATAACCTAGAACGCTACAAATCAAACGGTGCAATGTCGCTCCACGATTACGCTCTTGATCAGACCCTAAATCCTCGAAACATCTTCCAACCAAACTACGAAGTCGCTCAAAAACTGTAGCCACTGGCATGAGCTTGCCTGTCTGAGGATAATCAGTGGGAGAGGCGTCAAAAGAATCAGGTGAGGTTCGGGCCAGAAGGGTTGCCAACGGCTCCGTATCCGTAGCGGAGACTAGTTCTATGTTCGTGGTTCCTGGAACCAATCGCGCCTGAAATTTTTGAGTTAACGTCCCGGTCGTATCCAATTCAGCCAGAATTTCACCCGTAATGACTCGAACTCGACTCAAAACTCCATCAATTTCACGAATGAGCACATATCGACGGGTAGCCGAGAGTTCTTCGTTCCATATCTGGAGATTATTGCTTTTCTGTATATAAGTGTCAAAATTTTGACCTAAAAATCGCGGTTGCGTTCTTCTGAAAGAAGATGGTATGGGGTAGCCGAGGACTTCACATATTCGGGTTTTCACTGCCTTGGATCTCGTCCTCAACGGCATCCCAGACGTTGAAAACCCTTTCAGACCTTCATTCAAGAGGATTTCTAGTTCTGATGAGGGAATGTAAAGCGACGAACCAATGTCAATTGCATCATAAATCGAAAGCTCACTGGCCCGGATCGCTGCAGCGTAATCGCTTGGTGAACGTTGGAGCACGCTCATTTCCCCTCTCTTTTGGTCAAGAGAGTAGGCACACTAACTCCAATAGCCTTCGCGACCAGCTCAAGAGTTGCAAGTGTCACGTTTCGCTCACTACGCTCAAGGGAACCGACATATGTTCGATGTAGACCACACTGGTCAGCAAATACATCTTGGGACAGACCGTTTCTTAGCCGGTATGCACGTACATTCTCTGCCAAAATCTCCCTAAGGTCGGATTTAGACATATTGACAGCATATCCGAAGTGATGACTTTAAAGCGACAGACTGAGAGTAGCATTCGTTTCTTGCATCCACAGTGTAAAATGACTAGCAGCAGATGCGATTTGCATGTGCCAAAATGTGCCGCTTTAACTGGTTTTCTTTGGGCTTGGTTGTGCTCCCTTGTGTTAACCGAAATGAGCAATCTTCATAGGTAAAATCGCTTTTCAGTCTAGAAACTGCGATTTTTTCAAAATCATCTAAACCGGTTTTGTAAACCGTCGGTCATCGGTTCGAATCCGATAGCCGGCTCCATTTATGTGCCCCGTCATCCAGGTGCTTTTGTCTGAAGACAATTTGCGAGAGGTGTTGTGCAGAATAGGAGAGGGCTAATGATTGAATTTTGTTAAAACTGCATCCTTGGCGGCCGATAACTTATTTGTATTCGTGATGTGATGTTTGTTTTCGAATTATCGCGATGAAACTTCAGACCAAGCTTCTTGTCTCTCTTTTGTCGGGTATTGTGGTGGTGTATTTGGGATCCCAGGGACTCCAATTTCTGAGTTCCAGTGCCTTGATGCGAGGTATGGCGGAGCGGGGGTTGAAAAGGGCTGAAGAAAATCAGTGGGGCTGGGTTGAGAAGCTTACCCGTTCCAACCAGGGGATTATTCAGCAGGCGATGATTGATGTGGAGATGGACAAGATAGGGAAAATTCTGGAACAACAAAAATCGATTGGTGTGCTGGAATGTTCCCTCCACAATCAGGAAGGGGTGGTAGCCTATTCCTCCAATCCTTCCCAATTGAAGAAAAATCTTCCCGAGGATCTCAGGAAAACGTTGCTCAGCTCAACAAACACGGTCAAACGTTTTGCAAACAACGCATCCGAGTTTTTCCTGCCTATTCCCGTTACTAGCAAGTGCATCGAATGCCATGCTGATTTCAAGCAGGGTTCGGTGGGTGGTGTTCTTGCCTTTCGCTTCGACAACGCTGACCTGAACCAAGCCCGGGTGGATTGGGCGAAATCGTCCAAAGATGTAAAAATAGCCAACTTGAAAAATGCCGCACTGACGGCAGCAGCCCTCATTTTGTTAGTTGGAATTTTGGTTGTAATTCTGGTCCGTTATCAAATTTCGCTGCCGTTGGGTCGCCTTTCTGAAACGCTTCAAACAGGGGCTGAGGGGGTTCGGGTGGCATCCAGCTCTATTTCCAATGCCAGCACGCTGGTGGCGGAGGGGGCGGGAAGGCAGGCGGCCGCGCTTGAAGAAACAAGCGCCTCGCTTGAAGAGATGTCGAGTATGACGGGACGAAACGCTGAAAGTGCCCAGTCGGCAAAGGAACTTAGTGGTTTGACACGTGAGGTGGCTGAGAAAAGCGTCCGGGACCTGGAGGAGATGTCGGGAGCCATGGATGAGGTTTCCAAAATTGTGAAGACGATTGATGAGATTGCATTTCAAACCAACATTCTAGCTTTGAATGCTGCTGTGGAGGCTGCTCGTGCCGGTGAGGCTGGTTCCGGTTTTGCCGTGGTGGCGGATGAGGTTCGAAATCTTGCCCGCCGGAGTGCGGATGCCGCGCGACGAACTTCTGAAAAAATTCAGATTGGAGTGGAGATTAGTCGGAAGGTTGGGAAAAACGTGGAGGAAATCGTGCCCAAAGTTCGGCAGGTCGATGACCTGGTTGGGGAAATTGCGGGCGCATCCCGGGAGCAGCGCCAGGGAATTCAACAGATCAACACGGCTGTTTCAGAGATGGACAAGGTTACTCAATCCAATGCGGCTTCTGCAGAGGAGACGGCGAGTTCGGCCCTGGAATTGAATTCCCAGGCCGAAAACTTAAGGGAAAGTGTGGTGAAACTTGTTCGGTTGACCGGTTCCCCAGGTGAACAAAGAGTGGTTTCAGATGTTGCACCAAGAAAGTCTGCTTCAAATAAAAATTTATTGGAGTTCCGAAAGAATGAAGCGGAAGGTCCTGTCTTGGAATGAAGATCCAGTGGTCCATGCGCATAGCCTTTGATTCTCAAAAGTCGTGAAATCAGCCGGGCTGTTAAGTTTGGGTGGCTGTTTCATCGTGAAGCGGACAAAAGGAAGGTGGAAATTCATTTGTTAGAAAAATGGAGGGCGACGTTCCGCCGTCGCCATTCGTCCTATAAGTTGGCAACGGCGGAGCGCTCCCTTCAAAGCCCAGTCCCAAAACCCCACCTTCCGTTTTATTGAAACGAACTAATACGCTGTTTTTGGAGGGAAAAGGACCTTGCCGAAGGTTTTGAAAATAATTGAAATTTCCATATCGAGCGACCAGTTCTCGACATAGTGAAGGTCCCACTGGATGCGGCGGGTGAGATCCTCGTTGAGTTTGGTTTCCCCTCGAAATCCCTTGATTTGGGCAAGCCCGGTGATACCTGGTTTCACGAAAGCCCGGATGTAGTAGCTGTCCATGATGCTCGCGAATTGTTCATTGTGCTGGATGAGGTGTGGGCGGGGGCCAACCACGCTCATTTCCCCCTGGAGCACGTTCCAAAACTGGGGAAGCTCGTCGATACTGAATTTTCGGAAAAGGCGGCCCGCGGGATAGATGCGATCGTCATTAACGGTGGCTTGTTTGCTGACATCCGGATTGTCCACGCGCATGGTGCGAAACTTCAGAATATCGAACTCTTTGTTTTGCAAACCGGCACGTCGCTGCCAGTAAAAAACGGGCCCTGGAGATTGAATCTTCTGGCAGAGCCAGACGACCAGGGTGACTACGGGGAGAATGATAAGAACCACTGGAAGGGAGATGGCGATGTCCACCACGCGTTTGAGAAGACGGTTGACCGGATTTTGAAGAGGTTCGTCACGAATGCAGATGAATCGAATGCCATCATCTTCAAAATAAGTGATGGGATGCAGAAAACGTTCCTCCAGATTATCCACCATCAGCAGGCGGACGCCGAGCTTATCACAAATATGCACCATGTGGGTGATGAGTTTTGGAAAGAAAGGGAACTCCAGAAGAATGACATGGGTGACGTCCTGTTCCCGGATGACACGCTCGAGATCATCCGTGCCACCGAGGATGGGAACGCCGTGACTGTCCCCCTTGTCCTTTTCATCGTTGAGAAGTCCCACGGGACGAACGCCAAGCAATTCCTTGCGATTAAGCCATGCATTCAAGGCGCCGGCGCGAAATCCTGATCCAATGAGCAGGGTTCGCTGTTCGTGAATGCCCTTAAAAATCTTCTCAGCCAGGGATTTGGGGATCCACCAATCCGTGACAAAGAGAATCAGGTAAGTAAGGGGCAGAAAGGTGAAGAGAAAGACTCGTGAGATGGTGACATCCCGGGTTGCGAGCAGGTAGAACGTGAGAAAGGCGGTGGCGTAGACCACTTTGCTGCTTGCCAGACGATGACAGGCTTTGAGATTTCCGTGAAGAACACCGATCTGGTATTCGTGCGTGGATCTGAATTCATGCGCCATCAGTCCCAGAACGATGAGGACGCAGTAGAGAAGATAGTGGCCAAACCAAGTCAGGTCGTGAAGCTCAACGAATCGGAGGACAAAGAGCCAGTAGGTGATGATGACGATCAGCACCTGTAATATGAAATGGATATGGTAAAGGCCCTGAATCCGTCTCGTAACCATGGAACAACCAGTATAGGGCCGGGGGATTGTGCGGTCAAGCCGACCGGGGGTGCGAGTGAAGGTGGGGAGCCAAAGACTTCAAAGTTCGATCCGGGCGAAGACGCGGCGGCCGTCAGGCCACTGGGCTTCAGCTTCAATCCATTCAGTCTTATCAGAAATGGGAAGTTCGGGGCCCATGACGACCTGTTGCTTTGAGGTTTCCCAAACTATCAAAGCCTCTCTTGAGTCCATCCCTGGGACTTCGAGATGAGCCACGGGTAGGGGAGTTTTGGAGTCGATCACAATTTTTCCATCGGCGGATTTCCATGGTTGCGATTTAAGAGGAGATTGGGCCATCCACCAGGCGAAGTTTGCCAGGGTCCGGGAGAGTTCCACGATGGTGCTTTCCGTGCTGACGTCGAAGGTGTCACCCCAGCGATCATAAGGGGGATAGGGTTGTTGGGTGGCCTCATCCTGGGGGAATGAGAGAGCATTGAGTTCGTTTCCGTAGATGCGGAGGTTTGGAAAGGAGAGTTGGATGTTTCCAATCAACAGTCCGGAAGGTGGAAGGACCCGGGTGTCATTTTGAGCGTATTGATGGACGATTTCGTGTGGACGCCGCCACCCAAGACCGGTGATGAAGGAGATGTGTCCTGGGTTACAACCGGCTTCATAGTTGAGGCAACCGAGCGCCGCATCGATGAATCTTGGAGAGGATTCGAGCTGGTTTGCGACCAGGATATCAAAGGAGGTGCTGCTGGAAAAAAACCAGCCGAGTTTCATGTGTCGCTTGGCCTCCCGGGGAAACGGGGTGCTGTAGGCGGAGGTTTCGCTATCGGAGCGACAGTCGCGGGCGCGAAGCTGTATTTGACGGCGGCATTTTTCGAGAAGTGCGGGGTCGAGTTTTTCAACGGGCAGGCGGCCGGTTTTGTCCGCGAAGGCATAGCTGCGTGCGGCGCAGCCATAGGCCTCGAAAAGGCTCCACCACGACCAACGCCAGGTGCTTTGGTCACAGGGGTCGAATTCTTTTTTCAGGAAATTGTGAATCGCGGGATTTCCGGTGGCAAGGTACATCTCGGTGGCTGCCCAGGCGATTTCATCCCGATCCATGGCGAAATCGCCGTAGTGCGTGAGTTTCTGATAGGAGCCCTGCCTGCCGAAATTTTTCCAAGCCACCTGAAGGAAGGTCCATCCAGCTTTTGCCTGTTGGAGATACTTTGCGGCATCTTCTGGAAATTGTTCCTTGAAGCGTGGGGATGTGGCGATTTGGGCCAGGGCGGCGGTTGCGGCGGCGGTCACCGAGGTGGTCTTGGGGGCGACGACCTGGGGATCCCCTTTGTCGGGGAGGACATTGTCTTCGTAGGGACGGTCCCGTGGATAGACGAGGAAGTAGAATCCTCCATCGCTATCCTGCATTTTCGAAAGGAAATCGGCCTCCCATTTTGCGATTTGAAGGATGTCGCTTTTCCCATCCCCGCTTTCCGGAAGTCCGAGGTTGTCGAGATCGGGGACTCCGGGAAAGGCATCTGCCGCGAAAACAAGATGGTGGATGAGCTGGGCACTATTGATGGTGTATTTACTGTAGTCGCCGGCGTCGTGGTGTCCTCCGCTGACATCAATTTTCCCACTTTTTTGGAATGGATAGAGGGAAGCCTGGATGGATTTGAGTGGAGGAGCGGTGTGGGCGGGATTGCTTTTCGCGTCTTCGGTGGTTTTTGCGAGCAGTTTTTGAACCGTCTCAAATTTGGATGTGGGGATGTCGGCTTGGGGGAGATGGCATGCGTCGTGAATAAACCGGGTGAAGGGAAGGGCGTTGGCGCTGCCACATCGTTGGTGATAGAGCCCCAGAGCTAGTGTGCGTGCGAATGCGGCGGGGAGGCCTTCATGAATGAGAAAAGGAAAGGACCTTCCAAGTTCCGGGATTTCGATGGCATAACACCCCGGGGTTTCGAAGGAACTGAAGTCTGCGTCGAATACGTGCTGGTAGCATGGGGCGGGGAAACCGAGATCCTCTTTTTTCTGGAGTTTGCCTTGAAACACAATCTTTCCAGTTTGAGGGTCTACCAGGTGAAACTCCAGGTGCGGATCGAGTTCCATTTCGCCAAGGTCACCCAGGTAGTATCCCACGATGGCATGTTTTGGTTTGCCAGGAGCGTAACCCACTTCATTGACGTGAATGGAGGGAGCCCATCGGGTTTTGGAAAACACGGTCTGGAGATGGGGTGGGAGGTCTCCCAGGAGATGTTTGGGATCTTGAACCGAGACATTGGACCCAGGGGTAAGGGGCTCGGCCAGTTGCAAAAAAAGGGAATTCCCGATTCGAAGATCGGGATGTTTCAAGGGAGCGGAGAGAACGCGACGGCGGAATCCGGTGCGCTGGATGGGGACGTTTTTCGAATCGGTCTGAACGACAAGGCTGGTGAGTCGCGCCCGTTTTCCCGTGGAGATAAAATCCCATGGCTCTACCTCCTGTCCCCCCTTCTTTGAGCTGACGAGGAAGAGTTCCAGCAGGACGGGGCTAAGAATTCGGAGTTGAACCGTCCCCAATGGAGGATATTCAAGGGTTCCGGGATCGGGATAGGTGAGCGGAAAACCGAAAAGGGAAGAGGGCAGGAGGAGCAGCAGAAAAAGGCGACAGGACATCCCGACATCTATCCCATTCAAGGCCAACCGATGCAATGCAATTAACCCTCTCAGGAAGGTGCCTCGTCAAGGTTTGTACTTGTTTGTGAGGTAGGTCTCGATGGTCTGCTTTTCCGAAGCGGAAATGGCGCGATTATAGATCAGAATCTCAGCAATATCGCCGTTCAAGAAGTTGTGGTCCTCAGCCTGACCGATGCGAAGATCGGAGTTGGCAACGGGGAGGGTCGCACTGGTTGTCACGGTTCCCATATTTTGGGTGTTAAGGCCATGACTGTAAGTGGACCCCGATTTGATGAATTCAACCAGTTGAACGGTGCCGGCTGCTGAGGAAAGCGGAGCGGAAGTGGCGTGAACGTTGCCGGGTTGTTCGTGGAGGTCCATCACGCCCGAAAGGTACCAGTAGATCCATTTATTCACGGGTCCTCCGCCTTCGTCCTTGGAAACCAGGGCTTGAACGGCCCCGACATCACGGAAGGCAACCATGACAAAAATCGACATATCGTTGAAGTTCAGTTGGGCCTTATTCCCCGAGCTGAGGAAGTCGTCCAATCCATCGAAGCGAACGGCCGGATTTCCGTTTGCCACGGCGGCAAACCAGCGTGGGCGTGCGGAAGCAACCGGTTGTACGGCATGGTTGGCGCCGCTGGACAGATCCGTCCAGTTGCTTACATAACCGTTAGCATCCTTGGAAACCCCTTCATCGGCCTTCATCCAGAGGGAGAGCCCGTTTTGAGGCAGATCCGAGGAGCTCATGTTCTCGGTGAAGAGGATCTGAGTTGTGTTTCCAAGGGGGCCTGCCGTTGCGGCAACGCGATCGGTCACGAGACTGACTCCAGGAGGAAGGAAGTAAACCTGAGCGTTGCCCGTGCTGTCCGTGAGGGTGGAAATCGAGGTGGTGAGGGTCGTCGTGGTTGGGGTGAGTGAAATACGGCCGGTTCCTTGCTGAACTGTAAAGGTGATCGGGGCGCGTGGAAGTGGAACTCCGGTGATACTGGTCACCGAAATTTTCAGAGGAAGTGGAAGAAAGGTGTTTGGAGCCCCCGATTTCTGATTGTTTCCACCCGCAATCCGGAGGACGGGGGGAATCGCGTTGTAGTAATCGGTGGGATAGGTGTCGATCGGGTCAGGAATGCCGTCCCCGTCGGTGTCATGGACGAGGATGGTTACCGTGGTGGAGGGAACCGAAAGGTTGCCACTGGCGTCAACGGCAACGACGGAATAGATGTAATTCGTATCGGGAAGGATGGTGGTGTCCGAGTAGGATCGTCCTGTTGTTGAGGTGATCTGCGTGCCATTCCGATAGATGCGATAGGCGGTGGTGCCCACATTGTCTGCGGCGACATTCCAGCTCAAATTCACTTGGGAACTCGATGCCAACGTGGCTTTGAGATTTGTTGGAGCCGAAGGAGGCTGCGTGTCCGGTGGGGGCGGGGTGGATGGGGCTTTTAGTCCGTATTTGACCATCAAATAGTTTTCAATGGTTTGTCGTTGGGAGGTCGAAATAGCGGTGTTGTACATCAACACCTCGGCGAGGTCTCCATTCAGGAAGTAGTGTCCTTCGGCCTGACCGATGGTGAGATCGGCGTTAATGATCGGGAGGGATGGGCTGGTGGGAGTCGTTCCAAGGCCCGAGCCATTTTGATAGTGGATGTAATTCCCCCCCTGTTTCACCATCTCAAGGATGGTTACTTTGTTGGCGGGTGGAGTGAAGCCTATGGATGAGCCATGGATTCCACCCGGTTGGACGTGCATGTCCATGGTGCCCGAGAGGAACCAGTAGATCCATTTATTCACCGGACCGCCACCTTCGTCCTTAGCAAACAGGGCTTGGACGGAAGCGGTGTCGCGGAAGGCAACTGCAGCGAAAAAGGAAAGATCCGAGAAATTCAACCCGGCTTTATGTGGAATGGTCATGCAATCGATCGCTCCGTCGAAACGCAATGCAGGCTGGCCGTTGATGGCGCTGGCAACCCACAGAGGGCGGGCGGATCCTGCTTGTGTGGCGTTATTTCGATTGGGGGACTGGTCGGCCCACGAATTGACGTAGTTTGAGATGTCGGTGGAGACCCCTGCATCACCCTTAAGCCAGACTTGAAGCCCGGTTTGAGGTATGGTGGGGGGGGGAGGGGGCGGTGGGGTTGTGGAGGGATTTCCGGTGATGGTGACTGTGTCCGTAATGGGAGAGACAATGGTATAGTTGGTGCCCGCCGTAAGGGTCATGATGGCTGTTTGCGAGGCGTAGGAAAGGGAGTGGGCGGTGGGAACGATGGGGATCAGAATGGAGCTTTGACCCGGGACGAGAGTGGCCACACCACTGAGAAGGTTGTAATCGAGGCCATTGATGGCGGTTCCACTCATGGTGTAGTCCACATTGAGGGTTCCAGTGATCCCGCTGCGAATGATGGTGAAACTTCCACTGGAATTGGTCACGGCTGAAGCCATGTCGTCGTAGGAATGAACGATCACGGTGGTCGCGGTGGGGGGAGGTGTGTTGGTGGTGCCTCCACCGCCGCCGGTGGGAGGGCTGTTTGTGGAAGTGGTGGAACCCACGGTGAAATCAAGGGCTGCGGAGACGCGTCGTCCATCGGGCTGTTGAACCTCGGCTTCGATCCAGTTGGGGCCAGAGTTGGTGGGGGTGAAAGTGAACGTGTTGCCAAAGGTGGGTTCCTGGCCCGTGGCTTCCCATACCACCGTGGCCTGGGAAAGATCCATCCCGGGAACGGTGACGGCTGCGGTGACTGGTTGATTGATTTTTGTCTGTGAGGGGACGCCGGTGATCTGAGGGAATGCGGTCCTCCAGGTCTGGGATTTCAGGCTGGTTTTTGTGAAGAGAAAGGCAAGGCTGGCAAGGCTGCGGGACTGGTTGACGTTCACCATTTCGGTGTTCACGTTATAACTGTCCGCCCAGCGATCGTAGTACGGGTAGTATTTCGGATCGGCACCGTAATCCAGCGGATAGGTGAGAGTTCTCAGTTCGCTGTTTCCATCTGAGTTCACGTATCGGGTCAGGTACATGAAGGTGTTCTGAAGGTTTCCGGTGGGGATGCCTGAAGGAGGAAGGATCCGTCGGTCATTTTGGGCGTACTGGTGGACGATTTCGCGCTGACGATGCCATCCAAGGCCGGTCACGTAGTTGATGTTGATGGGATTGCATCCCAGCTCGTAGTTCAGGTTTTCGATGACGGCGTCGATATAGGACGGATTCGGATCGAGCTGGTAAGCGACCGTCATGTCAAAAGCTTGATCACTGGAGAAATACCATCCGATTTGGAGATAGCGTTTCGCTTCGGCGGAAAAGGCGGTTCCGTAAGCGGAGTTCTGGGTTCGTGAAAGCACTGCCTGCCCGGCGGCTCGAACTTCGGATTCACACTTGGCGAGGTAGGCGGCATTCATGGCGCTTGCAGGAAGACGACCACTGCGGACAGCGAAGGCATAATTGCGAATCGCGCAGCCATAGCCTTCAAAGAGGTACCACCAGGACCAGACCCGTGTGGTGGGGTCTGTGGGGTCTGGGAGCCATTCCATTAACTTCTGCTGGTAACGGGGATCTCCCGTGGCAATGAACATGGAGGCGGCGGCCCATGTGAGCTCGTCATCATGACCAAAACCGTTGCCGTAGTGGGTGATTTTTTGATAGGCACCGTCCTTGCCGTATTTTGCAATGGCGCGTTCAAGAAAGTCCCAACCGAGCTTTGCCTTTTGGAGGTAGGTTGCAGCTTCGACAGGGAATTGCTGTTTGAAAAGAGGAGAGGATGCGATCTGGGCGAGGGCACCCACGGAGGAGGCGGTCACCGAAGTGGTTTTTGGCCAGACTACCTGGGAGTAGCCGTGATCGGGAAGGACATCCCACTCGTACTTGTTATCGCGGGGATAGACCAAAAAGTAAAACCCGCCATCCGTATCCTGCATTTTGGCGAGGAAATCCGCCTCCCACTTTGCTTCCTGGAGGATGTCGCTCTTTCCGTCTCCACTTTCCGGAATTCCCAGATTGTCGAGAGCGCCGACATTGGCGAAGGAATCTGCTGCAAACACGAGCGCATGGATGAACATGGCGCTGTTGATGGTGTATTTGCTGTAGTCCCCTGCATCGTGATGCCCGCCTGAAACGTCAACCGTTCCCTGACGGTTGAACGGAAAATAACAGGTGGCAAGACTTTTGAGTTGCGGGGCGGTGAATTGGGGATTGCTGGCATAGTCTGCGCTGGCAGCAGCAATATATTGCCAGGTGGGATTGGTGGCGGTGGGAACTTCAGCCGGGGCCGTATGGCAGTCATCGTGTACAAATCGAGTGTAAGGAAGGTCGTTGCTCGTTCCACAGCGTTGGTGGTAGATCCCAAGGGCATAGGCGCGGGCGGCTGCTCCGGCGATACCATCATGGATTTGAAAGGGATAGGAAGCTCCGAGGCCGGGGACCACCAGCCAGTACTCGCCGGGAACATTGAAAGCCGAAAAATCCGCCTCAAGCACATTTTGGTAGGGAAGGGGGGTGATGCTAAAGCCAACATCAGGTCTCGAGGTTAGCTGTCCGCGAAAGGCGACGCTGCGGTCACTCACACGGGAGAGATAGAAACCAACGGTTGGACTGACGCTGATTTCACCCAGGTCACTGAGTTGGTAGCCGATCATGGCCACCTTGGAAAATCCGGGCATGTAACCCACTTGATTGACGTGAATGGCCGGACTCCATCGGAGAGGGTCGGCGACGTCCTCGAACTTCGTGGTGGGACTCCAATATTTTTGATTCGGGTTGGTGACGGCCACCGTTTCGTTATCTGCGACCGAACCGGAAAGAGTCAGATACAGAGAGTTCCCAAGCCTCAGATCCCGTTTTCGATCGGGTGCGTAAAGGGGGCGTCGACGAAAACCAACGGATTTCACCCCGATCTGGCGGCCATTGGCGGTGACCACCAATTCCGTAGTCGCGGGAAGGTGGACCTGATTGGCTGCGTCCACAAAGTCCCACTGCGTCAATCGACCGGGATCCGGGGCTTTGGTATTGATTAAGACGAGTTCCAGCACCGTAGGGGTAATGACCCGGAGGGCGTGATCGCCTGGGACGGGCAACTCAAGCATGTCAATATCAAGTGTACAAAAACCTGGCCGTGCCAGAAATCCTGTAAAAATCAAAAAGGCAGCGAGTTGAAAAATGCGAAATTTGGGGAAAAGGAAATTCACGATTGGGGATTGAAGAGCAAGTCTTGTGCCAAGAATTGATAGTTAATTTTGGTTGCTTGCAAGGTGCTGATTCAAAAAAACATGATTTCCATCGGATGCGCAAGGCTTATTTCCAATGAAAATGGAGCAATCGTTGCATGGACGAGGGAAAAGACCCTTGCAAAAAGTGCGCCTGAATTTTTGGGAAAACGTTGGTTCAATAAATGTTTAGCTAAAGGTGGAAATCGGTTGCCAGATAAATATTCTGGTATATTCTACCTATTTGTAAATGAACGTCCCTACCCAAATGGTCCCATCAGGATTGGAGGAGATTGAAGCTCCGCCAATGGATTTGTTTCGTTTGGGTCAGGAGGTGCATGTGTGGTGCTTTGATGTGCAAAAGTACGCTGTCCAACATTTTTTGAAAATTCTTTCTAACGCTGAACGGGAGCGAGCGGAACGATTTCAATCGGCTGACTCGCGGGTCAATTTTATCGTGTCTCATGGGCTTTTAAGGAGCTTACTAGGGGGTTACCTTATGTCGGCACCGGAGGGGCTCGACTTTAGGGAAAATGCTTGGGGTAAGCCTTTTCTTTCGGAGGAGCCGTCCCTTCACTTTAATCTTTCCCATGCCGGCGGCTGTGGAATGATTGGTATCAGGTGGGGGCGTCCGCTTGGGGTGGATTTGGAGGAGGTTCGGGAATTGGAAGACATGGAGAACGTGGCTCGATTGATTTTCACTGGGAAGGAATTTGATTTCTGGAAGGCCCTGGATCCTACAAAACGAAAGCGTCTGTTTTTTTCGGGTTGGACTCGGAAGGAAGCCTTTGTGAAGGCGATGGGAAGGGGGTTGAGTTATTCCCTACAAGAGTTTGAGGTGTTTCCACCCGAAACGGCCTGCGTTCAGTTTTCCGGGGAAACCTGGGGTGGGGAGACGTGGACCCTTCGGGATCTTTCCCTTGGCACGCGGTATGTGGGTGCGATTTGTTTGGAGGGCGACATGAGTGGGGTGGAAGTTCGGGATGTTGGGGGGATTTTGTGATCGAAAGGAGTTATCCTCTTTCGCCCATGCAGCAGGGGATGTTATTTCATCACCTTGCCGACCGGCATTCGGGGGTCGATATTGAGCAAATGGTGCTCTGGTTTGACCACGAACTGGAGGAGCGGCGTTTAAGGGCAGCGTGGTTGGCGGTGGTGCGCCGTCATGCCATTCTGAGGACTTCCTTCAACTGGCGAAATGTTAAGGAACCGCTTCAGGAAGTTTCGGGCGAAGTGGGGGTGGATCTCACGGTGGATGACTGGAGTGGTGTTTCCTCAAAGGAACAGGAGGAAAAGCTCGCCCAATTTCTAGTTGGAGATCGCGACCGGGGATTTGATCTTGGCAAACCACCCCTCACGCGTTTGAGGCTGATCCGTCTTGGTAGCTCGAAGAGTCTCCTGATCTGGAGCTTTCATCATATTCTTCTTGATGGGAGATCTTTTCCTTTGGTCTTGAAGGATCTTGAAGCAATCTACGAGGGGAAGAACGATTTGCCTTCCCCCCCGCGGGCCTATGCGGATTTTATTCAGTGGCAGGCAGGGAGGGATTCAAGCAAGGATGATGCGTTTTGGAAGGAACTCCTTGCTGGCCTTTTTGATCCCCCCAGGCTGAAGGACGTCCTTGCAGGATCATCCTCCGGGTTCGAAGGTGATTTGGAATCAGGGATGGAGACCCTGCAGCTTTCGGAGGCTGTCACGGCCCGGCTGCGTCAATTTGCCGTGGAGCATGGGGTGACTCTGAACACGTTGATCCAGGCGGCATGGACCATTCTTGTTGGGCGTCACACCGGCGGGCGGGATATTGTTTTTGGAGCCACCCGTGCCTGTCGTCGATCGTTTTTTGAAGGGGGGGATGACATGGTGGGGCTCTTCATCAATACCCTCCCTGTGCGTGTTCGCCTGGAGGAATCCATGACCATGGGGGGGCTTCTTCGATCGCTTCGGGAGCAGAGCCTGAAGGTCAGGGAGCACGAGCATACGCCACTTGGGTCGTTGCATCGCTGGACCCGCATTCATCCCTCGCTGCCCTTGTTTGAAACCCTGGTGGTGTTCGAAAACAAGTCTCCTGAGGCGATGGTCCATTCCGCGTTAAGCCATTGGAAGTTGCATTCCCTGCAGTTGCACGAAAGAACCAATTTTTTGCTGACCTTGTCGGTGTATGCCGATCCGGGAATGCGTTTCGAAATCAGTTTCGACTCGAACGTTTTCGATAAAAGGGTGATCTGTCGACTTCTGGACCAGTTTGAAGCCCTTCTTGAGGACATGTGTGGCAGGGGAGTGGATTCCCGGATTGATCTGCAATTGCCAACGGATTGGGATGCCGAGCCTTTGGAGGTATCCGTGGGCGCCGTTTCCCAGCAGGACCGGATCGAGAGTCTGTGTGACCTTTTTGAACGACATGCGTTGGTGTCACCCCAGTCCGTGGCGGTGGCCTACCAAGGGAAAAGTCTCACTTATGGGGAACTCAACGCGCGAGCCAATCAACTGGCCCGATCCTTGAATAAACAGGGGGTGGCGCAGGGCGACCTTGTGGGAATCTGTCTCGACCGTGGGGTCGATATGATGGTTGCGATCTGGGGGGTGCTCAAAGCGGGCGCCGCCTACGTTCCGATTGATCATGCCTATCCTGCGGAGCGCATTCGCTACATGATGGGGGATGCCCGTCTGGAGTTCCTGATAACGACCCGGGAGGTGTTGAAGGATCTGCCCCAATTTCAGGGAACGTTGCTGGAACTCGACACCTCCTGGCCGGTGATTTCAAAGGAATCAGAGGAAAATTTGGAAATTCCCCGGTCCCCTGAGGATCTGGCTTATGTCATCTATACCTCCGGTTCCACGGGGAAACCCAAGGGGGTGATGATTTCCCATGGCAATCTGGTAAATGCCTACCACGGTTGGGAGGTTGCCTATGACTTGAAATCCATCCGCTGTCACTTGCAGATGGCGAGTTTTTCCTTCGACGTTTTTGCTGGAGACATGGTAAGGGCGCTTTGTTCGGGGGCGAAGCTGGTGCTTTGTCCCCGTGAATTTTTACTGAGTCCGGACAGGCTTTGCGACTTGATGATTCGTGAACGGGTGGATTGTGCGGAGTTTGTTCCTGCTGTGTTGCGGAATCTCGTCCAGTACGTTCGGGATGCCCGGCGGCAGCTTCCCCCCCTTCGATTACTGATCGCGGGATCCGATGTCTGGTATGTGAAGGAGTATTTGGAGTTCAAGCAGCTCTGTTCTTCGGGGACACGGTTGATCAATTCGTATGGGCTGACAGAGGCCACCATTGACAGTACTTATTTTGAAGGGGATCTTTCGACGCATTCGAATGATGGGGTGGTGCCGATTGGTCGCGCTTTTCTCAACACCCAGATCCATATCCTGGATGAAAAGCAGAGACCCGTGTCTGCCGGCGTGGTGGGTGAAATTTGCATTGGGGGGGCGGGCGTTGCGCGTGGCTATTTGAATCAGCCTGAGCTCACGGCGGCGAAATTTATTGCGGACCCCCTGTCGAAGTCTCAAGGGGCGAGGATTTATCGAACGGGGGATCTGGGGCGATTCCTTGAAAGCGGAGATTTGGAGCTGATCGGACGGATGGATGATCAGGTGAAGATCCGTGGTTTTCGAGTGGAGTTGGGCGAAGTCGAGGGGGCCATCGGTCGTTTTGAGGGAGTACGCGCCGCGGTGGCAGTCGCCCAGCAGACAGCAGGAGGTATTTCTCGGCTGGTGGCCTACGTGGTTCCTGTGGATCGCGCAAATTTTGATCTGAAGCAGCTTAAAACCTATTTGAAGGGGCAACTTCCGGAGTTCATGGTACCGACCTCCTGGATGCTTCTGGATCAGCTTCCTCTGACTCCCAATGGAAAGACCGATCGCAAGGCGCTTCCCCCCATGGGTGCGGAGGTCCAGGAAACCCGCGAGGGGGTGGTCGCCCCACGAAATGACGTGGAAACGCGACTCGCAGGGATATGGAGGACGGTCTTGGGGGTTAAACAGGTTGGAATATTCGATAACTTTTTCGAGTTGGGAGGACATTCCCTCCTGGCGACCCTCCTTATTTTCAGGATTCGCGAGGAATTTGGAAAGGACCTTTCCCTTCGCGCCCTCTTTGAATCCCCTACCATTGCTGGGCTCGCGGCACATCTTTCAACCAGTCTCGCAAAGGCGGTTCGATGTGACACCCTTCCCACAGTCAAACCCGCACCCGCCGAACGGTATGAAGCCTTCCCTCTGACGGAGGTGCAGCAGGCGTACTGGATTGGACGTGGAAACTCCTTCCAAATGGGAAATGTCGCCTGCCACACGTACATGGAGATTGATGCGCAGGATCTGAATGTTCCCGTTTTGGAATCGGCCCTTCAGTTGGTGATTCAACGCCATGACATGATGCGGGCGATCATTCTTCCGGATGGAACCCAGAAAGTGTTGCGCGAAGTACCCTCCTACCGGATTGGAACTCTCGATCTGGCGGGAAAACCGCAGGCGGAGGTTGAGGCGAGTTTAAAAAAAGTGCGCGATGAGCTTTCCCACCAGGTGCTTCCAGCCGACAAATGGCCGCTTTTTGAGTTTCGTGTGAGTCGGCTCGATGGGGGGCTATCCCGTCTGCACATCAGTATTGATGCCCTGTTGACAGATGCGATGGGGGAGCAGGTCCTGGTGAAGGAACTGGCGGCGCTTTATAAGGATCCCAGCGCGGTTCTTCCCCCGCTCGAACTCACGTTCCGGGATTATGTTTTGTCGGAAGCGGCCCTAAAGGAAACGGACCTCTATCGTACGTCCATGGACTATTGGGACAAGCGCGTGCCCGACCTTCCTCCGGCGCCTGACCTCCCATTGGCGAAAAATCCAGCCTCCATAGATGCCCCCAGATTTGTCCGGCGTGAGGCTAAGCTTGACTGGAAATCGTGGCATCGATTCAAGACACGTGCGAAACGCGCGGGGGTGACCCCCTCGGTTGTGCTGTTTACCGCGTTTGCGGAGGTCCTTGCCGCCTGGAGTAAGTCGCCGCGTTTCACGCTCAATCTCACCCTTTTCAACCGCCTTCCCCTTCATCCCCAGGTCAATGATGTGGTGGGGGATTTCACCTCACTCACCATGTTGGGAGTGGATTTGAGTGGGGACCGTACCTTTGAGCAAAAGGTCCGGCAGGTACAGCAGCAACTCTGGGATGACCTGGATCACCGGTATGTGAGCGGACTTCAGGTTCTGCGAAAACTTGCCCGCCTGCATGGGGCTGCAACGCGCGCCAACATGCCTATTGTCTTTACGAGCATCCTCAATCTTGAGGAGGGTGAGGGAGGGACCAGTGGATGGGATGCTCTGGGGCAGATTGTTCATAATACGTATCAGACTCCCCAGGTTTGGCTGGATCACTGTGTGATGGAGGATCGGGATGGCCTGGTTCTGGATTGGGATTCTGTGGACGAACTTTTTCCCGAGGGATTTCTCGATGAAATGTTCGCCGCTTATTCGAAGCTAATTGCTCATCTGGCCCGGGATGAGGGGGCTTGGTTGTCACGGCAGTTCGATCTTCTTCCCAAGGCCCAACAGGAGAAACGTAAATGGATCAACGGGACGGAGCGTCCTGTGCCCACCGGGTTGCTTCACACGGCATTTCTGGAGCAGGCTTCCTTCCAGCCGAATCAACCTGCCGTGATTTCATCGACCGCCCGTTTGACGTACGACGAACTCCACCGGCTTTCCAACCACCTGGGACATCGTCTGAGAACCATGGGGGCGAAGCCGAATTCACTCGTCGGGGTCGTCATGGAAAAGGGATGGGAGCAGATTCCTGCCGTGCTGGCCATTCTCCAGTCCGGGGCGGCTTATCTGCCCATCGATGCGAATCTTCCAGCGGAACGTATCGCTTATCTTTTGGAGCATGCGCAGGTGAAATGTGTATTAACCCAGCCATCTGCCGATGCCCGGGTGAAGTGGCCTGTGGGTATCGAGCGACTGGTGGTAAGTCTGGAAAACCTTTCCAGCCTTTGCATTGAACCTTTGCCCCAGGTGCAGAACCCCGAGGATCTGGCCTATGTCATCTATACCTCCGGCTCGACGGGATTGCCCAAGGGGGTGATGATTGATCATCGGGGCGCCCTGAACACGATTGTGGATATCAATGAACGTTTTGAGGTCGGCCCCCGGGACAGGACGTTTGCGATTTCCGCCCTGAATTTCGACCTCTCGGTTTACGATATCTTTGGCATTCTTTCAGCCGGGGGGGCCATAGTGATGCCTGAATCGGATGCCCTGCGTGAGCCGCAACGATGGATTCGATGGGTGACGGAGGAAAAGGTTACCCTTTGGAATTCGGTTCCAGCGCTTGTGGAAATGATGACCGATTTTGCCGAAAGCCGTGCACAGAAAGTTCCGGAAACTCTTCGGGTGATCATGATGAGTGGCGACTGGATCCCGGTGGGGCTGCCTGGGCGTCTTCGCCAGATGTCCCCGGAAACCAAATTAATCAGCCTCGGGGGCGCGACGGAGGCTTCCATCTGGTCGATCATCTATCCGATTGAAAAAATCGACCCCCAGTGGAAAAGCATTCCTTATGGCAAGCCGATGGTGAATCAACGATTCTACGTGCTCAATGACCGGATGCAGGATTGTCCCGCATGGGTGCCGGGGCAGCTTTATATCGGCGGCATTGGTGTGGCGTTGGGGTACTGGCGGGATGCGGAAAGGACGGGCGCCAGTTTCGTGGTTCATCCGGAAACAGGCGAACGCATTTACCGTACAGGGGATCTTGGTCGGTACCTTCCCGATGGGAATATCGAATTCCTTGGACGCGAAGATTTTCAAGTCAAAATTTCCGGGTTCCGAATTGAATTGGGTGAAATTGAAACAACTCTTCTCAAGGTTTCGGACGTGAAGGAGGCTGTGGTGGCGGCCCGGGATGATGGGGGACACAAACGTTTGGTTGCCTATGTGGTGCCGCATCATGGAAAAGAGCTTTGCCCCGGCATGCTACGTGATTTCCTCCGGGCAAAGCTTCCCGAGTACATGGTTCCGGCCGCCTTTGTGGTGTTGAATGCGCTGCCGCTGAGTTCCAATGGAAAAGTGGATCGAAAGGCGCTTCCCGCACCGGAACGCGCCAGCGGTGGGAGTGCGGAAGGGCGGGTTGCTCCGCGCAACGCGACCGAACAGGCGCTTGAAGGTATTTGGGTGGAGGTGCTGGGTCAGAAGGAGTTTGGGGTGCATGATAACTTTCTCGAAATTGGAGGGGATTCCCTTCAGGCCATCCAGGTGCTCTCCCGCATTTGCAAAACCTTCCAGATCGACATGCCCCTGCGTCAGCTTTTTGAGGCCCCTACCATTGAACAGCTTGCGTTGGCCATCGAGGAGATTCTGATTCAGGAGTTGGAACAGTTGAGCGATGCGGAGGCTCAACGGTTTGCCGGAATGGAGCCTTATCCTCAACAACAGGCTGGATGATTCATCATGGCTGAACCTCTATCATCGATTCGGGCGAAACAGCTTTCTGCGGCGAAAAGGGCCTTATTGGAGCAGCGACTTCGTGGGGGAGGGGTGACAAAACCCGTGGAGGCTGCCGTCATCACCCCACGGCTGAACAGGGAGAGCGCTCCGGTTTCATTTGCGCAGCAAAGACTCTGGTTTTTTGATCAACTGAAACCCGGGGATCATCTTTATAACATCACTGAAACGCTTCGCTTGAAGGGGGCTCTCGATGTGGAGGCTTTGCGACAGAGCCTGGATGAAATCGTGCGTCGCCACGATGTGTTGCGGACGACTTTTCCGAACCTCGACGGTCAACCCGTTCAATCCATCGATCCCAAGTTGAAAATTCCGATGCAGATATCGGATCTTCGGCAGTTTTCCGCCATCGAACGGGAGATGCAGGTGCAGCGTTTTGTGTACGAGCAGATCCACTGGGCGTTTAATCTGAATCGTGGACCGCTCCTCAAGGTTCACCTTCTTCGACTGGATCACCAGGAACATCTCCTGATCGTCAATTTTCACCACATCATTTCCGACGGCTGGTCGCTGAGCGTGTTTTTTCACGAGCTGGTGACCCTCTACCAGGCCTACAGCACCGGGGCCCAGCCGAATTTACCGGAACTGCCCATTCAGTATGGGGATTATTCGTGCTGGCAGAGGCAGATGCTTCAGGGAGATGAATTGGAGAGGCATCTCGCGTATTGGAAGAAGCAACTTGCCGGACTGCCCGTCCTGCAACTTTCCTACGACCGACCCCGACCTGCGGTCCAACGGTTTCTGGGCGACAGGCATTCCATCCTTCTTCCAAAGTCAGTCACCGCCGCATTGAAGGCCCTTGCCCAGACGGAAGGGGCGACGCCCTTCATGATTTACCTCGCAGCGTTCAAGGCCCTTCTTCAGCGCTACACCTCCCAGGAGGATATTGCCGTGGGGTCGCCCATCACCAATCGAAGCCGGCTCGAGACCCAGGGATTGATCGGATTTTTCGTCAACACCCTGGTGATGCGAACAGATCTCTCCCAGGCCCCCACCTTCCGTACAGTGGTGCAGCGCGTGAAGGATGGGACGCTGGGTGCCTTCGCCCATCAGGAACTTCCCTTTGAGAAGCTTGTGGAAGTGATCAATCCCGAACGGGATGCTAGTCAGAATCCACTTTTTCAGGTGATGTTTCTCTATCAGAATGAATTCCTGAAGGATCATCAACTCCCGGGGCTTGTCCTGAGTCTTCAGGATGTGAATGGCCGCACCGCCAAGTTCGATTTGACGCTGTTCATGACTGAAACCGTCGAGGGATTGAAGGCGGTGTTTGAATACAGCACCGATTTGTTTGATGCCGCAACCATCGTTCGCCTGGCGGGGCATTTTCAGTCCCTCCTGGAGAGTGTGGCGGCGGATCCAGATCGACGTTTATCTGAAATCAACATCCTGACACCGATTGAAAATGAACAGTTGCTTGGGGCTTGGACCCGGACGGGGACCAACTATCCCCGCGATGCTTGTGTCCATGAATTGTTTCAGAAACAGGTGGATGCCACCCCGGATGCCATCGCGCTTGTTTCGGAAAATGAGAGGCTTACCTACCGTGAATTGAATCGCCGGGCCAACAAGGTCGCAAGTTATCTGCGAAGTCTCGGAGTGGGACCGGATTGCCTTGTTGGTTTGAGTGTGGAGCGTTCGATTGAAATGATGGTGGGCATCCTGGGCATCCTTAAAGCCGGGGGGGCGTATGTTCCCCTGGACCCCCGGTACCCGAAGGATCGCCTCGCATTCATGTTGAACGATACGGCAGCCTCCGTGCTTTTGACCCAGCAGCGCCTTCTTTCGGCCCTGCCCGAAACCCGCGCTCGGGTGATTTGCCTCGATACGGAGCTTCCGGAGATTGCCGGTGCAAGTGAAGAGAATGTCATCAATATCATGACGCCGGATCATCTGGCCTATGTGATGTACACTTCCGGCTCCACAGGGATACCCAAAGGGGTTTGTGTCCCCCATCGCGGTGTGGTCCGCCTGGTAAAAAACACCAACTACCTCACATTTTCGGAGTCGGATGTGTTTTTGCAATTCGCTCCGTTGGCTTTTGATGCATCCACGCTTGAGATTTGGGGGCCTCTCTTGAACGGAGGCCGTTTGGTGGTGTTTTCAGGACAACTTTCGTCCCTGGAGGATTTGAAGGCTGTGATCGAGAAGGAAGGGGTGACCACGCTCTGGTTGACCGCCGGGTTGTTCCACCAGATTGTGGAGGACAATATCCAGGCATTGAAGTCCGTCAAACGACTGCTCGCCGGAGGGGATATTCTTTCCCCGTCTCATGTGCGAAAGACTCTTGAGGCATTGCCGGATTGTCAGGTGATCAATGGTTATGGCCCGACAGAATCGACGACCTTCAGTACCTGTTATTCCGTACCACGAGGGCGTGAAATCAAGGACACGGTTCCCATCGGAAGGCCGATTTCGAACACTCAAATTTATATTCTCGATCCCCATATGAATCCCGTTCCCATCGGAATTCCGGGAGAATTGTATGTGGGAGGGGATGGTCTGGCTCGATGCTACCTCAACGCGCCGGATCTGACGGCGCAAAAATTCATTCCCCATCCCTTTTCCAAGGAGCCCGGGGCGCGTCTCTACAGGACAGGGGATTTGGGACGATGGTTGCACGACGGGACGATCGAATTTCTGGGACGCATCGATCACCAGGTCAAGATTCGGGGATTTCGTGTTGAACCCGGGGAGATTGAGGCCGTGCTCGGGAAGCATCCTGCGATCCGGGAGAATTTGATTCTTCCGCGCGACGACTCCTTTGGTAACAAGCGATTGGTTGCCTATTTTGTCCCCCGTTCCTTACCCGGACCCAGTGCCGGGGAGCTGCGAAATTTTTTAAGTGATCAGATTCCTGAATACATGATGCCGTCGGCGTTCGTTTCCATGGAGTCTTTTCCCCTGACCCCCAATGGAAAGGTGAACCGCCGTGCCCTGCCTGCGCCCGAACAACGGGGCCCCGAATTGCAGGAGAGTTATGTCGCTCCCCGAAATGAAACGGAGACCCAGCTGGCACGTATGTGGTCGGAAGTGTTGGGGATTCAACGTATCGGCGTGAAGGATAACTTCTTTGAGCTTGGGGGACATTCCCTCCTGGCGGTTCGTCTGATTACGATGATCAAGAAGGGCCTCAATCAATATCTTCCCTTGACCGCCCTTTTCAAGGCGCCAACGATCGAGCAGTTGGTTCGCTTGTTGGATCGGAACGAGGCGGCCAGCTCCTGGTCATGTCTCGTGAATATCCAGCCCGAAGGCACCAAGCCTCCGATATTTTGGATTCATACCCTCGGAGGAGGAGGTGGGGGCGGGTTTTTCCGTTACAAGAAACTGGCGGAACTTCTCGGGCCGGACCAGCCTTCCTACGGAATCCAAGCTCCTCCGGAACCATTTACCACGTTGCAGGCCATGGCCTCACACTATATCGAAGCCATTCGGAGTTTACAGCCCAATGGGCCCTATTATCTGGGAGGCTACTGCTTTGGAGGGAATCTGGCCTTTGAAATGGCTCAACAGCTCCAGGCACAGGGACAGAAGGTCGCCTTCCTTGCCATGCTCGAAAGTTCGCTTCATCCCAATCGCGTGGTCAAAGTGAAATGGAACCTTGAGTACCTTTCCTGTTTTGTGACGAACCTTTGTTACTGGCTTGCTGAAATTCCCGAACTTAGCAAAACGCAACTTATTTTCCGCCTAAGGAAAGCCATGGCTCAACTGGGTCGAAAAATCCTGAGAAGGGACACTGACAAGCACCGTCAAATTCCTCAGTTGGAAGAACTCATCAATTTTGCGGAATATCCCGAAGAGTTTCGAAAGCATGCAGAAACCCATTGGAGGGCCTTTGTGGCCTACAAACCACGTCCCTATCCAGGGTCTGCGTATTTATTTCGTGTGAAAAAGCAGCCCCTGGGTGCTTTTGATATGGACTTGGAATGGAAACAGTTTATTCAGAATGGTTTGCATGTGCATGTGGTTCCCGGAACGCATGATGGAATTTTTGATGAGCCGTTTGTCCGGGAGTTGGCCTCCCAGATGAAAACATGCCTGACCCAAGTAAAGAAACAGCCCTTTCAACCGACGCAGTCATGAATTCGATTTTTGGGTCCTCAATCTTGGAAGTTCATTGCCTTGGGGGGAGGGGTATGGCATCATCCACCGTTTCAGAAATCCGCCTTCGGAAGCTTAATGCGGGTTGTTTGATTCAACTTTGATCTTTTCAGGGTTCCATGAGTTTACCGTCACAAAATGTTCCAACGACCAAGGTTGCAGGTCCTTCCGACCAGGAGTCGGGTTCCAATCTGACTAGTGGACAGGTGCAAGTCTGGATTGCGCAAAAACTTCATCCTGATTCTCCTCTTTTTCATGTGGCAGGGGTGTGGTGGCTTAAGGGGCGGATCGAACCCAGACACTTTCAAAACGCACTGCAAACCCTGGTAAATTCAAGTGATGCGCTTCGTACGGTTGTTCATGAGGATCAGGGGATCCCGTCGGGGGTGGTTCTCGAAGCCATTCCGTTTGAGATGGAGGTGTTGGATTTGTCCGCCCATAAAGCTCCCAGGGAGTTTTTGCAAAAGTGGGTTCAGGAAAGGGTTGCCAAACCCTTCGATTTGACCAGGCGCCTTTTCGATGCCGCCCTCTTAAAGATCGCCGAAGATGACTACGCATTTTACCTTTGCCTGCATCATCTGGTGAGTGATGGTTGGTCGATTGCTTTGATCACCCGGTTATTGTCGGACTTCTATGGGCTTTCCATGAAAGGGGTTTTGAAAGAAAAAGAACCGATTCCCCAGTTCCGGGATTATGTGCGCTACGAGGAGGAAATTCAGAATTCAGAACCCGGCCGCAAGAATGTGGCTTATTGGAAGCAAAAACTTTTGGGAGAGGAAGAACCCCTGGTTTTTTATGGGCGTTCGATTGTTCAGCAAAGCACGAATGTGGTGCGTTTGCGTTGTAATATGGGGGCCGACCGTTCCCAACGCATCCAACAAGCAATCAAACGGTTAGCGACCGGTGGGGCGCTTGCGGATCGAACGGCCCTGAATGTCTTTTTCTCCATGATGGCGGCCTACATCTATCGGGTGACCGGGCGAGACCATTTCACTATCGGCGTTCCCGTACATAACAGGAGATCCAAGCAATTTAAGGAAACGGTGGGATTTTTTTCAGAGATTGTACCCATTGACGTGAAAATTCGTCCTGAGGATAGTTTTGCATCATTGATGGAACAGGTGCGGCATGAGATTTTCAGCGCTTTGCGTCACGGGCCTTTTTCACCTGCAGCACCCCATAACCGGCAGAGTTTTGCCGTGATCCTCAACATGCATCTTCCGGCCTTCGTTGATTTCTGCGGGGTCCCCGGCAAGGCCGAGTGGTTGAACACCGGGCATGCCTTGGAAACCCTCTCTCTTCAACTCTACGGATTTAATCCCAGTGAGGAGATGGCCATCGAATTTGACTTCAACCGGGATTTGTTTGTGGAGGATCTTCCCGCCCGGGGCCTGCAACATTTTCTGTCGGTGGTGGACGCCTTTCTGGAAAATGAGTCCATGCCGCTTGGAAAAATCAATCTGCTTCCTGATTCCGAGCGAAAACAAGTGCTGGAGGATTGGAATGCGACCGCATCGAAATTTCCGGATCAATGTGTTCACCAATGGTTCGAGGAACAGGTTCGTCGGGCGCCGGATGACCTGGCTGTCGTGGATGGAGAGCGGCGGTTAACCTATCGTGAACTGAATGAACGGGCGATCCAGTGCGCCGCGGTGCTTCAACGCCGGGGAGTGAAGCCCGGGGCCTTTGTAGGGGTTTGTACGGAACGATCGATCGATACCATTGTCGGAGTGGTGGGCACTTTAAAAGCGGGGGCGGCCTATGTACCGCTGGACCCCGCTTATCCTGCTGACCGGCTGGCATTCATGCTCGAGGACAGCGATGCTCCGGTGCTTCTCACTCAACGGCGATTGGTTTCCAGTCTTCCTGTTCATGAGTCCCGTGTGGTCTGCATGGACGAGCCTTTTGAGGGAGCGGAGGGATACACTCCTCCTGCGGTGACCCCCGACAATCCCGCCTATGTGATTTATACTTCAGGTTCCACGGGCAAGCCCAAGGGCGTGGTGATGGAGCATCGTCCTCTGGTGAACCTCTTGAAGTGGCAGCTCTTCGATTCCGGACTGCCGTCCAAAGCGCGGACCCTCCAGTTTTCATCGCTCAGTTTTGATGTTTCCTTTCAGGAGATTTTTTCGACTTTGTGCGGTGGAGGAACCCTTGTTTTGATCAAAGAGGAGTTGAGACTCGATGCCATGGGGCTTTTGACCTTCCTTCGCGAGCAAAGGATCGAGCGTCTGTTTTTACCTTTTGTCGCCCTGCAGAATCTTGCGGAGGCTTCGCGTGAATCCGCAACCGTTCCGGATTCCCTAAAACAGATCATCACGGCAGGGGAGCAGCTTCAAATCACCCCTGGATTGATTCATTTGATGAACAGCCTCCGTGGCTGTGTCTTGCAAAACCAGTATGGCCCTACGGAGAGTCATGTGGTTACCGCCTATTCCCTTCAGGGCTCCACAGAAACCTGGCCGCCACTTCCTCCCATCGGGCGTCCCATCAACAACACCCAGATTTACCTGCTCGATCCCTCCATGCAGCCCGTGCCTGTCGGAATTTCCGGGGAACTCTATATTGGAGGAGTCTGTCTCGCGCGGGAATATCATCGTCGGCCAGACCTTACCGCAGAGAAATTTGTTCCGAATCCATTTGATCCTCATGGGAAAAGTCGCCTCTACCGTACAGGTGATCTAGCCCGTTATCTTTCCGACGGGCAGATTGAATTTCTCGGACGCATCGACCATCAGGTTAAAATACGCGGTTTTCGAATCGAGCTTGGTGAAATAGAATCCCTTCTCAGCCAGTATGAAGATGTGAAGGATGTGGTGGTGATGGCTCGTGATGATCAGGGTGGGGTCAAGCGTCTCGTAGGGTATGTCGTTCCGAAACCTGGCAAAACCATTGAAGTCGGCTCTTTGCGCGGATTTTTAAAGGGACAATGTCCCGACTACATGGTTCCTGCCGCATTTGTGGTGATGCAGGCATTCCCCCTGACCCCAAGTGGCAAGGTGGATCGAAAGTCCCTTCCCTCCCCGGATCGATCTTCATTTGATACGGGAATGGCACATGTGCCTCCCCGAAATGAAACGGAACAAAAGCTCGTTGAGATATGGAAGGAGGTTCTCGCCCTTCCGAAGGTGGGGGTGAGGGACAATTTCTTTGAGATCGGGGGCCATTCGCTCATGGCGGTGAAAATGTTTTCGAAGATCAAGGCCTCCTTCCACAATCACCTTCCTCTCACGGCGATTTTCAACGCTCCGACGATCGAAGGGCTTGCCCAACTCTTGGATTCCAAGGATGGGGGATCTTCCACCTGGTCCAACCTGGTTCCCATTCAGACGGAAGGGAGTGGAACGCCTATTTTCTGGGTTCATACCCTTGGCGGCGGAGGCGGGGGCGGGCTTTTCCGTTATAAGAAACTGGTGGAACTTATTGGTGCCGACCGGCCCTCCTATGGCATTCAAGCCCCTCAGGAACCGTTTGGAGTCCTGGAGGACATGGCTGCGCACTACATCCAATGGATCAAATCCTTCCAGCCCAAAGGGCCTTATCATCTTGCGGGGTACTGTTTTGGCGGAAATGTGGCATACGAAATGGCGCGCCAGCTCCGGGAGCAAGGGGATGAAGTGGCCTTTCTGGGTTTGTTAGACGCGGGCGCATTCCCCCCCACGGCGCGTCCTTCCTATGAGAACAAGTTTCGGATGATTTGGGATTTTTCGGTCAATTTTTATCATTGGTTTGGAGCACTGATCCGGCAAAAACCGTCCCAGCACTGGTTGCGCATCAAGCGTCGTTGGAACGCGATCAAGAAGCGCCGGCAAACTCCGTTGCTGAATGGCGAGACCAAGGAGGATCTCAGCGCCCTGCTTGAGTTGGAGGAGGTTGTCGATGTGGCTCAATATCCCGAAGAGTATCGAAAATACGCCGCCACCCACTGGCATGCGTTCCTTAATTACCGGCCCAAGCCTTATGAGGGTGTGTTGGATGTCTATCGCGTGCAGCAGCATGGTTTGTTGGAGTTTGAACCCACTCTGGGGTGGCAGTTCCTTGCAAGGGGAAAGCTCAACATTCATGTGATTCCCGGTTCCCACGAGACGCTTTTTGATGATCCCTATGTCGCTCAACTTGCCGCGCAGGTTCGAGTGGCTCTCAAGGAGCCTGCAAAGGGTTGAGGGGGGATGGCCATCAGGTTTGTAGATCGGATGGTGTCCATTGAAAGCCCAACACATGGATGAACTCCAAAAATAGAATTCTTCATATACCCCGCCGTTTTCTCCGTGAAGAGTGGGGAGGGACGGAGACAAGTGTTCTGGAGCTTGCCAAGCATCAATTGCGGGAAGGTTTTCGTCCGGAGGTTTTCACTTCCATGGCTCTGGCTTCGAAGCGTGAGGAGGTTTTGGAGGGAATTCCGGTAAGACGTTTTTCTCATTTTTATCCCTATTTCGGACTTTCGTCAGACGATCGGCTTGCGATGGATAAAAAAGGGGGAAACCTGGTGTCTCTCTCCATGTTTGCGGCGATGATGCGTGTGCCGGACGTTCGGATTTTTCATTCCTATGCGATGAAACGCCTGGGGGGGGAAATTCGCACGGCTGCGAGACTTCGAAAAATCCCCTACGTGGTTTCTCTTCCGGGAGGGCTCTTTGATGTGCCCAGGGGAGAAAGGGATTTGTTGATGAAACCAGCTGAGGGAAAGGTGGAGTGGGGACAGCCCTTTGGTTTTCTGTTTGGATCGCGGCGGGTTCTGGATGATGCCGATCACATCATTTGTGTGGGGGAAAGTGAGCGGGAGAAACTCGTGCAGAATGTCCGACACGGGCGTGTATCCTATCTTCCAAATGGGGTGGACCTCGATAAATTTCGATCCGGTGACGGCGGGGGATTTCGTCAAAAAAATGGGATCCCTTCCGATGCGTTCCTGATTCTCAACATCAGCCGGATCGATGCGCAGAAAAACCAGCTTGCTTTGCTTGAAGCATTCGCCCGGATGCGCGCGGATCGTGCCCATGCCCGGTTACTCCTCATCGGCCCCGTTACCCAACCCGACTATGCGAGGAAGCTCGAAGCTTTTGTGAAGGATCACCAATTGTCCGAATACGTCCAGATCCTCCCTGGGATGGGGCATGACCATCCGGACCTGGTGAACGCGTATCACGCATGTGATGTCTTCGTGTTGCCTTCCGTGCATGAACCCTTCGGGATTGTGGTGCTTGAGGCATGGTCCGCTTGTAAAGCGGCAATTGTAAGTCGGGTGGGGGGACTGAAAGGGTTTGTGGCGCATGAGGAGACGGGACTTTTTTTTGACCCCAATGCCTCCGATGCCACCCTCCAATTGTTCCACAGCCTTCAACGTTGTGCTTCTGATCCCGTCCTTCGTCATCAATTAGGGGAGAACGGGCGGGCGGAAGTGATGGCAAAATATCAGTGGAAGGCTGTGGGTGCTCAATTGGAGGTCATTTATGCCTCAGCGGAAGAGCATGTCCGTAAAAACGGAAAATCCGCCTGAAGGCAACCCTTCTCCTTTAAAATAGTTTTTTTCTGAACCGGTAGATGTGCCAGCCGACGGGGAGCATGACGATGATAAAACGGGTGCCCAAGGGGAAAAGAACGGAGAGAATGCGGTGAGTCGTCCGCCCCATGCTGGAGGTTTGAAAAAAATTGGAAAAGGAGGATGGGGTCCACGAGTTGACCCATCCCAACCAGCCTGAATCCGCAGCCTGGTGATTGATATTTAAAGGCCAGGTGCATTGAATCACTCCATGGAGAAGGAGGGAAAGGGCGATGGTGGGAAGGACGGGCACATAAACCTTCCGAATCCATTCTCCAAGGGTCATATTCACGAATTTAAGAGTCAACGGAGTCAGCCAGAACCAGCCAATCAAAAACGCAGGAATAAAAATTCCAAGTGCCACCCCTTTTACCTGCATGGGATAAACCAGAAGGATGCTGAGGATCAGATTCAGAACGGCTTCGGCGATGCTGAGTCTTAAAAGCGGGGATTCCCATCCCGACATCATCATGATTCGTTTGGAGCAACTACTCGTAATGAGGGTGCTGTAAACACTGAGAAGCAGGAACTGTCCGACAAAAAAGGTCGGTTCGTCCACATGTTCCATTCCGGTTAACAACTCAATCAAGGGTCGCATGTAAGCGGCGGCTAAAAAATAACCGGGTGTGGCAAAAAGAAGGGTGACCCGGGAACTATTGACCAACAACCCATTCAATGCATTTCGATCCCCGGTGGCATTGAGATAGGCGGCGGCGGGAGAAATGGAATATTGAAGCTGATAGGTTACCGTGGCAAAAAGCTCCGCGATTTTGTAACCGACCTGATAAATGGCCACCGCTGAAACATCTTTTAGGCAGAAGCTGATGATGGCTTGTGCGGTACGTGTGATTATGAGGTTGGTCAGGGTGATGATATAGGAGGTGATGGAAAAGGAGAGGATGCCCCGAATGCTGGCAAGATGGTAAAGTCGGGGGCTGAGGGATAGCTGGGGTATCAGCATGCGAACCCATACAAAAGCGATGACATCGGGTGCGAGAGCGCAAACAATGCTGATCAGGAAAAAGGATTCAAACGGCCAGTGAAACACGACGGCAAGACTGAAAAAAACGATGTTCAATAGCATCGTGACGATCATCGTCCAATTCACCAGATCCAAGCGCTGGAGGCCGCACAGGACTTCCGGGAAAAGTCCCATGGGGAAACCCAGCGCCAGGGCTCCGAAAAAGAACCAATACGATCGTTCAAAAGCTGGATAGTTTTCCGGAGAAATTCCAATACGCCCCAAAAAAATGGGTTTGATCAGGAACACGATCAGAAAAATGGCAGCCCCGATCATGACAAACGTCCAGACCATGGTGCTGAGAAGGCGGCTTAATTCCTCCCATTCCTTACGGGCCGTTCGATAAGCGGCTTCCTTTTGCGCCGTAAGCCCCATCCCGAAGTCCACAAGAACTGTCATGCCAAATCCCGACCACAGCAAAGCCCAGTAGCCAAATTGTTCCTGGGTGAAATGTTGAACGGTCATCCGAAACAGAATCAGTCCCTGAAGAAGCCGCACGGCGGTCCGCAGGTAATTGGTGATCGTGTTTCGAACGAGATTTTTTTTCCAACGGTCAGGCATGAAGTGGGGGGATTTGCTCAGTCGGAGGTGGAAGGCTGATGGACCCCATCGAGGAATCCCCGTCTTTTCCCAAGTCGTTGAATCATGCGCACAGCCAGCGCCCTTGGCCAGGCTCCGATTTGGTTCTTCTTTAGGAAATAAGCAAAATCGCGAAAGGCATCCTTCCCGCAGGGAAGGAGGACTCCGCGAAGGAGTCCGGTTCGTTTTAAATGGAGCTCCGGAGTAGCTGCAAGGGCGAACCCTTCGCCATAGTTGCGCTTTCGGACTTCCTCCAGAGTGTAGTTGTGGGAGTGCATGGCGACGGATTCCTCGGCAAAGGCAATATGCCAGCCGTTTTTATGGATGCGAAAGGACCATTCCTCATCCTCCGAATATCGCATGTCCTCGCGAAAAGGGTGCTCCTGCCATGCCGCACGGTTGACTGCAGAACTGACCATGCTGAAAAAGTGGGGCCAGTCCCTGGAGGCGCGGTTTTTCCCAAAGCAACGTTCGTAATCATGGACAAAAACAGGGAGACAATCCGGGCGGGGGATTTGTCGCCCAAAGGCAGCGCCGGTATGGGGTTTTGCCACGGCGGCTTTGATCAAGTGGGCCAGCCACTGGTTTCCCACCGGGGTTGCGTCGGAATTGAGAAAGACGATCCATTCTGTATCCGACAACTTGATCCCGGTATTCAGCACGCGACCGGGAATGTAGTCCTCGGCCCGGATCTGAAGAAGCTGTTCGGGTTTGGAGCGTTTGATGATTTCAACGGTGCCGTCGGTGGAACCGGAATCGATGTGAATGCGCTGGATGGAGGCGGGGTAGTCCTGGGAGCAGATGCCATCGATGCAGTCGCCAATCAGGGCGGCGTCATTTTTGGACCGGATGACTATGGTTACGGGAGGCAAGTGCATTCATTTATGCTAACAGGTTGCCTGGAAAGTAACAATAATCGTTGAAGGATTTTCGGTGAGCAGACGTCCGCCAAGGTTGAAATGGGGCTGAGTCCCGGTATATTCGTCTTCAGTTCATCCGGACCCATGCCCGAAAGTGTTAAAATTCTTCTGTTGAGTCTGATCTACCTCGGGTTCGCCCCGGCGGTGGGATTTTCGATCCGTTCATCGCGGTTTGCACAAAGGGTCTGTTTTTTTCTGATGCTGTTCACCAGTGTGATGATCTACCGACTGGTTTCCACGGCGCCCGGATTTCCCCAGGAGACATTTTACCGGGGGCATACCCGGGGTTATGAATTCACGGTGATGGAGGTTCTTGCAGTCATCCTGCTTTTTACCGGAAGGGGGCCTGCCCAGGGGCGTGCTCCATGGATCCCGCCGGGGTTCTGGTTCTATATGGCGTATTGCGTCGCGGGGTTTTGCTCCATTTTCTCATCGGCGAATCCAAACTTCACCATGATGGCCTTCGTCAAGTTCACTAAGATTCTACTCGTGTTTGTGGCGGCTTTTCATTTTTTTCGTGAGGAAAAGGATGTTCACTTTTTTCTCAGATCGGCAGCCTGGGTGTTGATCGTTCAGGCCGTGGTGAGTTTGTATTACAAGTACATTGTGAACATTTATCAGGTGAAGGCATGGTTCGAGCATCAAAACTCCATGGTGATGTACACGTACATGCTGGGCGTGCCCCTGCTCACCGCCGCCCTGTCGCGTTTGAAAAACACCCGATCCACGATTCTTTACCTTGCGGGTTATGTCTCTTGTGGCCTCAGTGTGCAGGCGGCTCTATCGAGGGCAGGGATGTTGTTCTTTTTGATCGCAACCGGAATCGGCGTCCTTTTGAGTTTGAGGGATCGTTTCACGCCGAAGCGCCTTGCCATTATTGGAGTGATGTTTGTCATCGGATCGGCCGGCCTTGCTTATTCCATGAAAACGATTGTAGGGCGATTCCATGACAAGGTGAATGAGCAGAGTAAAAATGTCCGTAACATGCTGAACGCATCCTCCCGCCATATGCTTTCGGACTATCCGATTTTTGGTACGGGATGGAATACGTATGGTTTGATGATCAATCCGCCCTATCCGTACGGTGATAATTTCGATGAGGATGCAAGAAGCCAGGGGTTGAAGGAGTACCGCGATTCGGATTATGGAAAGCCCATTTCCGAGAGCTGGTATTACCTCATCATGGCGGAAACGGGAACCATGGGAATCCTGACCTTGATCACCTTTCTGCTAGTCACCCTGTTCTGGTCCTTTCGCACGGTGCTTCGATGTCGAGGGACCTTTCGTGCGGCTGTTGCGATGGGGCTTTTTGCCGGCATGGGATGCAATTATCTTCAAAGCAACTACGAACGTGTATTAACCCAGCCCAAGAACATGGTGGCGTGGATGATCTGTCTGGGGCTTGTGGCCCGACTGGAGTGGTGGCGCCGGCAGGATCGGCGCCTGGGCAAGGGGGTGAAGCGGGGTTCCGGAGGGGTGCCCGTCAGGGGTTTTCGGCCGCCACCCTCTTTCCCGCGGCGAGCATGACGTCGAAGATCCCTTCGATGCGTGGTGGGACCATGGTGGGATGGGATGTCAGCCAGCACGCCTGGCTTGTGGGTTCTTCGGGCGCAAAACCATGCATGGCGGTGACACGGTTGGCACTCATGAAACAGGGGACGAAGATTGTGCCCGGGCGAAGAAGGTAAAAGAGTTCGCCATAGCGGCGGTTTGGGAAAAGGCAGCCCCAGGCCTTTAGTTGATCGTCGGTGACAATGGAGCCGTCGTTTTGCGCGGATAGCCACCGGGTGATTTGTTCCCTGACACCGGGCTTGAGAAACCAGAATCGAGCCATCGTGGAATCCCAGACGGAAGCGTAGTCCTCCCCGAATTTGAGGTTCAACTCTTCAAATCGTGCCATCATGTCGCTGCCATGGAGGGTGTCGGTCATTCCATGATCGCTGAAAAGGTGGAGACGCACCTCCTTGTAGTTTCGGCTGGCGATGGAATGGATCTCGCGGATCCAGGTTTCGAATTGGGCAAAGGCCTGATCCACCTTCGGCCCGTGAGTGCCATGAGCGTGCATGACGGCATCGAGGGTGCCCGTGAAAAGATAGGCGCAACGCACCTTGCCTTCAGATGCAACCTGTTTCATTGCGGCGATGTTGGCGGAGTCGCCCGCCCTCCAGTTTGAGCGGTACCAGGGAATGCCAAGTTGTTTCCAGAGGCTGAAAATCACAGTCTGGCCACCGTTGATTCCACCGGGTTCGTAGATGTCGCGTTTTTCGGTGTAGTCGAGGAGGGGAAGTTTGGCGAAAGGCGCGCTATAGAGTTGAAAGTATCCTGTATAACCGAGTTTCGCGCCCCAGAATTTACTGATGCGATTTCGGATGCGGTGATGGTTTAGAAGACGGTGGGGAATCCACGAGAGCCATCGTGCGGACTTGAAAGGGGAGTGGGTCGGGTCGTAGGCGAAGAAAGAGAAGTGTCCATGCTCCTCGGGGAGTTTTCCCGTCAGGATACTCGGATCGCACGAACTTGAGTACCCAAAGATGGTGTCGCAGGGGGATCGATGCGGGAGCAGGTCTTCCAGGAATCGACGTTCCCGGGCGAGTTCCCAACCGAGCGCGTCTGAAAATATGAAAAGATCGAGGGAGGGAGTCATGATTTTTTCGATCGTTTTGTGGAATTCGCAATGGCCCTGCGAATTCGGGCAGCCAGTTTTCCAACCATCCGGGAGTTGGGAAGTTCGTTCCAGATTTCGCGGGCGTGCCTGCAACTGGGTTGTACAAAACGGTCGTGCATGGGCCGCGCAAAGGTTTTGTAGAGGCGGATGGTTTCTTCGATAGAAATATCCCGGGCCACCTGGTCTCGCTGGATTCGGTGGATGAGTCTCTGGTCGGCGGGGATGTCGATGAAAATGGAATGATGGAGGAGCTTTCGAAGGGCCGATTCATGCAGAACGAACAGCCCCTCGATGATGAGGATGGGCCGGGGGGGGATCCGGCGGGTTTGTCCTGTCCTGGCGTGCGTGGCGTAGTTGTATTGAGGGACAGCCACACCTTCTCCGCGTCGAAGGCGGGCGAGGTGGGCTGCCAAGAGGGGAACTTCGATGGCCCTGGGGTGATCAAAGTTCAGTTTGAGTACGGCATTCCCTTTTACATGACTTTGGTCGCGGTAGTACCAGTCTGCCTGAATCAGGGATGCCTGATTTCCCAGTTTTTTTGCGAGCGCCCTGGCGAGCCAGCTTTTGCCGGAACCGGTGCCGCCTGCGATGCCAAGGATGAACGTCATGGGAATGTTTTCGATTTTGAAAAAGGGAACGCTTCGGTGTTGCGAATGTTGCCAGGCGTGAAGGAAAGGCCGTTCTCACATTTCCGGACGATCCTAGCACCTTTTAACTTTTTGGAAAAGCTTCTCGAGCGAATCGACATACGCTCCAAAATCATATTTTACACGAAGGATTTCACGTCCCCTCAACCCCATGGCGCGGGCGCGATTTTTGTCGGATAAGAGCTGATCGATGCGGGCGGCATATTCCCGGGTGTTCATCCATGGGACGAGAAAACCGTTTTCGCCGTCGTTCAACCAGTCCCGGATGCCACCTGCGTCGAAAGCAACCACGGGGAGGCCACAACGCATGGCCTCGAGTCCTACGAGGCCGAACGGTTCGGGCCAGACGGAGGAGACGAGGGCGATGGAGGCATCTTGATAAAGCTCCTGGATCCGTGCGCGGGGGAGAAAACCATGGAAACGGATTTTTTCTTGAAGCCCGAGTTCCTTGACCAGGGCTTCACAGGCGGACCGGTGACTGCCGTCACCGCAGATGGAGCATGTAAAGGGGGTTTTGACCTGGGCCAGAGCCTGGATGAGGATATCGACCCCCTTACCCCGCACGATCTGGCCTGCATAGAGGATGTGGTTTCGTGGGGCGAAGCTGCTTTCGATTGCGGTTGTTGAGCGGGGGACGGGGGGGATGATTTCGATGTGGGTGGGGTCAAATCGATTGATTTCAAGTTGCCAACGCATGTAGGTCGAGGCGACCACCAGGCGATTGATTCGACGGTTGAGTTTTAATTCCCGAAGCTTTTTTGAAAAGCTGAGCCACCGGACGGGAAACCAACCTCCGCGGTTACGCTGCAGGGGGGCAAGGCAGGGGAAAACGCAGTAGGCACCTGCGGGGCGATCGCAGATACAGCGGGTTACCGGGTGGTATTTGTAGGTGCGCAGACAATAGAGATCGTGATCGTGGACCATGCGGATGGTGGGGTGTCCGGAGTCGATGAGCTGGCGCAACGAGGGAAGTTCCTCCCATTTGTGAATGTAGAGGATGTCGGGGTTGAATAGGTCCAAGAGCCCGGACCACTCCTCCCGTGATTTTGGGAAAAGGAGGTGATCGCCAAACAAGGAGGTCCATTCCTCATCTCCCCTCCCGGTTTTTCGGAGAGCGGCGAGGGCGACGGCGTGTCCCCGGCTTTTGAATTCGGTGGCGGTGTCCAGAATGTTGGTTTCGGCACCTCCGTGATGGCCGGCGGATTCGTGAATGAAGAGGATGCGCATGGAGGGGTAACGGTCTGGAAGCGGAAGGATGGTCCGGGCCAGAAAGCTATTGCTTGAAGTTGGAGGGAATTCAAGCCACTAGATCTTGCATGTCACATGAGACGCGCCCGGGATCCTCACGTTATTTTACAGATCGGTATCCCGAGTTGGAAGCCCTGTTAGATTCCTACCTCCAGGAAATGAGGGAGGGGGTTTCGGAGTTTGAGGGGGAGGTGGAAGCTCTGGTGCTTGCAGGGGGATATGGTCGGGGAGAGGGTGGGGTTTTCGTAGGGGAGGATGGACGGGAGCGGCTCTATAATGACCTGGAGTTTTATCTTTTTACCCGGTGCAATCCGTCCGCGGCACTTCGCCACTGGGTGCATGAAACGGAGCAGTCAGGATCCCGGAGGCTGGAGCTGGATGTGGAGATCCGTGTGACTCCGGCGGCGGGGCTTCGTCGGACGCTGCCTTCCATGTTCTTCTACGATTTGTATTGGGGCCATCGTGTCATTTTTGGAGCGGAGGAGATGGTGCGGGAGGCGATACCCATGGGAGTTCGTGAGGCGTCAGCGATCCCCTTGCATGAGGCTTCCCGTCTGCTTTTTAATCGTGGCAGTGGATTGCTTTTTTCGGCGGCCCGGTTGAGCGGGGTGGATTCACGGCAGGAGGCGGGGTTCATCCAGCGCAATCACGCCAAATTGATGCTCGCGATGGGGGATGCGTGGTTGACGGCAAAACGATCGTACCACTGGTCGGCGGCTGAACGGGGGCGAATTCTGAAATCCCACTCCCTCGATCTCTCCTGCGGAGTGGAGATTCAGCGACTGCATGAGGAGGGGGTTCGCTTTAAGTTTCATCCGAGACACGACCTTCCGATGGATAAACTGCAGGAGCAACAGGCAAAGCTGCTACCACTCTGGCGGGATCTTTTTCTGTGGATTGAAAGTCGACGGCTGGAGACCCGTTTCATCTCGCTACAGGATTATTCGGAATATGGAAAACGAGTGTTGCCTGAAATTTCCATGATCAAGTCGTTTCTTTGCCATGCGCGGGATGTTGTCCGGCATCGGGGCTCGGTGCCGCGGTGGAGGGATTATCCACGGGGAACCTTGCAGCGTGCACTGGCGGCGGTATTGAGTCGGGAGGCTTTGGATTTGGAGAAAGGGGCGGAGGTGCTTTCCGTTCCCATGGCTGAATTTTACGATGCCTATCGTATGTGGTGGTCCCGATACAATTGATGAAGGACCTCCCTCCTCGAACGGTCATTGATTTTGAGGGAAGGTCGGCTCATAATCGACGGAATGCACATGAAGGCCTGCTATAGCGCAACCATTTGGGATGACAGCCGTTCGGGGATTGGGACTTACATTTCCGAGCAGATCGCCCTTCTCTCGTGCCGGCAGGATCTGGATGTCTGTTTCCTTGAGTATGGGGGAAAGCTGCTTTCGCGGGACCAAAGGCCCGGGACCAGCGGAACAAGTCATGGGGTGTCCAAACGCCTGCGTCCATTGCGGGATATTTTATGGCATCGCTACCAGCTGGCTTCCCTTGTGCGGAAAGAGGGGATCGAGCTTGTTCACGTGCCCACGATTCGACGGATTCCCGGGAAACTTCCCTGTCCAACGGTTCTGACTGTTCATGATTTGGGCCCCGTTCGCATGCAGGGGAAGTATGGTGCGTTGAGAAGTCTTTACCATTCCAGGGTTGTGCCCCGATGGCTGGAGGAGGTGGATGCGATTGTCACCCCGAGTCAGTTTACCAAAAATGATCTCATACGGTTCTACCGGGTGCCGGATCAAAAAATCACGGTGGTGCCCAATGGCTTGAATCATGACCTTTACCATCCCGGTGATCCGGCGGAAAGTCGGGAGGTGGTGCAGAGGAAATATCGTATTTCGGGTCCGTTTTTTGTCTATATTTCGCGTCTGGAACATCCTGCAAAGAATCATGTGCGTTTGATTCAGGCATTTGAACGCTTCAAGGGGATGGTTTCCAGTCCTCACCAGCTGGTGCTGGTGGGGGCAAAGTGGAACGGTTTTGAGAAGGTTGAAGCGGCGATGGCGGCATCGCGGTGCCGGGATTCGGTGGTCCATACGGATTATGTTCCCCGGGAAGATTTGCCTCATTTTTTGCGTGCCTCCTCGGCCTTGATCTATCCCTCTCTGTTTGAAGGATTTGGGATGCCGGTGACCGAGGCCATGGCTTGCGGGACGCCCGTCGCCTGCTCCCGATCCTCTTCGCTCACGGAAATTGCAGAGGGCAAGGGGCTATTGTTTGACCCTGAGAATATCGAGGAGATGAGCGACGCCATCCAGCAGCTTGCGACGGATGCAGCGCTCGGAGATCGATTGCGACAGGCGGGACTCGAGCATGCCCGGTCGTTCACCTGGGCAAGGTCGGTGGATGAAACGGTTCGGGTATGGCGTCGGACACTGGAGGAACACGTGTGAGGGACGGAATTCATCAGGTATTTGGCATTCCCATCTGGAATCAATCGCTTGAAGCGGCAACGCAGGAGACGGTGGACGTGGCGGCGAGGGGGGAACGGCGGTCCATCTACTTTGTCAATGCACACTGCGTGAATGTAGCAGCCAGGAATCCCGACTACTATGCGGTTTTGAAATCGGGAGGGCGTGTGTATGCGGATGGGAGCGGTCTGGCCATCGCCTCATTTCTTTGTGGGGATCCCTTGCACGATAATGTGAATGGAACCGATATGTTTCCCCTTCTTTGTGAGGCGGCCGCTGCTCGAGGAATTCCCATCGCCCTTCTTGGTGCGGCCCCGGGTGTGGCATCCACATGCGCCGCAAATATGAAGACCCGATTTCCAGGGCTCGATGTTGCCTTTGTGGAGGATGGCTATTTCGATCGGTCCAGGGAGGGTGAATTAATCGATCGGTTGAATCGGAGTGGGGCCAAAATTCTGCTGGTGGCGTTTGGAGTTCCCCTTCAAGAGCTCTGGATTCATCATCATGCAAATCAGATCCAGGTACCCGTTCTTCTCGCGGTGGGGGGGCTTTTTGATTTTTATTCCGGACTCCGTCGCCGGGCCCCATGGATTCTTCGTAAAACAGGGATGGAATGGACTTTCAGGCTGATGCAGGAACCTAAACGCCTCTTTGGACGGTATATTTTCGGAAATCCGGAGTTCCTCCTCCGGGCGGCATGGCTTCGGTTCAAAGGGAAGGACCGACTAGCTTTCTATTTAAAATAAATCAAAAGTCAAACTCTATTTATATTGAAAGCTATTCACCACCAAGGATTTATGGTATCTTATTCCAAATCCAAAGGGATGAGTACTTGCATGTTGAGGGTCCCTTGATTAGGGTTTCTATTCACTTTTTGTGGGTCAAGGTAATGGTTGGCTCACGGGGAGAGGGAAAATTTCATGAGCCAGGATAAAAAATCAAATTCTTCAGAGGTTAAGCCGTGGTGGATGGGGTCCGCGAAACCCTTTGAGCCGACGGGTGATCCCCGGTATTTTTATCAGAGTCGCCAGCATGTCGAAGCGCTTGCGCGTCTTGAGTATCTGATCATGCAGCAGACCATGCAGTTGGGGATGTTGACGGGTGAAATTGGCTGTGGAAAATCCATGGTTCGGCAGATGCTGGTCAACAAATTGCCGGCGGACAAACTTTGCGTGGTGCAGTTTGAAAATTCCGGTTTTAATTTTACCGATCATTTGCGTCGTCTCCTTGATAAGTTCGGACTCGGGGATTTCGCTGCGGAGAAGCGGGGGGTTTACGATCTCTATGAATTGGTGGCCCATTGCATGGCCCAGCTGGATGAGATTTATGGGCGGCATCTGGTTCTTCTTTTTGATGAGGCACAGGACTTGAGCACCGAGGTGTTGACCCAACTCAAGATGTTGACGAATTTGAATGAACGGGGCGAGGGATCGTTGACGGTGGTGCTAATTGGTCAGCCGGAGTTGCGAGAATTGGTGGCAAGGGTCCCTGCGGTCGATCAGCGAATCAGTCTTCGGTATCATTTGAAGCCCATGGTTCTTGAGGATGTGGAGCCCTACCTTCGTCACCGCATGCAGGCGGCTGGGTTTGGAACGGATGTATTTGGAAAAGCCGCGTGTGAAAAGATTTACCATGCGAGCCGTGGGATCCCCCGGGAAATCAACCGCCTGGCCCGCCTCTCCATGGAGGTTGCCAAGAACCGTAATAAAAAGATCGTGGAGGATGAGGAGGTTCACATGGTGGTTGAGGATTTGCGGCGTCATCAGAACATGCCGGCCTGGAATAATGTCTCCGTATGAAACCTGATGAACCAGATCAGCCGGTTGAAGGTGAAATGCGGGTCAGCGACTGGCTGGGATCTCAAAAACCGTCCCCGAACAAGCCGGCACCGACCCACGATCGACGGTCGGAAGGGCTTTCCCTGGCGGAGACCATGAATGCAAAGACGCCCCAGCCTTCCATCCCCCCGCTTCCTGGGAAGCAGAACCGCGATGTGTTGAAGGCACCCATCCTCGAGCCCCTTCGGCGCGAGAGTCCCATGGCCTCGTTGAAGCCCTCCATTTTCCAGGGGCATACCCCCGTTCAAATTCCTGTTCAGAATCCTGAGCCTGCCCCCATCTCCCCGTATTCGGCACAGGATGAGGAACCGCCTTCGGAACGCCTTCCATTTGATCCCATGCGGTACGTTGGGGGAATCTTCCAGCGAAAGCTTGCTATTCTTTTTGTGGCTCTGGTCGGTTTGGGCTTTGGGTTTTGCTTTGGGTGGTTGAGCGGGAATGATTTCAGAGCTTCCGCAACCATCATTCTCCGGGATGTTCCGTCCGGAAATAAAACCAAGGAGATGACGATCGCCACGCTAGGCGAGATTTTGACTTCCCAGGTTCTTTTGCAACGGGTGGGACCTAAATTGCATCCCCCCATGACGGCGAAAAAGCTTTTCCGAAATCTTGAAATGAAGCCGGGTGGACGCGGAGGGGAGTGTCTGGTTTTGACCTTCAAGGGGGCGCCTTCCGACGATGCAGCGGTGCAGGGGGTAAATACCTGGGCGAAGGAAGCTTTGTTGTTCACCAAGGAGATGCAGTCCAAGGAGTCGCGGGACGAACGTCTTTATCTGGATCGTCAAAAATTACAGGATGCCATTCATGCCCTGCGAAGTGAGATTGCTTCCCTGAGGGCTCGATATTCAGATCAGAATCCCCTGGTCCGCGAGCGCCTTGCCCAGCTCAAGGCCCTGGAGGATCAGTTGAACCTTAGTGATGATCCCTCAAATTCTTCCTCCTCGGTTGATTCCGCTACCCAACTCGATATTTCCGAAAATGCGACCCTGGGGTATTTCGATATCATGTCCCCCGGCACCCTGGAAGCTGTGAAGTCGAAGAATCGATGGGTGAAAGGCATGATTTTTGGTGTGATCACCATGATTGTTGGTTTTATCGGCATGATTGGAATGGCCTTCATGAAGGAGGTCCTGGATCGAAGGGTTCGAACGGCCACGGAACTTGAGTTGTCGGTGAATGAAACCAACCTTCAAAAGGTTCCACGTATTTCTCCCCGTGCCCTTGCCGCCAATGAAGTTTCCACCATCTGGACTCGAATTGTGGGTGCGGCACCAGACGAGTTGACCTGTTTTTGGACACCCTACTATCACGAGCAGCCGAGTCTGGTCATGCAGGCCCTTTTGAATGTGGCGACGAAGCAGGCCGTCCCCTTGATTTGGGTGGATACAGGAATGTATGGCGTTCGCGCCCCGGCTGATTTTAAGGAGGTCACTCTTCAGCGGCTCGGGCAGGAACTGGGGACCGGTCGGTATTTTCTCAAATTAAATCTCCAGACTCTTTCATCGATGGAGGCGGAGCAGGTGGGGCAGGCCCTCCGGGATGTGGCGGAGCATCAGAAAGTGCCGGTTTGGGTTGGGATTCAAGGGCAAATCCACGAGCCGGCGTGTTCGGTTGCGCGGCCTGCCCACAGGGTTAAGATTCTGGCAGCCCTGGATGCGATGCCCAAAGGCTTCTGGCAGAATGAAAGCGATCTCCTCAAACAAAGTGTTGGATCCAACGTGGAATGGCTTGCCGTCAATCATGTTCCATGGTATCGCTGGTGAGGTTTATGCGATCTGCGCTTCTTCTTGTTTTGTTGCTTATCGTCGGTATGGGGATTCGGGCAGATGAGGTTGGGCAACAACCTTCCGCCCCCCGCTCGTGGAAGGATGAATACACCGTGGGTCCCGGGGATTCGTTCCGGTTGGAGCTATACGGAAAGCAGGATACCATCCGTTCTCCCGTGGTGATTCAGCCGGACGGGACGATTTCCTATCTTCAAGTGTCGAATTTGAAAGTTCAGGGCATGAGTCTGGAACAGGTTCGTCAGGAGGTTCAGACGGCGGTTGAAAAATATTTTCGAAATGTCGAAGTGATGATCCAGCCCTTGACCCTTCGAAGCAAAAAGTACTACTTGCTGGGCCGTGTGGCGGGACGTGGAGCGTATGTAATGGACCACCCGATGACGATCGCCGAGGCAGTTGCTCGTGCGAAGGGGATTGAAACCGGGGTTTTGGAGCCGACTGCGGCGGGCCTTGCCGATCTTTCCCATGCATTCATTGTTCGAAATGGAAAACGGCTCAACGTTGATTTTCAAAAGCTTTTTCTTGAAGGGGATCTTTCTCAAAACGCGGAGATCGAACCTGATGATTATCTTTATTTTCCCTCTGCTGCAAATCATGAAGTGTATGTGACCGGGTTTGTGACCACACCTTCCCGGGTGGCTCTGGTCCCGGATATGACGGTCATGAGTGCGTTGGCAGCTTGCGGCAGTTTTAATCCCGCGGCATTTCGCGACAGAGTTCTTGTGATTCGCGGTTCCATCAATAACCCGGAAACTTTCGTGATTGATTGTAATGAGATTCTGAAGGGGCGTGCGACTGATATGGCGTTGCAACCCCGGGATATCGTCTATGTCAGCAGTCGACCATGGCGCATTGCCGAGGAACTGCTGGATGCGGCAACCTCCTCTTTTGTTCAGACCGCGGTTAACGCCTGGGTTGGAGGCAATATTACGCTTGGCAGCGATGAGCATCCAGTGATTCCCCAGATCAGGTAAGTCTATGCATATTTCTTTAAGAGATTGGGTTCGTTATTCTGTATCAGGTTGCGCGGTTCTCCTTTCAGTATGGATGGTGGGCTGCTCCTCTTATGGTCCCACATTTGACCCCTATGCGCAGGAAACCTCTGCGGGTTTGGATCAGGACACCAATTCTTTCGCTGCGGTTACGGTGCCTGGAAATCAAATCCCCACGGAATGGTTGAAGCCTTCGGGGCAGGCCTACAGGATTGGTCCCGGCGATGAACTTCTGGTGGAGCTCATTGGAGTCTCGAATTCGACGGCCAGCACATTTGTGACCCCGGATGGGAAACTTTATTATGAGAATCTATGCGGCGTGCGCGTGCGTGGGTTGACGCTTTCCGAATTGAAGGATCTTTTGGATAAGGAACTTGCGAAGTGGTACAATACGCCCCAGGTCAGCGTATCCCTTACCCAGGCCAAGAGCCAGCGATTCATGATCACGGGCCGGGTGACCACTCCTGGTGTTTATCCCCTGGATCATCCCACGACGTTGATCGACGCCATATCGCAGGCCGGAGGGGTGGCGTCGGGCACTCTCCTGAATGCTCTGCAAAATTCATCCACCACCGCCGCCCAGGATGAAATGGCAGATCTTTCAAGAGCCTTCATGGTGCGTGATGGAAAGTTTGTTCCCGTCGATTTTGATGCCCTTCTCCGTCAGGGGGATATGCGGCAAAATGTTTATCTCCAGGATGGGGATTACGTTTCGTTGCCCGCCATTCGCAGCCGTGAGGTTTATGTCATGGGTGCGGTGTTGGTGCCACGGGCGGTACAGTTTCATGATTCGATTTCTCTGATCGCGGCCATAGCTGCAGCTGGTGGACCCGCCAAGGTTGCTCATATCCAGCATATTGTGGTGATCCGGGGCAGTCTCACGCAGCCCAAGGTGGCGGTGGTGGCTTACAAGGATATTGTGACGGGCAAGGCTCGCGATATGGTGCTTCAAGCTCACGACATTGTATGGGTGCCCCGTACTCCATGGGAGCGACTCGACAATCTGGTGCATGATGCCCTTTCGTCCTTTGTGCGCACCGTGGCAGTCAATGAGGGAGCTCGCTTTGGGGCTCCTGGAACGGGAACGATCGGGACGTCGATCAACGTTGGCGGAAGTTCCTCACCCTAGCAGCCTCCTTTGCGTGGGCCGACTTGTTGTCTTGGATTTGGTCAAAATTGCTTTTTGCGTCCCCCAGCAAAGTTGTTTCAGCAATTTGCTGGAACGGGTATCATGTCCCTTCAGCGAGAGCGCCGCAAAGGACGGCAAGCCCTTCATTCACCTGTTCATGGGTGACGCAGAGGGGCATGAGGGTGCGGATGACGTTGCTGTAAATCCCGGCGGAAAGAATGATCAGACCGCGTTCCGCACATTTTTTGACCACGGCGGCGGCCAGTTCGGGATATGGTTCCCGGGTTTCCCTTGAACGAACCAGCTCGATGCCGATCATGGCTCCAAGACCCCGGACATCGCCAATCCAGGGGCATAGGGCCTGAAATTCTCCAAGGCGGCTGGTGACCATTTTTCCAATTTCATCCGCTCTTGTCGAGGCCTTGCCTTGTTCGAGAATCTCAATATTGGCGAGAGCCGCGGCGCAGGCAAGTGGGTTTCCTCCGTAGGTTCCACCCAATCCACCTACATGGACGGATTCCATGATTTCCGCCCTGCCCGTGACTCCGGCGAGTGGCATTCCCGCGCCAAGGGATTTGGCTGTAGTCATGAGATCGGGGACAAGGGAAAAGTGGTCGCACGCGAACATGGATCCGGTTCTGGCAAATCCGGTTTGAACCTCATCGATGATGAGAAGGATGTGGTGCTCCTTGCAGACTTCGATCAAACCCTTGAGATAAGGCTCGGGCATCACCACAAAGCCGCCTTCCCCGGTCACCAGTTCCAGGATGAAAGCGGCAATGGAATCGGGTGCCACCTGGGCTTTGAGAAACTCGTGAAGATGGTCGAGCTGGGCGTTCACAAAATCGGCTTCGCTCATGCCTGCCGGACGTCGATAGGAATAGGGGTAGGGAAGACGATAGATTTCCGGTGCAAATGGGCCAAAGCCGAACTTGTAGGGTTTCACCTTGCTCGTAAGCGACATCGTCAGGAGTGTGCGTCCGTGATACCCATGTTCGAAGGCAACGATGGCGGGGCGTTTGGTGTAGTAACGAGCCACTTTCACGGCATTTTCCACGGCTTCCGCTCCCGAATTAACCAGGAGGGTTTTTTTGGCGTGATTGCCCGGGGTGATGGCATTTAATTTCTTCGCGAGCTGAACGTAGGGCTCGTGCATCGTGACGTGAAAACAGGTGTGGAGAAACTTTTCCGCCTGTTGCTGCACCGCCTTGACCACCGGTTCGGGTGTGTGCCCTGAATTCAGTGCCCCCAATCCTCCGGCAAAATCCAAAAACTGATTTCCATCTACATCCTCCAGAACCGCCCCATGCGCATGGGCGGCAAAGATGGGCGTGATCTGGAACACAGCGCGGGGAACATGGGCTTCCCGTTCTCTGGCCAGTTCCTGGCTTTTTGGGCCTGGAATGGGGGTGCGAAGCTGGATGCTGGACATGGATCAGTTCAATGTTGAAGGTTCAATGTTTAAATCGATTCGTCATCCATTTTCTGTTGGATGATGTTTAAGTCGGCCATAAGTCGACAATCTCCACGGTCCAATCTTGAACCTTGAGCATGGAACCCGGTCAGTACCATCCGATCGGATTTTCGTTCAGATTGATGTGGAGTTGCTTGGTCTCGAGGTATTCATCCATCGCATGCGGACCGAGCTCTCTTCCCGTGCCGCTCTGCTTGTACCCGCCCCACGGAGCCTCCACGTAGCAGGGTTGCATGGTGTTCACCCACATGATTCCGGCCCGGATTTTGCGGGCGACCCGCAGGGCGCGGAAAATGTCCCGCGACCAAACCGCGCCTGCGAGCCCATAGGGGGTATCATTTGCGATCTGGATGGCTTCCTCTTCATTTTTGAAGGGGATCACACAGACGACGGGGCCGAAAATCTCCTCCCGTGCAATGCGCATCGAATTGTGAACGTTGTCGAAAATGGTGGGTTCGACAAAAAATCCCTTTCGAAGGGCGGAAGCCCTGGGCGCCTTGCCTCCGAAAACAAGTTCCGCACCCTCTTCGATTCCGATGCGAATGTAGTCTAGCACCTTGTCCCTGTGTTCCTCGGTCACCAGCGGACCCATTTTGGTTTTTCGGTCGAGAGGGTTGCCGAGGCGGATGCGTTTTGCCTTCTCGAGAAGGCGCTTCATGAACTTTGAATGAATGGACTTCTGAACCAGGATTCTGGAACCTGCCGAACAGACTTCCCCCTGATTGACGAATAATCCGAAAAGGGCGCCGTCGACGCTGGCTTCCAGATCGGCATCATCGAAGAAGATGTTGGGGGATTTGCCTCCCAATTCGAGAGTGACCTTTTTGAGGTTGGAGGTCGCAGCACCCTTGATGATGGCACGTCCCGTATCGGTTCCTCCCGTGAATGCAACCTTGTCGACATCGTAATGATCGACCAGTCCGGCGCCGACGGTTTCTCCCACGCCCGAGACGATGTTTATGACGCCGGGAGGCAGATCCAGTTGCTGGAGCAGTCGGCCGAATTCGAGGGCTGTGAGCGGGGTCTGCTCGGCGGGCTTCAAAATTACCGTGCATCCCGCTGCCAGGGCGGGGGCCAGTTTCCATGCGGCGATCATGAGGGGATAATTCCATGGCACGATGAGGGCGCAGACGCCCACGGGTTCACGCAACGTCATGGAAAGAGCCAGATCCGGTACCGGAAGCGTTTGCCCGGCAATCTTGGTGGCAAGGCCGCCGTAGTATTCGAAGCAGGTGGCCGTATCGTTGATGTCGTATTCCGATTCCAGAAGAGGTTTGCCCACATTCAATGTTTCGAGTCGGGCGAGTTTGGCGGCATTCTTGCGAATGAGATCGGCGATACGAAACAGGATGCGCCCCCGTTGTTGGGCTGTCATGGCCGGCCAATCTCCCCCGTCGAAGGCCTGGCGGGCAGCCTGAACGGCAGAGTTCACGTCGTTATTCGAGGCTTCCGGGACTTCGGCGAAGGCTTTGCCCGTGAAAGGATTGATGACTTCACGGACGGCACCGTCCTCAGCCTCGACGAGCTTTCCACCGATCAGCATCCGGTAGGACATGCATGGGAATGTACTCCGGGATTTAAAGGGTGGCAAGTTCTTCAGTGTTGGAAAAGACGGATTTTTGAGGCTTTATGGAGAAACTCCATTCAGTCTTTCATGAGAGTTCATTATTTCCAGCATGTGCCATTTGAGGGTTTGGGTCATATCTCCACTTGGCTTGATTCGGTGGATGCCGCGGTTGCCGGGACGAAGCTCTATGAAACCAGTCGATTTCCGAAGATGGACGATTTTGAAATGTTAATTGTGATGGGGGGACCCATGAGCGTGAATGATGAACGGGTTTTGCCGTGGCTAATGGACGAAAAGAAGCTTATTCGTCAATCGATAGAGAAGGGGAAGGTTGTATTAGGGGTTTGTCTTGGGGCGCAATTGATTGCGAATGCCCTTGGGGCTCGAGTTCATCCCAATCCGGATCGGGAGATTGGTTGGTTTCCCATTTATGATGCTGGGTTGGTTCAGGGGAATTCCCAATTCCGGTTTCCAAAGGAAATCCTCGCGTTTCACTGGCATGGAGAGACCTTTGAACTTCCGGTTGAAGCAACCCTTCTGGCGCGTAGTGAAGGTTGTGAGCACCAGGCCTTTCAAATCGGCCGGCGGGTTATGGGGTTGCAATTTCATTTCGAAACCACTCCCGCAAGCGTGTTGGCCCTTACGAAACACTGCGCAGGAGATCTTGCTCCGGGTCGATATGTTCAGTCGGCCAAGTCCATTTTGGAGGTCGAATCGGAACGATATGCCATCATCCATGGGCTGATGAATCAGATTCTGGACTATTTGATGAAGGGCTATTAAGCCTCTTTCGGAGTTGTTCTTTTCGATGGTTTGTGGCTCAGTCTGCCAAGAGTGGAAGGGGATCAGGGATCCCCGAAATTCCCTCTTTACCACCCAGGCATTGTCACAAAAAGGAATCCCATGAATTGGTATATTGAGGTTTTGAAAAATTACGCGGTCTTTAACGGAAGAGCTCGTCGGAAGGAATATTGGATGTTTTTTTTGTTTAATGTGATTATTGCCATTGGTCTGGGGGTGATTTCTGTCATTCCAAAGGTTGGAAGTCTCGGAAGTGTGATTGCCAATATTTATTGTCTTGCAACTTTGATTCCTGGCATTGCGGTCGCCATTCGTCGGATGCATGATACCGGTCGAAGTGGTTGGTGGTTGCTGATGGGGCTCATCCCTTTTGTGGGCGCCATTGTCCTGCTCGTTTTTCTCGTCCAGGACAGCCAGCCGGGTGAGAACGAATTCGGACCCAATCCGAAGGAGACGGGTATCTGATTCGCTTCCTTCACCCCCGGCGTTTGCGTTTTTGATCATGATCCTGGTTGCAGGTCCATCTCCCTCCTATCAGCGTGTATGGACTCTCTCCCGGTTGAAGGTGGATCGGGTCAATCGTGCAAAAAGGATTGAGGTTCTCCCATCGGGAAAGGGAATCAATTGTGCCCGTGCGGCCCGGCGGATCGGTGCCAAAGCCGAGGTGTTGACCTTTCTGGGTGGGGATACAGGGCGGTGGATGCAGGAACAACTCCGCGAAGAGCGGGTCACAGCCCACGTCATTGAGGTTGCAGGACCCACACGTACTTGCAACACCGTGGTGGATGAGCGGTCGGGGGAGGTCACGGAATTGGTGGAGGAATCGTTTCCGCTCACTTCCGCCGATGAGGAGCGTTACCGGGCCAGGTTCAACGAATTGCTGCCTGTCACCGAGCTGCTGGTGTGCATCGGCTCAGTTCCCGCAGGGATTTCCCCGACGCTCTACCGTGATTTGATCCATCTGGCAAGCAAGAGTGGAATACCTTCGATCCTGGATGCCCAGGGTGAGGCATTGATTGCAGCTATGGAAAGCCGACCTGTTGCGGTAAAAATCAATCACCGGGAATTGCGTGGAACGTTGAGAAAAAAACTGGCTCCAGCGGAGGGAATCAAGGAGATGTTGCGCCGAGGCTGTGGCTCCGTGCTGGTGACGCATGGTGCGGACCCAGCTTGGCTGGGTTCGGGAGAAAGGATTTCGCAACTTTCATTGCCTGGAGTGGTGGGGGGAAATGCGACGGGATCGGGGGATTCCGTTTGTGCTGGGCTGGCGATGGGGCTCCTCTCGAAACGGACCATGGAGGAGTCGGTTCGCTATGCACTGGGATGTGGCATGGCGAATGTGGGTTTTGGCTATGGTCGGCTGGATGAAGTTTCGGTTCGAAAATGGACTCAAAAGATTGAAGACACTCCTTTTATTTAGTGAGCAGCTTGCTGAAAAAGTGGCGGCGACCATTCCGACTTTTTCAGAAACCTGATAAGTTCCAAGGTTTGTTTTGTTCATCACGAAACGGTGTATTTTTCAGTTCGCGTTGCAAGAAGTCAGTTGCAAGCTTGGAAGGCATCGGACAAGGTACGGAATTTGGACCCCTCATGATGGAAGCCTCATATAATGATGTCTGCATTCTTGAGCCCGAAGTTCAAAAGGCGCCGGCTACAGCGGTCGTCATTTTTGGGGCGACGGGGGATCTGACACATCGGAAAATCATTCCCGCCTTTTATCATCTGGTCAAAAATGGACGCCTTGCGGATGGCTTCGCAGTCATCGGCTTTGCGAGACGCCCCAAAACCAATGAAGAATTCAGGGGGGAATTAACGGAGTCGGTTGAAAAGTTTTCCCACACCCAACCGGTGGATGCGAATGCGTTAACCCGATTGCTTTCTCATGTCTACTATCAGCAAGGGGATTTGGGGGATCCTCATGCCTACGAAAACCTGTCCTTCATGTTAAAAAACCTCCCTGAAAGCGGGGTGTTTCAGAATCGTCACTTGTTTTATATGGCGACGGCTCCGACCTATTTTGAAACCATTGCGGAGAATCTTGCCCGTGCCGACCTGGCGTATGATGAGCATTCGACGGGCGTTTCCCGGGTGATCGTGGAGAAACCCTTTGGTGAGGATTTGAAAAGTGCGATGCATTTGAATCAAACCCTGCAGCGATTTTTCCCCGAGCAGAATATCTATCGAATCGATCACTATCTGGGAAAGGAGACGGTGCAGAACCTGCTCTATTTTCGATTTGGCAATTCCATTTATGAGCCCCTGTGGAACCGGCGTTATATTGATCATGTTCAGATCACCGTAGCGGAGAAAGTCGGGGTTGGGGAGCGGGGGGGGTACTATGATGCTTCGGGGGCTGCCAGGGATATGCTGCAGAATCATTTGTTTCAGCTCCTGACTCTGATTGCGATGGAGCCGCCGGCATCTCTTGAGGCCGAGGCGATCCGGGATGAAAAAGTGAAGGTTCTCAAGTCGATTCCCCTCGCAACCACAGAAGCCTTGCTGGCGAAAAGTGTGCGTGCACAATATTCGGCGGGATCCGTGGATGGAAAGGCGTTCCCGCCCTATCGTCAGGAACCGCGCGTGGCCCCCGATTCGTTGACAGAAACGTTTGTGGCCTTGCGCCTGGAAGTGGACAATTGGCGGTGGGCCGGGGTCCCGTTTTACCTTCGAACCGGGAAGGCCATGGCCAGTCAGTTTTCGGAGATCAACATTGTATTCCACCGCCCCCCAAGTGTCCTGTTCGCTGCGGTGTGTGGTGTGCGACTGCATCGAAACAGTTTAAGAATTCGGATTCAGCCCAACGAAGGGATACATTTGAATTTTAATGGGAAGGTGCCGGGAAAGAGTGTGATTCAGCGTGTCGATATGGATTTCCGGTATCGTGAGGATTTTCAGGACTACCTGCCGGAGGCTTATGAGCGTCTGATGGTGGACGCCCTTGTGGGGGAATCGACGCTTTTCACCCGAAAGGACGAGGTTGAGCAGGCCTGGAGATTGGTGGATGGATTTCGTGGGGCGTGGGCGACTCAGGAAATTAAGGGTCTTCCGGTTTACCCTGCCGGCTCCATGGGGCCCGTTGAAGCGGAACAGCTTCTCCAGAATGAGGGCCGGGGATGGTTGCCCTATCAGGAAGGGGAGGCCCACGGATGATTACGAAGCATGAATTCCCTTCCACATCCGCATGGCTTTCAGCGCTTTTGCAACGGTTTCAGGCGCTTTCAAGCGACGTGCTGCGTCATCGTGATCGCATGCATGTCGCCCTGTCAGGAGGGTCGACTCCCCGGGCGTTTTATGAAGCGCTCGCGGATTGTTCCGACCTCCCTTGGAAACGAGTGGAATGGTGGTTGGGGGACGAACGGTGGGTGCCCCCCACGGATGAGTCGAGTAATGAGAAGATGGTGAGGGAGAGTTTGGGGCGAGGGGATCCGGATTTTTCAAAGCATTTCCATTCCTGGCATCTGGATTTGGAAGCTGAGGGGGCAGCCAGCCTTTACGAAGCGGAAATTCGGCGGGTCATCGGTGAGCCGCCTGTCTTTGATCTGGTTTTACTGGGATTGGGGACCGATGGACACACGGCCTCTCTTTTTCCAGGAGCCCCCATGTTGAGGGAGACCCGTCATTTGACAGCAAATGGTTTTGTGCCCCAGGTTAACGGCACCCGTCTGACGCTGACTTATCCTGCGTTGAATTCAGCCCGGCAGGTCTGGTTTTTGATTCAAGGGACTGAAAAGGAGGGGCGGGTTCAGGAGCTTTTATCCCGGGGTGATATTCCTGCAGCCCGGGTGACGGCACTTCAACAGGAAATATTCTGGCTTAAGGAGTAGTTTTTCTTTCAGAAGTTTCGGTATGTCATGAAGATGGATTTTCCATTGTCAAACTTCCGCACGCCCCATAGACTTGTTCCCTTCTCCATGACGGGTGTTCTCGGGGATGATTGTTAAGGATGATACATGATCGCGGCTCCATCTTGCTTTTCGGATTTGCAGACCTCTTTCCGGCTTCTTCTCATCGAAGATCAGCCTGCGGATGTTCATGTGCTTCGTGACTCCCTTGCGCGTGCGGGGGAGGTTCATTTTCAGATCACCGAAGCGGTTCAATTGCAGGATGGCCTGGATCAGCTCCGCGGGCAGAATTTCGATCTGATCGTGCTGGACCTTGAACTTCCAGGCGTGGACGGCATGGATGCACTGGTGAAGGTCAAGTCCGTGGCGCCCGGACTCCCGGTGGTGGTGTTGACTGGCAAACGGGATCGGAAGCGGATTCTTTCCGCGCTGCAGCATGGTGCCGAGGACCATTTGTTCAAGGACCAGATGGATCCCCTGCTGCTTGTTCATTCACTCTGTCATGCCATCGATCGCCATCGTCTCCGTCTTGAGCTGGAACGCACTCGGGAGCAGCGGCTGCAGCGTCACAATCTCGAAAGTATCGCCATTCTTGCGGGAGGTATCGCCCACCATTTTAATAATCTACTGACGGTGATCATTGGGAACACGGAGTTCATTCTTGGCACTCCCAAGCTCAGTCGCGAGAATCAGAATGCCTTGCAGCAGATCAAAAGCTCCAGCTACCGCGCGGCCGAGCTTTGCAAACAGCTGCTTGCGTACTCCGGCAAGGGCAAGCTGGTGTTACAACCCGTTGACTTGAGCAGTGTGGTTCAGGAAACCGCGGAGATGTTTCAATTTTCGATGTCGAAGTCCATGAATGTGAAGGTCCGTTTTGCCAACGATCTTCCCCGGGTGGAGGTCGATGTCTCCCAGTTGCGGCAGCTGGTTTTAAACCTGCTTCGAAACGCTTCCGAGGCCATTGAGCTCAAGGGTGGAGATGATGGCGTCATTACGGTGGGGACTGGGGTGGTGAAGGCGGATCGGAATTATCTCTCCAAAAGCCATGGAGGTGCGGATTTACCCGAGGGGGAATACGTCTATGTCGAGGTTCGCGACACCGGATGTGGAATGGACGAAACGACTCGCAACCAGTTGTTTGAACCGTTTTTTTCCCGGAAGTTCATTGGAAGGGGGCTTGGGTTGCCTGCCGTTTACGGAATTGCCCGGGTGCATCACGGGGCTCTGGTTGTTCAGAGTGAAGAGGGCGAGGGTTCGACCTTCCGCGTGCTATTTCGTCCGACGCAACAAAAGGTGGAGGTGGCCCCCGAGCCGGTCCTGCCAAAGGATCCGTGGCATGGGAAGGGAACGTTGCTGATTGTGGAGGATGAGGAGAGTGTTCGCTCCATCATGGGCAATAGCTTGAAGTCGCTCGGATTCAGGGTTCTTCTCGCAGCGAATGGGAAGGAGGGGGTGGAGATGTTCAAATCCCGCCATAAGGAGATAGATCTGGTTCTTCTCGACATGGTGATGCCCCAGATGAACGGCGAAGAGGTCTACAAGGAGATCCACAAGATCAAGCCTGATGCCAAAATTCTGGTGATGAGTGGATACAGCGAAGAAGACGTTCTTGAAATATTCGCCGGCCGTAAGATCGAAGGCTTTCTCCAAAAGCCCTTTCGCTACACCGAATTGCGCGATAAGATATACGGTATTCTCAAATCGCCAGCTTGAGTGACAGAATTGTTCGCTTCTTGTAATTCGGAAGATGGACGACTACGTTGGCTCGTCATGGCCGCCATCGAAGCAAATCAACTCACCAAGGTTTTTCGCACATACAAAAAGCGGGACGGCTTTTGGGGTTCTGTAAGTGGAATTTTCCATCGGGAATTTGTCGAAACCCGGGCTGCCGCAGAAATTAGTTTTTCGATCCAGGAGGGTGAGCTTGTCGGATTTTTAGGCCCCAATGGAGCCGGCAAGACGACGGTGCTGAAAATGTTGTCCGGGCTGCTCTATCCCTCTTCCGGAAGCGCCAAAGTGCTCGGATTCACGCCCTGGGAGCGAAAGAACGACTATCGCCGGCAATTTTCGCTCGTGATGGGACAGAAAAATCAGCTCTGGTGGGATTTGCCCGCCCGGGAATCGTTTGACCTTAATCGTGAAATTTACCGTATTGAAAAACCTGTTTTTGAGCGAAAACTCGATGAATTGACCCAATTGCTCGATGTGCGCGACAAACTGAATGTGATGGTGCGCGAGCTTTCCCTGGGCGAACGGATGAAAATGGAGCTGATCGCTGCCCTGCTTCATTCACCCAAGGTGCTGCTGCTCGACGAGCCGACGATTGGTCTCGATGTGGTGAGCCAGAAGAAAGTGCGGGAATTCATCCGCGAGTACAATCAGCAGCACAAGGTTACGATCGTGCTCACCAGCCACTACATGGTCGACATCGAAGAGTTGTGCGAGCGTGTCATCATCATCGACCACGGGAAAATCTTTTTCGACGGAAAGCTTTCCGAAATTGTCTCGCGCTTCGCGAGTCATAAGATTCTCCATTTGACGTGCAAGGAATTGCCGGCGGACGACGTTCTCGCGAAAATGGGCGAGATATTGGAAAAGAAGATGGGTTCGATTCAGTTGAAGGTTCCCCGCGCGCAGGTGGCTTCTGTTTGCCGCGAAATGTTCACGCGTTATACCGTGGAGGACATCAATATCGAGGAAGTGCCGATCGAAGACATCATTCGGCAGATCTTTGGAGAGCAGCGGGGGGTTGAACCGCCAAGTCGTCAAGGAACCAAGGTTTGATTCTTGGCGTCTTTGCACCTTGGCGGTGAAATCTTACATTTTTTCGAGGGTTTCAATCCCGAGCAGATCGAGTCCCTTTTTCAGAGTTCGTGCGGTGAGCTGGGAAAGAAGAAGCCGGGAAGAGCGGGCGGGTTCATCGGCCTTCAGGACAGGGCAGTTCTCGTAAAAACGGCTGAACTTCACGGCGAGGTCGTAAAGGTAATTGGTCAGAAGGTGCGGGCGGTATTCCTTCAGGATGGCATGGACGGTGTCACCGAACTGAATGAGATGTTTGCCCAGCGTGACTTCCTCCGCAGCGTCGAGCCGGATCTGGCAGCCGGCTGCGATCTGTGAGCCATCTTTGCGGAAGATCGATTGGATGCGCACATAGGCATAGATGAGATACGGGGCGGTGTTGCCCTGAAGAGCGAGGAGTTTGTCCCAGTCAAAGGTGTAGTCGAGGTCGCGATTCTGACAGAGGTCGGCATATTTGAGTGCGCCAAGACCGATGACACGCGCGGCGGCCTGTTTTTCGAACTCCGGAAGATCCGGGTTTTTCTCCGTCACGATCTTCATCGCCCGTGCTTCCGCCTCATCGAGAAGGTCCTTTAACTTGATCGGATCGCCCGAGCGGGTTTTGATCGGTTTTTTATCCCCTCCCAGGATGCTACCAAAGACGATGTGATGGAGTGTAGGGCCTTTCTTTCCAATGGCATCAAACCATTTCGTCGTGGCGGCCTTGAGCTGTTTGAAGTGGAGCTGTTGACGTGCATCCGTGACGTATAGAATTTCATCAGCCTTCCATTCCGAAGTGCGATAGTGGAAGGCCGCAAGGTCGGTGGTTGCGTATAAAAAGGAGCCGTCGCTTTTCTGGATGATCATGGGGGCGGCTTTTGCCAGAGCGGGATCTTCCTCGAAAAAAACGCAGATTGCCCCTTCGCTTTCGCGGGCGATGCCGAGTCTTTTAAGCTCTCCGACCACCTTGCCAAGCTCTGGATTGTAAAAACTCTCACCAAGCTCATGGTCAAATTTCACTCCGAGACGATCGTAGGTTTGGTGAAATTCCTTCAACGATTGAGTGGAGATTTCCTTCCAGATGCGGAGGTTTTCGAGATTGCCCGATTGCAGTTTCGCAAGTTCTTGCCTTACTTCCTTCAGAACGTTTTCGTCCTTTTCCGAAAGCGTGTTGGCTGTTTTGTAAAGGCGCTCGAATTCGGAAATGGGGCTCGACGCCAGGGTTTCTTTGTTGAGGAACTGTTTGTAGCCATAGATCAGTTTTCCGAATTGCGTGCCCCAGTCTCCCAGATGGTTGACCGTGATCACATCGCAGCCTGCAGCCCGGCAGATCCTTGAGAGGGCATCTCCGAGAAACGTGGAACGGATGTGTCCCACGTGCATCGATTTGGCGATGTTGGGACTGGAATAGTCGATGACGACCCTGGCGTGATTTTGAACCTTGAGAATGCCGAGGTGAGGTTCGCTCATCATGGCTTCCAACTGATTCGTGATGAATTCCGGGTTGAGGTGAAAATTGATGAATCCAGCGCCGGCAATGTCGACTTGGGAACAGATGGACCTGACGTCGAGTGCCTCGATCAGAATTTGAGCGACCTCCCTGGGCTGGCGTTTTTGGGTTTTGCCGATCGCCATGGCGGCGCTGCTTTGATAGTCACCAAATCGAGGGTCCTGGCAGGGGGTGATGGCAAATTTTGTTCCGCTCAGCTGAATGGATAAATCCTGTTCAGATTCTGGGGAGCTGATAGCCTGTGCCGCTTTGCCAAGGGCAAGAGCCAGTCTGGCGCGAATGTCAATAAAGGCTGTGGGTGAATCGCTCATGAGAACCATTGAGCGTAGCAGATGGGGGTTATGAAAGTCGAAGCAACTCTCCGGATTTTCTTCGTCGATTTCATGAAGGAAATGCACAAAGCTTTTAAGAAAATTTCCTTTCTTAACCTATGATTCACTCCGCCATTTTTGATATCGGGATGGTTCTCCTGCGTTTTGATTTTAATCACAGCGTTCGGCGTTTGAAGGATCGTTGCAAGGTGAAGCCTCACGAAATTGCGGAGAAGTTTTTTGAGAGTGGTCTTGTGGACGCCTACGACCGGGGCAGGATTGGAACCCCCGAGTTTGCCCGTCAGGCGTCGTCCCTGATCGGTTTTCAGGGTACCGATGATGAGTTGATTCATGCCTGGTCGGATATTTTTTCACCGAACGAGCCGATGATGGAGCGTGTGCGAAACTGGAAGCGGGCTGGCATGAAACTTTATTTTCTTTCAAACACCTGCGAGGCGCACATCGAGTTTTTCGTTCCCCGCTACGAGGTGTTTTCCCTGTTCGATGGTGGGATCTATTCCTGTCGCGTCGGTTGTGCCAAACCCGAACCCGCCATATACGACCGGATTCTAAAGGATTACGGGCTCGTTCCCCGGGAAACGGTGTTTATCGACGACCGGCTGGAGAACGTCATCGCAAGTCGCCAGTTTCACATCCATGGTCTTCATTATGAGGACGACGCGAGTTTGACCCGTGATTTGAAAGCCCTTGGTCTGGATTAACTGGGATCAGGGAATGGTTGGACTTGCGGCCGGGGGGGGAGGGGGTGGAATTGCCTGGTCCGGAGGGATCGAGTTTCCAAGTTGACTGGGATCCCGGACATCGGGGGTTCCGCCCGGAGGAGGGGATGTTTTCGGAGGTGCGGTGATCAAAGCATCAGTGGTCCATTCAGGGAGGGGATGGGGATTCAGGGCGAACGCGCGCGGGGGATAGTCCCCGAAAAGGTGCAGATCGTGAATCTGGAAGGGGTGTTGGGCGTCCGGCGCTTCATTTGAAAAACGCACGATGAGGAAATGTCCTGTGGTCACGGGGGCCGTGGCCTGGGAGATAAAACCTCCATCGGTCGGAATGGTTGCAAATGGTTTCCACTTGGAAAATGTCGCGGAGTCCAGTTCCACGGTCGGCTGGAGAGTGGATATCGAAGGAGCCAGTTGGAATGTCAGAAGTGCGTCGGAGGCTCTCTCCAGCCAGGCAAGGGCGGCGTGCCGTCCACCGGCTGTCCACGGAAGGGCGTCCATCACATGGAAGAAAAGGGTTCCAGGTTGTTTGGAATGAACAACCGAGATCTTGCGTGCACGGCGGGTGGATCCGAGGTCGAGGGCGACTATCGACTCTTTTGCGTTGGGTGAAAAACGGCAATACGTATTGGCATTATCGTCATTGATCGCATTCGCCTCATCCGGGTGCGAGATGGAGGAGGTGTACGTCACCTGGGCCCCGGAATACATGCTGGCAAGATCGTACTGGGTCTCGACGGATTTCATCTCCTCCTCTGTAAGCGGCGTTTCCGGGGGGGCTTGATCCATATTTCCCTCGGCTCCCAGTCGAACGGAGCGAACATCCTCGGCGGAGTAGAGGGAGATGTCAGAGAGTTTGGCGGGCTCACCTCCGGTTTCGATGTTCACAATGGCCCGAAATGTGGCTGCTGGGCGGAGATCGAAGGCGCTGCCCGGTGACTGAAGGGGTTGATGGTTGACGGCCGATTTCCATCCCTCCGTTCCGGGATCGATGGGAAATTGTGACATTTGGATGGAAACGAATCCACCCTGCATCGGGCCGGTGAGCACCACCCGGTCCACGCGACTGATGGTTTGAAGAGAGATCAGAAATGAGTAGGTGCAGTTCGGCGAGAGAGTGACCCCCGTCGTACGATCTGTATCGAGAATGGACCGGATGTCGCCGTCCACGATGGAGCCTGTAGTCTCCGGGAGGAGGGCAATGGTGGAGGCTGTGAGTGAACTGGAAACCGTTCGTGGAAAATTTTCAGGAATCAGGTCCAGAGGGGTGGAAAGACCTGTGAGCTCAACCCCTTCGCCGGCGACCAGCAACTGTGCGGTGAGAAGAATGATGGAGGCGGTCTTCCACATGCGCATTCAAAATGGTACCTCTGAGAAAGAGGTTGTGCAAGCCTGAGACGGGGATCCGATCGGCGCTCACAGAGCGCCGCTACAGCTTGAGGGGGCAAAGTTGACAAGCCGGGATGGATCGACGAGGTTATGGAACTGTGCCCATAATCTGCTTCCGGTTTTTTTCTGCAATCTTGGCTGCCGGTCTTTTGGCGATGCCGGGGACCGCGAATGCGGTTCTTCTTGATTGGGATTCTGTGACGTGGACTCCCGGTTCTCTTACTCGATCCTTTGACATCGATGCCTCGAATCCCGGAAATGATGTGACGGTCACCATTTCGGGGGACACTGGAAAATTTCAAGCGGGTTACCCGGCCATTGTCAATGATCTGACGGGTGGACTGAATCCTGTGGAAAATTCCCTCCAGCTTTTCATGGATTATTCGAACCGTTCCCAGGCAGTGACCGTGAAGGTGGATTTCAATTATGCCAATGGGGTCGACTTGGTTTCGTTCAAGCTCTTCGACATTGATATTGGTTCAGGCAATTCGTTTGTGGATCAGATCCGGAACATTCAAGGAAGTCTGAATGGAGGGCCGGCGATTGCGGCCACCCTGAGCGGATCCGCCAACAATGTGATTGCAGGAAGTGGACTCAGTCAGACCATCACCGGCACGGCGGTCACGGATTCTCCTTCAGGAAACGCCAATGCGATCGTAAGCTTCGGTTCGGCCTACATCAACAGTCTCACATTTACGTATGGAAGTGCGTCGTACGCGTCGCAAAATCCCGCCCAGGAGGCGATCAGTTTTCACGATATCAATTTTCGTCCGGTGGTTCCCGAGACGGGGGTGACCCTTGCGGCCGTTGCATGCTGCCTTATATCCGTTTTTCTGGTACGCCTTCGTACCAAAGCGCATTTGGTGCTTGTTCGCACCGTCAGGCGTCGGCCATTCTGAGAGGGCTTTCTGCAAGAGCGGGGAGTGTGAGTGATCATGCGAAAAACGGCCGTTTTTTTGTTGGTTTTGTGCGGCGTCCTTTTTGCCGGTTGGGCGGGGTACCGTCTTTTTGAACGTTGGGAGCAGCGTCATCTCCTTCGAAAGGCGCACGCGTTACTGGATCAGGGGGATTTGCGGGGTGCATATTTGAATGCCCGCCAGGCGTTCGCAAAACGTCCGCGGGATGCCGTGGCTTGTTCTGTTTTGATCGAAGTGGCGGAGAAGTCCCGATCCCCCGAGGAAATGTTCTGGCGTGTACGCCTGACCGAGATCGAACCGACACTGGAGCACAAGCTTCAATGGGCCGCTGCCGCTCTGAAGTTTGGGATGCCGGAAATTGCGGATCAGGCACTCCTGACGGTCTCCCCCAGGGATCAGCAGGGCGCCGAGTACCATCAGATGGCGGCTGCGCTTGCGGCTTCGTTGCATCAGAATGAGCAGGCGTTGCATCATTTTTCGGAAGTCGTCCGTTTAAAACCTGGGGATGAGGTGGCTCTCCTCAATCTGGCGGCGGCACAACTTTCCTCATCCAGCCCGGAACACCGCAAGGATGGGAGGGAAAGGCTTTTCGAGCTGCTGAAGAATCCCTCCCTCGAAGAGACCGCCATGCGCGCGCTTGCCGGGGATGCTCTTCTTCGGGGAGATGGTGGGGAGGCTCTGAAGTTGGCAAAGGAACTTGTGATCCGCAAAGAAGCTGGCTTTCAGGATCGTCTGCTTCAGCTCGATGTGCAGTTGAAGTTTGATCGGACTCTTGCGACAGATTTGCTGGGGCGTCTCCAAACGGAAGCGTCAGGGAACCCGGCTGCGACCTATGCCTTGATGAGCCATCTTCATCATGCGGGGATGGCCCGGGAATCCCTTGCATTTTTCGAAAGCCTTCCTCTCACCGTTGCCCGGACGCAACCCGTGCCTCTTGCCGCCGCGGATGCCTGTGTGCTTGCGGGAGATTGGAAAAAATTACAATCGCTGGTGGAGGAGGGGAATTGGGGGGTGTTTGATTTTCTAAGGCAGGCTTTTGTGGCGAGGGCGTATCGTGAGCAGCGCCAGATGTCCAGAGCGGAGATTCCGTGGCGGTTGAGCATGTCGGAGGCTTCTCACAGGGCGGACACCTTGAGCATGCTGGCTCACTTGACCGATTCGTGGGGATGGGATGTCGAGGCGGAGAAACTTTGGAGAACCCTCGTTGAGTCCCGGGTACGGGATCGTGCGGCGTTGCAGGCGCTTTATCGAATCTATCAAAAACGTGGCGATTCGCACGGATTGCTTGAGGTGATGAATGGTGTGGTGGAACGTAGCCCTCACGATCTTGTCGCCGTGAACAATCGTGCGCAACTTCTGTTGCTTCTCGAATCCACGGATGCGATTCAGGATGCGGTCGCCGTGGCGAAATCCCTGTATGATCGGGATCCCCTCAATCCGGTATTTGCCTCCACGCATGCCTTTGCCATGTACCGCCTGGGCCGGTCGGAGGAAGCCCGGCGAGTGCTGGAAAATTTGAAATCCACCGATCTTCAAACGCCCGCGATCGCGGCCTACTACGGAATCGTGCTGGCTTCCGTGCAGCAGGATGAAATGGCCCGCCGGTATCTGAAGCTCGCGGAACGGGCGGTGTTGCTGCCGGAGGAAAAACAACGGGTGATGGAGGCGCGTCGCGCACTGGACGGGAGGGAGATGCCCCATGCGACACGCTGATATCCGAAGGCAGAAATCCGTAGACTGGAATGGTTGGGGATGGGGCATGGCTCAGGTCCTCGTCTGGGGGGTGGTCTTTTGGCATCTGTCCCGGGAGTGGCGGTCCAATCCGGCTTATGCGTTTGGTTTTTCGGTTCCGGTGCTGGCGCTCTGCCTTGCGTGGGTGCGGTGGGGGTTGGGGCAGGTTGGGAGTTTTTCACCACGTCCGGTGCCGAGGTTGGAGGTGGGGCTGGCGTGCGGACTGTTGTGGCTGGGGTTTTTATTGCGGGAGGTGGATCCGTTCTGGAGACCGGTGAGTTATGTTCTCATGACGGCGGCAACATGGGTGACATGGATGGGATTGCGAACCCTGGGTGGCGTGGGTTTTGCACGGCTCATGTTGTTTCCGCTGTGCTTCACATGGACGGCACTTCCCTGGCCCAGCGGAGTGGAGGATGTCCTCACCAGTCTTCTTCTCAGGATTTCCACGGCGCTCACGGTGGATGGATTGAATGCCGTGGGGATCGCTGCGTTACAAAGGGGAACGGTCATCGAATTGCGTCAGGGCGTGATCGGGGTGACGAATGCGTGCAGTGGGTTTCAGGCCCTGCAGGCGGGAATCATGGCGGCTTTGTTCATGGGCGATCTTCACCGGCTCTCATGGCGTCGGCGTCTGGTTTTGCTGTTGTTGGCGGTTGCTGTGGTGGTGGTGGGAAATGCGTTGCGAATATGGATGCTCGCCCGGATCGGTGCTGGGCAGGGACTGGAAGCCGTGGAGGCCCGTCACGGGATGACGGGATATTTTCTGAGTGGTCTGAGTTTTGTTTGTGTGTCGTTTCTTGCCTGGGGATTGCGCGTGGGGAGTCTGGCGGGGGGGGGAGTAAACCGTTCATGGAACTGGCGGACCCCGGACCGATGCGGGTGGCTGGTTGTTGGGGCGGTATGTGTGATTCCAGGGGTAGTTTCGGGATGGTTTGCCTGGCGTGGCGCGACGGCGGAAATTCAGCCCAAGTCCCTCTGGGTTCTGGATCCTTCAACGATTCCCGCGGGATGGCGGGTCACGAGCCATCCCGTTCCCGCAGAAATAATTCACATTCTGAATTGTTCCGAAGCGGAGATGTGGAGAGTGCACCCGCCCATATCAGGTGAGATTCAGGTCTTTCACTTTTTTTGGAAACCGGGCATCGAGGTTCCTAGTCCGGCGGTGGGGCATACACCGGATATCTGCATGCCGCGGGCTGGATGGGAGCTCCTCATGGGGCCGGTTTCTGAAGCATTTCGGTTGCGTGGAAGGGAAGTTTTTGGAGCGGGATATCGATTCCGTCAGGAAACGGCGGAAATGAAAGTATGGCAGTTGGTCTCGAGGGGGGGACGATTGGAAAAGGTTTCCCAGACACCCCGGGTTTTTCATCTGCGGTGGGATCGATTGTCGGCCCTCTGGAGTGGAAAACGCAACCGGGGACAGGAAACCTTGACCCTTATTCAATCAGGTTCAAATCGTCCTGAAATGTTCCAGCGTGTGCTGGATGCCATGAGCGGTCCTTCAGAATCAGGACTTCCATGAAGCGATGTATCGTTCGGCATCGATGGCTGCAGAGCAGCCCGTTCCGGCAGCGGTGATCGCCTGGCGGTAAATGTGGTCGACGCAGTCCCCACAGGCGAACACGCCTTCGATATTGGTTCGTGTGGTGGGGTGTTGCACATTCACATAACCCTCTTCCGTAAGGTCGATCTGACCTTTAAAAATCTGAGTGTTGGGCACGTGTCCGATGGCGATGAAGACTCCCGCACAGGGAAGTTCGCTTTGCGCCTGGGTTTTGAGATTTCGGAGTTTCACGCCGGTGACCTCATCCTTCGTCACGTCCTTGATGTCTTCCACCACGGTGTCCCATACCATCTTGATCTTGGGATGGGCAAGGGTTCGCTCCGCCATGATGCGGGAGGCACGGAGGGCATCACGCCGGTGAATCAGGTAAACTTCGGAGGCAAAGCGGGTGAGGTAGAGGGCTTCCTCACAAGCAGAATCCCCACCTCCGACGACGACCAGCGGTTTGTTCCGGAAGACGGGAAGGGGGCCGTCGCAGGTGGCGCAGTAGGTGACGCCCTTGCGCTCGAGTTTGGCTTCACTCTCGAAGCCGAGGTGACGGTGTCCCGAACCCACGGCGATGATTACGGTTTTGGATTCGAGTGTTTCCCCATCGATGACGAGTTTGAGGGGGCGTCCTGAAAAATCCACTTTTTCCACCGTGCTTCCATAACGTGTCTTGGTGCCGAATTTTTCAGCCTGTTTTTGAAGATTGGCCATCAATTCGTTGCCATCGATTCCCTCGGGAAATCCGGGATAGTTTTCCACAATGCTGGTGGTGGTGAGAAGGCCACCGGGCATCTGTCCGGTGACCACAAGAGGATTCAAATTGGCCCGTGCGGCATAGACGGCGGCCGTCCAGCCGGCGCAGCCCGATCCGATGATGACAACGTTTTCCATAGGAACCGACAAAATGAAGGATCGGCTAGGAAAGTCAAGACGGAGGGAGCTATTCCATTGAGACTTCAAAAACAGTCGTCGCCAATTTCAAAGTCCATTCCGTGCAGAGAATGCCTTGGTTTTAAGACAATTACTATCACCACGAAGGACACGAAGCCCTGTTCAGAAGAATGGTTTTACTACGTGCTCTTCATGTCCTTCGTGGTGAAATCTCTATCATCAGTCAGACGAACCTGCTATCGAAACTGATTTTTCAGGCGTCGATTTTCAATGCCTGAGCCACGATGGGATGCACGATTTTTCCATCGCACACATTGATTCCGGATGGGAGTTCCGGAAGTTGTTCGCAGGCTTTTTGCCATCCCAAGTTGGCGATTTTGACGGCGTAGGGAGTGGTGACGTTGGTCAGAGCCTGGGTGGCGGTGCGTGCGTAGGCGCCGGGCATGTTGGTGACGCAGTAGTGGACGACCCCCTCCTCTTCAAAAGTGGGGGCGGAGTGGGATGTCGGTCGCGAGGTTTCCGCGCATCCCCCCTGATCGATGGCGATGTCCACAAAAACGGAGCCGGGCTTCATCTGTTTCAGCATGTCCCGGTGAATGAGTTTCGGAGCCCGTGCGCCGGGAACCAGCACGGCGCCGATGAGCAGATCCACATCGGGAAGGGCGTCGTTCAAATTTTGCTCATTTGAATAGAGGGTGTGGGCGGAGGAATGAAGGGTGATGTCGAGGAATCGCATTTTTTCGAGATCGATCTCGAGGATGGTGACGTCGGCGCCGAGTCCCGTTGCCATGCGTCCGGCGTTGACCCCCGCCGCGCCCCCTCCGAGGACAAGGACCTTTCCCGGAAGAACTCCCGGGACGCCTCCCAGCAAAACCCCTTTCCCTCCCTGGGATTTTGCAAGGAAGTAGGAACCGACCATCACGGACATGCGTCCAGCGATCTCACTCATGGGTTCGAGAAGAGGTAATCGACGTCCAAGCTGGACGGTTTCGTAGGCGATCGCCACCACACCGCGTTCCATGAGAGCCCGGGCGAGTGTGGGATTGGCGGCAAGGTGAAGGTATGTGAAAAGGATTTGTCCGGGGCGGAGGAGGGGATATTCCTCGGGGAGGGGTTCCTTGACCTTCAGGATCATTTCGCAGTCGGAGAAGATGCGATCCTTTGAGGTGATTTGGGCCCCGACGGCCTGGTAGGCGGTGTCCGGGAAGCCGCTTCCCGTTCCGGCTCCGATTTCCACGGATACGTGGTGTCCGTCCTGAGTGAGCATGCGAACCCCTCCCGGGGTGCAGGCGACCCGGTGTTCTTTATCCTTTATTTCCTTGGGGATTCCGATTTTCATCGAAGATGACACGATTGATTCAAATTCATCGATAATGTGAAGCGCGACCGCATCTTCTGCAAGAACTTTGGTTTCAGCCTTCTGGAGCTGCTTCTCACCATGGTGATCATCGCGATTCTCTTCCTGGCAATGAACAGTCACCAATCCCAGGTAAATCAGGATAAGCAGTCGATCGCCTGTCAGGCGAATCTCCGGAACATTCATTTGGCGCTGGAGGTGTATGCCGCGGAGAATCGGGGTCGACTCCCTTATGTTCAGGGGGCGACCAGTTCGGACGAACCGCTCAGCCTGCTGGTCCCGCGCTCGACTAGCATGACGGAGGTGTTCATCTGTCCTGGAAGCGGTGATTCGAAGCTTCCGGCTGGAAAACCGTTTGGGGGTTACGTGATCAGCTATGCCTATGCCATGGGGTTGCAGATTACGAACGACGCCTCGAGCATGCTTCTTTCGGACGGGCAGGTGAATGACCAGCCGAAAAAGGCGGGGGAAACGGTGTTTTCCATCACCGGTCGGCGCCCTGGGGCGAATCACTTCAAATATGGCGGGAATGTGCTTTTTGCAGACGGGCATGTGGAGCGGTTCAAGCCGGTCACCACCAACGATCTGGCAATCCTTTCCGGTGCCATTTTTCTTAATCCCCGAAAACGATAAGCTCTCATGGAAATCCGCATCGAGTGCAGTTGCAATATTCCGTACAAGTTCGAGGTCGAGCCGGTGAATGGTGCGATGCCATGCGAAGTGTTTTGTCCGCATTGTGGAGTGGAGGGAACGGCGTATGCGAACCGGGTGATCGAGCTGCAGCTTGCGCCCCAAAAGCCTGCATTTGTTCCCGTGCCCCTGGCGTCGTTGCCTCCCCCTCCGCCTCCGGGGCCGGTGTCACCCGGACCGGAAGCTGGGCGCAAAATGTGTTTTGAGCACAAGCAGGCCACCACGTCGGAAACGTGTTTTTTTTGCCGGAAGGCCCTTTGCCCGGGATGTCTTCTAAAATTTGGATATTTCTGCTCCCTCACGTGCCGGAAAAAGGCGGAGGCGCGTGGGGATGACATTCCGGTTTATGCCCTCCAGGAAAGTGTGGTGCTCGCGAAAAAGATGCGACGGGTCAAGTTGATCGGGGGGCTTGTAGGAATCCTGCTGCTGGCGGGAATCGGGATCTGGGGGTGGTATGTGTTTGTGGGATCCAAGCCTGCGGTGGTTTTTTCACTCAAACTGCCGGTTGGGACAGATGTGCAGTTCTGCGAATTTGTGGATTCCGATCGAATCGTCCTTGTCGATCAGAAGAAAATCGCCTCTTACCATGTGAAAAGTGGGCGTGAACTCTGGACGAAACCCCTGGAGGCATTTCAACCCCCCAAAAAAAAGGACAGGATCACCCTCAAGGCCCTTGAGGCACAGGTCGAGCAGGTGACGGATCCCGTGGAGCGGGAGATTCTTGAAACATGGGTGGAGCACAAGGTGATCGAACGGAGACTTACGGAACTGAAAAACGCAGGTGCGGATGGTCCGGGAGGGATTCTGACAAAAATCAATGAAATGGGAGAGAGGCTTTCCCATTCCAAGGATGAGAGCGTGAAAAAAGTGATGGGATCGATCGATCTTCTCGAGATGGATCCAGATGACGATGGGGTGGACGTACTTCGGAACGGGGGTGGTCTCTGGGTGAGAACGGGGCAAAAGCTCCTTTGTCTGGATCTGAAGACGGGGCTAGAAAAGGTGAAACAGGAAATTGAGGGGCGAATTCAAAAAATCGTGAAAAGCGATGAGGCGATCATCATCGTTTCCAAAAAGGATGGGGCCTTTTTTGTGACGCGTGTGGATGCTGTTACGGGGGATGTCCAGAGTCAGGGGGTGAATTTGGGGGAGCCTGTGTACAAAGTGGATCCGGGCCCGGAACTCCCTCCTTCGGGGTATGATTTTTCCGAGGTTGCAAGCATTCCCCACAAACCGGATATCCTGATGTCCGCACGGGACGTTTTTCCCTCGGTCGATGGTGCGGTCGAAGTCGACGCAAGGATATCCCTTGAACAGGTGGGAGAACAGCATGTGGAGGCCAAACCGGCGGCAGGGCCATCCGTTCTTGACAATCCCAATGTGGGCGTCTTGAACGCGGCCGACCTTGTGGATGAGATGAAATCCCAGGCGGCGAATCGGGGTCCGGGTACGGTCTATCGCGATGAAAGTCGGTATCTGGTGCAGGTGCGCCATCTTTTTTCCCCGGATGAGCCGCCGATGTGGCGGGCCGAACTGGGAGGGGTTCCCCATATGTATCCGGGGAGGACCCTGGATATTCTGGTGGGTGGTAAAAATCTGATCGTCTTTGACAGAAAAGGGCAAAAACTTTGGGAGGCGCAGCTGGTGCAACCCTTTTCAGTTGGGTGGGATCAGAAGTTAAAGCCTCCGTTCATGGAGACGGAGGACACTCTTTATTTTCCTGATGGGAATGTGTTGACCGCTTATGACAAAAAGAATGGAAATGTCCGGTGGCGCCTTCCGGGAGTGGTGTTGGAGCACATGGAAATGGATCGCGCCGGTTATCTCTACCTTTTTCAACAACCTGCCACGCGGGCAGGGCACACTCTCCTGGTTTGGAAAGTGGATCCGGGGGTGGGGCATGTGCTCTGGAAATTTGATCGGACCAATTCGGAGGGAATGATTTCCGGGAAATTTCTCTATCTCTATTTTGCCCACACCTCGAGCATCGACATGCTGGGGAAAATTCTAAACGCGGGGGTGAGCGAGGCGGGGGATGTTCCTGTGCATTTCAAACTCTGGCGTTTCGATACTCAAAAAGGGGAGTTGCTGTGGGAGCACTATCAAAAACGGGGGCCTCGCCATGTGGAGGCGCGGGATAACAAGATCCTGATTTTGTTTGAGGATGAAATTCAGGTGCTCCGGTTTTATTCGTTTTGAGGGCAGTCGATCTGAAAAAAGCAGTCCAAACCAGAAGTAACCGCAGATTGACACAGATTCACGCAGATTTTCCCTGAAGGTTTTTGCCGATGCCCCATTGCGGCATCGGCAATCCTGCCTCTGTAATCTGTGAAAATCTGCGTGAATCTGTGGTTTCGCCCTAGAAGCCATCTCATAAATAGGAAAAAGATGCGCAGGAGTCGGGAAGGGCCTATGGCAAGGCGCGACGAAGGAGCATAGCCACAAGGGCTCTGTGACTGAGGAGCAACACAACCAGAGGCCCTTCCCGACTCTTGCCCAGTGGGTTGGCGATCTTTGGGTCTTTTGCGGCATTGCTCGTCGGTCGAAGATCCATTCGGATATTCTCCCTCCTCACGCCTGGCAACAGACCCAAATCTCAGCCAACGCACTTTTTTCTTATTTATGAGATGGCTTTTACTCTTTTCTGAGCTCAGAGACCAATCAACTTTTTATGAGCCTCTGGTTGCAAATTTAGACATTACCTGAAAAGTACCACGTTGTTACTTTGTCACCAACCTGCTAGGCTTCCGGACATGAAGCCCGTATCGTGGACGGTGATATCCCTTGCCATGGGGTGTGTTTCCGTTCTTCACGCACAGGAGAAGTCCTATCATGGGGATCCCTCGGGATTGCCCCGGATCGATATGAGTAAGAAATTTGAAGCGGGCACGACGAGCCAGTTTGATCGGGAGTTCTCCACCCGAACGTTGGATTTCAAGCCCATTGCCCTTCCAGACTATTCCGGCAAACTTCCTTCACTCGCGCTTTCCCAGTGGCATACCACGCGGGGGGATATTTATGCGAAGACCATTGAACTGCGTGATTTCGAAACCAAATCCCTGTCCGATGCTCCAAAGCCTGCGCTCTATGAGGGGCGTGATAAAACGCTCCCCAGCACTTCAATTGGGGAGAAAGATGCGGCGGTCCCGGGCAAGCTCGTGGAAGGGGAGGATTTGAAGGGGTTTCGAACGATTCCACCCGGGGAATTAAGGGACATCATCAATCGCGGGGGCCAGCCGGCGGAGGTTCACGTGGGGCGAGACCTCAAGGAGGTCAAGACACGGGAACCTGCTACTGTGAAATCTGAAAAACCGATTCCACCGAAATCGGAACCTGGGCGGTGATCTGCCCGACCAGTTTATATTCTCCTGCGGGGAGATTGATCACCTGGTTGGAGGGGGAAAAAATCTCCTCCTCGTAAACCAGCTTCTCATTGCGATTCAAGACAATGGACGATTTCTGCTGGGAATATTCCTTGTCGCGTGAGGAGCGGTAGACCTCCTCGCCGCCCTTGGTCACGATGGCGAAGTCGTAGTGCTGGGCTGTGGTAAATTCGAGGATGTACTTCTCCTTACTCTCATTGAGCACCGTCATCTTGGCTTGAAGCACGGCATTGGATTGAGGGGTGAAATTTTTCGGTTCCGTGGTCAATTCGACCTTGAAGTCGGGGGGGGCATGAACGCGCTCCATGGCGGAGCTTCGTGCGGATCCAAACATCCAACGAAAGGGGTTTGATAGCAGGGCTGGGGAGCCGGAGCCCGTCCGGTTGGGGATGTCGTTCGTCGTACCTCCTTGATATTTGCTTGGACTGATTTCCACCGCGAGAAGACCGCCGGCAAGGCCAAGAAGCCCCAAAGAGAAAAGAATCGTACGACCCCGAACTTTTTTCAAAAGATCCATATTCAAGGTTGAAATCAGGAATCAAATTCGTCAAGCATTTCAATCATGCGATTTTGTGGCATTGCGCTTGCCTTTTGTTCCATGTTGTTGGGGCAGAATGGGTTGGGAGTTCAACCGACATCCTCATCGTCCCTCAAATCGTCCCTGACCAAGCCGACGGTGCGTGTGGTAAAAAACTCGGCTCGAAGGGCGGTTGCGAAGAAATCTGGAGTCATTCGAAAGTCTTCTACCAGGGGGGATGGGGCGATTCCGGAGCGTCCGAAACTGGAGGTGGTGAAGCCTTTTTCAAAAAATGGACAACTGGTGCTTGCGGCATGTCCGGCGAATATGGATTTCGATCTTCCGACGGACAACCAGATGCTTTTCAGTGGAGTGAACGCCCCGGCTTTTTTTCAGCCGACATATAGCGGCCGAACCATTTCAGCGATGTTTGGCTATGTGCGGAATCCGGGGGCAGGAGGATTCCGACGTTTTCACGAAGGGATCGATATTCGCCCCACCCAGCGTGATGATGATGGCGAACCAGTTGACGATGTCCGGTGTGCCGGGGCTGGAGTGGTGCGTTACATTTGTGATGATGAAAAGGACTCCAACTATGGAAAGTACGTAGTGGTTGAGCACTCCATGTTTGGATCCAAACTCTACACTCTCTATGCGCATCTTGCATCGGTGGAAGGGGGGATGGAGGTGGGGGATGAGGTGGAAAAGGGGCACAAGCTGGGTGTGTTGGGGCGGACCTCGAACGAATTCGAAATCGATGCCGAGCGGGCGCATCTTCACTTTGAGGTGAATCTTATGCGCAATTCGCGCGATGCAGGCTGTACCAATCAGGACGGGGAGGGCACTTCCAAACACGGCGCCTTCAATGGATCGAATCTTCTTGGAATCGATCCTGTTCGTTTCTTTCAATTTTTACAGCGAAATCCTGGAGCTGAGTTGGGGGACTATATTGCCACCGAGCATGTGGCGTTTCGCGTGCTGGTGCCGCGACGGGATTTTACATGGTTGCACGACTATCCGTTTTCACTCACCAAACCTGTGGATGAAGGCACGAAGGCCCTGGAAGTGGCCATGACGTATTACGGCCTCCCAGTGAGCATCACTCCGCGCACGAAAAAGGAGATCGGTTCCACGCGTCTCAAGGCCCTTTCACGTGGAATGTATCCCGTCACTTACACCAATCGCCGGGAGATTTCCGCAAGTGGCGGGGGCTGCTCCCTGATCGTGAATCGCGGCGGAATCTGGGCTCTAAGCGGGAAGGGAACGGATCATCTGCGGCAGTTGACACTTTAGACTCTGGTTTTATGGACAATCCAAACACGCCACAGCTAGGGCGACGACGCCTTCCTTGCGACCGGTGAAGCCCATCCATTCGGAGGTGGTCGCCTTGATGGCGATCTGGGAGGGTTGGATTTTTAAGGTGCGGGCGAGATTCTCCGTCATGGTCGCAATGTGCGGGGCAAGTTTTGGTTCCTGGGCGATCAAGGTGGTGTCGATGTTGTGGATCACCGCCTTTTTTTTCGCAAGCACCTGCTGGACGAGGTCGAGCATTTTGAGGCTGTCGGCGTCCTTCCATTTGGCATCGGTGTCGGGAAAGAAGTGGCCGATGTCGCGTTCGCCGATGGCGCCGAGGAGGGCGTCCATCACGGCGTGGATCAGGGCGTCGGCGTCGGAGTGTCCCTTAAGGCCGCGGGGGTGGGGAATATGAACGCCGCCCAGGATGCATTTGCGGCCTTCTTCAAACGCGTGAACGTCCACGCCCATGCCGATTTTGATCATGAAGGAAGTTGAAGGCTGAAAGTTGAAAGTTGAAAGACAAAAATTATGCGGAGTGATCTTTGTGTGCTTGACCCAAAAGTTGGTCTTTGTTCCCAAGTTGAGGACCGAATGGTCATGTAAAGCTTCGTGTTCTTCGTGATCTTCGTGGTGAATTGCAATGTTTATACAAGAGACTTTTCGTTTTTACCACGAAGGTCACGAAGAGCACGAAGGAAGGAAACAAATGATCAATGAATTTGTCCTGCGGCGAATTTTTTAGCTTCACTCAAGAGAAAGATTTTCTATGAGAAAGGATTGCCTCGGCGAGGATGAGATCCTCGGGGGTGGTGACTTTTAGATTCAAGGGATCCGACGGGACGAGGAAGACGTGATGTCCGGCGCGTTCGGCGGCGGCGGCGTCATCGGTCACGATATCTTTTGCCCGAATGAGCGGTTCGTAGGCGAGACGGATGAGATCGGTTCGAAAGGTTTGAGGGGTTTGAGCCGCCCAGAGCCGGGATCGGTCGAGGGTGGCGGTGATCGGGACGAACGCATCCGAAGTTTGGTGGTCTGCCTGTTTGATGGTGTCCTTCACGGGAGTGGCCGGAATGGCGGCTCCCTTGGAGCGGGCGGCCTTGACGCATTCGGTGATGATTTTGGGAGTCACCAGCGCGCGGGCGCCGTCGTGGATGAGAACGATATCAGATTCCTTGGAAACGGCCTGAAGACCGCACCAGACGGAGTCCTGGCGTTCTGTGCCACCCGGCACGAGGGAGCGGAGTTTGGTGATCCCATGTTCGATGGAGAGCCGCCGGTAGGTTTCAATGCGGTCGCTGTGGGAGACGAGAATGATTTCGTCCACATCCGGGCAGGATTGGAAGGCGATCAGCGTGTGGGCGAGCAGGGATTTCCCCCTTGCGATGAGCATGAGCTTGTCGACACCCGGCCCCATGCGCCGGCTGCTGCCGCCGGCCAGCACGATGGCGGAGGTCATGCGGACGGAGTCTCCTTGCGAAGGTCAGCGAAAACCATTCGCCCGGCCGTCGTCTGGATGGTCCCGGTGACGGCGACTTCGACGTCGTGACCGATGAGGGTGCGTCCGTGATTGACCACGATCATGGTCCCATCGGGAAGGAAGCCCACGGCCTGGTGCGATTCCTTTCCTTCGCGGATGAGTTTGATCCGGACGTTTTCCCCGGCGACCATGGAGGAACGCAGGGTTCCGGCGAGCAGATGAATGTTGAGGACCCGGACTTTTTGAAGCTCCGCGACGCGTCCAAGGTTGTAGTCTGTGGTGATGAGGCGGGCGTCAAGAATACGGGCAAGGCGTGTGAGGCGGGAATCGACGGGTTCGGTGGAGGGGGTAGTCTCATGGATTTTGACCTCCACCTGCTGGTGTTCCTGAAGATTTTTCAATAAATCCAGACCGTGGCGGCCGCGTGTTCGGCGCGAGGCATCGGAGCTGTCCGCAAGGCCCTGAAGCTCGTCGAGGACAAACCGGGGAATCACGAGTGTGCCGTCCACGAAACCGCTGGAGCAGAGATCGCCGATGCGTCCATCGATGATGGCGCTGGTATCGACGAGATTAACCTGCTCGTGCGGTTGCTGGCGGATGAAACGGATGTAGGGAATGAGCAGGCTGAATTCATCCCGGTTACTTCGGAGGGCAAGCATGGTGCCGAGGTAGCCGAAGGTAAGGTAGACGGCGAGGTGAATCACCCACTGGGTTTCCTTGGATGCGTAGTTGAATAGGTCGGAGGCCCAGACGAGGGTGGCGAGCACGCAGCCGAGCGCAAGTCCGAAGGTGGCGCTGGAGAAGGCGCGCAGGGAAACGCCTTTCATCATCAGGTCGGCCAGGACGACGAGCAGTCCCAGGGCAAGGGCGAGGAATGCTCCGAACCAGCGGGAGTGTTGCCAGTCGGGGTTGATTTCGGACAGGAACCAGCCGCCAACCCCACATGCCGTGAGAAAAAGCGTTCGAAAAAGGAGCAGGGTACGGTCCATGGAGGGGATTTATCGGGGAGCGTTGCGGTTTCGTTCGGGAGTGGGCTCCTTCTCCTCCTCATCATCCTTGTGAAAGAGACCGTGCACGCGCCAGTTATGAATGAGTTTTTTGAGTTCCTCGAAAAGCCGATCGTCGGTGAGAAGTCTGCCCACCGTGCCTTCACCTTTCCGGGTTTTCTCAAGGATGGTGTTCAACTGTTCCGCATTTTGATCCAGTTTTTTGCTCAACTCAGCAAAGTTTTTGATGCTGCGCTTCAGGTTGTCCATCGTTTCGGGTTGAATGATCTCGGTGGAAAGCTTGTCGATGGCGACATTCAGTTTTTTGACGGCGTCACCCGCCTGACTGGCGACATCGCTGAAATCAAAGGGATCGTTGCCGTGGACGTGGTCACCCTCTTTGAGAAAGGGGGCGGTTTCACCGGAGGGTACGACGACGATGTGTTGATCGCCGAGGAGACCCGATTGTTTGATCATGAAATGGGCATCGTTTCGGATGTTGACTCCTCGAAACATGTCGAGTTCGACGTCTACACCTCCGGATTTTTCGAGGAGATGGATTTTATCCACCTTGCCCACAAGGACTCCCGAGTAGAGTACCTGGGAACCATGGACAAGCCCGCTGGCGTTGCTGAAAGCCACATTAATGCTGTAACCCTGTCGAAAGTGGTCGCCCACCTTGCCGAAATAGAGGATGAGGGTGCAGGTGACCAGAATTCCGAGGAAGACGAATCCTCCGACGATGGTGCTGACCCTGCGTTCCTGGGGAGTGGTGGTGCTCATGATGAATTCTACTTTTCCAGTGCTTGAAGTTCGGATTCCCGCGAAACGCCTTGGATGAAATCGCGAACGATCGGGTCGTCGCTCTTTTGTATCGCATCGGGGGTTCCAGAAACAAGGATTTTGCCCTGATGAAGCATCGCGATGCGATTCCCGATCATGTAGGCGCTGACCATATCGTGCGTCACCACGATGGAGGTCACATTGAAGTTTTTCGAAAGTTTCAGGATCAGGCGATTGATCGAATCGGCGATCTGTGGGTCGAGCCCGGTGGTGGGTTCATCGTAGAGCATGATTTTGGGACGCGAAATGATCGCGCGGGCCAGCCCCACACGTTTGCGCATGCCCCCGGAAAGTTCCGCAGGTTTCTTGTGCTCCTGGCCGCCCATGCCGACGAGTTCGAGTGTCTCGCGAACGCGGTTCGCGATTTCCTTCGGGGAATGGGATCGTTCCTCTAAGAGGCTGAAGCCTACATTATGAAAGACATCGAGCGAATCAAAAAGGGCGGCTCCCTGGAAAAGGACGCCGATTTTCTTCCGGATCGGATTCAATTGTCGTTCGTCGAGGGGGACAATATTGGTCCCCTCGACTTTCAATGTGCCAGAATCGGGCTTCAACAAGCCGGCGATATGGCGGAGGAGCACGCTCTTCCCGCAGCCGCTGCCCCCGATGATGACAAGGCGTTCGGAATCTTGAACGGTCAGATCCACGCCCCGAAGAATGGGGGCGCCGGCGAACGATTTATGGAGTTTGGAAACCTCAATCATGGGGGGATGATCTTGCTAAGGAGCATGGTGGCGAAGAAATTCGTGATCAGGATGGCGATCGAGGAGTTGACCACAGCCTCCGTGGTGGCCTTGCCGACGCCTTCGGCGCCGCCCTCGCAACGGAGCCCCTTGTAACAACTGATGAACACGATGATGAAGGCGAAGATGAACACCTTGATGAGCCCGGTATAGACGTCATTGGCCTCCGTGTACTTTCTCATGTTGGCGATGAAATAAGCTCCGTCGATGCCCAGCACCTCGATCGAAACGACGTAGGCGCAGACGATGCCGGTGAAGATGGACATGGCGGTGAGAAGAGGGAGGGAGATCACCATGGCGATGAGTCGGGGGACGACCAGGAAGTCCACCGGATGGACGGCGAGAGAACGGAGGGCGTCCACCTGTTCTGTCACGCGCATCGTACCGATCTCCGCGGCCATGGCGGCGCCTACGCGGCCGGCGACCATGAGGGAGGAGATGATGGGGCCGAGTTCACGGGAGAGGGCGATGGCGACGGCGGGTCCCGTCGAGGTATCCATCTGAACCTTGTGAAACTGGAAGAACGTCTGGGCGGCGAAGACCATGCCCATGAAGGCTCCGGTGAGAAGAACCACGGGGGCGGATTTCGCTCCGATGCTGTAGATCTGGAAAACTGTTTCGCGCCAGCGCGGACGTTGCGTGAAGAGGGAATGCATGGACGTCATCGACAGCAGGAAGACGTTGCCCAGGTATTCGATGAAGCCGAGGACGCTGCGTCCCAGGAAATCAAAGAAAGTCAGGATCATCTAAAAACCATAGGGTTCAACGGGCGAAGTTCAAAGTTTAAAGTTTGGGTGCTTGTGTCGTAGGGTGAATGCGAAAGAACGGCGGCGGCGGAGGCCCCCCCCCCCGGTTTATATAGGGGTGTTGTGTATACCGGGGGGGGCGCGTCGGGGGCCCCCGTGT
>CAYYYL010000002.1:43316-184495 GCA_964475835.1 uncultured Verrucomicrobiota bacterium | reverse complement strand
CCCCGTCCGGGCCGGCGGGGGGAGGGGGCTCGCCGTCAGTCGCCCACCCGGGCCCGGGAGGGGGCGCCTTCTGTTTGGGAGCACTGTCCACGGGCTGGGGGGTGTGTTCGAATTGATGTCTCTTGATCTCCTCCACACGTTCCGCGGCTCGTTTTGCAATTTCGCTGCTCGGGAATTTCTGAATGACACTATTGTAGTAGATCAGGGCGGCGTCATAGTTTTTCTCGCGGTCGTAGAATTGTCCCACAGTCATGATTCCCCGCGCCTGCTCGAGCTTGAGTTTCTGGATATTTTCACGAGCCTGCTCGATTTTTTCACTTTTGGGATATTTGGTGATGTAATCCTGGAATGCGGTGATCGAACGATTAGTGGCGGTTTGGTCGTAGTCTGCCTCCTTGGAGGCAAGCATGTAGGCGTAACCGATCTGGAATTGTGCATCGTCGGCCAGATCGCTCTTCGGGTATTTGCGAATGAGTTCCTGATAGGCTTTTACCGCTTCGTTCCACTGATGCTGTTTTTCCCGTGCAAAACCGATCTTGAGTTGGGCCATGGGAGCCACGTAGCTGTACGGGCCATTGTTGATGACCTGTTCAAACATCTCGACCGTTTTGTCCATGGAGGGGAGGGTCGGTATTTTCCAGACTTTCTGACGTTCGCCTGCGAGGAAGAGACATGCGATGTCATACTGATACTTTAAAATGTCGTCGAAGTGCTCGGAGTCCGGATAACGTTCCGCACATTTTTGGAACTCCTTGAAGGAGATCTGAAAATCGTAGAGTTTGAAAAGCATGACCGCGTAACGAAACTGGCCTTCCGGGGCATTTGGGGAGAGGGGCCATGCCTTGACCAGTGCCCGGTAGGCGTCCTTGGCCTCCTCCAGCTTTCCCTCCTCCTCGTATTTCGTCCCCTTGTCGAGTTGCTCCTTGGAAGTCTCCTCCACCGTATCCCTACCTTCCACTTCCCAGCCTTCGCCAGGACGGTAAATAAGCGGGGCGGGCGATCGGGTTGCCCCGACGCAGAGCACAAAAAAGAGAACCAGTGTTGCAAGACGTTGAGAGGGAAGGGGCATGAGCAAGGATTGACGATATTCCACGCAGACCTTTAAAGTCAAGGAGTGGAAAGGTTGCTTTGCATCAAGATCGCATCACGAGGGGATCTCCTCCTTGCGGGCCCCGCGTTTAGACTCCTGAGGGAGAGCCGGCGCGACAGTTTGATCACCTTGCTGGTTGGAGAGAGTTGCAAGGATGTGGCCCAGCATCTTCCCTATTTTGATCAGATTCTTATCCTCAACGATCGGGCATTGATGGCGGGGTCATTCCTTGAGAAGATTGGGGGAAGCCGGGAATTTCTACGATTGATCAAACGATCCCGTTTCGATCAGGTTTTTATTTTTCATCGCGACTGGCGTTACAGCATCCTGGCGAAAATGGCGGGAATTCGTGGGCGATTCGGATTTCAGCACAAGGGACATCGATGGCTTTTGAAACACGTCTATGATGCTCCTGAAACAGAGCACCACGTGATGCAATATCTTGCTGTGGCGGCGCTGCCGGGTTCGATTCCGAGTGGATACGATTGTTCGATGGCCGGAATCTGGCAATTCGCGGTGGGCGAACGTGAACTCGCCCTGGACAAGGCGAAAAAACATGGATTTGATCCCTCGACCGGACGTTGGGTGGCTTTGGGTTTTGGAGGAGGACGAAACGTCAAGACCCGCACCCGGTTGAAGACATGGCCTTTGGGACACTATAAAACCCTGGCGACAGAATTGCTCAAGCGGGACTTCCGTGTGGCATGGATCGGAGATGAACACGATGCCCGGGACCTGGGATCTGTGGAGGTTGGAACGGTACTTGCCGGGAAGCTCTCCGTACCCGAGACGGCGGCCGTTCTGAGTGTATGCACCAAGACCGTCGCCAACGACACGCTTCTTCTCCACCTGAGCGAATCCGTGGACGTTCCTAGCCTCGGCCTTTTTGGGCCCACTGATCCCTCACACTATCGCCCCCTCGGTGTACGCTCCTCGTATCTTTGGAAAGGCATCCACATGAAGTGCTCACCATGCCATCGAAGCGGAATCTTTCCGATTTGCGAATTTGAACATGCCTGCCTTCAGGAGCTGTCACCGATGATCGTCCTGTCGCAACTTCTGGAGGGGCTGTGAGGATTGTTTTCGGTTCGGCAAACTACTGGACCTCGCCCTATCAGGTCGGAAGTCATGCCTGGGCCCGGCTCTTTGCGGGACATGGGTGGGACGTGTCCTATCTATCGGATCCATTAACCCCCTGGCACTTTGTCGACAACGCATCGCGACGGCGGAACCAAGAACGGCTTCGGTTGTGGGGAACAGGAGGGGATTTATTTGAGAATGGGCGGATCCGGGCATGGGTGCCTATGTCGCTGGTGGCTCCGCAGAACGCATTCTTCTTCCGGAAACGGATGGTTTTGAATCGATGGCATCACACCGCCACGCCTTCAATTGTCCGGACCCTGAAAAAATGGGGGGCGGACCAGCCGGATCTTCTATGGCTGGACAGTGTGCGGCATGCTGGATGGGGTGGTGCTCTTCAGCCCCGCAAATCCATTTTACGGGTGGCGGATTGGAGTGCCGGATTTGGTGCCCTGCCGGCGTCCGTTCTCATGATGGAACGGGAGTGGATGGCACGCGCAGATTTGGTGATTGCCACCGCCGAAAGTCTTGCAGATCGCATTGGACCTTTTAGAAAAGGAGGTCCCTTGAAGACGATACGAAATGGAGTCGATGTTGCATTCTGGCAACGCGAGTCCGATTTGCCCCGGGAGTACGAAAAGGTTTCCCGGCCCCGGATCATTTACGTGGGGGCATTGGATCAATGGTTTGATCTGCCCCTTCTTATGGCGTGTGCACGAGCTCTCCCGGACGCATCATTTTTCATGGTGGGGAGCGCCCCTTCGCACTTTGTTTCAACAGCGACGGCATCGAATATCCATTGGCTTGGTCCCCGTTCCCGAAATGAGGTTCAGCCCTACGTGGCTCATGCCGATGTCGGAATCATTCCTTTCAAACGCAATGAATTGATCGAGTGCGTCTGTCCCTTGAAACTCTACGAATACATGGCATGCGGACTGCCTGTGGTGGCAACGCGATGGGATGAGTTGGAGCGCATGCGATCCCCTGCAGCCCTTGCCTCGAGCATAGAGGAATGGATCGCCTCCCTCCGGGAGGCCCTTGTGCCAAACGAAACAAGAAGAACCTCCGTGCGCAGATTTGCCTGCGATAACGACTGGTCGTGTCGCTGGGAGGAACTTCAGAAACTCATCCCCTTTTAAGTGGCAGCGAGTTCTCAGGCAGCAGACTTTTCCGGCTGCTTCTGTTTGCGTTGCGCGGCCCAGCGCTTCCTTTGTGCGGCGGCAATACGGGCACGGCCTGCGGCTGAAATGGGGCCCCGTCGACGCCCGGTCTTTGCGGAAGATTTTGTCGTAGATTTGTTCTTCGCTCGGTAAGCGGCCCAACGCTTCTTTTGGGCTGCAATAATGCGCGCGCGACCACTGGCGGACATTCCACGCCGTGATTTGCCGGTTAAACGCTTCCCGGCGCGAGCGGTCGCGTGGCCCACATCCTCAATGCGTTCGCCCACGATTTCGGCTACATGATAAAGTTTTTTGCGAAGAGCATTGGCCTGAGCATCGTAACTTCGGGCATATTTTTCGGCAACGTTCAGCTGGGATTCAAGTTTTTTGATGAGTTTGGTAAGATTCATAAGTGAGAAACTTACTTTCACCATTCAGATGCGCTAAGTCAAAGATTAATTTTCAAGAAAGAATCGTCTGATGCCCAGTTACAACTTTTCTCAGTTAGAATGAAATGCAGATAGTCGTCCCAACTCATAAGAAACCATAGTGATTGCGCAAACCGAAGCGGTGTCACACCGGAGGATCAGAGGCCCGAGGCTCAGCGGTAAGAAACCCGCACTGCGGGCAGAGGCAAGCTCGGCTGGTGTAAAATCACCTTCAGGTCCAATCATAAGAATGATTTTTGAGTCCTCGGGGATTTGTCGGAGATAGTTCCAAAGAGGCTGGGCATCCGGTTGGAGGGACCCAATCAAGCCAAGGGGGTGGGAAGACTTCAATCCGATTGCCTGGGAAATGGAGTGAAGAGGACGGATGACAGGCAGCCAGTTCAAACCGCACTGCTTTGCCGCTTCGATCGTGATCTCTCGCCATCGGTCGATTTTTTCGTCCGCCTGTCTGGAATCAAGTCGCACGGTAGAGCGCTCGGATTGAACGGGAATAATTTCCCGCACACCGAGTTCAGTGGCCTTTTGAATAATGAAATCCATCGCCTTGTTTTTCGGAAGCGCCTGAACAAGGGTGATGGAGTGTGGGGGTGGAGGCGTGTTGGTTTTGTTTAGGATTCGAAGTTGAGCCTTCTTTGACTGGGTGGAGGTGATTTCCGCGAGATATTCATTCCCTTCGCCGTCAAACAGGGTCAATCGTTCTCCGGTTTGAAGGCGGAGAACCGTCTGACAATGCCGCCACTCCGATCCCGATAGAAAGGTCTCTTCATTCCGGATTTCGGTTTTTGAACAAAAAAATCGATGCACGATTGGTTTGATCGCTTTTCGATCCGGAAATGGCAAATCAAATCCAGTGAAACACATTCTCAAAATTGAGTTGAGCGTGCTCCCTCGGTTCTCTACGCTGAAAGACTATATGCGTTGGACCCAAGCCTTTATTCCGACTTTGCGCGAAGCCCCCCAGGACGCGGAGATCGCGAGTCACCAGCTCCTGATACGCGGCGGTTATATTCGTCGCCTGACCGGGGGGGTGTACACGTTTCTTCCTCTCGGGCTTCGGGTTTTGCGAAACATTGAACGTATCGTACGGGAGGAGATGGACCGGAGTGGCGCCCTTGAGATTCTTATGCCCGCATTGCAACCCCAGGATCTTTGGCAAAAAGGACCCCGTTTTGACGCTGCGCGATCCGTGATGTTTGCTGCCCAGTCTCTTGGGAGCGGAAGAAAAGCAGGTTCTGAATTGGTGCTCGGGCCGACGCATGAAGAGGTGGTGACTTACCTTACCGCGAACGAGATCCAATCCTATCGCCAGCTTCCAAGGACTTTTTATCAAATTCAAACCAAGTTTCGCGATGAAATCCGCCCCCGCTTCGGACTGATGCGGGCCAAGGAATTCTCCATGAAGGATGCCTACAGCTTTGATGTGGATGATGCCTCCGCGGAACGAAGTTACAAATCGATGTACGACACCTATGTCCGGATCTTTGATCGGACAGGGCTGAAATATCGGGTGGTCGAAGCAGACACCGGAGTGATGGGAGGGAGTTTCTCTCACGAATTCGCGGTTCCATGCACGATCGGCGAAAGTGAGATTGCCTTTACTGACGATGGAACTTATGCAGCCTCCATCGAAAAAGCCCGGGGAATGCCATCCCAACGTTCGGCTCCGGGAGCAAGTGCACCACTCGAAAAGTTCGCCACTCCTGGTATTACCACAATTGAAGCCCTGACAAAGGCTCACGGAATCTCGTCCATCGACCAAATCAAGACGTTGGTTTATGTGTGTGACTCGAAGGTGGTTCTTCTTTTGCTTCGGGGAGACCATGTGCTGAATGAAGCGAAAGTGGGGGCTCTTGGTTACTCTGTTTTTCGTCCTGCATCCGATACCGAGATTTTCCAGGCACTGGGTGCTCACGCCGGAAGCCTGGGTGCGGTTGGCGTAAAGCCGTCACCAGCAATTTCCGCCATCCTTGCAGATGAGGCGTTGAAGGACCAAAGAGGGATGGTCACGGGTGCCAATGAGGATGGTTTTCATCTCAAGCATGTGGATGTGTCCCGTGACATTGTCCCCACAAAATGGGCGGATCTCCGTCAGATTCAGGCAGGCGAACTTTCGCTGGGAGGGGGCAAGCCCCTTCGAATCGAACGGGCCATTGAGGTTGGGCATGTGTTCAAGCTCGGCACCAAGTATAGTGAAGCCTTCAAAGCTCTGTATCTGGACGAGGGTGGCAAGACCCATCCCATGGTGATGGGGTGTTACGGGATTGGGGTGACTCGCACTTTGCAGGCCATTGTGGAGCAGAGTCATGACAAGGACGGGATTATCTGGCCCATGGAAGTTTCGCCGTTCCGGGTCATTGTGCAATTACTCGAAGTGGGAAATGAAAAAGTGACGGCGTCCGCCGAAGATTTCTATACCCGCTTGAAATCGGCTGGGGTGGAGGTTCTTTTTGACGATCGCGACGAGCGGCCAGGCGTCAAATTCAAGGATGCCGATCTCCTTGGAATACCCTTCCAGATACGATTTGGGAAAAAATTCATCGAGAGCGGAAGGGTTGAGTTGAAACGCCGTGCCACCCGTGAAACAAGCGACTGCGAACCGTCCCAGGTGGAGTCGTTTCTGAACCCTTGACTCCCTCGAGGTTAACCTCGAAACTTATACTCCCCTAAGAAATTATTTTATGCCCCCCAGTGAAGTTGAGCAGATCAAGGAAGCAAGTCTCGGGTTGCGAGGAACGCTGAAGTCCACGTACGAAAGTGAAGCCACGCATTTTACCCATGAGGAATATCAGTTGCTAAAGTTTCACGGCTCCTATCAGCAGGACAACCGGGATAGTCGCAATCAGAGAAAGAAAGATGGGCTCGACAAGGAGTGGCTCTTCATGATTCGCACGAAAACACCCGGCGGAGCCCTTTCCGCGAGGCAATATCTGGAGCTCGACCGGATTGCTGGGGACCTGGCTAACGGAACCCTGCGGATCACCACCCGCCAAGGAATCCAATTCCACGGAATTCTAAAGAAGGGGTTTAAGGAGACCATTGTTCGACTGAACAAGGTGGGAATCACCACCAAGGGCGCTTGTGGGGACGTGGTTCGCAATACTCTTGCGGCAGCGGCGCCATTTTCAAACCCTGTTTATGCGGGGGTTCAACGTCTGGCAAAGGAATTGAGTGACACCTTTCTCTCGCGAAGCCGGAGTTATACGGAAATCTGGCTGGATGGAAAGAAGCTGAATCCGGATGTCCCCGATGATTCACCCACGGACGAGGAACCTATTTACGGAAAACTTTATCTTCCACGAAAATTCAAAATAGCGATTGTCATTCCACCCCATAATGACATGGATGTGTTCACTAATGACCTTGGGTTCATCGCCCATGTGGTGGATGGAAAGCTTGAGGGGTATAATGTCTTTGTGGGAGGCGGGCTGGGAATGACTCATGGAATGTTGAAGACCCGCCCCATGCTTTCGAAGCCGCTTTTTTATGTGAAGGCTGAACGAGCAGCGGCGGTGGCCCTGGCGGTGGTGACCATGCAGCGAGATCTTGGCAATCGCGAGGACCGGAAGCTTTCCCGTCTGAAGCACCTGGTCGATGATCGTGGAATCGACTGGATCCGTCAGGAGGTTTTATCCCGCCTCAACGCCCCAACAGAACCTATCAAGCCTTATTCCTTCTCCTCGGTGGCCGATCTCCTTGGTTGGCATGAGCAGGGGGATGGAAAACTTTTTTGCGGAATATTTGTGACGGAAGGCCGGATTCAGGATGCTGGTGGGGTTCGCTATCGTTCCGCTTTTCGTCTCATTGCAGAAAAACTCGGATTGCCGATCCGCCTGACGGCGAACTGCAATCTGTACATCCACGATATCACTCCCGCCCAGAAGGCTGAAGTGGATGCGATTTTGAAATCTCATGGAATACCGCATGCGGATGGTTTTACTGAAGCCCACAAAATCGGTCACGCATGCGTGGCACTGCCGACCTGTGGTCTTGCCCTGGCTGAAAGTGAAAGAATCTTTCCAAGGGTAATGGACTCCATCGACAGAGTGCTTCGCGAGCTGGGCCTCGAAAAGGAACCCATTCTGATTCGAATGACCGGTTGCCCCAATGGTTGCGCCCGGCCATACAACGCGGATTTTGCCTTTGTGGGACGTGCACCAGGGAAGTACGCTTTTTTTGTGGGGGGATCCGTCACGGGAGACCGTCTCGCAGGACTTGAACGCAAGGTGATTGCGGAGGCGGATATTCCCGTTGTCGTGCGCGAATATTTGAAGGGTTTTGTCACCCATCGAAAAGCGGGGGAAACCTTTAATCAGTACTGGGGCCGCACCCATCAGAACGCCGAGCATCCAACTCCAGAACAGTTTCATATCGAACTCTCGGAACGTGAGGCCCGGCTTGCAGGCGGCAAGCCCCCGGCGCCTGTCATGGAATAGGGATCGTGTTTCACATTGTTCTTGTTGAGCCGGAGATCCCATCGAATACGGGTAACATCGCCCGTTTGTGTGCGGCAACGCGCTCAGTTTTGCACCTTGTTCATCCTCTTGGATTCAAACTGGATGATCGGGCGATGAAACGTTCCGGAATGGATTACCTTGAGATGACCACGATACAGGAGCATGCGTCCCTGGAGGAGTGCCTTGCCGCGGCTGACCGCGTGTACTATTTTTCAACCAAGGGCCAAAAAGCTCACTGGAGTGCAAGTTTTAAGGCTGGGGATTATCTGGTGTTTGGAAGGGAGACAAAGGGGTTGCCTGAGGCGTTGCTGGAAACGCTTTTGGATGAGACACTGACCATTCCTATGCTGGAACCTGAAGCGAGAAGCCTCAATTTATCCACCGCAGTGGGCATCGGGTTGTACGAAGCGATCCGGCAGACTGCGTCGAATTCCACCGCGCAGGGAGAGAGGGCGATCTAAACCCTCAGACGGCTCCCGCTTTACGAAGAAGATTCGCGACTTCGGTGTGCCCTTCACGCAAAGCGTAGGTCAGGGAGGTCAGCCCCCGGTTGTTCCGGGCATTGACTCGGACCCCGCGGTCGAGAAGAAGTTGAACGATTTCCTGATTTCCCTTCTGGGCGGCCCACATCAACACAGTTTTCTGATTCTCGTCCCGGGCTTCAACATCCGCTCCGTTACCCACCAGAGCTTTGGCAATTTCGCTGTGACCATTCCAGACCGCGACCATGAGAGCGGTCCAGCCATGGCCCCCGCGGGCATTGACATCGGCGTCGTAGGCAATAAGCACCTTGATCGTGTCAACGTGCCCGTTATAGGCGGCGCACATCAAGGCCGTCCAGCCATCGGGAAGACGGGTGTTGACGTCCGCACCTTCGTCCAAAAGGACTTTAGTGGTCGTCGTGCGCCCCTCCATCACAGCTCGAAGAAGCGCTGCGCTGTTAAGGGTAAGAGCCTGAACGTTACTGGTTTCGTCTTTTTCCTCTTCTCCTGCAAAATCGGCAAGATCGACTTTTTCAGCTTCTGCTTCAGGGGAGATCTTATCCTTGAGCAACTCAAGAAGATGAGTATAGAAGGTTTCCGCCTGCATACGGGAGAGGATGTGAGCGGGCGAAATTTCAGTTCGTTCGATACGCTCACCAGCGTCAATTCGTACTTTGCCCTTCGTAAGGAGGGGAATGAGAAAGGCTGCGATGAGGGCCGGCTGGTATCCAAAATTGGCGAAAAACGCCTCGAGCTCGGTCTTTAATTGGGAGTTGCGGCTGGTCGTCAGGGGTGCCGCTTGCCCGTGCTTCAGCTCACAGCATACGGTGTGGGTTTGGATTCCGAGAATGTCGTCGGGCAAAGTGGGCGACGGGGCGAGTGATTCCTTTTCGAGAGGTTTCAGAGGGGCAGGGACCACGGGAGTTACAGTTTCCTGCGGGGGAATACTGGGAGGCGGCTTGGCTTCACCCAGGGGAGCTTCCCCACTAAAATCAATCTTTGGCGCAGGTCCCGGTGGGGGGGGAGGTGGCGTTAACGGCTGAGGAGGCCGACTGATAGAGGTCTTTTTTTCGGGTTCGACGGGGGGCTCATCGGTTCGAAGCTTCACCAATTGGGAAGCCCCTTTGGGGAGTCGAGGTTGTCCCCCAGGCCCAAGCACCTGTCCACGAGTGCGCGGACGGGCATTCCAATCCATCCATGTGGCCATGACCACGCCCGCGTCGGTGAGAAGCTTGACGATACGCTTGTGATCATTGACCACTGCCACTCCTAGGGCGGTCGATCCACTTTCATCCCGGGCATGGGCATCCGCCCCGTGCTCCAAAAGGAGTTTGACGGTGGTGGCATGTCCATGTTCAGCCGCAAGCATGAGTGCCGTGCGGCCCTGATTGTCACAAATGTTCGGATCCGCCCCCTTGTCCAAGAGGGATTTCACCGCTCCAGGATGCCCATTCATGGCCGCCCACATCAAAGGGGTCAAACGATCATCCTCACTCGCAAGATTGGCATTCGCACCCCGTGCCAGCAAAGTCTTGACCTTGACGGTGTTTCCGATGGCGGCAGCCCGGAGCAGACTGGTCTGCATCTCGTTCCGCGAGGGAAGCTCATTCTGAGTCGATGAGGTGGGCCTGGAACTCACAAATTTACAATATGATTAAAATTGTCAAAAGTCAACAACTTAAGACGCTTGGTGCCAATGGGTTAGAAGACCTGATACTATGAAAATTCGGCATTTTTCCCATTATCTTGAGAGATGAGTGGTTTTAGTTTTTCCTTGGACAGCCGTTATGGCAACATCGGTCCATGTTGAAAGTTGTGCTCGTAGGCCGACCTAATGTGGGAAAATCGGCCCTTCTAAATCGTTTGGCTCACCGAACGGTATCCATTGTCCACGATCAGCCTGGGGTGACCCGTGATCGGATAAGCGTGGAAACGTCGTACAAGGAGCACCTTTTCGAAATCGTTGACACCGGTGGAATTGGTCTATTTGACCAATCCGTAACCCCTAAGGAGATTGCGACCGCTGTGGAAATGCAGACCGAGATCGCCATGGAAACTGCGGATGTCATTTTGGTGGTCATGGATGGTCGGGACGGGGTGACTCCCTTAGATCTAGAAATCATCCGAAAGCTTCGAAAAAGCGGGAAGAATCCCTGGCTTCTGGTCAACAAGTTGGACAGACCTGCCAGTGAAGATCAGGCTGGTGAATTTTTTCGAATGGGGCTGGAACCGACTTTTCCGGTATCGGCTTCTCAGGGACGTGGAATTTCAGAGCTATGGGAAGCGTTGTTGAAGCGGCACAAGGAGGTGGTGGAAGGACGAAAGGTCCTGAAGCCCGAGGCCATGGGACCGCGTGTTGCCATTGTAGGGCGTCCCAACGTCGGAAAGTCCAGTCTGACCAATCGTCTGGCCGGCGCCGAGCGAGTGATTGTGAGTGATGTGCCGGGAACGACACGTGACGCCATTGAATTAAAAGTCTCGTATCACAAGACGACCTATTTTCTGGTCGATACAGCCGGGGTCCGGAGCAAGTCAAAGATCCATGACAATGTGGAAATGTACAGCCGGCACTCCACGGAGAAAAGTGTGGCCCGTTGCGACCTGGCGGTATTAATGCTGCAATCCCAGGACGGTGCCACGAGGCAGGATCGGGAGATCGCCCGTATGATTCTGGACTACCACAAACCCTGTCTGATCCTAATCAATAAATGGGATTTGAATGAGCAGGTGGAGGAGCGTCGTGAAATGGATGGCGACAGTGTTCGAGTGCGTAAGGTCAAGCGGCGGGTGGTTTCGAGGAGTGAATATGAGACTTCTTTACGGGGATATGTTCCATTTCTCGACTACGCCCCGATGATGTTTGTCTCTGCCGTTCAGGGGTACCAGGCGCAAAGCATTTGGAAGGAGATCGATCGCATCAATCACGCCCGAAAGGCAACCTTCAGCACAGGCATCCTCAATCGAATTCTCAACCGGGCCCAGGACCAGGTGCAACCGCCCATGAAATCAGGAAAGCGCCTGAAAATCTATTATGCGATTCAAAAGGAAGGGGAAGGAGTTCCGACCTTCCTGCTTTTTGTCAATCATCGCAATCTGTGGGTGGAGAGCTACGGTCGATATCTGGCCAATCAACTTCGTCAAGAGCATCCTCTTCCGGGTTGCCCCGTAGTATTTCACCTCCGGGAAAAAGGGGCGAAAACAGACGCCGAGGAAACAGGTGGGAGACGACCTGTCAACCGAGGTAGGGCTCGCTGAGGGGAAATGCGTTTGGAATGTGGTGACAGGTCCACTTGGCCCCCACGGCGGTGACCTCCACAATATCGAATCTGGCTTGTACCCGGGAAAGCCGGAGCCGGCGCATGTAATCGAGGGCCACACGGCTCATGTGCCGCTTTTTTTCGGTGGTCACGGCCTGCGACGGGTCTCCAAATTTGTCCGAAGTGCGGGTTTTTACCTCGACAAAAACCAAGGTGTCACGATCCCGGGTGACCAGGTCAATTTCGCCAAAACGACAGCGGTAGTTTTGCACGAGAATTTTCATTCCCTGGCGCTTCAGGAAGCGGGCAGCGGCCATCTCCCCTTCGGAACCTGTCGGAGGAGGGGCTCCTTTCGGAAGCGACCGAAAGAAATTGAGAAAGGTCATGCGGTTTTAAAGGAACCTACGGTGGGTCCTGAACTCCGTCCATACACTCTCCGAAAAAATCATCCTCCGCTATTAGAGAAGCTTACTCTGGCCTCATCACGGCCGATGACGCCGTTTCACATGAAGCTGGGCAAGGGCATGCATGAGGGCGGAGGTGACGGTGGCCGTTTCTTCATCGGAAAGCTTCTGGGAGAGGGCATCCTCAGCCCTTTTGCGGGCCGTCTCCGCTTCCATCTCATCGATATCATCCGAGCGGATGGCCATGTGACTGATCACAAACACCCGATCCGGCCCTACTTCCACAAAGCCCTCCCCAATAGCCAGGTAGTGGGTCTTGGATCGTTGCGTGACAACCAGCTCTCCAGGATGAATCTGCGTGATAAGAGGTTCGTGTCCGGGAAGCACTCCAAATTCACCCTCAACCCCGGGAAGCACAACCTGATCAACCTCTTCGGAGAAGGCCTGTCCTTCGGGGGTGGCTATTTCGAGTCGCAAGGGCATAAAATGGATAAACGATCGAAGTTTAAAAATGGATTCAGGCCTTCACCTGATCAATTCCACCTTTCATGTAGAAAGCCGCTTCCGGTTTGTCGTCATGCTTGCCGTCCAAAATTTCTTTAAATCCCCGAACCGTTTCCTTGGCGGAAACATACTCGCCCTTGAAACCGGTGAACACTTCGGCAACCGCGAACGGCTGGCTGAGGAAGCGCTGAATTTTTCGTGCGCGGGAAACCGTGAGCTTGTCCTCGGGGCTCAACTCATCCATTCCCAGAATGGCGATAATGTCCTGAAGATCCTTGTAACGCTGCAGCGTCCGTTGAACTCCCCGCGCAACCTCATAGTGCTCCGTCCCGATAATGTCGGGCGCCAGGGCTTTCGAAGTCGAGGCGAGTGGGTCCACGGCCGGATAGATGCCAAGCTCGGCAATGGAGCGTTCCAGCACGATGGTGGAGTCCAAATGCGCGAACGTGGTCGCCGGAGCCGGATCCGTCAAGTCATCCGCAGGCACATAAACAGCCTGAAAGGATGTGATCGACCCTTTTTTGGTGGAGGTGATGCGCTCCTGAAGGTCTCCCATTTCCGCTGCGAGAGTCGGCTGGTAACCGACGGCACTGGGAGTGCGTCCCAGGAGTGCGGATACTTCAGAGCCGGCCTGTGAGAAACGGAAAATGTTGTCGATAAAGAGCAACACGTCCTGATTTTTTTCGTCACGAAAATATTCCGTCATGGCGAGGCCAGAAAGTGCCACGCGCGCACGTGCACCCGGGGGTTCATTCATCTGGCCGTACACAAGGGCGACTTTTGATTTACTCAAATCCTTTTGATCAATAACACCTGCCTCCGACATTTCCTGGTAGAGGTCATTGCCCTCACGAGTACGCTCGCCGACGCCTGCAAAAACGGAATATCCGCCATGTCCCTTCGCAATGTTGTTGATCAATTCCATAATGACGACGGTCTTGCCGACACCTGCACCCCCGAAGGCTCCGACCTTGCCACCCTTCGTAAAGGGACAGATCAGATCAATGACCTTAATGCCCGTCTCAAGAATCTGGGGCTTGGTTTCCTGTTCGTCCAGGCGGGGGGCCGCACGGTGAATAGGATACCTCTTTTCAAATTTTACAGGCCCACGCTCGTCCACCGGGTCGCCGAGGACATTAAACACCCGCCCCAGCACACCTTCGCCCACGGGCACCGAAATGGGGGCACCCGTATCGGAAACCTGAGTTCCACGCTTCAACCCTTCAGACGAGCCCATCGCAATGGTTCGAACCCATCCTTCGCCGAGGTGTTGCTGCACCTCGAGAACCAGTTTGGTGGATTTGCCTCCAAGGTCATAATTCACCTCAAGGGCATTGTAAATGGGGGGAAGGCTGCTGTCGGCAAATTCAACGTCGACAACGGCCCCGATGACTTGAACGATTTTTCCGTGAGAACTCATAAAAACAGAAGTTTGAAGTAAGAGGATGAAGTGAAATTTAAGCCATGGCCATCTGAGCTGTCGTGATCTCGAGCAATTCCTTCGTGATGCCTGCCTGACGGACTTTGTTATATTCCAGCGTGAGATCCTTGATGATCTGCTTGGCATTGTCGGTGGCGTTTTTCATGGCAACCATCCGGGCAGAATGCTCGCTCGCCTTGGATTCCAGGTAGGCGTGATAGACTTGATAGTGGATGTAATGTGGGAGAAGGGCTCCAAGCACGGCGGATGCGGAGGGTTCAAAAATCGCCTGTAACCCGTCGACTTCATGGTTCTCATGCGACTCCTGGGTAAGACCTGCCTGGAGTTGCTTGAGTTCCATGATCGGAACCAGTTGCCTGCGCACAGGCTTCTGATTGATCGTGGAAATAAAATCCGTGTAGAGAATGTCGATTTGATCGATCTCGCCCTTCATGTAACTGTCGATCATGAACTGCGAGATTTTCTTTGTGTAGGAAAGGGTGGGGGCTTCCTTCATTTCGAAATCCGCAATCAAATCCCGTTTCATCCGAACGAGAAATGCCCTGCCTTTTCGCCCAACGGATACAAATTTTGTCGTGGCGGGATCGCAATGTCCGGCTTCACGAAGCAGATTGGTATTCAAACTGCCGCATAGCCCCTTGTCCGTACTGATCAGGATGACCCCGACAGCCTTGACCGGTCGCTTTTTAAGAAGGGGATGAACCTCCTCAGAACCGAGTTGGGCATGGGCAAGGATCCTGTTGATCAAGCCCGCATAGGGACGCCCGGCGAGAGCCTGCTGCTGGGCCTTCCTCATCTTCGAGGCGGCAACCATTTGCATGGCTTTCGTGATCTGCGCCGTATTTTTGATCGACTTGATCCGGCGGCGTATATCTCTCGTGTTAGGCATGGCGGCTTATGACTTGTTACTATTTATACGTCTGCTTGAAGCTTTCCACCACCTGTTTGAGCTCCCCGGCAAGAGTTTCACTGATGGCTTTTTCTTTCCGGATTTTGGCCAGGAGATCCGCTTTGCGCGTGGTCAGAAACTCGGAAAACTTTGTTTGAAAATCCTTCACCTTTTCCACAGCAATGGAATCAAAGTGTCCATTGGTCATGGCCCAGAGGAGGGAGGCCTGGGTCTCGACAGGTATCGGCTGATACTGAGTCTGCTTGAATAATTCCACGGTGCGCTGACCACGGTCCAGCGTAGCCTTGGTCTTTGGATCGAGGTCGGATCCGAACTGGGCAAAGGCCGCAAGTTCACGATATTGGGCAAGCTCTAACTTGGTCTTGCCGGCCACCTGCTTCATTGCCTTGATCTGCGCGGCGGAACCAACTCGAGAGACGGAGAGACCGACCGAAATGGCGGGACGGATGCCCTGATAAAAGAGATCGGTTTCGAGGTAGATCTGACCGTCCGTGATGGAGATCACGTTTGTCGGGATATAGGCCGAAACGTCGCCGGCCTGCGTTTCGATAATGGGAAGTGCGGTCAGCGATCCATTGCCCGCTTTTTCGCTGAGACGAGCTGCACGCTCCAGAAGTCGGGAGTGAAGATAGAAGACATCCCCGGGATAGGCTTCACGGCCCGAGGGACGCTTCAGGAGAAGTGACACCTGTCGATAGGCCACGGCGTGCTTGGAAAGGTCATCATAAATGATCAGGGCATCCATGCCGTTGTCCATGAACCATTCGCCCATCGCGGCGCCGGAGAAGGGGGCGATGAACTGGTTGGCGGCCGTGTCGGAGGCCGGAGCTGAAACAACGATGGTAAAGTCCATGGCTCCTTCGCGTTCCAAAACATCGATGGTTCGCGCCACGTTGGCGTTTTTCTGGCCGATGGCGACGTAAATACAATAGAGTGGACGATATTCCTTGTCACCCTCCGCAGCGGCAGCCCGATTGAGTCGGGACTGATTGATGATGGTATCAATGGCGATGGTCGTCTTTCCGGTGGCGCGATCCCCAATGATCAACTCACGCTGCCCACGACCGATGGGAATCATGGCATCAATGGACATGATGCCCGTCTGTACGGGTTGGGTGACGCTCCGGCGTTTGATGATGCCGGGCGCGATTTTTTCAACAGGGTAGGAGGTTTCCGATTTGATGGGGCCCTTGCCATCCAGAGGCTGCCCCAGGGAGTTCACCACCCGTCCAAGCATGGATTTACCCACGGGGACCTGCAGAAGGCGTCCCGTGGTCTTAACCTCGTCGCCCTCCTTGATGTGCCGGAACTCCCCGAGCACCACGGCGCCGACTTCCGTCTCTTCAAGATTCAAAGCCAAACCGTAGGCGCCACCGGGAAACTCGATCATTTCGTTCAGCATCACGTCTGTAAGCCCTTCGATTTTCGCCACACCATCACCGATTTCACGAACGGTGCCGACGTTCTGGCGGTTGACAGATGACTTCAGGCCGGAGATTTGGGATTGGATATCCTCGAGGATGTTCGACATAAGAGCAGGTGTTTTAAGTTACAAAGCAGCTTGAATTTGTTGGAGTTTCCCGGCGATGGATCCGTCCCATACATCGCTTCCGATTTTGACTCGAAGACCGCCGATAAGGTTGGCGTTGACTTCATGCCGGCTCATCAGAATTCCGGGATGGCGGGTTTCTAGGCTGTAACGGATCTGATCCACATCGTTGGGTTGAAGGAGAGTGGCGGATTGAATGGAAAGGGTGTGTTGCTGAACTTCGTTGCGAACGAGCTTTAGAATCTCATGAAGAATTCCCAGAAAATGCCGGGGCTTTTGTTCGGACACTGCGCGGACAGCCGTTTGAACGCGCGAAACATCCAGGTGCCCGTGAACAAAACATTCACGAAAGAGCTTTCGAGCTGAGCGTCGTGCCTCCCGGGAGTTTTTCATGAATCAGGCAGCCAGCTGTTTAAGGGTTTCATCCGAAAGGCGTTTCTGATCCTCTGAGGTCAAAACCTTTCCAGCAACCTTGGCCGTGGTGGTCACCACAAGCGAAACCATTTCCTTGCGGAGGTCCGCCATGATCTTCTCACGCTCAAGTCTCCCAGCTTCCTGCGCCTTTCGCAGGGTTTCCTGGGCTGATTGGAGGGCTTCATTGAGCTTCTGGTCCCGAAATTTTTCAGCGGCCTGACGCGCTTCATCGATCATTTTTTGCGCCGAACTGTTGGCCTTCGAAAGGATCTCCTCCCGGGCTGCCTGGGTTTTTGCCAGCTCCTGTTTGATCTCCTCCGCTTGTGCCATCGACTTGGCAATAATATTGCGACGCTCGTCGAGCATCGCGAGCAGGGGTTTATAGGCAAAAATGCGCAATACGATCAGGATCAGGATGAAGTTGACCAGGTAGGGAATGAATGTTCCCCAACTGAGTCCGAAGGTTTGAGCCAATTGATGAGCGGCTTCCATAAAAGGAGCGGAAAACGGAGCGAACATCTTTCGATGCCCGCTCCGGGAATTGAAGTCTTAGTTTCCGAAGAGGAACATGTAGAAGGCGATGGCTTCTGCAAAGGCCATGGCGACGATGGCAAACCCGAAGATTTTGCCAAAGGCGCCGGGATTGCGCCCGATCGCTTCAGAAGCCTTGCCGCCGATGATGCCGACGCCCAATGCGGCGCCAAAACCGCCGATGGCGAGAGCAAACTTTGAGTTGAAGGCCAGTTCGGCCACAGGTAACAGGTTCGTTGTGATCATTGGATTTCCTTGATGTTGTGTTGTGTGCGACGGCCTGATGATGCGATCACCAGTTGAACCATCTATAAAATTTTAATGTTCCTCGGCATCATGAATCACCATGGTCATGGTGAAAACCGTTGTGAGCAGCATGAAAACAAGGGCCTGCACGAATCCCACCAGGGTTTCGAGCATCATAAATGGAATGGGAATCAAATACCCCGACATATGATAAATCTGCTCCAGAAGGTTTTCCCCCCCGAAAATATTTCCATACAAACGGAAGGAAAGGGAAATGGGGCGGATCAGGATCGAAACCATTTCCACAACTCCCGCGAAAAGAAAAATGGGAACGAGAAGAATAAAAGCAATCCCCTTAAAGCCGCCTTTGACGCCAAATATGTGATGTAAAAAACCACCGATGCCATTGGTGGTGAGGGACCAGTAGAGCCAGACCGCAAAAAAAACAATCGCCATGGCAAAGGTGCTGTTCAGATCCGCATTGACGCCGCGAAACAGGGGGGTGACCAGGTGAAAGGTTCCATGCTCGTCGGTTGCTCCCCAACCGATGGACATAAATCCCGGAATCAAACCGATCCAATTGGAGGCAAGAATGTAGATAAAAATCGTTCCAAAAAACCAGAACGTCCTTCGGGTCCACTCACTCCCCAGAAACATTTCAAGCAGACTGTAAAGGGATTCGACCAGCCATTCGAAGAAATTTTGAAACCCCGAAGGCACCTGTTTCAGATCTTTGATCCCCAGACGTACCACGACAATAATTAAAAGCGTCACGATCCATGAGACGATCATGGAATTGGTGATCGAAACCGAGCCAAGCTTGAAAAGCTCAACTGCGTGGAGAGGCAACCCGGAGGTCGCATGATGTGCGGTTTCTTCGTGCATGAGGGTGGCAAAAGCGCGTCGCTTGAGACGGCCAAACCATGATGATTTAAGCCGCGGTTCCGAACGAAGCGGGAACGGAAAACTTAAACAGATCATGAAAAACGGTCAACCAAGATTGTGAAAAATTTCACAAGGGTTGCAAAATTTGACTTCAACCCACCCCTTGTTGCATGCCCTCCCGGGGAAAATAAAAAGGCCGGACGTTTCCGTCCGGCCTTTGACAACTTGAGGTGAAAGCCGTTCGCTTCCAGCCAAAAGCTTTTTACTGGTTTTTACTTCCTGGCTACTTCCTGGCTCGTTCGAAGGCGTGTTCCATCGCGCCGAGGTCTTCGCCCGGTTTGAGCGTATCCATGGCTTCGGATTCCTTCTGAATCTGTTCGATGGAGTAGTTCGCGGCCTTGATGCTGAGACCGATACGACGATTTTCGCGGTCCACCTTGATGACTCGCGCCGACACATCGTCGCCGACCTTGAGCACGTTCTTGATCTTCTCAATGTGCTGCTCGCTGATTTGCGAGATGTGCACGAGACCGTCGATGTTGTCCTTGAGCTGAACGAAGGCGCCGAAGGAGGCGATTTTGGTAACCTTGCCCTGGACGAGGTCGCCGATTTTGAAGTGATCCTCGATCTTGGCCCACGGATCTTCCTGGGCCTGCTTGATGCCCAACGAGATGCGTTGCTGGGCCACATCGATTTCAAGGATGATCGCTTCGATATCGTCTCCCTTCTTCAGAATTTCCGAAGGGTGATTGATCTTGCGAGTCCACGACATGTCGTTGACATGAACCATGCCGTCAATTCCGTCTTCGAGCTCCACAAAGGCGCCGTAGGTGGTGAGATTGCGCACCTTGCCCTTGACGCGATCGTTGACCTTGTATGAGTCCATGACGTTGTCCCATGGATTCTTTTCAAGCTGGCGGACGCCGAGTGAGATTTTCTGCTCGTCCTTCTGAACCGAGAGAACCACCGCTTCAACTTCCTGGCCTAGGGTCAGGACGTCAGCAGGACGTGCGACCTTCTTGGTCCACGAGAGTTCGCTGACGTGCACGAGGCCTTCGATCCCCGGCTCGAGTTCCACAAAGGCGCCGTAGGGTAGGAGGTTGACAACCTTGCCTTTGACGCGGGTGCCGACGGGGAATTTCTCGGAGATTTTCTCCCAAGGATTCGCCGTGCGTTGCTTGAGCCCCAGGGAAACACGCTCTTTTTCGCGGTCGATTTCCAGGATCTGCACTTCAATCGCCTGACCGATCTTGAGCATTTCCGAGGGGTGATTGAGACGTCCCCAGCTCATGTCGGTGATGTGGAGCAACCCATCCAGACCGTCGAGGTCGATGAAAGCCCCGAAGTCGGTGATGTTTTTCACATTGCCGGTACGGATATCGCCAACCTTGAGGGTTCCCATCAGGTTCTGCTTCTTGTCGGTGCGCTCCTGCTCGATCAATTCGCGGCGCGAAAGCACGATATTCTTGCGCTCCTGATTGATTTTCAAAACCTTGAATTCGTAGGTATTACCGACGAACTGGTCGAGATCCTTGGGGGGGGTGAGATCGATCTGGGAACCGGGGAGGAAGGCCTCCACGCCAATGTCGACCATGAGGCCACCCTTGACCTTCTTCGTCACCTTGCCCTGAATCGTGGCGCCTTCGTTACAGGCAACAACAATCTTCTCCCAGTTTTTCTTCAGTTCGGCCTTGGAGCGGGAGAGCACCACCATGCCGTGATCGTCCTCGAGACGCTCCAGAAGAACTTCGATTTCGTTTCCAATCTGGGCCGTTTCGGGATCGGGAAATTCATCAAGGGAGATGATGCCTTCGGATTTGTATCCGATGTCGACAACGAGTTCCTTCGGACGGAGTTCAATGATGGTCCCTTTGACGAGACTGTTTTCCGCGAATGTTTTCGAAGACTTCGCGAGCCATTCCTTCATTTCTGACTGCATATTTTTCTTTGTAAACTCAAGTCCGACAAGTCGGACCTGGGGTTGCGCCTCCATTTTTGGACTGGAGACTGGGTTTTTATGTTCCTGGAAGAGGAGGACAAAGTTTCTTAAGACAAGTCCTGCCGTTCCCACGATTTCCCGGTTCACCCGGGAAACATCCAATCTACCTGAAGAAGCGGGGGATGCAAGCGGAAATCCGGAGCATAAGGGGCTATCCGAGATGTTCCGACTTGGAAATCCGGGACTGGACACCCGGCTTCCACAATCTCAGCATTCCCTGGGCTTTATCCAGCGTTTCCTGATATTCCGCCGCCGGATCTGAATCGGCCACAATGCCCCCCCCCACGTGAAAGCAGACATTCCCCTCCTGATGGTGAAGGGTTCTGATGGCGATGTTGAAATCGGAAACGCCGTTGAATCCAAAATACCCGATAGACCCCGTGTAGATACCACGTCCATGAGGCTCCAGTTCATGAATGATCTCCATGGATCGAAGCTTGGGGGCGCCCGTTATGGATCCCCCCGGGAAACAGGCCGAGAGGGCGTCAAGATGCAGGTGATCCGGTCGAAGGGACGCTTCCACCGTGGAAGTGAGGTGGTAGACGGTTTCATATTCTTCGAGTCGCACAAGCTCCGGAACCCGGACCGAGCCGTATTCCGCCACCCGGCCCAGATCATTTCGAAGAAGATCGGTGATCATCAGGAGTTCTGCGCCGTTTTTAGCTGAACGAAGGAGCTCATCCGCTCTTTTCCAATCCGCTGCGGTCACCCCTGTCCGTGCACAAGTTCCCTTGATGGGGCGTGTCTGCACCTTGCGACGGTTGAGTTTAAGAAAGCGTTCCGGAGAGGAGGAAAGGACCTGCCCCGGACCAAAATCGAGGTATGCCCCAAAGGGTGCGGGGTTGCATGCTCGTAAACGCAGATACGTTTCATCAGGGCGCTCAGGGAGATATCCCGTAAAAGGATGGGCCAGATTGACCTGATAGATGTCGCCGGTCCGTATGTAATCCAGTGCTTTTCGAATGGCTGCTTGATGGATTTCGGATGGAATGCAGGATTGAATTACCGGCTCATGACATGGGGTATTGGGAAAAATCACGACCTCGGTTTGCAGCTCATCCAGAAACTGATCCCGGCGAAACTCCTCCTGACGACGACTCGTGGAACCACTCTCGTCGAGGCCACTGGAAATGAGCCAGCCACGTTTTTCAAGATGATCGAATGCGAGCACGACATCGTAAAATCCAAACCATGAATCCGGGGCGGGGAGCAGGGGGGCTTTCGGGGAAGGGAGGTTTTCGAGCCAGCCTCCCATGTTGTAACCCAGATATCCGATGGCGGCACCCGCAGGAAGTTCCTCCGGGGCCTGTTCGCGGGGAAGGCGAAAGCGGGAAAGCATGCCATCAAGCGCCTCCCAAGGATTGGCTTTCCACGAAAGAATGGAGCCTCCGCGCTGAAGACGAACGTCGTCATTCCCGGAATAAAGCGTGAAACGGGGATCCGCCGCCAGAAAGGAGTATCGACCATGCTGGGCGTGAAAACGCGCGGAATCGAGAAACGCGACGAACGGCAAATGCCGCAGGCGGGTGAATGCCTTTATCGGATCGTATTCGATTTCAATCAACATCTCCCTGTAGAACTACAGAATTGATGAACATAATCAACAATCTCTTCAGGTTCATCAATGATGCGGAACAGGTCGGGATCCTCGATTGAAATCATGGCGTTCTTGACCATCGTGTTCTTGATCCACTTAGTCATCCCCATCCAGTACTCCTTGCCAACAAGGACAACCGGGAAGCGATCGATGCGATCGGTTTGCATCAGGGTGATTGCCTCAAAAAATTCATCCAAGGTTCCGAATCCACCGGGAAATAGAATAAAAGCCGATGCGTACTTCACAAAACAAACTTTTCTACAGAAAAAGTAGTGAAAATTCATCGGGTGCGTTTGATACGGATTGGGCTTTTGTTCGGTGGGAAGATGAATATTTAATCCCACGGAAATGCCGCCGGCCTTCTTTGCCCCTCGATTTGCGGCTTCCATGATGCCGGGCCCCCCGCCGGTAATGACGGCAAATTTCTGCTTGGCGAGAAGATAACCGGTGCGGACCGCCTTTTTATAATAAATATTTCCCGGTCGGGTGCGCGCAGATCCGAAAATGGTCACAGCTTTTCCGATGCGCGACATCGTTTCAAACGATTCGACGAACTCCGCCATGATTCGAAAAATGCGCCAGGTATCCTGGCTTGCGAAATCGTAGATGCTTCGGTCCATGGTAAAGTCCCTTTGGATGGTTGGAGATCAGACGACCTGATCGTTAGGGTGCCTGGTTAACAGCTTATTGTCACTATCGGCATGCTTGACAAAAATATTACCGGATTGCGCGGTGTCGGAGGGCGTGGTCCGCCAATACAAGGAGCATCATGGCCTCCACCATGGGAACCGCCCGGGGAAGGACGCACGGATCGTGACGTCCCTTCGGGTTCAAAATCGTGGAACGATGACGGGTATCGATGGTCTTCTGGGATCTCATGATGGTGGCCGTGGGCTTGAATGCCACCCGGACGATGATAGGCTCGCCATTGCTGATGCCTCCCTGTACGCCGCCGGATCGGTTGGTCGCTGTTCCCACCCGGTTCCCGCGCACCACAAAGGCGTCATTGTGTTCGGATCCGCGAAGCAGGGTGCCTTCAAAACCGGAGCCAATCTCAAATCCCTTACTCGCCGGAAGCGAGAGCAGTGCCTTGGCCAAATCCGCTTCGAGTTTGTCGAACACCGGCGCTCCCCAGCCTGCGGGAACTCCCCGGGCGACACACTCGATCACGCCACCCACGGAGTCTCCGTCACGCCTCATTCGCTCGATAAGGGAGATCATTCGGGAGGCCAAGGACGGGGAAGGGCAGCGTACGATATTGGATTCAACCTGTTTGAATGTGACCCGTGCGGGATCGATTTTCGCCTCGATCTTGTGAACCCTCTTCACATAGGCAAGAACCTCGACGCCAAACGCTTCGCGCAGCCACTTTCGGGCCACGGCCCCGGCAGCCACCCGACCGATGGTTTCACGGGCGGAGGCCCGCCCGCCGCCCTGCCAGTTACGGATGCCAAATTTGGCGAAATACGTATAGTCCGCGTGGGAAGGCCGGTACTTTGTCTGAATTTCAGAATAAGCGTCCGAGCGGGCATCCTGGTTCCGAACCATCATTCCAATAGGGGTTCCCGTGGTTAGATTTTGAAAAACTCCGGAAAGAATCTCAACACGGTCCTCCTCCTTGCGCTGGGTGACGATGGAACTCTGGCCGGGTTTTCGCCGATTCAAATCAGGCTGGATGTCGTCGGCGCTCAATTTCAATCGTGGCGGACACCCGTCCACCACCACCCCCACGGCACCGCCATGCGATTCACCAAAAGTCGTGACCCGAAACAGATGACCAAACGTGTTGGAGCTCATGTCAAAGAATGAAAAAGGATGGACACATGATGCCTCGATTTGGAGATGATTGCAAGGCAATGAGTTCGGAAAGGAGAGAGTTTCGCATTGACTAACACCGAGGCTTCGTCTTTAACAGAAGCAGGTGAAGGGTTCTCATTTCTATTGAAGCGCGTGGCGTCACGTCATGCATTTTCCAAACGCTTACTTTTTGTCTTATGCCCCGTGGTACCGTCAAGTGGTTCAATGAAAAAAAGGGTTACGGTTTCATCCAGCAGGAGGGCGGAGGGGACGATGTGTTTGCGCACTACTCCAACATCAGCGGAGAAGGTTTCAAGACCCTGACCGAGGGACAATTGGTGGAGTTTGAAATCGTGCAGGATGCCAAGGGCGCCAAAGCCACGGACATCAAACCCGTCGTCTAAGAAGTTCGCTCCTTAAATCTTGATGTCGCCCCATTTCTCGGTGCGCATCTGCTCCTTCGGAATCTTCATCTCCTCGACCACCAGTTTTTCGGCAAATTCAACGAGATCGTTGGGACCACACGCGTAGAACACCGTGTTGCTCTGGTCCCGAATGTGCTCGCGGATGTAGGCGGCATCCACTCGGCCGTGTCGGCCATTCCACACCCCATTGAAACCGCGATCGGGGGTTGCCCGCGTGCAGGTGACATGAAATTTGAAGTTGGGATTGTCCGCAGCAAGCTTCTCGAACTCCGCCTTGAAGATGGTGTCGTCGGGGACGCGAACACTGTAGAGAATGGTGATTCGGGTTTCAGGGCGTTTCACATTGCAGTAGCGCACAAATCCCCGAAACGGAGTGATTCCACTTCCACCGGCAACGCAGATGACATCTTTTTTGGGATCTTCGGGAAGAGTGAACTTGCCCACAGGAGGGATCACCATCAACTTCATGTTGTCCTGGGCGATCTCGTTCATTTTGGCTCCGAAATTACCCATTTTCTTGATGGTGATTTCGAAAAAACCGCGATCCAGTTCACAGGAGGAAAGCGAGTAAGCCCGCTTGGTCTTGGTATCGGAGGGGAGAAAGATGGTGATGAACTGTCCCGTCTTGAAATCATAGTCCACACCCTGAGGCCAGTCGATATGAAGGGTCTTCACATCCGAGGTTTCCTGGATCACTTTTGACACCGTACATTCAAGGATTTGTTTCGCCATGGCGGAGTCATACCCAGAATGCCCCACCAAACCAAGAATTTTCCGAGTGAATGGATGAACCCAGGCTCCTTCCTCTGGTGGCATAGACCTTCCGTAGCCGACTGGCCCGCAAAGACTTGAAAAAGCTTTCAGGTTCGGATGAGGACTGCTAAAAGCCCCATGTACCCGTGCCTCCCAAGCTAAGACGAGCCCACCTCATCATGTTACTTGGCGCCGCATTCCAAGGTTCTTTGGTTTGGGGACAGTTTGCTGCCCCCATTTCATCCACAGGCGTGGAAGCTGCGGATGCCCGCCGAGCCGCCCGACAAAATGAGGAGCATGCTTACAATTTCAAACTGGGCCATGTGGAGTTCCGTTTTAATGGAGGCCTGCGTCAGGAATATAATGACAATATCGGTCTCTCCGCGACCACCGAGCAGGACGATTTCATCACGACTCCTCATGTTGGAATGGAGGCGGACTGGCCTTTATCCCAACTCAATCATTTGAGTCTCTCCCTGGATCTGGCTTTTTCAAAATATTGGAATCACTCGGATCTCGATTCTTCAACAGTCCTGATCCGACCCGGCTCCCTACTTAATCTGGACATCTACGTGAGGGACATCCGCTTCAATCTGCACGATATCATCGCCCTTCAGCAGGATCCGACCGAGGTTCCCCAGTTGAGTCGCATTTCCACGTTCCGCCGACTGACGAACACCGTGGGCATCAGTGCGGAATGGGACCTTAACAAGCTGTTGCTTCAAACCGGATACGATCATGACACCTTCACCTCCCTCGAGAGTCGATTCGACACCCTGGATCATTCGACGGATCGCTTTTACGCCAAAGCCGGATGCCGGGTAGCTTCCCAATGGACCGTGGGCGTTCTGGGAAACTACACATTGACGGACTATGAGAAACCCTTTCAGAACAATAGCTCGGGTTACAGTGCCGGTGTTTTTGCAGACACGGTGATTTCGGACTATCTTCGGGGAAGCGGGGAAGTGCGTTTTCAAGGGACAAGCTTTGACCGGGGCGGGGCCATTCTCGATAATCAAGACTTCGGAGCCGTTGTTTTTTCCTTTTCCCTTGATAATCAATTGAACCGTTTCATACATCACTCGGCTGAGGTGCGTCGGATGACGGAACCAGGAATCGGTTCCAATTTCACGGATGTGTACGAACTCAACTACAGGGCCACCGCCGAGGTGATTCGGCATGTCAGTTCATCCCTGAATCTTTTTTTCCAATACTATGAAGACTCCGGATCATCCACCGCGGACCAGGGGATTCGCTATGGAGTCGCACCCCAGTTCGAATATCAACTTTTCGAGCAGACATCCCTGACTCTGGGGTATCAATATCTGGCGAAGGATTCCAAAAAGCCCTTCGACTACGAACAAAACCGTGTTTTCATCGATGTCATTCATCAATTTTAAACGTGGCTGGGTCTTATCCTTGCTTTTCCTGGCGATGACCGGGGTTCAAGGTGCTGATCCTTCGCCGACAGATCCAAAGCCCCCGGAACGAGAATCCTATGTGATTCTCGCAGGCGACAAATTGAATTACCGTGTCATCGAAGATCGGGACGATCCCCGCCTTCTGACGGTGTCTCCCACAGGGGAACTGGAGATTCCCTACTTTGGGCGTGTCCAGGTGGGGGGGAAATCCCTGATCCAGGCCACCCAGGACATTCGAAAACTATTGGAGAAGGATCTTTACCATCAGGCGACCGTGCTCCTTTCCGTTGAGGAGACCTCACGAAAAGCCGCCGCATTGCGCCCAAAGCAGGTGTTTGTGGTGGGACAGGTTCGTTTGCAGGGAGCGCAGGAGCTCCCCTCCGATGCCAAATATACGGTGAGTCAGGCCATTGTGAAGGCGGGCGGGTTCGGATCGTTCGCCAACGGAAAACGCGTGCAGCTCATTCGAAAAACCCCCGATGGGAAGGGAGAAAAAATCACCGTGGATGTTCAATCGGTTTTCAAGGACGGCAACGTGGAAAACGATGTGGAATTGAAACCTGATGACATGATCATTGTCCCCGAAAAACTCGTCAACTTCTGATCATGGGCACCCCTTTTCCATCCTCCAGTCCTCCGCCACCGCCCCTGAGCACCAATGTGATGGACCGCTTGAATCTCGCCGTTCAACTCGAGAAATACCGGGACATGCTGTTCAAACGCTGGTGGATTTTTGTGGCGTGCATGTCGGTGGCCCTGGGAATTGGAGGCTACCGCGTTTACCGCCAACCCGAGGTCTATGTCTCGCATGGAAGCATGATGGTGAGGCCGCGGATCAACATGCAGGTGGGGGATGTCTACGGCGAGGAGATGAACAATTTTTACGGAACGCAGGTTCAGCTCATGAAGGGAACCCAGGTCCAGCGTTCTGCCCGAGAGAAACTCCACGACTTGGAGCAACGGTTGTCGACGCCCCCTCTGTTGCAGTTCGATGCTCACCAGGAGCGGAATACATCCATGTTCTCCCTCTGGGCCACAAGCACCTCGGCGGAGTATGCCCAAAAGTATCTCGACCAAGTGATGCAGGAGTATATCCATTACAAGAAACGCCTGAGGGAGGAGACCTCGGAAAACACTGCGGGAACCATCCTCAAGGAGGTGGATCGCCTCGACAAGGAACGGAAGAAGGCCGAACAAGAGCTCTTCACGTTTCAAAAAGAAAATAACATGGCGTATTTTGAGGGGCAGGGAAATGTTGCGGCCCAATACCAAGTCGAACTCAAACGTCGCCTGGCCGAAATCCAGACCGAACTGGATCTGCTCGAAACAGAAACAGGAGAGCGGGCATGGACATCACCTTCCACAAGCACCAATGCATCCCCTGCGTTGTCAGGAATGAAAAACTTTCAACCCGTCAACGATGGCGCCTCGATCCGCCAAGCCATCACCATGTTGAAACTTGAGAGGGAGGATCTGGCGCGATTTTTAAAACCCAAACATCCGAAAATCATGCGACTCGATGAGGAGTTGGAGCGCAAGCAAAGGCTTTTAAAGATCGCCATCGAACAGACGAAGGAACAGACCGATGGGTATCGGGAGTCCCTGCTCAAACAGAAGGAAGCCTTGCAGAAAAGCATTGTCCAATGGGAGAAGGAAGCTTTGGATGCGAGTCAGAAGGCGGGACAATTCGCCTTGCTCAAATCCAATCTGGCCAGAACGAAGGAGCTGTATGACGTTTTGTTGAAGCAGCTTCAGGCGATTGATGTGGGGTCCAGCATCGAGCAGGAAACCATTTCGATCAATGAACCCGCAACACCAGCCGCCGCGGTGGGCCCCACACGGACCCGCGTGATGCTTCTCGCCGGACTTGCAGGCCTTGGAATTTCATTTTTGCTCATCCTTCTTTTCGAGCGTTTTGATGACCGGGTTCGGAACATTGAGGATCTGCAGGAAATGGTAACAGAAAGCGTGCTCGGTCAGATCCCCCTTCTTGTTCAGGAGAAAGAAGGGCCGTTGCTGATGTCCGATCTGCCACCGCACAACATTTTTTCCGAATCCTTCCGCAACGTCCGTTCCTCCCTGATGTTTTCACCCTACCGAGAGCAATCCCAGGTGATCGGAGTCACCAGCGCCATTCCAGGTGATGGAAAAACCACTTGTTCGGTGAATCTTTCTATCTGCCTGGCCCAGATTGAGAAGGGCCGCACCCTCCTCATTGATGCGGATATGCGAAAAATGAACGTCCACCGATATTTCCGGATGGAAAACGGACCGGGACTCTCCGAGGTGCTTTCAGGTCAGATCGCCCCCGGGGATGCCCTGGTGGCAACCCCCATCCCGAATCTCGATCTCCTGCGGGCAGGGCAGGTTCCACCCAACCCCGGGGAGCTCATTTTAAGCGAAGCCTTTCGAACCCTCCTCCAGGAGCTTTGCAAGGTCTATCACCGGATCGTGATCGACACACCCCCCGTCCTCGCAACGGACGACGCATTGTCGTTGGCGCCGAATATTCATGGAGTGATTTTTGTGGTGAAGGCGAATCAGACTTCAATGCGATTTGTGAACCGCGCCCTTCATCTTCTTAAGCAGAGGGGAGCGCAGGTGTTCGGGCTCGTCCTGAACCACATCGACACCACCTCGGCGCACTACTACTACTATAACTATTGTTCAGGTTACTATCATGACGTGTCGGCCGAAAAGTCGGGTTAGACGGGGGCGCATGGATGTCCGAAATGATCACGACCCAAACTGAAATCACGGCCCACTCCCGCACTTCCCTCCGGGAACTCCTTCAGGAGGTGTGGGCCTACCGGGAATTATTTTTAACCTTCGTGGAGCGCGATCTCCGAGTTCGTTACCGGCAGACCCTGCTCGGGATTGTGTGGGTGCTGCTCTACCCATTGCTTTTCAGTGGAGTGTTTTCCGTTTTGTTCGGAAAACTTTATGCGAATTTTTCCGGCGTACCGAAGAACAACCTGTTGCTTTTTTTCCTGGCGGCCCTGGTCCCCTGGCAATGCTTTTCAGGGGGCGTGGCCAATGCCGCAGCCAGCCTGGAAAATCACTCCGGCCTTCTCGGAAAAATCTATTTTCCGCGCATCATTGTTCCGGCCTCCGTTCTTTGCTCGACGGTCATCGATTTTGCCATTGGATGGATTTTTTTTAATGGCGCCGCCATCGCATCCGGGCTCTGGACTTGGCATTTTGTGGTGTTCACACCTGTATTGCTTCTTTTGCAGCTGGCAACAGCGCTGGGAACAGGGCTGATTCTTTCAGCCCTGAATGCCCAATATCGGGATGTCCGATATGTCGTTCCCTTTCTTCTGCAGCTTGGATTTTTTGTGACTCCTGTTTTCTACAGCCTTAGCCTCCTTCCAAAACGGCTCCTCTGGACCGCGTGGCTCAATCCCATGGCCGGAGTGATTGAGGCATATCGGGCTCTTTTGACGGGAACGTATATTCCCTACCGCCTGCTTGCGGTCAATGTGGGGCTTGCCAGCGTGCTTTTACTGGTGGGAATCTGGTTTTTTCAACGTCGGATTCAACGAATCATCGACGTCCTGTAATTTCATGTCCTGGATCATACAACTCCACCAGATTGGAAAGGCATTTAGGGGAGGTCGTCGGCTATCGAACAGCTTGGCGGAAAGTTTCATGCTTCACGCACGGACATGTCTCGGCCGTCATGATGCGGCTGAAAATTTACTTTGGGCCCTGAAGGATGTGTCGTTTGAAGTGGAGGAAGGGGAGATATTGGGGGTGATGGGACGAAATGGAGCCGGGAAATCCACTTTGCTGAAGGTGCTCTCGCGCCTGACCCCGCCCACGACGGGAGAGTTCCGTTACAAGGGGCGACTCGCAAGCCTGCTTGAAATTGGAACAGGTTTCCACGGACAACTCACGGGTCGTGAAAACATTTTCTTTAACGGTTCGTTGTTGGGATTGAAGCGGGCGGAAATCCGGAAAAAATTCGATCAGATTGTGGCATTCTCCGGAGTGGAATCGTTTCTGGATGCGCCCGTAAAATTTTATTCCAGCGGAATGTACACCCGTTTGGCCTTCGCGGTCGCCGCTCATCTGGAAACCGATACTCTTCTCGTCGATGAGGTGCTTGCCGTGGGGGATGCCGAGTTCCAGCGCAAATGCATGGGCCACATGGGGCAGGCCGCCAGATCGGGCAGGACGGTGGTTCTGGTCAGCCACAGCTCAAGTACCATCAAGGCCCTCTGTACCAAGGGATTGCTGCTGGAGAAGGGGAGGATGCGATCCCATGGGAACGTCGATGCCGTGCTTGCCGATTACATGTCTCTTCACCAGGTTGATGGAGCGGAGAAGGAAATCTCCACGGAGGATCATGTCACGGGGACGGATCACATTCGAATTCGCAGGATTTGTTTGCTCAATGGCGTGCAGGGACGGTTTTCTGTTCACTGGAAACAAACCATCCGGGTGGCTTTTGAGTTTGAAGTGATGCGGCCACTCGACGAGGTTGCGTTTGGTTGTTCCATTCGAACCGTGGACCACGTTCCCATCTTAACCGTCCATCATGACGACAAGGGGGCTCATCCCCTGTGGAAGCTCCCCGAAGGACGTCATGTCATCGAATTCACCCTCACCAACGAACTACGACCTGGGCTTTATCGACTCCATCTGGGCGCAGACCAGCAACATTTGATGATGAAAAACCTGTTTTCAGTGGAGACGGTGGTGCTCGAGGTGCTGGATCATGCGGAGGATGGAACGGTTCCGCTCGCATCTCAACCGGGATTCGTCAATGGAGCCTCCCATTGGACGGTACCACGTCGAACATGAACTCTTATTCACGATTAAAAGTGCTTTTACTCGGGTTGGAGTTCCCACGATGGGAACAAGCCCGTCGATCCTCCTACGCGGGGCAGCTTGCCTTCGAAAGGGCACTTCAATTTCATGAAGTGGATTGCACCACGATCACAACGCCCTGGTTTTCGCAAGCGCGCCAGTTGTGCCGGGGAAGGCGCTTTGATCAGGTCTGGGTGGAAATCGGACGTCACGACATCCTGGAACCCGACTGGTTGGAATGGATGAGCGGACTTGCTCCGGTTCGATTGGGAATGCTGACCGAGTCCCTTGACTATTCGCCCGAGGATATGTGGGTTTTTCCCGAACTGGGAATCCGGCGGGACGTGGTGCGTGGAAGATTGAAATATGTCACCCATGTCCTGGCCTGCGATGAACAAGATTCAGCAGCTCTGAATTCGAATCGTATTCCCTCGATGTGGTGGCCCCAGGCCGTTCCGGAAAGATTTGTTAATCCGGATCGTCTTCCGGCACCCCCTTTAGCAAAGGCCCTTTTTGCGGGAGCGGTCTATCCGCCGAGGGATCATTGGTTGCGATCAAACCAATTGAAGGATCGACTTCAATTGCTCGAAGGTCCGCTGGAGCGTCCAAACCATTCCCTTTGGTTCGATATCCTGCATGTGGCGGTGCGCCTGTTTCTCCGAAAACGCCGTGCGGATGACAATCTGGTGCGAGGCATGTATTGCGGGGTGATGGAACGCCTTCGTGATGAGCTGGCTGAGCCTGCACTCCAGGGATATCTCAAAGGGCTTCGATGGATCCGGGAGGATGCTTTTGAAGCCTGGCTCACAGCCCTTGCGAATGGAATCGCTGTGGTGAATCTTCCCCATTTTGTAAAAACCTATTCCGGCAGGGTTGTCGAGGGCATGGCATCGGGTCGTCCCGTGATTTCCTGGAAAATCCCCGGGCGCCCACGAAATCTGGCCCTTTTCGAAGACCAACGCGAAATCCTTTTATATGACGGGGGATCTCCGGACAGCCTCGCTTCACAGATCGATTGGGTAAACTCCCACCCGGATGAATCGGGTCGCATGGTGGTAAACGCTCGAAGAAAGGTGCAGGCACACCATACCGTGGAAGTACGAACGGGACAGATTTTAAACTGGTTGGAATCCCGTATGGAACCCCGTTTTGGGTGATGTGATGCAGCCCCTCATATCAATCATCATTCCCTGTTTCAATGCGGAGCGTTGGATCGCACAGTCCGTGTCCTCCTGCCTGGAGCAAACTGAGTCGCGCGTCGAAGTGGTTGCGGTGGACGATGGCTCCACGGATGCAACCCTCGCCATTCTGAAATCTTTGGAAGCTGACGCTTTTGGCCGGGTGCGGGTCTACACCCAACGCCATTTGGGGATCTGTGCGGCTCGAAACTATGGCTCCACCCAGGCAAGGGCGGAATTTTGTCTCTATCTGGATGCGGATGATCTTCTCACACGGGATGCAGCACAAAAGGTGCTGGAAGGACTGTCATCAGGAGGATGGGATGCGGTGGTGGGAGACTGGGTGGACTTTCAGGATGGAAATCGCGGGGAAAAAAGGGTTTCAGCAGCATTTGCCCATCCCTCCGATGTCATTGCCAGCCTTTTGAAGCACCCACCGGTGTGTTCCTGTGTTGCGATACGACGCAACACCCATCCATGGTATGAGAGTCGTGTCCCATGGGAGGTGTTCGATTATTTTCTCACCCTTGCGGCATCGGGATTCTCGATGAAATACATTCCTCACGTCATAGCCCGAATCCGTCAGCATGATAATCCAGGCCGCCTTTCCATCGTGACCAACCATTTTGATCCCCTGCGAAAAGGGGAATTGTACGTGGCTTTCAAAAAAAAACTCAAAGAACGCGATCTTCTGACCTCATTACGGGAACGAGTGCTCGACCAGGAGATCGTCTCCAATGCCTATTCCTTGTGTCGCGCAGACAAGGGATCGGACGCCATGACTCTGGTCAGGAGCATCAATCCGGCCCATTTGCGATCGTATGATCAGTACAAGCGTTTTGGCCTCTATGACATCATGGAACGCTTCGGTCCGGAGCGCGGGATGAAATGGTTTTCCAGAGCCAATCAATGGCTTCGCCGGGCATGAACAAGCTCTTGTCGATTGCCGTTCTGGTGGTAAGTTACGGACGTCCCTCCGTCCTGATCCAAACCATACAGGATCTTTTGATCCAGACTCATGCGCCTGATGAATTGATTGTGGTCCATCAATGTCCGGAGACGACGGATAAGGCCACCTTTCAGTTGCGGGAATGGGCACACGAGGGGAGGATCATTCTTTTTGAGACCGATGTCAGCCATGCGGAAAAGGCCAGAAACCTGGGCCTCTCAATGGCGAAGAGCGAGTGGATTCTCCTCCTGGATGATGATGTTCGCGTTCCCGCGAATCTTGTTCAATGTCACCTGGAGAATTTCGAACGAGACCGGTCCCTCGATGGCGTGGTGGGACAGATCCTTGAAAAAGGACAGTCACCGACCGATCTTCTTCCTTTCAACTATCATTGGAAACATGTGGGCTGGATGTTTTTTCCTTTGAACTACGCCAGGCGCTGCACGGCGGTCAATTGGCCCAGCAATAATGCCTCCATTCGCCGTTCCCTCGCGATTCGTGCCGGAGGATTTGATGAACAATTTGACCGCACCTGGCTCGACGACACCGATTTTTCCTGTCGTTTGCAGGCCTGTGGCGCAAAGCTCGTTTTCGACCCCCTCGCCACCCTTGATCATCTCAAACACCCGTCCGGAGGGAGTCGAAATATTTCCTCCCAACGCCTCTGGATGGATCAATCTGCCTGGGCTGTATATTTTTATTTTTGGCGTAAAAATTTCACCCTCTGGAAAGTTCGACGGGCGTTGTGGTGGAATGTCCGCCACGTGATTCTTCGGCGGGCGGTTCTTTTTCGTCCAGCCTGGTTCCTGGATAACCTTCACCATTTTATCAAGGGTTACCGGATCGCCTCCAAACGACTGGCGGAAGGGCCACGCTATTTTTCATTTGTATGAAGTTGATCCTCGTCACGGCATGGTACCTTCCGGAGCAAGTCGGTGGGACGGAAATCTATGTTCATGATTTGGCAAAGGAACTGACTTCCCTGGGGCATGAAGTCGTAGTGGGCGTTCCTCATGAGAATCCGAAGGGTGAAGATCGGAGCATAGATGGCATCCGGGTTCACTTTTATCCCAGGGTCCTTGAATTCAAAGGTGAAATGAATTCGCACGGGGCATTTGTGGAATGGGTTCGAAGCGAAAGAGCTGATGCGGTTCACTTTCACTCCTGGACCCCGGATGCGGGTTGGGAACATTTCCAGCTGCTTTCGAAAATGGGGATTCGAACCTTGTTGACCGTCCATAGTTCCGCGCTTTTCTGTCCAAGGGGAACGATGAAACGATGGGGAAACATCATCTGCGATGGCGAACTCCGTCCGGTCCGGTGCGCGGCCTGCCATGCTGAAAAGCAGGGGCTTCCGGCACCTCTTGGAATCCCCCTGATGACGTTGGCCTCCCTGGCAGGGACATCCTGTTTCCCGGTCCCGGGGAGGGGAGGGACGTTGCTCAGACTTCCTTCTGCGTTTATGGAACGAAAACGACAACTGGCGGAGTTATGGCGCCTGGCATTTAAAATCGTGGCCCCCTGTGAATGGCTGCATGCAGCCCTATTAAAAAACGGATGTCCACCCAATCGTTTGCGCTTGATCCGTCAGGGAACGGCAGTCCCCCGGGGTCAAAAAAAAGTTCGAAAATCCAGTTCGGCATTAAAATTTGGATTCCTTGGACGGAATGATCCAGATAAGGGGCTGAACCTTGCGCTTGAGGCGTTCCACAAGGTTGCAGCAGGAACGGACACAATTTTGGAGATTGTCACCCCCACCTTAAAGGAAACCCGGATCTTGAATCCACAGATCTTCCGACGAACTCTTGAGGGCCGTGAGTCGGTAGCCGAATGGCTTTCATCCCTGGATGCCCTGATCGTTCCCTCCCGAACATTGGAAACAGGTCCTCTGGTGGTTTACGAGGCCATGGCAGTTGGCACCCCCATCATTGGGTCGCGTCAGGGTGGAATTGCCGAATTAGTCATGGAAGGAAAGGGAGGTTTTTTATTTCATCCGGATTCGGTCGAAGACTTGATAAGGGTTTTGAAACGGGTGATTTCAAATCCTGAGATCCTGCCCAGAATCGAGTCTGATGTGATACGATCCATGCGGGATGTTGCCCTTGAGATGGAACAGGTTTATCAAGAGTCTGGATGAAATGGCTTTATCTCACGGCAGCCCATCACCAGCATGCCCGTCAGGTCGGGAGATCCTTGCTGGAGGATAACGCACTTGGAAGATGGTTATCGGGTCCGCTTCTGTGTGAACGAGGCGCGTTTTATGAAAAGCTTCCGGGTATTCGAAACCGGATCCTTTCACGGGAATTTTCTGGAAAGATCCATGCAGCCAATGTCTGGGAGGGACTTCGCGCAGTGGCCGCGAGATTTTCACTTTCCGCATCGTGGGAGGATCACCTTTGGGAGCGTGGCGAATGGGCCCTGGATGGAAGGGGATCAAAACTTCTTTCCCAGGGAATGGATGGAGTGATTGGATTTGAACATGGGTGTCTAGAAACGTTGAAGGAATCAAAACGCCTAGAAAAGCCCTCAATCGTCGTCTTCGCAAGCGTTCATCACGTCACCCGGAAGGAGTACTTAAAGGAAGCGGAGTCCCGATGGCCTGAATGGGTGACGCCCCAGCAAGGCGTGCTCGTGCGACGCGGAGAAGCCCGGGATGCCAGGCGCGATCGGGAACTCGAAATCGCCGGAATGGTGCTGGCAAATTCCGATGTGACGCGGGACTCACTGCGTTCCGCAGGCGTTTCCAATTCAAAAATCAAAACCATTCCACTCGGGTTGCCAGAGGCCAAGCCCGCGGAGTCCGAATCACCAAATCAACGACTAAGGGTAATTTTTGCCGGAAATGTGTCTCTTCAAAAAGGCGTGCCCTATTTATTGGAGGCAGTCACCGGGCTTCCAACCGCAAGCATGGAACTGGAACTTTACGGACGTGTGATGACCCAACGAATTCCCTCTCATCCTTTTATTCGAGTTCATGGTTCCGTATCCCGGGAACGACTTGAAGACGCGTTTCGCCGTGCAGATGTGCTGGTCTTTCCGAGCCTTTGCGACGGATTTGGGCAGGTGGTGGGAGAAGCCCTGGCTTATGGTTTGCCCGTGATATGCTCAGAACATGCTGGCGCAGTCCAATTCATCGAAGACGGGAAAAACGGATTTCGAGTTCCCGCAGCCGATGCGGGGGCCATTAAAAACTCCCTTCAATGGTGTTTGGACCATCGAAAGGAGTTGGCCGCCCTCCGGGAGTCCGCAAGATTATCTTATCGAAAATGGAATTGGACGGATTTTCGACGTGCAACCCGCGAGGCGCTTCATGCAATTTGACGCAAACATGAAGCCGTCACGAATTTGTCTGGTCACTGGCGGACCTCTTGTCGCCAGTCCTCGGGTGGTCAAGGAGGCGGACAGTCTCCAGGATTCGGGTTTTGAAATAACGGTCATCACGCATCAGACCCTCATGTGGCAGTCTATGCTCGACAAGGAATTGTTGCGCCAAAAACCATGGAGTGCCAGAGCCGTGGAGGCTCACAACTTCTCGTGGATCCAACGATTGAAGATGCGAAATCTTCGGCGTCAAAACGCTGCACGCGTGCTGGACGGGGATTTGCGACCCGATGTCCTGGTCAAGGCGTTTGCCCCCTGGGTGGACCTGTGCCTGCCCTGGATCCGCAATAGTCGTCCAGACTGCCTCATTGGCCACACCCTTCCGGGAATAGCAGTCGCCTACGTGGTGCATCGTCTTTGGAATATTCCGTTCGGAATCGATCTTGAGGACTATCATCCGGGAGAAAATCCGGGAGGAGAGAAATCCATGGAATCCCGTCTGGCAACCGAACTGTTAAAGCAGGCCCTCCCGTACGCCCGATATGTCACCACCGCTTCGCCGCCCATCGCCCAGGAGGTGAGCCGGCGTTTCGGTTCCGTGAACGTCCAACCAGTTCTTAACGCGTTCGATGCCACCCGGGGGTGGCACACCTCCAATACGGGCCGCCTCGCAATGTATTGGTTTTCCCAAACGATCGGCCCATCGAGGGGAATTGAGGATGCCATTGAAGCGTGTACCTATTTGAGAGGTGAGTTCGAACTTACCCTTCAGGGATATCTGCTGTCGGAGTTTGGACGACTTCTGCGAAAAAAAATCCGTGCTGCGGGATTGGAAGGGCGGATTCATTTTCGGCCCTGGTGTCCTCCGGACAGGCTGATCACCGAGGCGGCCCATTATGAAGTGGGGTTGGCGTTGGAACCCGCCCTGACGTTGAATAGCGATCTTTGTGTGAGCAACAAAATGTTGCTCTACCCAGCTGCAGGACTTGCCATTGCTGCGAGCGCCACCTGTGGACAAACCTGGTTGATGGATCAGGCGCCTGGAATCGGCTTTTTGTATCCCCCCGGAAATGCCCCGGCCCTGGCAACCGGTCTTCAAAAATGGATCGATGACCGCCATGCCCTGCGGGTGGCACGGGAAAGATCGCGTCATTACGCATTGGAAGCCCTCTCCTGGAAGCGGGAGAAAATCCGTTTCCTGGAAACGGTTCAAAAGGCCGTGGCCCGATGAAGATTCTCATTACGGTTGATCCCGAAATCCCCGTTCCCCCAAGATTCTATGGGGGCATCGAACGCGTGGTCGATCTGCTCGTAGGACAGTTGATTCAACAGGGACATCTCGTGACCCTGCTCGCGCACCCCGACTCCCTAACGCCCGCGGATCTTCGGCCTTGGCCAGGACGACGATCTCAAAATTCCGTGGATCTGGTTCGTAACATGATCCATGTGGATGAAATTTATCGCACCGAGGGTCCTTACGATCTAGTGCATGGGTTTGCACGCCTGGCCTATCTCCTTCCAGTCCTGCCCTCCATGGTGCCCAAAATTCAAACCTACCAGCGTCACGTTACCCAACGAAATGTGCGCTGGGGATCCCGCCTGGCTGGACGAACCATCAGTTTCACGGGTTGCAGTCAGGCTCTGGTAAATTCCGCCCGTTATGGGGCGGAGCGTTGGGAAACGATTCACAACGGTGTCTGTCTCGAAAAATATCGATTTGTACCGGAAGTTTCCGGGGATGCTCCTCTCGTTTTCCTGGGACGGTTTGATCCGGAGAAGGGGGCGCATCATGCCATTTCCCTGGCCCGGTCACTGGATCGAAAACTTCTTCTCGCAGGCTCAATTCCAGTCGGTGAAATCTCGAAACGTTATTTTCACCACGAGATCGAACCCCACATCGATGGCGATCGGATTCAATTTGTGGGTGAGTTGGATGATGTAGGAAAGAGCGAGTTGCTCGGCAGGGCGGCAGCGCTTCTTTTTCCCATCGAATGGGATGAGCCCTTTGGAATGGTGATGGTTGAAGCCATGGCATGTGGAACGCCTGTCATTGGTTTTGGAAGGGGGGCGGTATCTGAAGTAGTTCAACACGGAGTTACAGGCTGGATCGCATCAGACGCGGATGGTTTGCTGGAAGGCATTCGTCAGATGAAACAACTGGACCGTGCCGCTTGCCGCGAGCAGGTGGAAAAACGATTTTCCTCCCGTGTCATCGCCGATCAGTATGTGCGTCTGTACAAAAGTATGCTCTCGCAGGTAGGGTAGAGGGGATGATTTCAAGGCAGCAGCGGGTATGGATCGTTGCCGCGCATTTTCCGCCATCCAATCTGGCATCCGTCCATCGTGCCCGACTGCTCGCCAATGGACTCGCCCATGCAGGTTGGGATGTCACTGTCCTGTCCGTGGATCCGAAATATTACGAAGAGCCTCTGGATTCCGATCTCGAGCGGCTTGTGGAGACCGGGGTTCGTGTCATTCGGGTTTCCGCCCTGTCCCCAGGATGGAGTCGAGGATTTGGAGTGGGTGATCTTGGAATTCGTGCCTTTCCCTGGCTTCTCCAGGCGTTAAACCGTGCCACGCTTTCCCGGGAAATGGATCTCTTGCATCTGACGATTCCCTCCAATTATCAAGCCCTTTTGGGGCCGGCTGTTTGGAAAAAAGGAAGGGTTCCCTATGTACTTGACTACATCGACCCCTGGGTTCCGGAGAGCCCGCAGATTTATCCCGTTTTTTCGAAAGAGGGGGTCTCCGTTGGGCTCGGACGTCTTCTTGAACCCCTGGCCGTCAGAAATGCCTCAGGAATCATGGGAATCACTCGGGGTTACTTTGAGGGTGTAATCCAGAGAAATCCTGCTCTCAAAGACATCCCCACGTGTGCTTTGCAGTACGGGATGTCCCTCCGGGACTTTGAACTTGCCGCCGAGGTCCCTCCGAATCCGGGAGCCTTTGAGGACCAGACTTCCTGCCTTCGCTGGGTCTATGCCGGCGCTCTTCTTCCCAAAGCACGCATCCCCATGCGAGCTCTATTGAGAGCCATCGCGGATTTGAATCAAAACGAGTTCCGACATCGTCCCGCCCGGTTGATAGCACTGGGAACGGGGCGTGAAGCGGGAGAAGGGATCGGAAAAATTTCCAACCTCGCCCGGGAGGTAGGTGCGGAGCGCTGGGTGGCCGAATTTCCAGAAAGGCACCCCTATCTTGAGGTGCTTTCAACTCTAAAATCATCCGATGGAGTGATGGTGGTGGGATCGACCGAAGCCCACTATTCGCCCTCTAAAATCTTTCAGGCGATTCTTTCCAAGCGTCCTGTCTTTGCCTTGCTCCACCACCGGAGTGAAGCTCTTGAATTGTTAAGCTCAACGGGGGCGGGGATGGCGGTGGAGCTCAACCATGATCCTGATGAAATGGAGTTGACCCGCAAGTGTCGGGCCGCGCTTCTGGCTTGGCCGACAACAAAATTTGACCTTCACTTGGAGCCACTTCAGCCTTATTTCATGAATTCCATGGTGACCGAACTCCTCTCGTTTTATAATCGGGTGTTCCACTTTCATGCTGGGGAGGTGCTCTTGTGAGTTCCCTTGCCATTGTTGCCACGCACCCGATCCAGTACTACGTGCCGATCTACCGCGCGCTGGCAGCGTCTGGAAAGGTGTCCCTGAAAGTCTTTTATCATCGGTTTCCCAGCGATGCGGAACAGGGGAAGGGATTTAATGTCCCGTTTCAATGGGATATCGATCTGCTGTCCGGATACGAATATACCGTGGGGCCTGAAGGATTCCGGGAATTGGTACACGGAATGCAAAACCACCATTGGAAATCGGTCATGGTGCATGGCTGGCATTCCCGTTTCTATCGCAGGATCATTCGGGAAGCGGGAAAGACCGGCGTTCCCTTGATGGTACGTGGGGATTCCCATCTCCATTCGAGCAGGATTCCCTGGTTGCGCTGGCTGCGGGGCCCCATCTATCGAAATTTTCTCTCTCGTTTCTCAGTCTGTCTCGCCGTCGGCACATGGAATGCCCAGTATTATCGCCGATACGGCGTGCCCGGCCATCGTATTGTGATGGCGCCTCATTGTGTAGACAACGCCCGCATTGCCGAACAGGTCACCCATTGGAGAACCCAGCGCCGGGAGCTGCGTCAACATTGGGGAATCGCACCCAAGCATTTTGTCGTCATGTTTGCGGGGAAGATGCTCGCTTTGAAAAGGGCAGGGGATTTGATCCGCGCCTTGAAGCTTATCCACGATAAACGTCCGGACCTTGATATCCATGCCCTCCTTGTGGGGGACGGGGCAATGCGGGATGAATGGGCGAAACTGGCTTTGGAACATCGAATTCGCGCCACATTTACCGGTTTTCTAAATCAATCGGACATGCCAAAGGCTTATGCTGTTTCAGATTGTCTGGTACTCCCGTCACGGAGCGAGACCTGGGGGCTGGTAATCAATGAGGCTCTGGCGTGTGGGGTCCCGTGCATCGTATCCGACAAGGCCGGCTGCACGGCGGACATCCTCCTTCAAGGAGTGAACGGGCTGATTTATCCATGCGGAAAAATTCCCCGGCTCGCCGACCGGATCGAAGCCCTTGCAAGCGGGGAACTGCGCCTGCATTGCGAATCCGAGGCCGCGCGCGAGCAGGTCCAGCGTCACTCACCAGAGAGCGCTGCCCAAGGCATCCTCCGTGGAGTGCAAATTTGCAAAGGATAAAAGCCGTCAGAGATTGCGAAATCACTCAAAAAAAGAAACATGGTGCCATCGGGAAAACATCGAGGGACCGGCGGCGAACCCCGTCTGGATTTTTTCTCCATCCTTCTTTGGATTCTGCTCGCTGCAGCCGGAGTACAGGCTGTTTATTCCCCTTCGACGTGGGCGATTGCGTGGACGGTTCTGGGAGTCCTCACCCTACTGGCAAGGAGAGGGCTTCCAGTCCATTTGGTGGGAGTCATGGAAGCCCCGATTTTTCTGGCCCTGCTTGCTTATCCGGTGACAACCCTCTACTTGAGCGATGCTACGGAATCCTACGATTTGGTTCATAATCCCACCCTGGATTCGGCCATGTGGATCGCATGGATGGGCATGGCCAGCTTTTTGGTCGGAATGGTGATAGCCTTTCGTCGTCGCCTGCCCGTTGACCGAAAAGCCAGACACCCTATCCAACTGGTGGAGACCGACACCCTTCTTTTGTATGCGGTGGGCATGATTGTGATGGAATATGTGCTCCCACACGTTTCCGTTTCTTTCTTTGCCCTTAGTTTTGTCCTGAGTTGTTGTGCCCCGGTGGGACTTTTCACCTTCCTTGCCCTTCAAAAAAGGGACGATCTGCGTTGGACGCGAACTTGGAAATTCGCTCTCTGGGTGCTTGCCTTGCTGTTTTGGAGTGTGCGTTCCGTCCTTGGGGGCATTTTTGGGGGTACCCTGCTGATCCTTTTCATCTTCCTTCTTCAATACGCCCATCGTTCCAAAGCCATTCTGCTGGCGTTGCTGGCAGGGAGTTTTTTTCTGGGACCCCTGATGCAGGACACCAAAAGTGATTTTCGCCAGAGGCTGGCATCCGATGGACGATATCGTGAGCGTGCCTTAAAAGACGTGATTCTGGATAATTTTCAACGTGTCATTCTGCATGGGGATTGGCAGGCCTATGAGAAGGGATTGACCCAGCTGGCCTCACGGGTTTGCACCTTTGAAATCTGGCTTTCGGTCAAACGTCACATGGAGATTCAACGCGATTTTGCCCATGGGAAAACCATAGGGGACGCCCTGGTTGCAGGTCTGATCCCCCGAATCCTTTGGCCGGACAAACCCATCACGGGGGGATCGAGCGACCTTGCCGAAAAATATGCCGACATGATCATCCCCCAGGGAACAAGTGTTGGCGTTGGCGCCATCAGCGAATTTTATATCAATGCAGGCGGAACGGGTGTTTTGACCGGGATGTTTCTTCTCGGCTGGATGGGGGGAAACCTTTTACGATTCGGTTGCCACGATCGTGTCCAACCCCTGGGTTCCATCATGTCGATTTTTGCGTTTTCCCAGATGATCCGCCCGGAAACCAATGTTTCTGATATCCTAGGCGGGATGCTGCGTATGATTTTCCTCTGGGCGGTCCTACGTTGGTGGTTTCACCGTAGTCATCGACGGAACCGCATGGCCCAATCACATTTTCATCCACAGACAGCCTCCCCTTGAAATCGAATTCTCGCCTGATGGTGATCAGTGAAGGCTTAAACGGTCAGGTCGGGGGCGTGCAACGAGTTTCCCGACAGATCCTGGAGGCAACCATGGCCCATGGAGTTCCGGCTGTTATCTGGTCATCCAACGATGAAACCTGCCACCATCTACCTCCCTTCCTGGTGATGCGGGGATTTGAACGAAAATATACAAGAATGTTCCTCAGCGCTTGTTTCGGACGTTTGCCGGAAAACGTATCGAGCGTGTCGTGCTGGCATTTGCACCTCGTACCGGTTGCCGCATTGCTTGCCATGCGATTGCAGGTGCCCTTGGCCATCTTTCTTCACGGGATGGAAGCCTGGGAAAATCTCTCCTTCATGGAGAGGTGGGGGCTGTCTCAAGCACGAAAAATCGGTGCCAACAGCCATCACACTTTGAAACGCTTTCATCAACGACATCCAGCTTTTCAAAATCGGACATCCGAAATCCTCCCCCTGGCCATCAGCAACGAGTTTCTCCGACTAACCGAAACAATGCCTCTTCCCCTTCGTAAAAATCCCTACATCCTCACGGTCTGCCGCCAGGATGAAGACTACAAAGGGGTCGACACGCTTCTGAAAGCATTTCAACGAATTCATTCAACGAGACCAGGCCTCCACCTGGTTTGCGTGGGAACCGGACCGGCACTAAAAAAAAATCTTGCGATGACAGCCGAATTGGGTTTGGAAAATGCCGTTACGTTTACCGGGCATGTGACCGACGAGGAACTTGTGAAATTCTATGCACAATCCGAATTGTTCGTTCTGTTAAGCGAAGGAGAGGGGTTTGGGATCGTTTTTCTGGAGGCGATGTTCCATAGTAAGCCCGTGATTGCAACCCGGGTGGATGCCTCTTCCGAAGTCGTCGTGGATGGAAAAACAGGGGTTCTGGTCCCATCCAGGGACAGTGTCGCTGCGGCCAAGGCCATGGAGAACTTGTTGGATAACCCGGAGCTGAGGCGGAGATATGGGGAGGCGGGACGCGCACGTGTTCAGGCGGATTTCATGCCCCGGCACTTTCAGGATCGTTTGAAAGCTTTTTTCGATGACTTCTGATTCCACCATGCTCGAGGTCTGGTTATTGACCCACGACGAAGAACTCAACCTTCCGGCCTGCCTCGAGAGCGTCAAGGCACTTCCGGCAAAGGTTGTGGTGATCGATTCCGGAAGCACCGACGCGACGGTTTCCCTTGCTCGCGGCTTCGGAGCCACGGTCGTCGTTCACCCGTTCGAAACCCACTCCCAGCAATGGAATTGGGCTTTGCAGACCCTGCCTTCCACTTCCGAGTGGATTCTTGCGCTCGATGCCGATCAAAGACTCACCCCCGAACTGGCGGCGGAGATTCAGAAAGTTTTACGAATCCCTCCGGCGGTGGATGGCTACTACCTCAACCGCCGCCAGATCTTTCGCGCCCGCTGGATCCGCCATGGAGGGTACTATCCCAAACGAATGCTGAAACTTTTCCGGCGTTCCCGCGCATCCTGCGATGAAACCGAGAGGGTGGACAGCAGGTTTCATGTCGACGGCAAATGTGGTTTTCTTGAAAACGACATGATCGAGGACAATCAAAAGGAGCGGGATCTGAATTTCTGGCTCAGCAAGCACCAGCGTTACGCCAAGTGCCAAGCCCAGGAGGATTGGGAACGGCATTTCCAGAAGGTTAAAGGAAAGGGGAGGGGCGATTTTTTTGGAACCCCGGATCAGAGAGTCTTGCGATTAAAACAGATTTGGAACGGCCTTCCGCTCTATCTCCGTCCCTTTCTTTATTTTGGTTGGCGCTATTTTTTTCGTTTTGGCTTTCTGGATGGAAAGTCGGGGTTTGTTTTCCATTTTCTCCAGGCGTTTTGGTATCGGCTTCTTATTGATATTCATCTGGACGAATTAAAATCAGGGAAAAGGTAGTTTCCATGCGTGCACTTCATGTCGTATCCGGTCTGGACCGAGCTGACGGAGGACCGTTTCACACCTTACCGCGCCTCTGGAACGCCCTCGCCCAGGATGGAGTGGATTTACGTGCTTATACAACACACTGGGGAAGAACCTCAGAAGTCTTCAACCGATTTGCCACGATTCGAGTGTCGAGGACCATTCCCTGGATCTGTTACAGTAGCCGGTTGCAGCGACTTCTGTTGAATGAGTTAAAAAACTCGAACCTCGTTCATACTCATGGCTGCTGGCTCTATCCGAATTGGATCGCGGGCCGGGTTGCCCGCAAGACCGATAAGCCTCTCGTCATTTCCCCCTTGGGACATCTGGATCCTTGGTCCTTGAAGCACCATGCACGGCGAAAACAGTGGATTCGGCGGTGGATCGAGGATGGGAATTGGCGACACTGCAGCGCCTGGATCGCTAAATCGGAAGCGGAGGCGGATGCCATCCGAACCCTTGACCTTCCGGGAAAAATTTATGTCATTCCCAATGGAATTCATTCCTCGGAATGGAAAGTGGGAGCTTCTCCGGAGCTTTTTTTGAAGCAACATGAGTTCCTTCGAGGAAGGCGAATCTGTCTTTTTTTGTCACGCTTGCATCCTAAAAAAGGCGCCCACGAACTGCTCAAGGCGTGGAATAGAATTCATCGACGACACCGAGAGTGGGCTCTGGTGATCGGAGGACGTGTGGACTCCCGATATGCGAGAGATCTCCGCAGCCAGGCTGCAGACTCTGAACTGGAGGGCAGCATCGTATTCGTGGGGGAACTTCGGGGTAGTATGAAAAAAGCCGCTTTCGCCGCCGCATCCCTTTTCGTGCTCCCAAGCTTAAGCGAAAACTTTGGACAGGTGGTCCTGGAATCTCTCGCTGCAGGGGTCCCTGCGATGGTGACCCATGCCTGTCCGTGGCAGGGACTTGAAAGTCATAATTGCGGATGGTGGATCCGTGGAGGGGAGGCATCCCTCCGACTGGCTCTCGATGAAATCCTTCGTGAAAGCGATGAAACACTGAAATCCCGCGGCCTGCGCGGGCGGGAGTGGGTGACACGCGACTTTGAGTGGGGCACCGTGGCGAAACAGATCAAATCGGTCTATTCCAAGCTTACATGACAAAAATGGGTCAAAACACCTCAAAAGACCGCGAATTGAGATTGGCGATTCATGGCAGGTGATGTCACATTAAACCAGGCACCCAACTGATCCGGGGTTTGTTTGAGCACGATCCTTTTCATCAATCAATACTACTGGCCAGACGAAGCCGCCACAGCTCAGCTCTTGACGGATCTGGCCGAGCATCTGGCCTCCCATGGGCACCAGGTTACCGTGGTTTGCGGTCGCAGTCGTTATGCCTGTGCCGAGCGCCTCAAATCTGGGGTTTTTGAGCATCGGGGAGTTCGAATTCACCGTGTAGGCGGCACGGATATTTGGAGGTGGAATCTTGGCGGGCGCCTCCTGGACGCCTCCACTTTCCTTTCCGCTGCAAAACTCTGCCTGCGTCGTTTGCCCCCGCATGAAGTGGTGATCCCCATGAGCAGTCCGCCCCTTGTTGCCCGCATCGCCATCCCTTACTGCAGGAAACATGGGGCGATGATGTTGTATTGGGCCCAGGATATCTATCCGGAGATTGCGGAGAAACTGGGAGCTATCCAGAATAAAGCGCTACTGATGCTTTTGCGAGCCAGGGCGCGCAGCATTTATCGAGCCGCGAAACGCATCGTCGTTCCAGGACTCGACATGGGAAAAACACTGGAAGAATACAAGCACGCCCGGGGAAAACTCCTCGTGGTGCCCAATTGGGCGGATCTTGCCAAAATCACCGCCATGCCGGTGCAGCAAAATCAATTTCGCTGGCAACAGGGGTGGCAAAAGGATCGGGTGCTCATGTACTCGGGAAATATCGGTCCCGCCCATGACGTGGATACCATGCTGGATCTGGCCAAACAACTGGATCAGGTAGTGCCGGGTTTTCACCTTGTCCTGGCTGGACCCGCCCGCCGTCACAAGCCCATTTTTGAACGTGCCAGAAGCATGGGAATCGTACGCGTCACCCTCTTCACACATCAACCGCGCGAGACACTCGGGGGATTCCTTGGGGCAGCGGATGCCCATATTGTCTCCCAAAAGCCCGAGGTGGATGGATTACTCATCCCCAGTAAATTTTACGGAATTGTTGCCGCAGGTCGCCCTGTCATTTTCATCGGAAGCAAAACCAGTGAGATTGGAAAACTTGTGGTTAACGCCCAGCTTGGCGCGGTCATCACGCCAGGAATGGCCTCCGCAGGAGTCTGGAATGCGAAACGGGCGATGATGATGGCCCAGGAGGAGGCTTGGGTAATGACCTGTATCCGCGACTGGGCGGAGCAGTACGCGTCCAAGGATCTGAGGGTCACGCAATTCCAGAGATTCCTTCAGGAGGAACTTGCCTACGCGAGGTCCCAGCGGGCAGAACGGTGATTTTTATCTTTATTCTTGTTTCGACGGGTCAAGTCGGGGTCTTGTATCAAATCCATGGATCGCATGAACCCGAGTCTTCTTTCCTCCAGCATCCTAGTGGAGTGGCTTTTGGGGTTTTTGATTGTGATTTTGATCACCCCCTGGATTCGAGGATGGTCGATTCGGATGAATTTTTTTGACCGGGCGACTCAGTTTCATTCCGACCAGCCCCGCCTTGTTCCACGATTCGGTGGATTGGCCCTTTTTATTGCATTCACAGTGGTCTACTGGATCCCGACATGGGGCGGCAACAATCTCCGCATCTCCCCCCAAACGGATTGGATTTTTGGCACCTGCCTGGCGATGTTTGCGCTCGGTTTCTGGGATGATCTCCAGGCGATTGATGCCCGCATCAAACTCCTGATTCAGATCCTCATTGCCTCCTGCGCGTATGCAGGGGGGCTTCAAATTGGTCATCTCGAAAATCCCTTCACCCATCAACTTTTCTCCCTGGGACGGTTTGATGCGCCTTTGACCGTATTCTGGATGATTGCGGTGACCAATCTCATCAATCTCGTGGACGGTATTGATGGCCTTGCGGCTGGTCTCCTTCTTGTACTGATGATTCTTCTCGCGATTGTCAGCAGGGCCGCAGGAAATGAAGTTGCATGTCTCTTCACCCTCGGCATGTGTGGGGCTCTCTCCGGTTTCCTGTTTTTCAATTTTCCGCCCGCAAGGATTTTCATGGGGGATGGGGGAGCTTATTTTCTGGGACTGCTGGTGGCGGAGGTTTCCCTTTTGAATTCCAACAAAGGAACGGTGGCGGCAGCTCTGGCCATTCCGTTTTTCGCGTTGGGACTTCCTATTATCGACACGAGCTTCACCATCATCCGACGCCTGCTGGTCGGCCTTCCCCTTTTTCGTGCGGACCGGCGGCACATCCATCACCGCCTGGTGGGCATGGGGTTTTCCCAGCGCCGCGTGGTTTTGCTCCTTTATGCTTGTTGCGCTTTTTTCGCTTTGCTTGGCCTGGCCGTTTTTATCCAGAAAGGGCGCCTGCTTCCCATTCTCTTCGGAGTATTCATGTTTGTGACCCTTATGTCGGCCCGCATGTTTGGATTCATCCAGGGGTGGTATAAACTCGGACGTCTTCTGACCCAATCGATTCTGCGGCGCAAGGAAACCCGGTATGCCCTGCTTCTCGGAAAACTACTGGAGGAGGAGGCGGAGCGTTGTGAATCCCTTCACGCTCTGTGGACTCATTTTGGATCCATTTTGGTCCGTTTAAAAATGGATGGCGTTGAGTGGCGCCGGGGGGCGGAGGTCTGGCGCCAAGGGGGTGGGGAGGGCGATCCCGAGCGCATTTGTGTTCACGTGATTCGCGGAAGGGAGGGTGGAACCCTGACTTTCTATGCATCACCTGGATGTGACATGGAAACTTTTCGTCTCCTTTCAGAACTGGCAACCGAATCCTGGGGACGGGCGGTCGGAAAATCGATCGCGATCCATGGCGGCACCGTGTAAGGAGGGGACATGAAGCCACGTTCCCTTGCCCAAACCTGTTTCTTTACCGCGGGAGGGGGCGCGTTATTCCTATTTGCCGGAGTGGAAACGTGGGCGCGTGAGATTATTGGGGTGATGCTTGCCATCGCCTGTCTTCTGGAATCGTCGGTGGAAGATCCACGATTTCCGAAAGTTGCTCATTGGGTGACGACAACGATTTTTGTCCTTATTTTGTGTTTGTTGATTTCCTTGGTTCCCTGGCCTGTCGACTGGGCGCCATGGCTTTCCCCCGGCCAGAGTGAACTCCTTCGGGACTTGCTTGGATGGAAACCCACTTATCTGCATCTCAGCACCGCGTCCCCCCAAACCGCAGGGGCCGGGCTGGAATTACTCGGATTTGGAGCCGTTGTCTTTCTCAGCTGGAGATGGGCCGGATCGCGTTCTTTTCGGATGGGATTGAACGCGACCATCCTGGCCTTTGGGACACTCGCGGCTGTGATTGCGTTTGGTGACCGGCTCAACGGAAATCACATGTTTTACGGATTGCGGGAAACAAAAGAGGTCGCCCACTGGGGGCCATTCGTCAATCGCAACCATTTTTCCAACTATTTGAACATTTCCGCGCTCGTTGGGATGGGACTATTTTTTCGATATGCCTTTCATCGAAAGCGGGATCCCATCCATTCGGTCTGGGCTTTTATCGCCCTTTTGACCTCACTCCTCTGCATGTGGTTTTCCCTGGCAACCACCTCAAAGGGGGGAGCTCTTTCCCTGAGTACTGGGTTTTTGTTCCTCGCCATTCTTTTTGCCTGGAATCGATCAAAAACCAAGGTTCACGTCCTCCTTGCCGGAGCGCTGCTTTCCGTGGGAATCGTTCTAGCATATTCCCACGATGTGGTTCGACGGACGGAAACATGGGTGATTGGACAGGATTCTCTTGCCGAAGGGAGGCTCGAGGTCTGGCGGGACGCACTCCAAATGAGTCGAATGATGAGGGGGTGGGGCATTGGTGTTGGAACATTTGAAACAACCTTTCCGGCATTTCAAACGACCCAGGGCCACAAAAGGATTACCCATGTTGAAAATGAATACATCCAATGCTGGGTCGAGTGGGGATGGATCGGCACAACATGCTGGGTCCTCCTCGGGGTGGGATTGTTGAACCGACTTGTTTCCAATCTCAAACACGGCGCCGCATCATGGCAACTTGCAGGCTGGTCTGCAGGGGGAGCGCTGGCGGTTCATTGCCTTGTCGACTTTCCCCTTCATATTCCCGCCATTGCGTGGACCGCAGGCAGTCTTCTCGGAATGCTCATTCGTGGACATTCCGAAAATGAATCGTCCCATGTTCAAAAGCCACGGCGTGGAAGTCTGCTTCTCACAGCCCTGATCCTTGGAATGGGATCGTTATATTCCCATTTCAGACCCCCAAATCCCCTGGAACATCTCCAATCCCAGCTGGATCACCAAAGCCAACCCGCGTCTTCCGATATTCTACTTAAGGTCAGGGAAGCCTTTCCGTTTTTCTGGCGTAGCCACGAACTAACGGGTTATGCAACCGCCAGGCTTCCCGGAAAGGTGCGTGAAGTACAAGATTCCATGAGACGATCCCAACGTCTCTCCCAGGCAAACCCCATGGTTTCTTTTAGAGCAGGCCTCCTCTTTTTGGACGCGAACCCTGCAATCGGAAGGGATTTTTTTCGTTCGGCCCTATCGATTTCAGATCAACCCCGCCATCTTTTTACGGATCTAGTCGGAGTTGCCTCGCAACGGACGAACGGCTTGGGTCATATCCTTTCCCTGACAACCGATAATCCAGATCTCTGGCGGTTGATGGGACCCAAGGTCCGGGAGCCGGGGAATTCATCCATTTTGAAAGAGTGGCTGCTTGTGGGAGAGCGTTGGTTGGACCACGGGAGCGCCCGGGCGGGGGTCATGCAGGAATTTGTCGCGAGCGGCCATTCCACGGATGTGCTGGAAGCCTTTCGGCGCCTTCCACCCGGCACTATTGAGGAACGGCATATCCAGGCGCTTGCCTTGGATGAAACATCTCAATTTGAGGAAGCCGTCTCGATCTGGCACTCCCTTTGGATGGAAAAACAGGGGGAGCCACCCATTTTCCCTGCCTCCATGGAACTGAACGATTGGGTCCTGAAAAAAGCCCTTTCCGAGGAGGTGACCCCTGAATTTCGCCTGAAGGTGGGCGAAACCTGCATGGCGACTGGAAGATTTTCCGAAGCTATTCCGATTTTTCGTAGAATTCTCGCGACTCAGCCCGACTCAATGAAACCATCTTATGCCCTGGTCCTCTGCCTTGAACACGCAAAGGACTGGGCCGCCGCATCAAAAATCTGGAAAACGTTGATCCAAGTCCCCGCTGAATCATTTCCCTGATTCGGATTTCGGGCTGACAATGGATATGACGGAAGGTTGGCTGAAATATTTTTGAGCAACCAGCTGAATTTGAGGAGGCTTGATGGTCTCGTACGCCTTTTCAAGAGTTTCGGAATAGTTGTAACCGAGGCCATAGAGTTCATCCAATGCAGATGTCAGCGCCAGGTCCCCAAGGTTCTGCTTCTGCATTTTACGTTCACCGACAAGACCGTTACGTGCCCGTTCCAGCTCCTCCGGAGTGACCCCTCCCGTGCGTATCTTTTCGACTTCCGACAGGATCTCCTTCTCCGCCTCCGCAGCTTTTTCGGGTTCCGTACCGATGTAAAAGTAGATGAATCCAGGATCAATCCCCACCATCTCATTCACACCGACATAGTAACAAAGAGCGAGTTGATCCCGGAGTCGTAGAAAAAGGCGTGACCCCATTCCCGAGAGTGCTGAATTCATCAATTCGATGGGAGCCCGGTCAGGATTCTTCAAGTCAATACCTGGAAAACCAATGACAATAACCGCCTGCTCCTTGTCCTGGGTTTCCGAAACTCTTTCAGATCCCTTCAGCACCGTGGGGCGAACGGAGGGAAGTTTGAGGGATCTTTGAGCCAGCACACCCAGGTGTTTGTTGACCTGCATCTGAACGGTTCGTGAATCCACCGCTCCAAAAACGGAAAGCACCATATTGTTCGGAACGGCAACCCGCTTCCAGAAATCAAGGATCTGGGTCCGGGTGATCGAGGTCACTCTCTCCGGGGTTCCCAAGTTCGACATTCCATAAGGATGCCTTCCAAAAAGTTTGGCCCGTGCATTCAACATGGCGACCTTGACCGGTTGCTCCTGCTCCTGATGGATTTCGGCGATTTGGGCCTCTTTTTCCCGGGCAATCGATTCCTCATCAAACACAGAATTGCGAATGATGTCAGAGAGAACTTCCATGGCGATCGGAAGATCCGATTCCATCACCTCGATAGAGATCCCCATGCTGTTGACCCCACTGTAGGGGGAAATGGATCCTCCGATGGACTCAATCTGCCGAACAAGGGTTTCCGCATTCCTTGTTTTTGTCCCCTTGAGGAGCAATTTCGAAACGAGCTGGCTAATGCCGTTATTTTCCTTCTCTTCAAAAAGAAGACCGGATTTCATCACCAGGCGAAGTTCAATAAAGGGGAGGCGATGGTCCGTTTTGGTGAGAAGAGTGAGACCGTTTTTCAACTGAGTCCGCTCAATGGCCTGATCTTGTTCGGGCTTGGCACTTGCCACGACCTTTTTCGGAGTCCCCTTGGGTTGCAACACCGTGACGGTGAGGCGCTCGGGCTGAAAATAGGTACGCGCCACACGTCGGATGTCCTGAGCCGTCACCTTTTGAAGATCTTCAAGATATCTTTCAGAATACGTCAGATCTCCGGTCAGCAACTCATTCGAACCCAATTCGGCAGCCTGTCCGCTCATCGTTTTCAAGGTGGAAAAATGACCGCTGACGGCCACTTTTTTGGCTTTTGCCAACTCAGCACCGGATACCAGGGTGGTGCTGAATTTCTTTAATTGTGAGAGAATCTCGTCGCGGGTGTTTTCCGCCTTGTCGGGATCCGTCACCGCGCTCACTCCAAAAACACCCCGCCATGCAGGCGTGTAGGACCATGCATCCACTTCATGCACCAGATGCTTTTTCTCCCTCAGGAGCTGATAGAGACGGGAGCTGTAACCATGGCCGGCAATGAGCGACAGAATTTCCAGGGGCGCCGCATCCGGACTTCGGAAGTCGCAGGTTTGATAACCCAGATGAATCCTCGACTGCTGAGCCGCAGTCCGACTGGGTTCAATCACCTCACGCTCACCAATCTGCTCCGGCTCGTCCGGGACATAAAACGGGGGCAGAGCCTTGCGCTTCCATGCCCCCATCAACTGGGTGATCTGCTCCCGGACCTTCGATGGCTGGATATCCCCCACAACAATAAACACAAGATTATTGGGAACGTAACGCTCCTTGTAGTAGGCCAGGACATCCTCGCGACTCAAGGCCCGGTAGACCTCCTCATATCCAATGACGGGATGTCTCGCCGGATGAGTGGTGTAGACGGTGGAAAAGAAAAGTTCGGTTGATTGACGATCGGGATTGTCCCGTCCCATGGCGAGTTCACGAAGAATCACCTTTTGCTCAAGGAGATACTCCTGCGGAGGGAGGGTGGAATTCATCATCGCATCGGCGAGGATGTCGATGGCCATATTTGTTCCCTGGGTGGTTCCAGGTTGACCTCCATCCGAGGGAATATCGATGTAGTAAACGGTGCGGTCCCATGACGTGTAGGCGTTAATATATCCTCCATGTGCCTCCACCTGACGGGCGATATCCGCCACTCCACGCTTATCCGTCCCTTTGAAGAGCATGTGCTCGAGGATGTGCGAGAGGCCGGCCCCCATGAGGTGGTCTTCGTGAATGGATCCGGTCTTGGCCCAAACCTGTGCCGAAACCACTGGAGCGCTGTGGTCCTCAAGCGTGATGATCGTCAATCCATTGGGAAGAACGGTGCGTTCGGAAGCTGTTGAGGCCGCCCGGTTGAGAGTGGGGGAGGGCCGTTGAGTCGTAGATCGGGGGGATGAATTCATATCAGGAGAACAACAGGTGAACAGGGTGAGAAACGCCGCCCACCCATAAATCAAAACACGCCGTGACATGACTTGGGGCCACCCGGTCAGGAGGGCTTGACGGAGCCAAGCTCCGGCTGGGTGAAGGCAGACTCATGTCCGGATTTTCCTGGGGGAATGGACTGAAATCCCGGATCAAAGGGGCGCTGAAAGGCTTCGCGAAAATCATACCCGTTTTTGAAATCGTTACGGGAATCCTGTTCGGTGGTTTTCAGGAGATTGATATCCACCATGTTAAACACCACTTCCCCGATGTCCTCGCAACGATGAATCCCCCAATACTCCAGCACCGTCAAGGCAAGGGGCCCAAACTCTTCCAGGGCAAAATCACGCAACCCCTCCAGCAGCTCCTTTCCACAGACATGGCGCTCCTTGCCAGCACCACTCTTCTTTACACGTTTGATGGTAAAGTCGAGGGCCTGACGCACGAACTCATAAGCATCCCGGTGATACCGGGGGTCGGCTTGAAGAATCTGTTCGATGGCCTGATCAATGGAGATTTTCTGCATGGTTAAGGGAGGGTCACTGCGCATCGATACCATCGCATAATGCTTCCAACAATCAAGGCTAACATCACCAAAACAATGATCCACTGTTCCTTTTGCGTCAACGTGAACACTTCCCGATTTTAATCAAGAATTCCGGATTTTGGTATTGTTTTTTCAATTCAAAAGCGGGAGGGATGCAACGTCAGACCTTGATGAATTCCAAAGTCAAAAACATCTTCCGAATCACGTTGCTCCTGAATTTTGCCGTGGCCGCGGTAAAAATCCTTCTCGCACGCCAAACGGAATCCCTCAGTCTGTTTTCCGATGGGGTGCACTCCCTTCTCGACGGAAGCTCCAATGTCATCGCTCTTCTGATGCTTCGAATCGCGGAACAGCCCCCGGATGAGGACCATCCCTACGGTCATAAAAAATTTGAGACCCTGGGTTCCATGGCCATCTCTGGCCTTCTCTGCCTTGCGGCCTGGGAGATTCTCTCCAGCGCATGGCGGCGCATTCTGGAGCCTGTCACCCTTCCTCATGTCAACGTCCAGGCCGTTCTCGGGATCGTGCTGATGATTGGTGTGAACCTGGCCATCACCACTTATGAGCGAAAATGGGGGAAAAAGCTGAACAGCCCGCTCCTGCTAGCTGACGCCGAGCATACCAAGTCGGATGTATTTGCCAGTGTCCTCGCGCTGATCTCCTTGTTTGCCGCGTGGAAACAGTGGTACTGGGTGGATACCCTCGCGGCCATTCTAATCGTGGGTCTCATCCTCTGGGCGGCTTATGGCATAGTGCGGGATTCCGTACTCACCTTGAGCGATGCACGTCGGCTTCCCCCCGAGCCCATTCGCAAAATTGTGGAGGAGGTCCCGGGAGTGATCAACTGCCACATGGTGCGTTCCCATGGAGCCACCGGGCAGGTCCAGATCGATCTGCACATCGTGGTGCCGCCCACACTTTCGGCACAGGAAACTTTTGAGATCGAAAATGAAGTGACACGACGTTTGAAAGCTGTTTATTCTGAAGTCTCTGAAGTAACCGTCCGTCATCAAACGACGATGCCTGCGAGCATCCGATTCAACCCCTAGCTCGAACATGTTTTACGACTCCCCCGTCTGGAAGATGGCCTGCGATCAATTCGATCACGTGGCCGATTACCTTGGAATTGCTCAAAGTGAACGGGAACGCATGCGCGACCCAAAACGGATCCTGGCAGTTCACGTTCCGGTCCGCCATGACGACGGAACCGTAAAGAACTATACCGGATTCCGCGTTCAACATCACATGGCCTTCGGTCCGACCAAAGGTGGCATCCGATACCATCCCGATGTGACCATTGGAGAAGTCTGTGCTCTTGCCATGTGGATGAGCTGGAAGTGCGCCCTCGTGGGGCTCCCTTACGGTGGGGCCAAAGGAGGCATCGCCTGTAATCCGAACAAGATGTCCCAAACCGAGCTCGAACGCCTTACCCGCCGTTTCACCCAGGAGTTGATTCCGATCATTGGTCCCCAGGTCGACATTCCCGCCCCGGACATGGGAACTAACGAGCAGACCATGGCCTGGATGATGGATTCTTATAGCACGCGCGTGGGACACACTGTTCTGGGAGTGGTTACCGGCAAGCCTGTGACCATAGGCGGAAGCCTGGGGCGAAAAGAAGCGACAGGCCGGGGTGTGGCATTCCTTGCCAATCGCGCCATGGATTCCATGAAAATCAATGCCGGATCGGCCACCGCCGTGATTCAGGGATTTGGAAATGTTGGCTTTCATGCAGCCTTCGGTCTTGCCGCGCATGGCACCAAAATCATCGCAATCGGGGACCACACGGGTTCTGTTCATAACGCAAAAGGGCTCCATCTGGATGAATTGGCCGCCCATGTGGAAAAGACCCGTGGCGTGGCGGGTTTTAACGGCGGCGATGCCATCACGAGCGAAGAACTCCTTTCCATGCAATGTGATGTCCTGATTCCAGCTGCAGTGGAACGGGTGATCACAGAGAAAAATGTCCACCAGCTGAAATGCAAGGTTCTGGCCGAGGCCGCCAACGGCCCCACCACGATCGAAGCGGACAAGGTGCTTCGGGACTCTGATATTTTTGTCGTTCCCGACGTGCTTTGCAACTCAGGAGGCGTGATCGTGTCCTATTTTGAGTGGGTGCAGGACCTTCAAAACTTCTTTTGGACCGAGGTTGAAGTGAACGATCGCCTCTACCGCATCCTCGAGCAGACCATGAGCCAGGTGATGCAGTTTGCGAAACGCGAGAAATTGTACAACCGCGACGCTGCCCTCGCCATGGGCGTCAAAAAGGTCGCCGACGCCAAAAAGGTGCGGGGACTGTTCCCATAAGAACTTTCAAAAGGTTGGCAGCCATTCCTCGACACGGGCAACAACCTCTGCAGGGGTGATGTTCGCTACCAGCCGACCCTGGTGGACATAGGCAAAAGGCACTCCGTAAGGCCTCCAAATGGTGGGATCCGTGGCGCTGAAAAGGACAAAGACGGGAGTCTTCATCGCGGCCCCCACGTGCATCGGCCCTCCATCCCCGCACATGAGAAATCGGGAGAGGCGCGTCAGCGCGGCGAAATAGTGAATGGACGGCGGCGTGGCGGATGTGGGAATCGCCGCCGGCGCCAGGGATTCCACCGTTTGAATGAATTCCAGATCCCGTTTGATTCCGCATAGAACCATTCGCAACCCAAAACGCGCGTGAAGCTCCGTGGCGGTTGCCGCGATTTTCTCGGCAGTCCACCGGGATTCGTAGCGTTCTGAAGACACATTAAAGAGAACGAAGGACCGTTCGGAAAGCCCCGCTTTTCGCAGGATGTGCTCCGCATACTCTTCATGCTCCGGGTTGATGGTGAAACTCAGATCGCACGACGTTTGAGAAATCCCCAACGGTTCCAGGAATCGGAGACAGCTTTCGACCTGATGTTCTCGTTCCCTCGGCAACTGAATCTGCATGTTGAAACAGAAATCGAGGGTATGGCCGCGGGTGGGGACATATCCCAGGCGCCATGGGATATGGGTCGCATAGGTCAGGGTTCCAAGCAGAGGGGAGAACCCACATTTTGCGGCAATGACGAGATCGTATTCCTGTTTTCGGATGGCCCTGGTGGACCGTGCAATCTGAAGGTAGCGGTTGCGGAAGAGGCCCTTTCCCTTGCGAAACAGAAAAACATCGTCGGCCAGCCCCGTCCCCGCGAGAAGAATGGCATTCTTTTCACTGGCGAGAACATCCAGTCGGACGTGGGGCCATGCCTCGCGAATGTTGCGAAGGAGGGGAAGGGTGCAAATCATATCCCCCAGTCCATTGCGCCTGATCACCAGCACCTTTCGAATCTGTTCCGGTGAGAAGGGGGGATGCGCCTTCCGGGGGATGCCATAGGCCAAATTCAACAGACCGCGTTGCAAACGGGATTTGAGGGACGAAGAAGGCACGCATCAAAGAGAAACCGAAAAATCCCGGTGAACCAAGCCTGAATTCTTCACGACAGGTTGCGTTCGCTGCATGCTTGGCGTCCCACAACCGAAAAGGTAGACTTCCTCCATGAAACCTGACCCAAAGCCTTATCCCTATAGCGAAACAACCGCCGAGTTCATGGATATGGCAGGGCAGGAACGTCCCGCATCCGTCATTCTCCCGGCCTCGGAACCTCACCGTCAGCCTTCACCCGGCGACCTCGGAACCCTTGTCGGCCTTCAAAACGCGATCAACCAGCTTGTGGGGCGGGTGAAACATCCCGTCCTTCGTCTTCGCCTCGCACTTCTCCTGGAGGAAGTGATGGAGCTTTCGGAAGCCTGCCTCCATGAAGACCTTGCCATGATCGCCCGCAATGTGGCGGATGTTCTCTACGTCACGCACAGTTTCCCCCACAGCCTCGGGTACGATGGCGCTGCCGTCTACGATGCTGTGCATCGCGCCAATATGAAGAAAAAAATGGGTAAAACACGAAGTGACGGCAAACAACTACCCCCGGTCAATTTTCACCCCCCCGATGTTCGGGCCGTGCTTCTCAGCCAGACCGAAAAAAAGGACTGAAAGATTCACTTTCCCGAAGCCGCCTTCAGGAACTGGGTCTGGGTCACCACATCCTCTAGACGCTTTGCGACCTGTTTCTGGTCTTCCAGTATTGCATCAAGTTTCTTATCGAGCTCCTCCTGAGTCATGACTGGCTTCGTCTCTTCTGCGCAGGCGTGTGGAAGTTTCAAAACCCCAGCAGCGGCTGCAAAACCGAGTGCCAGGCCAAGGGTGAGGGAAAAAAGATGAATTCGTTTCATAAAAATCAGGTGCGCCGTCCGCCAGACATGCTGCGGGCTTTGATGAAGTTAAGGTTCTCCTCAATCTGATCAACCTTCTTGAGCATCTCCTTGTGGTTCGTCTGAATTTGACTCCACTTGTCCTGGTTTTCCGCATCCGGACCAGGGGAGGGTGAATCCTCGGCACGCAACCAGAGGACGCCTGCCAGCAGGCAGAGCAGGCAGCCGGCAAGACTGAAGATGATGGGACGGGATTTCATGACAACTCCTTGGTTTGTTTGATCTCCAACATAGCTCGAATATTTCAGGATGCCAGAAAAGTCGATATTTAAAACATTTCGCTGGTGGCTTGCCGTATGGGCTCATCATCGGGTATAAAGCCATGTTTCACCCTTATTTCCTATGCCATCCGTCCCAGTTGCCAAACAAATGAAAGCGTCCAAATCAACCACCAGTATCAAAGGTTCTTCGAAATCGAACGTCAGTGACTACAAGGTGAAGGATATTTCCCTCGCCGAATGGGGACGCAAGGAGATCATCATTGCGGAAACCGAAATGCCCGGCCTGATGGCTCTTAGAGAAGAGTACAAGGGTAAGAAGCCCCTTGCCGGGGCTCGCATTGCCGGATGCCTGCACATGACGATCCAGACGGCGGTGTTGATTGAAACCCTTGCCGATCTTGGCGCCGAGGTTCGCTGGAGCTCCTGCAACATTTTCTCCACCCAGGATCATGCCGCGGCGGCCATTGCCGCCGCGGGCATTCCGGTGTTCGCATGGAAAGGAATGTCTGCCGAGGAGTTCGATTGGTGCATCGAGCAGACCATTTTCTGGCCGGACGGCAAGGCTCTGAACCTGATTCTTGACGATGGAGGAGACCTGACCGCCATGGTCCATCAGAAGTTCCCCGAACTCCTCAAGGATATCGTTGGCCTCAGCGAGGAGACAACCACGGGCGTTCATCGTCTTTATCAAATGATGCAGAAGGGGACCCTGAAACTTCCAGCCATCAATGTGAATGATTCCTGCACAAAGTCAAAATTCGATAATCTTTACGGTTGCCGAGAATCCCTTCTTGACGGAATCAAACGCGCCACGGACGTCATGGTGGCAGGCAAAATCGCGGTCGTGTGTGGTTATGGCGATGTCGGCAAGGGATGTGCCCAGTCTCTTCGGGGCCAGGGTGCCCGTGTCCTCATCACGGAGATCGATCCCATCATCGCGCTCCAAGCATCCATGGAAGGATATCAAGTGACCACCATGGAGGAGGCTGCCTCCATCGGGGATATTTTTGTCACCACCACCGGTTGCCGGGATGTCATTCGTCGGGAACACATGGATGCTATGAAAAATCAGGCGATTGTCTGTAACATCGGACACTTCGATCTGGAGGTGGATGTGGCAAGTGTCTTTGGCGACAAGAAATTGAAGCGGTTTAATATCAAACCCCAGGTGGATCAGGTGGAATGGCCCAACGGCAAACGCCTTACGATTCTTGCGGAAGGCCGATTGGTCAACCTCGGATGTGCCACCGGCCATCCCAGCTTTGTGATGAGCGCCTCATTCACGAATCAAGTCATGGCCCAGATCGAACTATGGGACAATCGCTCCACAACGAAGTATAAAAACCAGGTGTACGTTCTCCCGAAACTCCTGGACGAGAAAGTGGCCCGCCTTCATTTGAAGAAATTGGGGGTGAAACTGACCCGGTTGACCCCCAAACAATCCGAATACCTCGGAATCCCCGTGGAAGGGCCGTACAAGCCAGATCACTACCGCTACTAAATTTTACACGCTTTGGCGTAAAATCCATCATTCATGTTCAGCGGCATTGTCGAGGCGCAGGGCGAACTCCAGCGAATACGAAAAACGGCGAAAGGGGCTCGACTTTTCATCCAGCACAGGGGTTTGGGAAAAGGGGTGCGTGTCGGGGATTCAATTGCCGTCGATGGGTGTTGTTTGACTGTCGTTTCCAATCGTGGTGGGATCTTTGAATTCGATGTCCTCCACGAGACCTTGCGCTGCACCACGCTTTCGGTTTCCCGGCCGGGAACAAGGGTCAATCTGGAAAAGGCTTTGAAATCGGGAGATCCCATTGGTGGACACTTCGTCACGGGCCATATCGATGGCATGGGTCGAATTTCCCATCATGAGCCCAGAGGGACGGATGTGTGGATGAAGATTGAACCGCCCCGTGGATTTTTGAAATGGATCATTTTGAAGGGGAGTGTCTCGGTGGATGGTGTGAGCCTGACCGTAGGCGGGGTGGATAGGAAGGGCTTTGGAATCTGGCTGATTCCCCACACCTTGAAGTTGACGACCTTGGGGTGGAAACGCCAAGGTGATCAGGTAAACCTTGAGGCCGATATGCTGGCCAAATATGCGCAGAAAGCGGTAAGACCATGAACTCGATTTTGGAACAACTCCTCGTCACACAGGATCGTGACATCCGCCTTTTGCGCCTCAAACAGGAACTGGAGCATATTCCCATTGAGAAGGGGGATATTGACAAGCAACGCAAAGCCGCGACAGCGGCTGCGGACCAGGCAAAGGCGGATTTGAAACGCCTGGAAGCGGATCGCAAAAAACTGGAGATGGACGTGGCTGCGAAGGAGGAGCTGGCGCGCAAGTACAAAGGCCAGCTGATCGAGATCAAAAACAACGACCAGTTTCACGCCCTCCAGCATGAAATTGCCGCCACGGAGGAGGAAATCCGGAAACTTGAGGACCAGGAGCTCGGAATCATGGAAAAGATTGAGCAGGCCCAGGCGTGGGTCAGGGAATGCGAGGCCAAACTAAAAACCATTCTCGCCAGCCTGCAATTGCAGGAGGACGCCCTGAACAAAAAAACTGAAGCCATTGTAAAACAGGCTGAAGAACTCAAAGTCGAACGCGCCAAATTGGTGACCGATTTTGAGGAATCCGTTTTGAGTCGTTATGAGCGTATTTTTCAGAGCCGCCACGGCCAGGCAATCGTTCCGATCTCCCATGGGATGTGCATGGGATGCCATTTGCAATTGACCCCCCAGACCATCCACAGTGCCCGACATGATTCCGAGTTGGTTTCTTGCACCAATTGCGGCCGTATCCTATACTGGGTGGCTGAATAACCCCCGGGGGGCATGCCCCTCAGGAGTCATTGTGGATGTTCTTTGCTACATTTTCAGAGGGTGGATCATCGCCCGGCATGTTGAATGCCGGGAGGAAAGTCCGAGCTCCTCGGGTCAGGCCGCCTCCTGTTAAGGGAGGGGACGCCGTTAGCGCAAGCACGGCGTCACGGAAAGTGCCACAGAAAACAAACAGCCTGCCTTCGGGCAGGTCATGGTGAAAAGGCGGGGTAAGAGCCCACCGGCCGGAGAGCAATCAAAGGCGCATGGAAAACCCAGGCCGGAGCGAGACCAAATAGGGGACGAATCGAGCTGACCGACTCGTTAAAGTCCCGGGTAAGGTCGCAGCCGTCTGTCTACGGACAGAGGGCTCCAGATTTGAGAAATCAAATCCGGAAGAGAAATGATGATCACAGTGGGGGCAAAGTCCGCTTTGCAGTCCACTGACAGAACTCGGCTTACAACCCTCGAATCACTCTCCGTTCCCGCCGATGCCGGCGGGGCCGGAGAGCCAATTTACACCTAACCATGAATCTCAATTCCAATGCCAGCGGTTCCGACACCCTCCTATGGGGGGCCCTGGCGCTCTACGGGGTCACCCTTATCTTTGCCGTGTGGCGCCTTGCGGTCGGACGGACCTATCACCGCTGGATTAAGATGGGGCTCGTTTTGCCCGGTTTTTTCTGCCACACCCTATTCCTCTGGCAACGAGGGCTGGCAGATGGACGGTGTCCTGTTTCAAATCTCTTTGAAACCGTAAGCTTTATCGCATGGTGCCTTGTAGCCCTTCACTTGGTGATAACCTTGGTGGGGGAGCTGAATTACCTCACCATCTTTTACATGCCCATCGTCATCGTGATCCAGCTCGCGGGGCTGATCGTACCCGACGTTCGACCGCAATTTCAGGACTGGCAGCATTCATCCTGGCTTGGTCTGCACGCTTCAGTGATCATCATGGGATACGCCGCTTTCGGCCTGGCAGGGGCTGTTGCCCTGATGTACCTCGTCCAGGAAAAACAACTGCGCACACGACGCCTAAGCCCCTCGTTCATGCTTTTCCCCCCCATCCTTCGCCTTGAGCTGGTGCAAAACTGGCTGGTATTCAGCGGGTTCATTCTTCTAACCCTGGGGCTCGTCAGCGGATTCCTCGGGTTTCATCGGACGCAACCCGTTCAACACTGGGATCCCAAGCTTTCGTGGTCCCTCGGAGTGTGGGTCATGTATCTCATCTATCTCTTGGGACGCGCATTTGCCGGGTTGCAGGGGCGACGCATGGCATGGTTCAGCATCCTGAGCTGGGTGTTCGTGGTCTCAACGTTCTGGGTCGTCAATGTCCTCTCCCAATTTCACAACTATTGACCCATGAACGTTCTTGTCGTCGGACTCAATCATCGCACCGCCCCGGTGGAGATCCGGGAGCGTTTTGCGATTTCAGCGACGACCATCGCCCCCGTCCTAGAGGAGTTGAAAAACGAAGTTTTGCGGGAAGTGGTGATACTATCCACCTGCAATCGTGTTGAGATCTACACCGTCTGCACTCACACCCCCGATGCTGTGGAGAGGATATTCCTTACCCTTGAAAAGCGTTTCGGAATGGCGCTGGATCGAAATCATTTTTACGTGCGGGAACTTGGAATGTGCATTCAACACCTTTTCGAAGTTTCCTCAGGGCTTGATTCCATGGTGGTGGGAGAAACCGAAATCCTTGGACAGGTGAAGGAGGCTTATCGGATCGCTCACGAGGCACATCGCACGGGACTTGGTTTGAACAAGTTGTTTCAAAACGCGTTTGCCGTGGCCAAGGAGATCCGTTCCCGCACACGCATTGGAATGGGAAGTGTCTCCGTGGGATCCGTGGCCGTGGATCTGGCGTCCCAAATCTTCGGAAACCTGGAATCCCGCACCATTCTGCTTGTCGGAGCAGGGGAAATGGGGGAAGCCACCGCAAAGGCATTTCACAGCCGTGGAGCAAAATCCCTCCTGGTCACCAATCGTTCCCGCGAACGGGCTGAAAAGCTTGCAACGCCATTTAATGGAAAAACGGTGCCATGGGAAACCTGGCGTGAAGAATGTCGTCAGGTGGATGTCGTGGTCAGCTCCACTTCCGCTCCCAGCTACATCCTGACGAGGGAGGATCTGGTGGAATCGATTCCTCATCGTAACGGAACCCCTCTTTTCCTGATCGACATCGCAGTGCCACGAAATATTGCACGGGATGTCACTGAGTTGGAGGGGGTTTATCTGTATGACATGGATGATCTTCAACTGATCGCCGATCATAACCTCGCCCAACGCCAGAAAGAGATCACCGTTTGCAAGCAGATTGTCCGCAGTCATACGGACAAATTTGAAACGTGGTTCATGCAAAAAAAACCCCAGCTTGCCATGTGCCCGACTGCCCGAAAACTTGAAGGCTGGAGAAAGGCGGTCGCTTCCACATGAATACCGCAGCCCAACGCTTTGTGATCGGCACCCGAGGGAGCCCTCTGGCCCTCGTTCAGGCGGACCAGGTTCGAGCCCGCCTGCGAAAAGCGTATCCGCGACTCGAATTTGAAATCAGGGTGATCAAAACAACCGGGGACAAACAGACGACGGCCGCTCTCGCTCGAAGCAACACCAAGGGCCTTTTCACCAAAGAACTTGAGGAAGCCCTTTTGCGACGCAAAATCCAAGTCGCCGTTCACAGTCTGAAGGATCTGCCGACGGAACTGCCATCGGGATTGATTCTCTCGGGGGTCATGGAGCGGGAGGATGCCGCGGATGTGGCGGTGTCCCAGGCCCCATTCACCCAACCCCAACTGGTCTTCACCTCAAGTCCACGACGCGCTTTTCAGGCGCGGGCCCTGTGGAAAGGGGCGGAAATCCGTGAAATCCGTGGAAATGTGGAAACCCGCCTCACCAAATTATCGGAAGCTCCTCCCGAAACTGTTTTACTCGTCGCTGCCGCAGGACTCAAGCGCCTCGATTTATGGAGAAGCCCAGAAAGGGAAGGGACCCTGGCATTTGATCCTCCTCTGTACTATCGCCGACTGTCGGTTGAAGAAATGCTCCCAGCCCCCGGGCAAGCAGCCATTGGATTGGAAATTCACAAGGATGACGGTGAGACCATGGAAAGACTGAAATCCATCCAGCATCCCGCCACCCTTTCCACCGTTCAGGCTGAACGCTCGTTTTTGCGTCAAATGGAGGGGGGATGTGCCACCCCGATGGCCGCACACGCCATCACAGAGCCCTCGGGGCTCTGGCTACGAGCCGTGGTGGAACTCGCAACCGGAAAGGTGTGGCGGGGGGAACGTCGAGGGGAAAGGCGCGAAGCCGAGCTGATTGGAAAATTGCTTGCAGATGAATGCCTTTCCCAGAAAATAAGCGCATGATGAATGCCGTGCCCGCCCCCAAAAAACGTGTCCTCGCGATGGACGACGACGCTGCCGTGCGAAGCCTGTTTACCGTGGCGTTGACTCACTTTGGTTACGATGTGATGGTGGCCAGTCAGGGAAGCGAAGCCGTGGACATCTTCGTTCGGGAACGTGAAAACGGTCGCCCCTTTGACGCGGTCATCCTTGATCTCACCGTGCGCGGGGGCATGGGCGGATGTGAGACTTTGGACAAACTCAAAGAAATTGACCCCAAAGTGAAAGCCGTGGTGTCCAGCGGTCTGGATGCCAATCCAGTCGAATATGTGGGAAAGGGCTTCCGGGCCGCTCTGGCAAAACCTTATCGGGTCGATGACCTTCGAAAAACCCTGAACGAGGTCATTGCCGCTTCGTGAAAAGCTCCTTTCGATGACCATGAAAGCCGCCAAGGTCTATTTGGTGGGTGCCGGGCCTGGCGATCCGGGTTTGATCACCCTCCGGGGTCTCGAATGTCTGAGACAGGCGGATGTGATCATCTACGACAATCTTTGCAATCCACTCCTCCTGCGCCACGCCTCCCGGAGAGCAAAAATTATTTTCGCAGGAAAACATTCCGGCCTTCAAACGCTTTCCCAGAGAAAGATCGAGCACCACATGATCCGCTACGCAACCTCCGGGAAGGTGGTGGTCCGTTTGAAAGGCGGAGATCCCTTCGTATTCGGACGGGGAGGGGAGGAAGCCGCACGGCTTCACGATGCCGGAGTCCTCTTTGAAATCGTCCCGGGTGTGACATCGGCAATTGCCGCGCCCGCCTACGCCGGGATTCCCGTCACCCACCGAGACCATGCTTCGGGAGTCGCTGTCGTCACCGCTTACGAAGACCCGGACAAACCCGAATCGCTGCTCGATTTTCATGCGCTTGCCCGATTCCCGGGAACCCTCCTTGTTCTGATGGGAGTCAAGCGTCTGCCTCCATTTCTCGAACGCCTCACACGTTGCGGCAAACCATCCTCCACCCCCGTGGCCCTCATTCGCTGGGGGACACGTGGCTTCCAACAGGTTCTCACCGGAACCGTTGGGAACATGGGGGAAAAGTGTGAGAAGACGAATTTTCGTCCACCGGCCGTTGCGGTGATAGGCGATGTTGTCCGTTGCCGGGAAAAACTTCGGTGGTTCGAAAAAAAGCCCCTCTTCGGAAAGCGGATTGTGGTGACACGCACACGGGACCAGTCGGGAACTCTCACCTCGCAACTGATTGACCTTGGCGCAGAAGTGCTGGAACTCCCAACGATCGAGATTCAAAAAGTCCGCTCTCCCCAGGTGAGAAAAATGGCTTCCAACGCAGCTTCATGGGATTGGGTGATCTTTGCGAGCCCGTGGGCCGTGGACTTCTTTCTCGAAGAAATCCGGCTTCGCCACGGAGATCTTTCTCCATTGAAGCGCACCCGTTTTGCCGTAGTGGGACCTGGAACCCAGACACACCTCAAGGAAAATGGTCTCCGAGCGGATTTAATGCCCCGGGTTCATACCGCGAAGGGCCTTGCACAGACCATTCGGTCAAACTCCAAAAAATTTCTTAACAAAAACGTTCTGATTCCACGATCTGAAATTGGCCGTGATGAGGTTCTTAAAGCGATGAAACAAGTAAAGGCCAATGCCCAAGCCGTTACTATTTATCAAAATAAACTCCCCAAGCTGGGATGGGAAATTCTGGCTCTGGAGCGATTTGGCGCTGACACCTTAACTTTCACAAGTTCTTCTACCGTGACTCATTTTGTCCGTCTGCTGAGGAAACCGGGGATTTTTTCCAATTCCCTGCGACGGACACTGATGTCCTGCAAATGGATTTCCATTGGACCAGCGACCAGCGAAACCATCCGAAAACACGGATTTCGCGTCCATCGGGAAGCGCGAAAGCACGATCTGAGCGGGTTGATACAAGCCATTCGCAAAACAGTATCAAGATGAAGGGGCAACCTCTTTCGCCTGTTTTTCCTTCATGGCTCGACGTGCGCTGGTAACCTCCTCTTCGGTTCCAACAAAAAACCAATAGACCTTTTGATTCGTGGATTCTTCGATGTAGGGCCCATACAACGCCACCGTTCCGGGGGGGAACATGTGGGGCGTCTGTGCCACCGGAAGTTCAGCCCCGTCCTCGTATTTCGCATAGATGCGATAGTAGTGTTGAAAAGGTTGATCCGACTGAATGGAAAGGGGTTTGTCGCCAGGAATGGAGATTTCAAATCGACCATCTTCGAATGGAAAGATTTTTTCACCCTTTCCTGGATCCACCACGATGCAAAAAATTCCACGGGTTCCGGATGGAAGAGTGAAGTGAACTGGTACGGGCATTTCGTCGCAAGAGCTTGCGAGCAAAATCATTACGAACCACGGCGCCCATGAAAATGCTTGTTTGGAACCCATCTGAATTTTACGATGATAACGGAGCATGAGGCACAAGCATATCCATTTTCTGTTCTTTTTTGTCATTGGAGTCTTTGTGTCCATTCCCGTTTTTACCCGGGCCGAGGATTCCGACCGGGATGGTTTGCCAGACGACTGGCAAACAAGCCATGGATTTTCCACCAATGGATTTGCAGCCAAACTCACCGGGTGGTGGCAGATGGACGACACCTCCCATACCAACGTTCTCGATCGTTCGTCGCATGATCTGACAGGGGCCCTTTCCCAATTTTCAACCTTTCCATTTTCACCCGGAATTTTTGGGACCGCCCTGGATTTCACGCCGCATTCAAGGGTCAAGTTTGACAGTGCAAACCCGTGGTGGGCCCTTCCACAAAGCTTCACCATTTCCGCATGGTATCTGGGCTCCAATTCTACCACTTTCACCACTCTGGCCCACTGGATGGATGTGCAGGGGAATAACTGGAGGTTGGGGGTGTCTCCCAAAGGCATATCTCAATTTCAATTCGAAGCTGCCGGTCAGCCTGTGCAATCCGTGGAGGGGGGAAATAACGCGTGGAATGTGAACGACCGACAGTGGCACCATATTGCGGGGGTCTTTGACTCTCAACAAGCGGAAGCCATTCTCTACGTGGATGGAGCCACGGAGGCGGTAAGACTCATCACCCGGTGGAATCCGGGAAGCCCCCTGGCATTCAGCCTCGGAAATCTCAACCCCGATCTTTCCATAAATCGTTTTACCCTCGACGAAACCCGGCTCTATCACAGCGCCCTATCCTCCTCCGAAATTCTCGAGTTGCCGGCAACCTATTCCGATCCTGATGGTGATGGTCTGCCCAACCTTTCGGAATGGATTTATAAACTCAACCCCTTGAATGCGGATAGTGATTCCGACGGGATTCCCGACGGAGCGGATGCTCATCCTCTGGAACCCGAGCATTCAAAAAAATCTGGGAATGCTGTGACCCCAAGTTTCAAACTGGATGTCCCCATCCGGTGATAATCAGGACTTTTTCGTGACTGTCGACGAACTTATCGAAGCAGGGACAAACTCCGTCGCCATGGGCGAAATGGAGGATGCCATCACTCATTTCAAGGAAGCCACCCGGCTTGCGCCGGAACACTTTGAGGCATGGCACTCCCTGGGCATGGCTCTCATGAAGGCGGGTCGTTATCCGGAAGCCGTCGAGGCCGGAAAAAGAAGCGTCCGCCTGAACCCTGCAGATCAATTTGCCCGAGTCAGCCTCTCGATCTATTTCCAACGAAACGGCCAGATCCCCGAAGCCGAAGCCGAGGCTGCCAAGGCAAAGGTCCTGAGCTGGGGGGGGAAACTCGCCCCCAATGAACCCGGGCAAAGTCTTCCCACATGACCTTGTTTTCATACGTTGAATGAAAGTCAGCTTTCAAATCCTCTTCCTCTTATCTCTTTCCTGGGTTCCCAGCCTTTTCCCGAAGTCCATCACGTGTGGGAATCCCGTGAATGCTTATGACCCAGGGCAACCGGATAAATTGATCGGCCAGTTTCTTGCAGGGAGCGTACTCGAAATTGGTGAATCAGGGGCTTTGTCAGGTTTTCATCAAGTCACCTTTCATGAGTCTCACGGCGGGAATATCGTCGCTCTTTGCAAGGACGCTGACCTTGGTCTGTCGCCAACATCCCCCCATGAACCCACTTCCCTTTCCCCGTCACCAACTCCGCCCAGAACGGGAGTGGATCTGAACAGCAAGCCACTTCGGGTTTTGTTCATTGGAAACAGTTTTACCGATGCCTATAAGATGCCCCTTCAAATCCAGCAGCTTGCCTCCGCAGCGAAGGAAAACCGCCCCATGGAGGCCGTCATGGTTACACGTCCTGCGTTCACCCTGAAAAAGCACCTGGACGAGGGGGAGGCGATGAAACGGATCAGGGAAAAGGGGTGGGACTATGTCGTGCTTCAAGCCAACAGCAGCGAACCCTTCCATGGAACGGGGACAATGGAAAATCATTTGAAAACCTTCGACACCGAAATTCGCCGGGTTGGGGCGAAAACCGTTCTCTACATGACTTGGGCGGACAAAAATGCACCAGGCAAACAGAGCACCATCACCCATGCCTATCGATCCTGTGCAAATGGAATGCATTCCTTCCTGGCTCCGATCGGCGATGCCTGGGAAAAAGAATGGAAAAGCGATCATGGCATCGACCTATATTCCAGCGACAAACATCATCCCAATGCGGCAGGCAGCTACCTTTCTGCCTGTGTGTTTTATGCGCTTTTCTACAGTAAAAGCCCCGAAGGGTTGCCTCACTTTTTGCATGACCCTGAGAATGCCAAAGAAATGCTGAATACCGTTTTTCCCACCGAAGCAAAACATCTCCAACAAATCGCCTGGGAAACGGCCCAGAACGAACACTGGTCAACGCCGACTGTCCGGTAACTTTTTGACGAGCCACGCGGAAAGCTCCAGCCCATAGGCCCGATGTCCCTCCTCTGAGAAGTGCCCATCGCCTTTCAAATAAAACGAATCGGGCGATGATTGCTTCATAAAGGACCCGGGTTCAAAAAAAGGAATGCGTTCCCTCGCTGCAAAATCCCGGCTTTTTTCCAGTAGAAGGGAAGGGGTGGAGAAATCCCCCAAGTCAGGAACATACGCGAGGGAAAAGAAGGTTGAATCTTTCCGAATCACCTGAAACAGCGCCCGAAGGTGGGATTCTGTATCGGACCAGAGACCTTCTTGTGTGGCGCGTGAAGGGGCATTCAGGATTCGGTGCCTGAACTCCGGGTTTACAGAAAAATAGACCGCAATGTAGGGAAATAGTCTGCTATGCTGGCATGCAAGCCATTGCCAGCGATCGCGTCGCCGTTCCCACCGTGTTTGAGGCATGCGCGGGGTGTCCTGGAAATAACGAACATAATCAAATTTTATCGGAACCCCACGTTCGTCCAAGGTCGCATAAGGAAGCAGATCTCGGTCCTCCTGAAGGTCGTTTTGATAGAGACAGACGAGAACCATGTCCGGTTGATACTTTCGAACAATTTGATCGTAGAGTGCGAGGTAACGCAGAGGGGAGCGGTTCGCGAGACCAAAATTCATGACCTCGAAGGAACTTCCAAGGACTTGTTGGACGACACGGGGAAAGGCCACGGATCGAGGCCCCATCCAGCCTTCCACAAAAGAATCCCCGATGAGGGCGATCCTTCGTTTTCCAGGAATTCGTGAACGAACAAAATCCTCATCGCGAAATCCCTCATTGTTCATTAGCTCTGGATGAATGCCATCGCATACCCAGTTTGAATGGGGTCGCCGCTGGATGAAGGGATTGTAATCAGGCTTTTTGAGATCTGTTCCCGCATCCATTTGAAGATCGGGCGCACGCATTCGTAAAAGGGCGATTTGCCGGGTGGGGGGAGGCAACAGAAATCGAGCCGCAACCTCGGCAACGCCCAGCCCGACAACCAATCCAAACAGGACGAGCACAAATATCTTGAATCCTTTCATAGGATGAAAAGGGTCCTTATCAAGGCTCTACAGCCACGGGAGTTCCTGTTCGGATCATTTCGCCCAATCGAATGGCATCCCAATTGGTTAAACGAAAACAACCGTGGCTTTCCGTTCGGGCAATTTCCTCAGGATAGGGTGTGCCATGAATTCCATAACCTTTTAAATTCAGTCCGATCCACATCTCTCCAACAGGATTATTAGGCCCAGGAGGAATGATGAGTTTTGTCTTTAACGTTCTCGCTTCGGGAAGCTCCGGGAAGAGCGCCGGATCAAAAACGTAGTCCGGGTGAAGAATGATGGAACAGACTTCAAGCCGCCCTTTTGGACGTTTCTCCTTCTTTGCTGCAATGGAGCAGGGAAAGGATGCCAAAATCTTCTCCTGATTATCACAGGCCAGAACTACTTTTCGGGAAATCGAAATCCGAAGATGATCGGCATGCCCGGCCTTTTGCAGGTGAAGATCTGGGACCGTGAGGAAATGCCCCTCCTGCACCTGTCCCCAATCGCGTATCTGAGGATTGAGAAATATGAGAAAAGCACGGGAGGCATGAAAGGTTTCACTGATCTTTTCCAACGGGGTTTCATGCCACATGCCCGTGGATTGAGACCTCTCCAACCATGTTTTCGGAATCAAGGCAACCTCATCCAAAAAATGCTCGGGAACCTGCCACTCACACCAGGGACTGCCGGAGGCCTCGAGGGATTGAGCGGCCTCCTGCGCAAGCTGTTGAGCCATCCTGGTGCGCGGTCCCGCAACCCCATCAATCAACCCCGGAGAAAAACCCGCATTATCCAGAGCCAGTTGCAAGGCCGCAGTGTCCCTGGAACGCGGCTTCATAGCCGCTGAAGCTGAAAATGACCACGGCGTCCACACAAACAACAGGGCGATGATAAGGCTGAGATGACGACTCACCCCGCCATGATGGATGGGAAACGGACTGGAATCAAGCAGCCGCCAATGCGTGCCGGTGCGCCGGGATCGCCGGGAGACAAACAGGCTTGGACGCAACCTGGGTGGAGGATTCACTCCAGGTCAGGACAGGGCAGGGGGACTGGTGAATGATTTTTTCGACCACATTTCCCTGCACCCATCCATCTTTTTCCAAGACCACCATCGACGCGCGAGTCTGACGAGCCACCTGAAGAATTGCTTCACCCGGAGTTCCATCCATCACCACAATACGGGAGCGAATTCCATGAATAATGGCTTTCCGGGAAAGCTGCTCTAAAATCACTCTGGCTTCCTGTACTACCCGCTGATGCACATCGGTTTTCGGAGCAAATGTCCCATTGTCATAGGATTGCTTCGGAACCACATAAAGAAATACAAGCCCGGCCTGCATTTCGGAGCACATACGCTCCGCACATTCAAGGAGGGAAAGGGTGTTGGCACTCAGACGGATGGGAAGAAGGATGGTTTTCATGGAGGGATGTCCTCCTTAAAAGCAGCCCCCATGCCAAGGGGATGACTTCATTTTGAAGGAAAAACTTCCCTCAATTCAAACGAACTTTTGTCAAAACCAGACAAAATGGCGGACAAAATGACAATCCAAATTTACTCCGTGACAATATCCTTATAGGTAGCCCCAGCAGGAATCATGGGCAACACGTGCTCGGTATAGGGCACTCGAACGTCAAGAAGGAAGGCGGTTTTCGAATCCAACATCTCCTGAATCGCGTCGCGGAGCTCGGATTTACGGGTCACTTTGCGGGCGGGGAGATTAAAACCCTCGGCGATCTTGACCAGATCAGGGTATTCCCGATCCGGATGCTTGGGATCCGCGAGGAAGGTATGGGCCCGATTCCCCTTGTAGAACCGGTCTTCCCATTGCACCACCATGCCGAGATGCCGGTTGTTCAACACCACCACCTTGGCTGCAATCCCTTCGATGTGCGCCGTGGCCAATTCCTGCACATTCATCAGAAAGCTTCCATCCCCATCAATATCGATCACCTGACGATTCGGACATGCCACCTTGGCTCCAAGGGCGGCCGGATAGCCAAATCCCATGGCTCCCAGCCCCGCCGAGGTCAAAAACGTGCGGGGCTTCACAAAGTCATAGAACTGGGCGCTCCACATCTGATGCTGTCCCACCCCCGTGGTGATGATCGCATCGCCCTGGGTGAGCTCACAAAGCATCCGAATGACGGCCTGGGGCTGGATTTCCTCAGGATCATTTTTATTTTCCTTCCAGGTCAGGGGGTGTTTTGCACGCCACGCTTCAATCTGTTGCGTCCAATCGGAAAAGCGCGAGCGAAGCTCATCCGTCGAGACGCGGGACAGTGCCCTGTTAAGCTGCTGCAACGCGTATTTCACGTCACTCAGAATGGGGAGTGCCACCGGCTTATTCTTGCCAATCTCCGATGGATCGATGTCGATATGCACAATCGTTCCATGTTCTGCAAATTTCTCCACCTTGCCCGTGACCCGGTCATCGAACCGCACTCCAATGGCCAGAAGCAGATCCGCTTCGTTCACGGCATTGTTGGCATAAACCGTGCCGTGCATTCCCAACCACTTGAGGGAGAGGGGATGTGTCTCCGGGAATGCCCCAATCCCCATAAGGGTCGTAGCCACAGGAATCTGCGTCTTCTCCGCAAATTCAAGCAACTCCTTGGAGGCACCACTTGAAATGATTCCGCCCCCGCAATAGATCATGGGGCGCTTAGCTTTTGAGATCAGGCCAATGACTTCCTGAATGGCCACAGGATCCGCCTTGTAAAAAGGCTGATAGCCCGGGAGATCCACAGTCTCGGGAAATACAGGCTGCGTTTTCAGTTGCTGCACATTCTTCGGAATGTCCACCAACACCGGTCCGGGACGCCCTGTTTGAGCGATATGGCAGGCCTCCTTGATCACCCGGGGAATATCGTTCACATCCATCACCAGATAGCTATGCTTCACAATAGGAAGCGTCATCCCCAACACGTCGGTTTCCTGGAAGGCCATTTTTCCAATGAATTCAGCCTTCACCTGTCCGGTGATCGCCACAAGGGGAATCGAATCCATGAAAGCATCGGCAATCCCGGTCACAAGATTCGTCGCCCCAGGACCGCTGGTTGCCAGGCAAACCCCCACCTTGCCACTCGCGCGGGCATAGCCTTCAGCGGCAAAAATCTCTCCCTGCTCATGCCGTGGCAGAATGGTGCGTATCGACTTGGAACGGGTCAGCGCTTGGTGAAGCTCCATGCTTGCACCCCCGGGATAGGCAAACACCACCTCGACCCCCTCGCGCTCCAATGCCTGGACGACGATGTCCGCTCCAGAGGTCAATTGTCCCCGGGATGTTAAAGACGGCTTGGAAGCCGTCTTTTGGCGCGGCGTTTGGGTCTTCTTGCTCATAGAATAGGGTGGTTCAGCCTAGCAAATGTGAGTCCTTGGGGCAAACAATATCGGGAAGCGGAATAAGACCGGAGGAATCAGAATCGCCCTCCTCAGAGACATCTCTCCGGGCCTTCAGGCCATATCGGGCTGGGGACGAACAATTTCCAGACGCGGGGCGGGTGGGGGAGACTTCCTTTTTTTCGGCAGAATATCGGGCACACCCACTTCGTTCTCGGTCGTAATCGTAACCATCATCGTTTCCGGCATCTCCCGGGAAAGCTTCTCCGCCTCAGCAGGCTCCTCCACATAGACATCGATGACCGGAATGTTTCCATGACTCTCACTCGCTTTGCGGGCAATAACATCCGTCCCGGTATCCTCCGCCACCAATTGGCCAATTCCGGGAAGGTGAATAACACTCCCATACGGAATTAAGCTGGGATCCACCGCGGCCGTACGGCCCTGCTCAGCCCGACGCTTTGTCGTGGATGCAATTTGATTTCCCCACTTCGCATCCGGCCCATAATAGGTCACCCGCACCAGAATCTTTCGCGAGTTCAGCATACGCGCCGTTTTCTCGGCACGGGTCTCTGAATCCTCTCCTTCACCAGCCCAACCCATGGACAGGGCTACGCCTAGGAAAAGCACCAACCAGACCGTTAATGTTTGGGGAAGTCCTGGCACAAAAAGTTCCTCAAGGAAATAATGAGCATCGCAAATGCCACGTGGAGCGGGCCCATTCTTAAGGAAAATTTCCCAAAAAGGTCGAGCTTTATTGCATGGATGCCCCATTTTAATCGCGCAGATTTTGCAGGCTGTTAAAAATCTCGCAGCGCGCGTGCCGGCTCCAATTTAGCGGCTCTCCACGCTGGAAACAGCCCCGCCAAAGTGCAAATTAAAAAGGCAGAGACACAGATCAGCAGGATATCTTGGGGATTAATCTGCGCGGGTAACTGGTCGAAATTGTAGATTTCACGCGGGAAAAGCTCAAATCCCGTTACGCGCCGCAGGAATTCCAAAAACGGATTTCGATAGTGGAGAAGGGTCAATCCCAGGCCGAGCCCAAGGCTTGTTCCGATGGCTCCCACGATCAAACCTTGCGCCAAAAAAATGGATAAAATATTTCCGGGGGTCGCTCCAATGGATTTCAGCACCCCGATCTCCCTCGTCTTTTGAACCGTAACCGTGATCAATGTGCTCATGATACCGAATGCCGCGACAATGATGATGAAGATTAGAAGAAAAAACATCATATTCTTTTCCACAGCGATCGCCGAAAACAACCGTCGATTCAGCTCCATCCAGGTGCTCGCACGAAGGGGGAGCTTCAAAGTGGAATTAAGATCCTGCTGAACCCTGTCCACGGTCTCCAGGCTGTCTGTCATAACCGCAAGACCATGCACCGAGGAGCGGAGTTCGTAAAGGTCCTGCGCTGTTTCCAGTGAACAGAAGATGAATCCGACATCATATTCGAACATTCCACTTTCAAAAATTCCCGTAACCACAGGTTCCCCTGGAAGATAGGCCACCTTCCGATCCTCAAAACCTTTGGGGGAATAGATCGTGATCTTATCCCCCACAAAGACACCGTAGCGCCGGGCAAGCTCGCTGCCGATCACCACCTTTTCCCCCTCCAGATCAAACTTGCCTTTGATGATGTAACGGGAAAGATCGCTCACGTGCGGTTCACGCGCCGCATCCACACCTTTGAGATACGGGGTGAAAACACGTCCGGCAAATTTCGCAAGCACAGGCCCCACAATGAAGGGTGCCACCCCCCGCACATGGGGACGCTCCTCCACCTGGCGGGAGATTTCCTCCCAATTCCGAATGGTCGCCCCCGAGGTGATCGTCAGATGAGAGTTCAACCCAAGCACCTTTTGCCGAAGCTCCCGGTCAAAACCGCTCATGACCGATATCACCAGGATCAATACCATCACCCCCAGCATGACTCCGATGACAGAGATCACCGTGATCACCGAGACAAACGTGCGCCGAGGACGTAAATACCGCAGGGCAATGAAAAGGGGGGATGGAAGGTTTGAAATCATCGAAACCGTTGAAAAAGGAAGGAAAGCCCCCGGGCAGGAAGCGTTACAAAAATTTCATACATCACGACTCTTGTCGAATGCGATTTCGGTTCCTTCACACGCAGGAGAATGACCGCAACCACAAAGATCATCAACCATTCACTGGCAAAGAAGAGAGTGAAGCCGTCCATCGGACATCCATAAATCCTCCACTCCATGTCGCGCAGACAGTCTAGAATTACCCCCCAGAAAATGGGCATCACCCCAATGAGAATGCTCACAATCACTCCGTAAACCGCATAAAAATGGGCGCGCCCCACGCGGTCCCCAATCGTATTCATCAACAACCGCGTGAATGAGAGTTCATAAATGCATCCAAAAAAACCACTTACCACGAGAAGCGCCATGGCCCATTCGCGCCGATGAACAAGCCAGCCGGAGGCCGTCAACGCCCAGAGCAAAAAATATATCATCCACCAGAACACCACAAGAATCAGGTAGGGCTTGCTGCCACTTCGATCCAGATTTCTACCGGCAATAAAAAGCGCCGCCATGGCCATTGCCGCGGAGGCCGCTGTAAGGGCAAGAATCGTTCCCTCCCCAGCACCCGCTTTGTCTTTCAGGAATAGGATCACATAGGGACCATTTGCGGAAATGGCAAACTGAACCATGGCATTGAGAAAAAGGATTCTCCGAAATTCACGGTATTGAAACACCTGGGTCCATCGAAACCCCGTCTGACTCGTTTCTTCAGACACAGTCCTCCGTGCTTCCGGAATGCGGTTCAAAAACCAAAGACTTGCCACGCCAGCGGCAAAACTGGCGAGAAATACCAAAGCATAGTGGTGCATGTCCTGATGCTTTTTCAGCAACCCAGCCGAGATCGCGAGAGCCAGAATGGTGGCGAAATTGATAAAAACCCGATCCCGGGTAAGATAGGCTCCTCGCAAGGATTCCGGAACGAGAGAAGTGATCCAGGGAAACCATGCCCCCGAGGCCACCCCTCGCATCAAATTGAAAAAGAACATCACAACTAAAAGCAGATTCACCGTGGTGTCCGCCGGCAGATAAGGATGAAGGATTGGCAAAACACAGAGAAATCCGAGAAGAATGACCCGGGTGGACCACCCCAGAAGCATGAGTCGGCGATATCCGAACTCCTCGGCATGTTGAGCTACGGGAAGCTGGGCCACCGTCAACAAAGGGGTCAGTCCGGAAAGGATGCCAATGGTCGTGGAACTTGCCCCCAATTCCCTTGCAAACAGGATGAGGGGGGTTCCCAGGCAGATCTGCCAGGAAATGGTGTTGAACGCCTGAAATCCATAAGCGTTTCCAATGGATTTCGGCAGAGTCTCCTTCACAAAATCGTGTCAGGAAGCGGGAACCAAGCGGACAGATCCATCCGAGGAATTGTAGTGAAAACTCTGACCCCGAGGAGGTTGGGGGACCACCTTCAAATAACCCTTCTCCACAAGTTCATTTAGAGAGACTGGAGGACGCTCCTCCTGTTCCCGAAAGGAATCAATCGCCCGTCGTACATTGAGCAGCTCCATGCGGGATTCGGTTTCCAGTTTTTTCGAAAGCACCGCACCCACGTAATTCGCCGGGGCATCCACCACAGACTCGGAATTGGTATAAACCGTCGGGCGATTCCCGGATGGTGTCGAGGAACTTGTAGATGCCGCAGGGGCTGTCGATGGCCCCTTCACATCACAAGCCGTAAGGATCAAGACCAATGCTGGCAGAAAAAGGATAAGGGAGTCTTTCATGGGCTGGATTTAGAGGGTGCGCTTAACAAGGTCAACTCTTCTAGTCGTGCCTCCATATGTTCCAACGCGCTTCGGGCGCTCACATTGGTGGCAGACATCAGGGCGAGCATTTCTCCCGACATGATCTCACCCACCTTTTGCATGTTGCTGGCAAAGGCGGGCACCCGGCTGATGGGAAGGCTGTCGATCCACGCTTGATTGTTCGCAGGGTGAATGCCGGGGAAATCCAAAAACAAACGGGAGGCGAAAAGATTTGTCAGAGGGGGAGCCACATAGCCTCGCTGCATCATGGTCGCCAGAGCCGTTTCCCGGGTGAGAAACTGAATCAGCTCAAACGCCTCGGTAGGATGAGGGGACTGACTGGAGAGGGCATAACCCCATGCATCCAGGAGATCCGCGAAACATTCCCCGCGTGGAAGGGGAGCCACATCCCATTCAAACCGGGACTGAAGCGCCAATTCACGACCAAGACTCCGCGGTCCCAAGGTCATCGCACATTTCTGTTCCAGGAACAAATGGTGACTGGCATCACGATCCAGCGCCGCCACACGATGCTCTCGCACAAGGCCCGCGTAAAAATCAATCGCTCGGAGATTGGATTGGAGAAATTGCGGATCCGTAAGGCACCAGCTCCCATCTGACCGAATCATTTCTCCACGATTCTGCCAGACAAAGGGCGCCCAGGATCCCATTTCAGGATCGAGCTCCAACCCATGCTGAAACACCTTTCCATCCTCATTAACCAATGTCAGCGCCTGGGCTGCGGTCAAAAGGTCCGTCCAATGCCAGAACCCACGGGGAAATGGCACTCCTTGTTTTTGAAAAATTTCCCGATTGTAGTAGAGCAGGGAAGTGGACCAGCCACAGGGGATCGCAAGAAGCTTCCCCCCTCGCGAAAATGCAGTGAGGAGATCGGGATGGAAGGCATGGGTATCAGGATGAAATGGCGTCAAGTCCGCAAGAGTCTGGGAATTAGCCCACCAGACCAGATCCCGGGCCGACAACATACAGATATCGGGAAGAACCCCTGTCGCAGCCCCGGACGACAGATTCTGCCGCGCCTCCTCGCCGTTTCGCAAACGCATGATCTCCACCCGCACGGAAGGATGCTCCCGTTGAAACTCCTCTACTTGTTTGGTCAGTGCCTCAAGCTCCTCGTCCGGCAACCAGAGCGCCACATGAAGCAGTACGGGGGGAGTTCGATGGCACCCCGCCAGGATTCCCGCTAAAACAGCGGTCAAAATCCCCACGACAGCAGCCATTCTCCAGATAAACTTCATCCTTCGAAGAGGATGCTCGTGAATTTTCAAAATGCCAACTTCGAAACGGATCTCGTTGATTTCAATGCAGGTTTTCGGAATGGTGCCGTTTGGATGAATTCCGATCCCAGTGAACATGCCGCACCATCCGAGGCGCAAATTCAGGATTGGATCAGGCGAGTGAAGGGGGGAGACGACTCATTCTTCCAATTACTCATTGAAACATTTGGAGGAAGATTGCAGGCCACCCTCTACCGCATGCTTTTTGATTGGGATGAGGCCCGGGACGTCGCTCAGGAGACATTTATCCAGGGATACCGATCCCTTCCTCGATACCAGCCGAGTGGAACATTCCAGTCGTGGCTTTTCCAAATTGGGGTACGCAAAGCTGTGGATGCCCTTCGGCGAAGAGCAAGAAATCCGGTACTTCCCGATCCCAGTGGCAACATCTATGCCACCCTAAGTGAAGTCCATGGTGCTCTCGATCCCGGGGTCGCTCAAAACGAATTATCCGATGCCGTGGAAAAGGCCGTTGCCGGACTTCCTCCGGATCAGCGGACCGCGTTTGTCCTTGCGGAATACGAGGGTTTTGGACATCGCGAAATAGCTGCGATCCTGGGAGGATCGCCCAAAAAGATTGAAATGCAAATCTACCGTGCCCGACAGGCTCTTCGGAGCAAGCTGCGTCCGTTCCTTCCGGATTAAACCTCTCTCTTGTGTTTTTTTCATTCATATGATGAACTTGTCTCATCTATGAAATCCATCTCACTCGCCATCGTCCTTCTTCTCACCATCGCCGGAGTCTCCTTTGCGGGAGATGCTTCCCAATGTCCCATGGGGTCTAAGAAACACCAAAAAGGATGCTCCGCAACTCTTAAGGAACAGAGCTGTGCTTCCCGGCATTCGTGCTGTGGAAAATGCGGCGAACCAAAAATGGTTGTGGTTTACTCCAGCAAGGGAGGATCTGTCCGCGCTACTTGTGTTTCAATCCGCTGATTCTTCTGTCACTTCGTTAATAACCCGCTCTCCTTTGGGGAGCGGGTTGTTTTTTTGAGGGATTTGATGGGTCCGTTCGTTATACCTATAGAGCCCATGAAACCCAACGATTCGCTTTCCGATCTCCTCAAAGCCTGGCAGCCACGCCCGCCACGCAACGAAGGCATCCTAGTCCGGAATATCATGAGGGAGATCCATGGAAAGCGTTCCCGGGTCATCCCTTCATGGACGGAGTGGTTTCCCGAGCCCAGACTCCTTTTCCCCCTTGCAGCCTCCCTTGTTTTATTGATGACCGGTTTTCAATGGGTCCGCCTGAACAAGCACTCGAAGTTCGTGGCCACCCAAACCTGGCAATCTGAGCTGGCTCGCCCGCTGGGGGAGGCTTCACTTGCCGGAACCTATCTCAAACTCGAAGACAAAAATCACCCATGAAATCGAAAACCAAGCAATGGCTGGGAGGAACCCTTTTTCTCCTTCTTATTGGCGTCTCCTGTCTGGCGCTCCTCGGTTGGAAAGCCCGGGACCTCACCGACCGGATGGCTCAATCCATGCCCACCTCGATGAAATCCGAAGCCTTGTTCGCGGATTTACAGCTCTCGAAGGAACAAAAATCCAAAATCGAAGCGCTTGAAACCAACTACCACCAAAATGTGAAGGAATGTTGCCAGCGCCACTGCTCAGCTCGAATGAAAATCGCCCATATGTTTCAGGCCGGAGCCACGGATGCTGCCGCCATGAGCGCCCTGCAAAGGGAGATGTCCGAGGCGCAGCATGCGACGGATGAACTTACCATGCAGCACATTCTTGCTGTCTCCCAACTGCTCACTCCGGAACAGCGGGCCCAATTCCTGAAAAAATTCGGCGATGCCGTGGCAGCCACCTGTCCCCTCGAATTTCTGCAATGAAACACCTCAGCTCAACGCTTTTTATCAGCCTCCTGTTGGCGCTTCTTCCAAAACTACACGCTGCGGACGGGGACTGGCAGCTATGGACCGAAGCTTCCTGGACCCAGGTTGTCGCTTCCTCCCTTGACCTCAGCCTGCGGGCCCAGGGCCGTGTCGAAAAGGACATTTCAGATCCCATCTATGATGAGATCGAACCCATGTTGGTCTGGCGTTACTCGCCACGCTGGACCTTCGCGATGGCCTACGAACAGGACCAGCGATTTGGTGAGGAAGACGAAACAACCCACAAACCGAGTTTTTCCGCCACCATGGATATTCCCATCAAAGACTGGAGTCTTTCCAACCGCTTCCGCATGGAATTTCCGGTCCCGCAGGATGAGTCCGAAACCTGGCAGGCGGTTTACAGCAATCAGACCTCCTTTGGAACTTCATGGAAAATCGGATCGATCCAGATCGATCCTTTTGTTTCGGAAAAGTGGCTCTATTCCATCCAGGAGGGCCGCTTCATGGAAAACCAACTCGCTGTGGGAGTGGGAGTGCCGATTGTCCGCCATTGGGAGGCTCAGGTCTACTGGATGCGCCTGGACGAACGTGGCGAAACCGACTGGGAGTGGCATCCCGTTCTGGGAATGCAGATCGCAGCTCAATTTTAAGCCTTATGAAAAACTTACCCTGGATCCGATCCTCCGTGGGCCTTTTATTGCTGGGCGCGATTCTACTCCTTCAAGGCTGCTCTCAATCCAACGCACCTGCTGCAACCACAAACTCCACCAAGGGCACAAACGATGTCACCTACTACACCTGTAGCATGCACCCCCAGATCCGCTCAGAAAAACCCGGCCGCTGTCCCATCTGCGGAATGGATCTGGTCGCCGTCCGGATGCAATCCGCTCCCAGCCAGACAAGTCCTCAACCTGAAAAGCAGGAACGCAAACTTACCCACTATACCTGCAGCATGCATGCCCAAATCCATTCCGACCACCCGGGCAAGTGCCCGATTTGCGGAATGGATCTTATTCCCGTTTATGACTCGGTCGGGAGACATGAGTCGATTATGACCGAAGTAAGGCTCACCGAGGAAGGCATTCGTCAGGCAGCCGTAAGAACCGAAGAGGTTCAAAAACGCAGACTTTCGCGGGAGCTGCTGATTTTTGGAACCTTGGGTTACGATTTGAATCAACATCGGGATATTGTCCCCCTTGTGGAGGGGAGGATTGAAAAGCAGTTTGTCGATTTCAATCAAACCGAAGTCAAACGCGGAGATCCGCTTGTCTCCATCTATTCCACCGAAGCCCTCAAATTGCAGGAAGAATACCTTCGGGCAGTAAGGGATCGCTGGATGAGCACCTTTTACGAACGGGAACTTCTGGATTCGGTCATCGCCGTTGGACAGGAACGTCTCGAACGTATCGGTTTTACCCCGGAGGATCTCGAACGATTAAAAAGTGAGAAAACAGCTAAACCGGAAGTCATCATCCGCTCTCCCATTTCGGGGTCCATCGTCGGAAACATGGTGCACATCGGTGAACTGGCAAAGATCGACCAGGTTCTTTACCATATTGTTCCCCTGGATGAACTCTGGTTCAACGGCCAGGTTTTTGAACCCGATCTGGGCCTCCTCCGCACAGGTCAGAAAGTCCGTTTGACTACAAAATCATTTCCTGGTGAAACCTTTCCCGGAACCCTTTCCTTCATCAGCCGCGCCATTGACACCAACAGCCGGACGGTTCCTGTCCGCTTCACGGTCCCGAACAAGGATCATCGCCTCCTGCCTAACTTAAGCGCGACAGGCAACCTGGAAATCCCCCTTGGGGAGCAGGTTCTGAGTGTTCCGAATTCAGCCATCCTCGATCTAGGAACCCGCCACGTTGTCTATATTCGCAAGGAAAGCGGTCTCTTTGTTCAGCGAAATGTAAGGATCGGGACCGTGACCACTCACTACACCCAGATCCTTGAAGGATTGGAAGATGGAGAGACCATCGTTTCTGCGGGCGCGTTCCTGATTGATGCCCAGGCGCAATTGCGAAGCGCCCCTGCAACCTCCCAGGATGCCTCCCAACCAACGATCCCCCCCTCCACAACCAGCCAGGGTCACACCCATTGACTCCATGATCCAGAAACTCATTGAGTGGTCTTTGCGAAATCGCTTCCTGGTCCTGATCGCCTATCTTCTGCTTACAGGGTGGGGGATCTGGGCGGCTTATCATACCCCCATTGATGCGATTCCGGATTTGAGTGAAAACCAGGTCATTGTTTTCGCCGAGTGGCCAGGCCGGGCAGCCCAGGAGATCGAGGACCAGGTCACTTACCCCCTCAGCGTCAATCTTCGGGGCCTGGCCGGAGTAAAAAGCATACGGGCGAATTCCAACTTCGGTTTTTCCATGGTGACCCTTGTGTTTGAAGACAGCGTGGACACCTATTTCGCACGGGCACGCGTCCTCGAAAAACTGGGCACGCTTGGAGGGTCCCTCCCGAGAGGGGTCACACCCACTCTTGGCCCCGACGCCACGGGCTTGGGTTGGATCTATGAGTACTACCTCGACACTTCCAGAGCATCAGCCATGGGGAAGGGGCATGACCTTGGTGAGTTGCGGGGCCTGCAAGACTGGTTTGTACGCTACCAACTCAATTCGGTCCCCGGCGTGGCGGAGGTCGCTTCGGTTGGTGGGTTTGTCCGCCAATACCAGATTGACGTCGATCCCAATAAATTGCGCTCGTACAACGTAACCTTGAAACAGGTTGCGGAAGCCGTCATGGGATCAAATAACAACGTCGGGGGAAATGTGATCGAGCAAAACCGGATGGAATTTCTGGTTCGCGGACTTGGCTTGTTTCACTCCACGGAAGACATCGAACGGGTCCTTGTGGACTATCGGGATGGCCAACCGGTTCTGGTACGGGATGTGGCAAGCGTCCAACTGGGCCCTGAATTCCGACGCGGCGCCCTGGATCGCAATGGCGAGGAAATCGTCGGCGGCATCGTCGTTGCCCGCTACGGGGTGAGCACAAGTGAGCTGATTGATCGCGTGAAAGCCAAAATCAGTGAAATTCAGCGGGGGCTTCCGGAGGGAGTGGAGATTCGCCCCTTTTATGATCGGAGTGAATTGATCGCCCGAGCGGTTCAGACCCTTCGTTTTGCCCTTCTGGAGGCCATCATCCTGGTGACGCTTGCCCACATCATCTTCCTATTCCATTTCCGATCCATCGCCATTGTGACCATTCCGCTCCCGCTCTCCATCCTCATGGCGTTTGTGATGATGAAACAATTTGGCCTTACATCCAACATCATGAGCCTCTCCGGAATTGCCATCGCCATCGGCGTTCTGGTCGACGCAGGGATCGTTGTCACGGAATGTGTGATGAGGGAAGCCCACATTCGCATCCGGAGGGAAATCCCTCATGCAAGCGATTCTGAGAAAAATAGTTTTCTACGAACTCATATTGTAGAAATCACCCTTGATGCCACGAAATTGGTTGTCCGTCCCATTTTCTATTCGATGGCCATCATCATCCTCGCATTCATTCCAGTATTTGCCCTGACAGGGCAGGAGGGAAAGCTGTTTCACCCCCTGGCCTTCACCAAGACTTTTGCGATGATCGCCTCCACCGCCATCGCCGTCACCCTGGTACCGGTGCTCTGCACCCTTCTCGTAAGGGGAAAGATTCATGACGAAAACGAAAATCCCCTCATGCGAATCCTGCTTCGCATTTATCTACCCATTCTGCGCCTTGCATTGAACCACAGGGCCGCAACTCTCGGAATCGCCGGCGCACTTTTTTTAAGCGCGGCATTTCTGGCAACCCGTTTTGGGGTGGAATTCATGCCCCCACTTAACGAACGAGCCTTGCTTTTCATGCCCACCACCATTCCAAGCGCCTCCATTACCGAGGTTCAAAAGGTGATGGCTGAACAGGACCGCATCCTTCATCAGTTTCCTGAAGTGGAGGAGGTCGTGGGAAAATTGGGGCGGGCGGAAACAGCGACCGACCCAGCGCCCGTCTCCATGATCGAAACCACCATCACATTGAAACCAGAGCATCTCTGGCGTGCCGGCGTGACCAAGAACAGCCTGATAGCGGAGATGACCGACGCCGTCAGTCACATACCGGGATTCACTCCCGCTTTTTTGCAACCGATTCAGAATCGGGTGCTGATGCTGAACACCGGTGTGCGCACCCAAATCGCCGTTAAATTATTTGGCGATGACCTCAAAACACTCGAGGCAAAAGCCATCGAGGTCGAAGGCCTCCTGCGAACAATTCCCGGTGCCGCTGACATTTACGCAGAACGCGGGGTGGGGAGCCCCTACCTGGAAATTGAGCTCAAGCGCAACGATCTCGCCCGTTATGGAGTTAAAATGGACGAGGTATTGGATGTCATTGAGACCGCCATTGGAGGTCGAAACCTGACTACCACCATTGAAGGTCGACAGAGGTTTCCCGTGCGACTTCGTTATGCCCGGGAATTACGGGACAGTCCGGAGGCCATTGCAAACATTCTGGTCTCCTCCATGAATGGGGCATCCATTCCCCTTGGAAAAGTGGCGGAAATTCACTCCTCCACGGGTCCATCCATGATTTCGAGTGAAAACGGACAACTGCGTGTTTTTGTGCAATGCAATGTTCGAGGCAGGGACCTTGGCGGTTTTGTTGAAGAGGCAAAACAGAAAATCAATCAGATCACCCTTCCTCCCGGGTACACCATTTCATGGGGAGGCGAGTACGAGAATCTCCTCCGGGTTCATCGGACCCTTTTTATCGTGGGCCCGGTCGTCATCATGATCATCTTTGTGCTTCTGTACATGGTCTATCGATCCTTCCTTGAAGCCGCCCACGTTCTTCTGGCCGTTCCTTTCGCTCTGACAGGGGGAGTCTTCCTTCAATGGATGTTGAACTATGATTTTTCAGTGGCGGTGTGGGTGGGCTACATCGCACTGTTTGGAACCGCAGTCCAAACAGGGGTGGTCATGGTCATCTACCTTGAGGAGGCTGTTAAACGCCATTCCAAGGCCCAGGGAGGTCATTTAACACGTCCCCAACTCATGGAAGCAATTTTGGAAGGGGCGGCTCTGCGCATGCGCCCCAAGGTGATGACTGTTTCCACGGTCCTCGCAAGCCTTGTCCCACTCATGCTTCCCATCTTCTCCAACGAACGAACCGGCATTGAAATCATGCGTCCCATTGCCGCACCCGTAATCGGGGGCATGATCTCTAGCCTCATTCATATCCTTCTCGTAACCCCAGTCATTTTCTTGTCGATTCAACAGTGGCGCATAAAAAAGATCTCCAAGCCGGCATAGGCGCTTGCTTTCAGGGAAAACTAATGTCGCACAATACTTATTCTAAGTAATATAATTCGAAGGCAACCGCTTTTTGGCTGTGAGTCAAAACTTCGAACAGGCTTCGATCCACTCCCTCTTTTCCCGAAAGGTTTTAACCCGAAACTCACGCATAGCCTGAATTCTGTCCGTCTTGGAAAGTCGACTCAAATGTCGCACGCATTTTCGGGCAAGATAGTTTGAGTTGGCGTACCGCGCTTTTAAACGCGGGTCTGTGTACTCAAAAGATTCCTGATCGAACAGAGATGTTTCAATCCAGTCTCGCTCCTTCCAACTTAAAGCCCGCTCTCGATGAAGGGCTCGACAAATCACCTCCAGTGTAAAGTAGGTATCAATCCTGGACTGCAGTTCCAAGTTTGCCGCAAGCTCCCCGTCCTTCTGGTCAAACCGGCTTTCTAGAAAAAGCAAACCCGCGTGAACCGCATGGTTCAACTCCTCGATAAACACGATGAGCGCTCGAATGTTCGCACTACTCAACTCACGAAACGGATGATGATCTTCAAGCATCCGGATAATGGATGGATCATACCAAATGGCCACATGGAGCCTCCCATCGACGATCCGAAGAAAAGTTCGTCCATCCATGCTAAGCTCGGCTGCCCGATCCGGGGCCATCCGTGAAAGTTCAAGACAACGATGCCTTCCAATAAGACACGCTTCCAGATCCACCCCAATGCCAGAATAGGTTCGCTCAAAAAGGAGCTGAAGCTGATGAAAAAAAGTCATGCCATCCGCAAAATGTGGAATTGACAGAATTTAACACTCAAAAGCCCCCACCGCAACCAGCCCTCAAAACGTGGAATATCGGATATCATCCAGATAAAAAACGCACCCCTCGGGATTTCCGTCTTTGGGGATGGTGAAACAGAAACCTCCAATAACCCGGCCAAGATTTTGACTCGTCAGCGAAATTTCATAGTCCTTCCAAGCTGTCGTCAACGTAACGGTCTGCATGCTGGTTTTAAAAGTATCAGGATAGGGCCCCGTAATTCCACCCGCATTAAATCGGATCAGCTCCTCACCCCGCGACCCTTTGGCCTTAAATCGGATTTTCCTGGCCCAAGTCAGATCGTACCCGCCCTCCCTTGAGGTTCCCCAATTGTTGGCTGGAGCCTGCCAATAAACCCCCACCCACCCGGCTCCCACCCCATTTTTTGGCCTGTAGATGATCTGCAGGCACACCTTTCCCTCACCAGGATCACTCGTATAACGGAGATTTAAATGCAGATCCTCAACATCCCCCATCCATCCCGAAGGGGAAAAATTGTCCACCTGATCACTGAAAACAGAAAACGGCATTTTCTGGGGATACCGACGAACGTCGACAGCATCAACCTGCATCAACATCAGGCCCGTATAGAGACAACAGACCGTCCTACGAATGCTCCCCATAACAAAAAAACGCACCGCCAGCGAAGCCGGCGGTGCGTTTAAACTTCGGTCAATTACTCGAAACGAATGTTATCGAGGAAAAAGACGGCTCCATCAGGATTTTTGTCCTTATTCAGAGCAAACACAAATCCACCGATCACGTGGGAGAGATCCTGACCCGCGAGATCGATTTCATATTCCTTCCACTCCTGCGTCAGCGTTGTCGCGGGCGCATCGGCCTTGTAACTATCAGGATAGTCCCCGGAAGAGATTCCACCCGATTTAAATTCAACAACTTCCCCGCCCTTTTCCCCACGGGCAAAAAACTTTACCAATTTGGCGCCAGTGAGGTTATATCCGGCATTTTTCGTGGTTCCCCAGTTATTTGCGGGATCCTGCCAGTAAATTCCAGCCCACTTCTGGCCGCCGGTGGCTTTGCCCGTATAGGTGATTTTAATGCATTTGGTTCCTTGAGCCGGATTTGTCTTTTCGCTATCCGCAAGCTTGAGGTCACCATAATCCCCCATCCATCCGGAGGGAATAAAATGATCACCCATGTCCGAATAAACGGAAAAAGGAAGTTTCTGTACAGGAAGTGGCGCTTCCTGTGCGAAAAGATGCGTGGCTGCGAAGCTCGTTACCAGAACGAGCGCGATCTGTTTGAGTTGTTTCTTCATGGTTGGATGTTACTTGGTGGATGCAATGTTTGAACCGAAATCTGGTTTTGATAGGACCAGGATCCGGCCAGTCTTATGTTGTTATTGGTTTTTTGTCAAGAAATCAAGCGTAAAGCGTCATTTCCAGGTGTTTTTGTAGTAATCGACAGCTGCCCGAGGCTGCCGCATGAAGGGACTATTTTTCCCAGTTCCCACGGAAAAGAGTCCATACCATTCCTCGTAATTATTTCCGTCACAAAAAGGAGCTGGATGTTCGGACCGAACATCATGAGCCTCCATGGGAAGGTGTTCCGCTTTCCACCATTCATCACAAAATTCGAAAGCCATGCCTCCCAACGCATTCCCATACCCAAGACCTCCGCCCTTATTGAACTCAATATCCTCCCAGTTCCCCTGATGGTAGTCCTTTTGAAAATTCTCCACCTCCTCCTTTGTCCTGCCGTTGGCGTAGGCGGAACAGCCGAATTCGGAGATAAAAACCGGTTTTCCACTAAACTCAAAAATGCTTCTCCAAAAACTTTTCCCCATGCCGCCATTCCCCCGATAGATATTGCAGCCATAGACATCCACGGCGGGAGCATTTGCGACAAAGGAGTCAAAAAGATAGAGATCCCCACTGCTGACAGCCACGGGATGATGGGGATCCAGCTCGTGAATCATTTCCGCTGCTCGATTGATGAATTTCCAATAGGTGACGGGATCCCTTTTTGCGCTATTCGCCACTCCATAGACATTCTCATTTCCCAAAACCCACATCAGCACATAGGGCTCATCCTTCACATCCAGAACCATCTTCTTGATCAGCGCCATGAGTCGTTCCACCTGTTCCGGGTTGCTGTAATCCGTTCCCGCCTCCCATGTGGCACCCGAGCCGGCTGCATAGGCTCCAGCGAAATCGCCAATCAGGAACATGGTCCCGTTTTTCTCATGCCACCGTTTTAATAGATCTTTATTGAACACATGGTTGTAGATTCGAATCGTGTTCACCCCCATGTCCTGAAGGATCTGCATGTCTGTCGTCCATGGTTCATCAGGATCCTGAACCTCATTCCCATTGGTATCGATCCAGGACTCCTCGATGGCATCAATTTTCCCATTATGATTCGAATCAGCAAGCTGCCACGACCCATTCACATCATAACCCTCGGTATGATTGCCCATGCCCACAGGCGTCGGCACATAGTCCATGCCCCGCATCATGAAAGGCTTGCCATCCTTTAAGAGCTGCCAGTGCATATTTTCGTATTGTACCAATTCGACGTTGGGCCCCCCGATTTTCTTCACTATTTTCAAAGATTTCAGATCCGGCACAACGGGAGTTGGAGACTCCTTCACCCAATGTCCGGGATTCACCAGGATACGATCATTGGCAACATCATCATCGAAACCATTCTCCACTTTCACATAAGCGTCCTTGAGAGCCAGGTGAAGTTCGGGATGCTTCCGTAGAAGAAATTCGATGCGATCCAACGCCATTCGGGACATATAAAGGGGCGATTTCCAAAAAGACCAGCCCACCGCCCTTGGATAGAGCAGAACCACCGCATAATATCCTCTGAGAGCCTGGATCAACAGACCATTATCTTCAAGAGCCTTCGCGGTGTAATATTGTCGAACGCCTCCATCCTCGGTTGCTCCGGCCCAGGCATAGAAACGCAGCGGAAGATTCGCGTGATCCGTATAGTCCCAATGAGGACCCGGAAAAGCCTTCTTTTTTTTCAATTCAAGGTAAACGGGGTCCTTTGTCAGGGCCTGACATGGATCCACCCCTTCTCCCACCTGCTCCGCCAAACCCTTTCGATCTTTGATCACGTAACAAAACTTTTCCGTACCTACATTTCGAAATTCACCAAATTTTTCATAATCCACCATTTCGGCACTTCCGGGTACCGCAAGGGTCAAACGCGACTTTTCCCCGGTCGAATCCTCCCAGGCAAAAGCCTGGATGGCTGTCAGCAAGGCACCAATCGTCACAACGGTCAATCGCAGGGATGTTTTCATGAAAATCATTATTTTGTAAGACAGGGTGCAACGGACTGGCGGGTGACAATCGAAGTGGGGAGAAGGAGTTTGCATGGCACATCCAAGGAGGCCTTCATTCGTTGCACGAGCAGCTTGATAGCCATCCTTACCAACTGACTTTTGGGGACCTCGATCGTTGTCAGAGGGGGGATGGAATGAGCGGCCCAGTCCACATTATCGAATCCTATGACCGAAATATCCCTGGGGATTTCCATCTTCCGCTGACGTATACACTTCATCGCCCCAATGGCCATCTCATCGTTCAAACAAAAGACGGCTGTTGGCCGATCGGCTTTTTTACAATCAAGAATCTGCGCCATGGCCCGCTCTCCGCCATCCACCTGAAAATTCCCCTCGGCGACAAGATCGGGATTGTACGAAAGCCCGGCCTCCATCAAGGCATGAACGTATCCCTGAAAACGCTCCCGCGAGGCTGCCTCATTTAAAGGGGCTCGAATACAGGCTATTTGACGGTGCCCATGATCCAGAAGCAGTCGAACCGCATCGTAAGCCCCGGCTTGATTGTCTGGAAGAACGCTGTCCATGCGAGTTTGCCGCAAATGATTGTCGAGCAAGATGGATGGGATCTCAAGTTTGGCTACAGCTTCAATAAAATTCTCGGGAAGCCCGCCCACGAGGACGACGGCTGCAAATTCCTTCTGATTAATCTGTTGAAGGACCTTGCCCTGGTTTGCAGGGTCATCCACGGAAAAAAACACCAAACGGTAACGGAGCTTTCGAAGCTCAAGATTTGCCGTATCGAACATCTCCGTATGAAAGGGCCCAAGCACCAGTCCTTTTTGAGTTTTCATCAGCCAAGCAACATTGGAAGCCCCCTTCCCCACTCGAACGAACTCTGGATCCATCGTTTTGGGATCGGAAACGAAGGTCCCCGTCGCCGGCACCCGATAGATCAGCCCATCCTGAATCAAATCCTTCAACGCCCGTCGAATGGTTGCCCGGTTAATTCTGTATTTCTTGCTGAGCTGTTCTTCAGAGGGAAGTCGATCCCCCGGCTTCCAGTTTTGCTCGCGAATTTGCGTCAATAAAATCGACTTCAACTGCGAATGCAAAAAACGATTGGATTCACGATCCAGTTTCGTAGGGATTTTTTTCATGGCATCACCAGAGAGTTGAAAGGGCAGACCTTAGAGGCAAACTCATGCCCAGGCAAACATCATTCGAGCTTCATTGAGCGGACATCCAGGGTGGTGTCCGACTGATCCTTTGGAAAAACCAGGTGAATCTCCTGGAGGGCCTGGGTGTCAACCGTGCGATTTCCGTGGTCGTTTCCGTAGTGGTCATGAATTTCCATGGCTTGAAACTCAAAAATATAGTCCTTCCATGTGCCATCTCCCTCGACATCCGTCGACATGAAAAGTTCCCCATCCGCCCCCCGCTCCCCTTCATAAACATCGCGTCCCCGAGTATCCGCCCCGGATTCCATCACCTCCAAATGAAACAAGGCTCCTCGGGGTGCCTTCGCGGTTACGACCACTCTTTGAGCCCCACGGAAATCTGCTGCATTGGATTTCGAACGGAAGCGCAACGGGGGACGTATGATTACACCCGCACCCCAACCATTTCCTGACTCAAATTTCAGGGAACGACCATTCCCTTCAAAAGGTTTGACGCTCACCACCGATCCATGGGAGTCCCCATAGGGCATGACTTCAGACGCATAATCCAGGTACCGCAACGAAATAAAGGCCGGTGAAGATCCATCCTCACAGGGAGGGGGCACCCGGACCGGACGATAGTCAATGATGGCCCCAAGGTTTTCCATTGGAAGAGCGATCCGACTCTCTCCGTGCCGCCTCTCGGCTCCACGATTGATTTCCTTTAAGGCATCAACCACAGCCTCATAAGGCCTATCGCGCGTATCGACGAGACCAAAGTTAGAATCCTCCCCATCAAAATAACGTCCAGCCGGAGGTTGATCATGGTACTGAAACCAATGATAGCCGATAATATAGGGTTCGCGCACCAATTCCCCCAGATACTCGCGGCACGCTGCCGCCCGATCCTCCTGGGTTGGAACCGTGACACTCGCCCCTTCGATATTTTTCAAGTCAGACCCGTTTTCAGTCGCTCTCCACGAGAATTCGGTGATCAGAATGGGGCGCTGGGTCAAAGCGTAGAGACGCTGAAGGCGATCTTGATCGATATGCCCTGATTGGCGATAGTGGTTCACACTTATAACATCCGAATGCCCCGCACAGGCCTTGAGAACGGCCGCCGGTGCCTCCATCGAAAACCGCGATCCTAAAATCAAATGCTGTGGATCGTGTGCACGGATTGCCTTTTCACAAAGCAGGAAATAGCGTTCAGCAACCTCCCCCGCCCATCCGAAAACAGCCACCGAACTCCGGCTGTTTCGGGGCTGAAGATTCCGCTCAAATAGAAGGGAGGAAAAGTCCTTGGCGTTAGTGCTCCAATCCGCCCTGAAATCCTCCCAATTTCCCTTGTAACTATCCTGAAGGAATCGAACCACCGCCCGCTTTCCCGGGGCTCCCGCAGAAAGCTCCATATATCGAGTCACCAGGGAGGTGGTGCTGGAAGTCTTCCATGCACGATCTCCATACCAGGGAAGTTCATTATTTATAAAGTAACCGATCAACCATTCCTCGTTCCGAAACGGCTGAACTTGTTCAAGAGCCGTTTTTTCGAGCCGCTCCCGGTATTCCTCTGAAAAAACGTCGATCAACCGTTGATCGTTACTTCCGCCATAGCCCCCAAACCAAACCACACGCGTATGGTATATCTCCTGTTTATAGATGGCCTCGTTTGACCACGCTCCAACCGTGTTAAAATGCCAGGATCGCAAGCGATCCACCGTCGATTCGGCCCAGGCATCCTCCGATCCGTCAAATTTTGGGAGTACGTTGTAACAATTCCCGGAATCACGGGGAGACGGCTCACTAGGTTCAACCACATTTACCCCACGCGAAAGAAAAGAGTCCCCGCCCCGAACAAACCACCATCCTCCTTTATTTAACTGCAATTGAACAAACCTGGAAGATTCGGGGTGGAGCTGGGTCGAAGGCCTGGGTTGGGTAGGAACCGAATCCCCCCCCGTCTGGGTCTGAACACAACCAGTCAATCCAATAACAACCATGCCAAGCAGCAGAACAGGCAAACGCACCAGACAAATCCAAAGAAAACGGGAGGCAAAAATCATGTTAAACATTTTAAAACAAGTTCACGCCACAGCATTTATGTACAAGGAGCATACTAGATCTAACCTGTAGTCGTCCAAGTTGCAACTCGGGGGGGCGCAAAACCTTGATAAAGCCTCACTTATGACTTGGCTGTAGGTGCGATTGTTTCTGTGGCGTTTTTGAAGAACTTGGACTACCTTTCGGAAGGGCGTCAATTACCATGCAACCCATCTCGTTGACAAAAAAGTCTGAAAAGTTCGGTTCAAGGGGCTTCACGCTCATGGAACTCCTGGTTGTTTTAACCATCATTAGCGTCCTTGTCTCACTCCTGTTTCCAGCGCTCAGCCGAATCAAAACTCTATCGAAGCGGATAACTTGTGTCAGCAATCTTAAAAATTGGGGGGCTGCCCTAAATATGTACCGGGTGGCAAATCATGATTGCTACCCTTTGGATCGTGATAGCAACTGGGCGGATCCTCAACAATGGCCACACGGGCCTACCCCCATCTCATACCAGGATATCAACACAAGATTGGCTCCCTATTTGGGATGTCAGGTTGCTAATTGGTCTGTTCCTGGCGGATTTGAACATCGAATCCCTTACAATCTTGTTTGTCCCATTGTCGTCGAGCTCTACAAGGGGGTAAAAAACGACCTTCAGGGATATGCATATAACAACACCCTAATTCTTCCTTTTCCAAACTATCCGGATTTCCCGACCTGGCCGAATCCTATGGCCCACCCCGAGGTTCACCAGCCAGCTGGCACTCTGGTTCCTGATCCCGGCCGTCGGATTGCTTTTACGTGTAATGCGTTCGGTGGGACATGGCACCCCTTGGGAACCTTTCCGAATGTTTTTAGTTTAAGGACCCTTCCATTTGATGCTTGGGGCTATGAAATGACAGGCCCTGCCGGTTTTCATGGCGGAGTGGACACCCTTTGGGACGATACCACAAAGCTAAGCCCAGGGGGCCAGTGGCGCCCTGTGGTGGCAAGGCCAGGAGTCGATAACTACGTCTACTGTGACGGCCACGTCCAATCCCTTAATCCAGTCCAGGATATCGATAAAATTGACGATGGTTGGTTTGGCGGGTGGCCCAATAGTGACTACCTGCCTCCGCCAAACAAAAATCCCCACATGCCCTAGGGAAAACCGCAAAGCCTCCTCGCCTCACTTGTCCCGAAGGGAGCTTTCGGTAAGGACTTCGTATTCAGTTCCCCCGTTGTTTTTGGGCACCATGGCCATCTGAACCAAGTTCGCACGAATAAGGTCTTCAAGTTGTGCCGTGCGATTACTGAAAACCATCAACTTGGGTCGATTGGGTTGGGGCGAAATCTGTTCAAGGTCGTTGGGAGGGCCGATTAAGGAAACAATGGCTGAAACATTGGGGTGGGCGCTCAAAAACTGAAGAAACATTTCCTTTGAAAACGGCCCACGTCCGTATAATCCCATTTCATCGGGAACAATTTTCTCAACACCCTCAAGACGAATCGAAGTCCCATTCAACGCTTCCAGAAACGTATCATTTTGAGACTTTCCAGGACGCTCAAGAATCACCACGCAGACACTCCCATCACCCAAATATTTCGAGACCTCAACCGCAAATATTTTCCCCATGGCTTCACTCACGTGGCGGTTGGAAATTTTTTTAGGGAAAAGACGGTAGACGACAGACCCCAAAGCAATACCCATCACAATGAAGCAAATCGTTAGCACAAGAATTTTCTTGGGTTGCATAAAATAACACCACTTCAAAAAATGAAATCCAGTTTCAATATACCCCCTCCCCAACCGCCAAGACAATGTTCATTTCTTGACTGCCTTGCCACTTTCGTTTTGCCCTTCCGTTCATCTTTAATTCCGGCCGAAGGGAACCCAAAATCAAGACTCCCACACGGAACCGGTTAAATCATAAATATAAAATCTTTTAAACTTCTTCATCCCCTAGAAAAAAACAGCCCATCCTTTCCCACAATTTAATTTTTTTTCGTCAACATAGAAAATCTCCAAATTGAATCAATTTTGCTTGGTTTTTTTTTACGCCTTCTCTATTCCCGTTGAGCCCGCAAGAAATCATACTGCAAGTTTACGAAATAAATTTTCTTCGAGATCAAAAAAATCTTGTGCTGAAAAAAGTTGGAACTAAAGTTGGAACTAAAATGGCCGCGAAGCGGAAAAAGTGAGTTCAAACCAACCCTGTGAATAACTTGTTGAAAACTCCCCAACCCAGCCGGATGTCAAAGTCTGCATCTTCCGTTGGTACTCACTCCCATCCTTCCCCTTTTCAGCTTATTCTTTGGGAAATGCTTCCCTTCGGAAGCCTAATTTCCGGAATGGTCTCATTTTGTTAAGGGAAATATCGACCTTTTTGCCAGCAACACCATCCCTTTTTTGCCTCAATCGACATCATCTCCATCCCTGTACCACCCTTCTGCCCTTTTTGTTTCACCCCCATCAACCAACTCGGGAAATCTCATCCTGTTGTGAATAACTAGCGAATCGACCATGGAATCTTCCCCGCAGGATCTTTGGAAACGCACCGCCACACGGCTCAACGAAGTTGTTGCCCCGCAAGTTTTTAAACGCTGGTTTGACCCCATCCGAGCTTCTCACATCGAAAACGACTGCATTTGCCTCCAGGCGTCTTCCAATCTCTATCGCTACTGGTTGGAGGACAATTACGGCGATCTTCTAAGGGACACGCTGAGCGCCATTTCCGGAAAAGCAATGACCTTTCGCTTCATCCGCAATGAGGATACCGAGGTTGTTAGCGCCAAAACACCACCTGCGGAAAGTTGGACGCCCACCCCGGCTCCGGCCCGCATGAAGCCGTCCGTTGAGCGCAACATTCTCAACCCAGCCTTCACCTTCAACAACTTTGTCGTGGGTCCGAGCAATCAGTATGCCCATGCCGGATGTTCCGCTGTGGCCCAGTCTCCTGGCCGGGCTTACAATCCCCTCTTCATCTACGGAGCCACGGGACTGGGGAAAACCCACCTCATGCATGCCATCGGACACCATCTGGTAAGCCAGAATAAATCGTGTCAGATCGCTTATGTTTCCACGGAACGTTTCGTAAATGAATTTGTGGATGCAATTCAGAACAAACGGTTTGTTCCATTTCGGAAAAAATACCGGAATTGCGATATTCTATTGGTGGATGATATTCACTTTTTAGGTCGTGGGGATCAGATGCAGGAGGAGTTCTTCCACACCTTCAACACTCTTTTCGAAGCCCAGAAACAGATCGTGCTTTCAAGTGATCGGCCTGCAACTGAAATTTCAAACCTCGAACAACGCCTTGTGTCACGCTTTGAGTGGGGTCTTACGGTTCAACTTCAACTTCCTGATGAGGAAACCCGCCTCGCCATTCTTCGGAGGAAACAGGAACACAGCCAGGTCCCCATTCCTGACGAAATCCTTCAATTTCTCGCTCATCACATCAAAACGAATGTGCGTCGTCTCGAGGGTGCCTGGGCCAAGGTCTGGTTTTCCACGAAACTCAAAGCCCGCCCGCTGACAGTCGCTGAAGTGGAGGACGAGCTTCAGGATATTTTGATTGAGGAGAGCAAGCAGGCATTGACTGCGGAAACCATTCAGAAACGCGTTGCAGCATATTTTGACATTCGTCTCGCGGATATGACTAGCAAGCGTCGGAGTGCAAACATCGCGTTCCCCCGCCAGGTGGCGATGTATCTCTGCCGCATCATGACGCGTTCCTCACTGAACGAAATTGGCGAGGTGTTCGGCGGACGGGACCATGGCACCGTCATCCACGCATGCAGGCTGGTGGACGAACGTCTCAAAACTGACAGCGGCCTGAAGCAGGCGATCAACCAACTCACGAAACAGTTGACGCACTGATCGGTTGAAGGCTACGCCGGACCTTTTCCAGGGGAAACTCGATTCGCTGGCGATCCAGAACGATTCCCACTCTCTCGTAACCTGCCTGTTCCAGCATGGAAAGAGCCTCCTCAAAATGGCTCCCCACCCTCCCCGGATGATGAGCATCCGCTCCAATCGTAACCGGTATGGAACGGGCCCGCATTTCACGAAGCATCCAGGGACAGGGATTCATCTCTCGAATCGCCTTGTTCAGCCCCGACGTGTTCAATTCCATTCCCACCCCCGTCGGGGCGATGCGATCCAGCGCCTCCAGAATGAATGGAGCAATGCGATCCAAGCGCCATTCCTCAGGTGATAAATTTTTGATCAAATCGGGATGCGCAAGCGTATCAAACAACCCGCACTCCGCAGATCTTGCGAGGTGATCAAAATAGGTCTTCTGATACGCAAACCAGTCGCCCCGAAAGTACGCGTCCATGTAATCAGGAATCTGGGGATGGACTGACCCAAGCACATGGTGGAAGCTTACACCATCAAGTTGTTTTCGGAGCCAGGGTTCGAGCTCCGGCGCGTAATCACATTCCAGGCCCAGTCGGACATCAACCCGTCCTTCCCATGTTTTGCGGGTGCGCAACACCATTTCCTGATAGATGGAAAATTCCTCGAGCCTCATTCGACTGGCAGCCCCCCAACCCCCAGGCAAAGGATTGTGGCACGTCACCACCATCCCCTTTAGATTTCGCGAAAAGGCCACCTCTGCATACTCCTCAGGCTCCCCGGTGGCGTGCCTGCAAAGAGGCGTATGCATGTGCATTTCATAGAAAATCGAGGAGCGGACCATGGGGGGCTCAGACGAAAGGCTGAAAGTCGATGGTTTCCTTGCCGCAAATCATAATAAATTCCCTCTTCCGATAAGCGCCAGGCAGAGGGGACTGGATACAATCGATATAGAGCTCCATCTGTTGGGGACTCAGCACACAGTCAAAATCCCTCAAAAAAAGCTCCAGATCCAGAGCCAGGTCATTTGCCGCCTGATAGCGAATCTCAGGGCGAGTGGTGGTGGCGTTTTTACAAATTTCCATGAGCCGCGTTGGAACCCGATCAAACATCTTAGGATCGAATGCATATTTCTGAATCCGCTCCCTTTGCTCACGAACCGCGACCGAGGAGGCGGGTTGACCGGAAATGGAATACCGGGGATGCCCGGTCAACATGAGCTCCAGAAGAAGACCGACACCATAAACATCCGACCCGCGGGTCGGTTTCGCACCGGAAAGTACCTCCGGGGCAATGTAATTCAGGGTGCCACAGATGGTGGGATTTCGACTGGTGGGATCGTAGGGATAGGCGATTCCAAAGTCGGTGATTTTGACAGGTCCATCCTCTTGAATCAGGACATTGGTGGGCGTGATGTCGCGGTGAATCACCCCGTGGGCGGAAATTCCTGGATACTTGAAGTCGTGCGCGTACGCGATTCCGCGAGCCACACGCGAAGCGATATAGGCGGCGATTTGGGGAAAAACCCGGATTTTCTTTTGCTGGTGAAGACGAACGAATCCCTCAAGATTAAATCCTGGAATATATTCCATGATCATGAAGGCTTCGTAGGCCTCGGCAATGCCAAGCGTGGAGAGAATTTTTTGAAAACGTGTCGTCCCCCGCTCGAACCCATAAACCTGGACGATATTATGGTGATTCATCAGCCGCATCATTTTGGCTTCAAGCACGAAGGTTTCCTTCAGTGCGGCGTCCTCAGGCGTATGCAGCATTTTGAGTGCAACAGCTCGAAACGAATCAAGGGAGTCATATTCATGCGCGAGAAAAGCACATCCCGCTCCCCCATCCCCCAGCTTTCGAATGATCTTATATCGAAACGTGCTTCGCAGCGTGGTCTGCCCAGTTGGAAACACCCCGTCCAGGGCAGCGGATCGGGAACGCCCCTTCGTTCCTGTCCCGCGCACGGTGCGATTGGCTTCGAGATTGGAAAGCTTAAAGGTTTTCATTTGTTGCATGCCGGACGGCCCTATGCCCGATGTAAGCTTCTAATCTTGTCCGACTTCAGACTTCTGTCAATCCAACAGGGGAAAGGAAATTCAAAAAACCGTTATTCATTAAAAAAGCCGCACCTCCAATCGGATCACCTTGCAGTTCAAGCGTTTGCAAGGGGGGCATGAGACCGCCGACAAAGATAACCCAGCATCACAAAAACGGGCCACGCATTTCCGACCATATAGAAATCAAAATCGACAAGGGAGTGAATCGCAAAGGCAACGCAGGCACACCAAATGCATGCATCTGAAAATGAGCCCAGCCTCATACACCGCAAGGCGTTTTTGCCCAGGGCCACTGGAAGGAACAGGATAAAGGTCACAAATCCCACAATTCCGCTGTCCGACCACATTTGCAGATACGTGTTGTGAGCGAGTTGCGACGCCTCCGCTTCCCGGGGTTTGTATTTTCCATACCAAACTCCAAACGTGCCAGGGCCCGTGCCAAAAAAAATGTGATCCCATCCTATCCTTGCGGCTGCATTCCAATAGTCCAGCCTGGCTTCCAGGGTCTTTTTTCCCTTTTCCACCGCCGTCCGGCCATATCCGACGGCAAAAAAAACGGATGATAAAAGAAGAAGAATTGTCAGGAACATCACCACTTTTTTCATCTGTACCACCCGTAAACTCAGGGCAATGGCCAGCGTGATCACCAAAACCGCATAAGATCCTTTGGAACCGGATTTCCAAAGGCAATAACCCAGAAGAATCAATACCGTGGTAGCCACGCCATACCGAACAACGGGTGCCCTTCTCGATCCCTGCGCCCGGGCCCAAGCCCAGGCCACAACCATGAACCCCGCACTAATGAGGTATCCTCCCAGAGCATTTGGATAAACGAATGTGGAAAAAATCCGATCACTTTCAACCTTATGCCACAACCCCGGGTTCTCCGCCGCGATTTCGGGATGATCCCTCAAATACTGTCGAGTGGCTTCCAATCCACCTGTTGCATCCGACACCCCCTTCCAGACGACCATCAAACTCGCAAGAGTCCAGGCCAACAGCATCCAGTCCCGTTTCTTTGAACTGTCGATTAATACCCCCCCAAACCAGAACCCCGATACCAGACTGAAAATCAGGAGGAGAACGAACCAGCTCATCACTGAATCCGTACTCGCCAACGTCGCCAGAACCTGCCCCCCCGCAAAAATCCATGCCCATCGCATCCACTTCCCCTGCCAGTCCGCACGGTGGAAGGTACTCCATCCCATAAAAAGGACGAGAAGCCAGACCCCATAAAAAAGGAGGTTTGGCCATGCCATAAAAACCCACTCAGCCAGGGTGCTCGGCCAGTTTTCCTTACGATAAAAAATGACCGGCAAATTAAACTTGAGTGGCGCAAGGAAGGTCAACAGTGCCAGGGCAATAAGAGTTCCGTCTCGAAGTCGTTCCCTCATAGAGACTTCTGTAGGGAAAGTTCGTTCATATGTCAAACTGTCCAGTTATTTACTCTTACAATGAATATCCTGTTTGCCATCCATTTCGGCGCGTGGCATAATCGGATCTATATGTCGAAAAGCCTTGCGGCTAAGACCGATCCGCGATTTCTAAAAGAGGATGGCGTTGAGGTTTTTACAGGGTGTGAACTCCTTGTAAAAGGACTGCTTGAAGTCGAGGGAGGAACCCATTTATGGACCGGTTATCCGGGTTCCCCTGTTGCCGGCTTTTTTGACATCATTGAATCCATTCGCGAAATCCCGAAATCCCACGGCATCCGGGCCACCATTGCCAATAACGAAGCGCTCGCCGTGGCAATGGTAAACGGCACTCAGATGATGGGACTTCGTTCCATCGCGGTGATGAAAAGCGTGGGGGTTCATGTGGCGGCGGATGCCCTCGCTTTGGGCAACCTTGCCGGCGCCCATAAAAACGGTGGGGCACTCATTGTCCTGGGGGACGATCCCTGGAGTGATTCGACCCAGGTGCCTGCGGATTCGCGATTCCTTGCCAAGCACCTCTTTATGCCAGTGATCGAGCCCAGTGACCCACAGGAGCTGAAGGACTGGATCAGTACCGGTTTCAAGCTCTCCCGTGCTTCAGGTTTTTACATCGCCTACCTTGTGACGACGAATCAGGCGGATGGCGGAGGATCCGTTCGCGTCCATAAGAATCATCGCCCGGATGTCAGTACCGCCAACCCAGGAGAGATTCACACCGCAAGCATCCCTGTGGACCAAACGGTTCTTCTTCCGCCTCGAACGGGAATGAAGGAGGAGCAACTTGAAGACCGCCGGCTTCAACTTTGGCAGGCCGCGGCGGCTCTCGGAGTGGATCGATTACTCTACCCCAAGGAAAACGCCTCCGTGGGATTCGTTACTTCCGGACTTGCCTATTGCTACCTTGAACATGCGCTTTCTGAAATGGGACTTAAGGGCCGTTTTCCCATTCTCAAACTTGGACTGACTTATCCGCTGGACCCTCACGTCATTGAACGATTTTCCTCTCAGGTTCAGCAAATGATCGTCGTCGAGGAACGTCGTGGTTTCCTCCAAGAACAGATTACCTCCATTGTGAATTCCCTTCACGCACGGAACCTGATCCCGGAGCTGAAGACGGTCTGGGGCAAGGAACTGCCTGGTGGAGGATCCATCCCCTCAACCCTTGGACTGAGTCCCTCCATGTTGATCGAACTCCTGGGCCCTGTCCTCCTGAAGACCGGGGCTGCGGATGCCGCTCCCCGTGTGGAACGGGAACTTTCCCTAATCCGCCAAACAAAAACGTTCGACGTGGATCTCCCCGACCGAACTCCCAGTTTCTGCCCCGGTTGCCCGCATCGCGATTCCTCGAGCGTTTTACTGGAGATCAAAAAAGATTTCCGAAACGCCTGGTACATGCGCCGGGTTCATCGAAAGGATCCCGTGGATCTTCTCTTTCACGGGGATACGGGCTGCTACACCATGCTCATGTTCGAACCCAACAAGGAGCTCATGCACAACTATTCAGGCATGGGCCTCGGCGGAGCAACCGGCGCCGGCATCGATCCCTTCATCACGAATAAACAGGTCGTCTTCATGGGCGACTCCACCTTTTTTCACTCCGGGCAGGTTTCAATATCCAACTCCATCAGGTCGGGACAAGATATCACCTACGTCATTCTCGATAATCAGACCACCGCCATGACAGGCCATCAGACGACTCCTGGCGAGGATGTCGATCTCCTGGGTGATCCCCAGTTTCAGCAGAACATGGACCGCATCCTCGATGCCATGCTCGGAGAGGGCCCTGCCGAAGTGCTCCGAGTCAATCCCGCTTATCGTGACAGTTATCGCAAAGCCCTTGAGGAAACCATCCTTCGGGATGGGGTCAAAATCATCATCGCCGACAAGGAATGTGGCATCACCTTTCACCGCCGGGAAATGCGTGAAGAACGCAAGACCATCAAAAGTCAGGGTTTCATTGGGAAGAAGCGCCACGTCAACATCACTCCCGAAGTTTGTGAAAACTGCCTCGAATGCACCAAAGCCACGGGATGCCCGGGCCTGACCTTCGCCGATACGCCTTATGGAATTAAGGTCCAGACAGACCTATCCTGGTGCGTCGCGGATACGGCGTGCGCCAAAACCAAAGCCTGTCCGTCTTTTGAGGAGGTTGTTGTTCATCGAAAGACTCCTCCTGCCCCGCGGCTTGAACTTATCGACTTTGATCACATTCCCGAGCCCCTCGACAAAGTTTCCGTATCAGAAGCCTGGCACGCTTACCTTGCTGGAGTTGGTGGCATGGGCATTGGAGTCTCAACCGCAACGCTCGTTCGGGCAGGTTTTAAGGAAGGCTATCGCGTTCTATTCTGCGACAAAAAGGGACTCGCCATTCGCAACGGCGGGGTTTATTCGCAGATCTCCTATCTTCTAGAAGGCGCCTTGACCTCCAATGTGATTCCCTACGGCAAAGCGGATCTGATTCTCGGAATAGACGTTTTGGAAGCAGTGCGTGGAATTGATCCCGCTAACAACCAGAGAGTGGGAAGCCCTGCCCACACCACGGCTGTCCTGAATACGGAAAAAACCCCCACCATCCTCACACTTCTCGGACGGGACGATTTTGATCCCTCGGAGCTTGAGGCGACCATGCAATGTTACACGCGGCGGGAAAAGTACTTTGGCCATAATTTCTCGCGACTTTCGGAAAAATATTTTGGAAATAAACTTTTCGCCAACGTCATGCTTCTCGGAGCAGCCTATCAACGCGGCCTGCTTCCTCTAAAACTCGAAAGCCTGATCTGGGCCATTGAGCAAACCATGGGTGGTGCAGCCCGCGAAAACATCAAAGCGTTTCAGTTTGGCCGGAAGACCGTGCTCAACCCTCATGAATTTTCCGATGACCGCTCTTCCATGCGATATGCGGATCTTGTGGAACGGAAGGCGGATTATCTGGCAAAATTCCATCCGAACCGCCGACGTGCCGCCGCAGACTATAAACACCTCATGGAACAGGCGGCCAAAACCCTGCTCCTTTCTGAAGGGGATTTGCGTGACATCGCAACGCGTGTCGCTGATTTGATCTGGTTCGATAATACAGCGTATGCCAAACGGTATCTGGACCAGGTGAAAGTCGTTTTCTCCAGGGATTCCGCGGAATACAACCATGCCGCCACCCGGGCGGTCATCTGGAACCTAGCCAAAGTTATGCTGATCAAGGATGAAATCTTCGTAGCACACCTTCTCACGAATCCTGAAAAGCTTGATCGTGACCGGGAACGCTACGATGTAGACCCATCCCGTGGCGATCGCATGACCTACAGCCACATTAACCGTCCTCGCTTTGACATCGGACGATTTAAAATCGAGTTCGATATTCGGACGCAAAATTGGCAGCTCAATATCATGAAACGACTGAAGTTTCTCCGAGGATTACTTCCTGCGTGGCATCGTGCGGAACGTGAATTTCGTGAATGGTATGCAAACCTTCTTCCCCGTTTTCACTATTCCAGCATGGGCGAATATCAACTCTGGCTGGAAATTTTGAAGGCACCGGAAAAAGTTACAGGATACCGCCATATCCGTCATCCGAAGCAGGAACGCGCACGCAAACAGGCCGAAGCCTCGCTGGCCCGTCTGAACGGTCTCACGGAAGCAGCCCAACTGATCGCCCAAAACGCAGTTCCCAGTTACTGATTTTCGCGGGAAATCAGCCGCGGATCCGCTCCACAATCGCAACGGCGACATCCAAAGCCCGTTTTCCCTGGTGTCCGCTAACCTTGGGTTCTGAGCGATGACGAACGCTTTCGATGAAGGAGGAAAGCTCCAATTGAAGCGGCTCACCCTTTGTCACAGGAATTTTCTCCCTTTTGATCGTCCCGGCTTCCTTCCAATAAACGAGCCCCTCCTGAGCTTGATAATCCAGGGAAATGTAACTGTTTTCCGAGAACACACGGATCTTGCGCATTTTTTCGGGGCTGATCCGACTCGTGGTAATGTTGGCCACGCATCCGTTCGAAAACTTCAGACGCACATTGGCAATATCCTCGCTCGGGCTGAGCACGGATACCCCCACCGCATCAAAAGACTCCAAAGGTGCATCGACCAGATGGAAAATCACATCCAGATCATGGATCATCAAATCCAGTACCACACTCACATCCGTTCCCCGCGCGGGATAAGGGGAAAGACGGTGGGCCTCAATGAATCGGGGATTGGTCAGATTTTTTTCAAGATAGGAAAGCACGGGATTAAAGCGTTCGATGTGCCCAACCTGGAGTAACACATTTTTGGACTGGGCAAGGCGGACAAGCTCCCCCGCCTCCTGTGTCGTCGCGGCGATGGGTTTCTCGATAAAAACATCCTTTCCCTGTTCCAAAAAAACCCGGGCCACCTCCCGGTGAGCAGTCGTGGGTACCACCACACTTACGGCATCCACCTGCTCTGAAAGTGACTCAAGGGATGGAAAAACCCGGCACCCCAGCTTCTTCGCAATAGCCTCCGCCGTTTTCGCACTCGAATCCACAATACCCACAAGTTCACAGTCCTTGAGTTGGGAATAGATACGGGCATGCTCCTTGCCCAGATAACCAACTCCAATCACACCGACCCGGATGGGTTTATTCATTTGAAATCATTTCCTCCGAAAGCGCTTCAATGGCAATCCTGGCATCGTTAGCAGACTCAAGTAATTCCTCCATTTCGAGCAGCAATGTCCGCCCGGCTTCAATTCCCATCGCGGTTATCCCTGATTTTTTTAGGGTTTCGATGGTTTGTGGGCCAATGCAAGGGATATCAAAACGCATGTCCTGACCTGGTTTGGTCACCTTGACGGCCACTGAATCCCCCTGCCCCAACTCCCCACCCCGAAGGAGCGCCCGATCCGTTCCCTCAAATGCTTCAACAGCAAGTACCGTTCCCCGCTTGACTACCACCGTCTGACCAATATCCAGAGCTGCCATTTTTTTGGCGAGCTGAAATCCAAAGGCAAAATCCTCCCGCTCCCCGGAGGTCGGTTTTTTTTGGGTCAATAGTCCCGGTTTAGGAATCAAGCGCTCCAAAAATGCTGCGTGAGGTACAAGATTCAATCCATCCCGTGCCAGCTCCTCGCCGACGGCCCCGAAAATGGTTTCCGCATTTCGCCTCTTCAGCCGGGCAAGAAGCATCGTCATGCGAAGGTCCAGCCGTAGGCTGGCGAAAAGGTTTCGGGGGGCAATCTGGCCGACCATGACCACGTCCCTCACTTCGTGTTTTTTGAACGCATCAATCAACTTGCCAAGGTGCCCCAGCTTGACCCATTCCACGCAGTCGACGTAACGCTCAATCTCCTTCTCTGTCTCCCCCTCGAACGCAACAGCAATGAGCTTGTGGGATCCCGTTCGCCGGGCCTCCTTCGCGAAGATTTGAGGGAACTTGCGATTCCCAGCAATGATGCCGAGGGCACTCATGCATGAAGAATTGTAGGCGAATTCTTCACGAATTTCCCAAGATGCTAGTAGGCGGCTTGAACACCCTTGATCTGGCGCTTCTTCATCCAGGGCATCAAACCACGAAGCCGCTCCCCAACCTTTTCAATCGGATGACGCTGGCCACGGGCAAGAAGGCTCTTGTAGCGCTTCATTCCCGTGCGCGATTCCCGAATCCATTCACGGGCAAATTTTCCGTTCTGGATCTCCTTGAGGGCCTTTTTCATTTCGCCCTTCACCTTTTTCGTCACGATGCGGGGGCCGGTGCGAACATCCCCGTACTTCGCCGTCTCGGAGATGGAAAAGCGCATGCCGCTGATACCAGCCTCATTGATGAGATCCACGATGAGCTTCAGCTCGTGAAGGCATTCAAAATAAGCCATTTCAGGCTGGTAGCCCGCTTCAATGAGGGTCTCATAACCTGCCTGAATCAGAGCCGATGTGCCGCCGCAAAGAACGCATTGTTCACCAAACAAATCGGTTTCCGTTTCCTCCTTGAATGTCGTTTCAATCACGCCAGCACGGGTTCCCCCAATACCCTTCGCCCATGCCAGGGCGATCTGCTTGGCATCCCGGGTGGCGTTTTGATACACCGCGATCAGACTGGGAACACCTTTTCCCTCCTGATATTGACGACGAACGATGTGTCCAGGACCCTTGGGCGCCACCATGATCACATTCACATTCTTCGGAGGAACGATGGTCTTGAAATGAATGGCAAACCCATGACTGAACAGCAAGGTCTTCCCCGGCGTCAGATTAGGAGCAATGTCCGCTTTGTAAACGGACGCGATCTTCAAATCCGGCACTGCCACAAAAATCACGTCCGCCGCTTTCACCGCCTCCGCCGTGGTGAGAACCTTGAATCCCTTTGCCTTGGCAACCGGAATCGACTTACTCCCCTTGTAGAGTCCAATTAGGACCCGGACACCGCTTTCCTTGAGGTTCAAAGCGTGAGCGTGGCCCTGGCTTCCGAAACCGATCACCGCGACCGTTTTCTTTTTCAACAGGTTAAGGTTAGCGTCTTTGTCCGTGTAGATTTTTGCAGGCATGGCTAGTCTGTTTTTTTAGGTTTACTCAAATGGCGAACAAAACCCGTTCCCCCGCGCTTCATGGCCACGCGCCCAGTCCGGGTCATTTCGATGATTCCAAATCGTTCGATCATCTGAAGAAAAGCATCAATCTTTCGCTGGGCCCCGGTGGTTTCCACAAGAATGGAATCAGGCTGAACATCCACAATTTTTGCACGAAAAATGTCCACAATCTGCATCGCTTCACTTCGGCTCCGGGAGTCGGCCTTGATCTGAACGAGTACGAGTTCCCGTTCGACCGCCTCATCATGAAGAAAATCCTGAACCTCGATCACGTTGATCAGCTTTTCCAGTTGGCGCGTCAGTTGCTCCAGGGTTTTATCGTCTCCACGCACCACCACAGTCATTCTTGAAAACTTGGAATTTTGCGTGGGAGCCACGTTCAGCGAATCGATATTGAATCCTCGACCACTGAAAAGACCGGCAATCCGGGCAAGGACGCCGAATTTATTCTCAACTAAAATGGAAAGGGTATGGCGGTGTTCCATAAGGGGATGCGGAGCCTACCTTTATGAAAGGTACGAATGCTTCTGTCCATCCAAAAAACAAGGGAGCATCCACCCAAAACAGTGCGAAAACATCATGCCTTCCAGACCAGATGGTTCCCCACAACCAGAAGATCCATTTCGCTGGCTTTGAAGGTCCGAAAAGCGTTTGCCGGGGTGGTCACGATGGGCTCTCCCCTGAGGTTGTAGGAGGTATTCATCAAAACGGGAACCCCTGTGGCCTGGCCAAACGCCTGGATCAATTTGTAGTATCGTGGATTCGTTTCCTTGAACACGGTCTGAAGCCTTCCGGTCCCCATATGACTGACAGCGGGAATCACCTCCTGCTTCTCCTTTTTTACAGGCGCCACAAGCAACATAAACTTGGCGGCCTCCTGTTTGGAAATACCCGGAAAATCAAAATATTCCTCGGCAGATTCGGCAAGGATGGAGGGAGCAAAGGGCCGATAGGGCTCGCGGAATTTGATCTTCGTATTGACGATATCCTTCATCTCGGCGGTTCGTGGATCAGCCAGGATACTGCGTGCTCCCAGGGCTCGGGGCCCAAACTCAAACCTGCCCTGGTGCCAGCCAATCACCTTCTTGTTTTTCAAAGCATCCACCGTGCGTGAAACGAGTTCGTCCTCATTTTTAACCAGCTCGTGGGGAATGTTTTCTGAACGGAAAAATTCCGCAGCCTGGTCGTCATTGAAGGATTCCCCCCAATAGGCATGACTCATGACAAAAGTCCTGGGCTCCTGCAGAACTTGATGGGCAAGATGCAGAGCCGCACCGATCGCCCCCCCACCGTCCCCAGCCCCCGGCTGGATGTAGAGCCTCTTGAATCCTGATTCCCGAAGGATTCTGCAGTTGGCCACACTGTTCAGAGCCACCCCCCCCGCCATGCACAAATCAGTCAGGCCCGTTTCCTTGTGAAGCGAACGGGCCATTCGAACCACAATTTCTTCGACGGCCTTCTGAATGCTTGAGGCAATATCCGCATAGTGCTGGTTCTCGCGCTCAAGCTCGGCATAATTTCCCGGCTTCGCTCCAAAATAGGAGGGAAATCCCGTATTCTTTGTGAAGAAATGCGTTTCCGGAGTGCGAGGCTTTCCAAATAGCCGGACAAAATTACGATTATAGGTGTTTTTTAGCGAATACGGGAATTTGAAGTACTCCATCTTGAGCTGAAACGAACCATCCTCCGCCAGGTCCATCAATTCCCAAACCTTGTCAATGTACTTCGGCTCCCCATAAGGAGCCATTCCCATCACCTTGTACTCGCCCTCGTTGACTTCGAAACCCAGAAACGCGGTGAACGCGCTATACAGAAGCCCCAATGAATGGGGAAAACGCATTTCACTCCGGAGATGAATGTCATTTCCGTCGGCAACCCCTTTTGCGGAGGTGGTCCACTCACCCACCCCGTCCACAGTGAGAATAGCCGACTTCTGAAACGGGGAGCAATAAAAGGAACTCGCGGCATGGGAAAGATGATGATCGCAGAACAAAACCTTATCACGATCGATCCCCAGGTGCTCTCGAATGATCGCCTTGATCCAGAGTTTGTCGAGAAGCCAAGTCTGCATGGCTGCCCGAAACACCGCAACCCCCTTTGGGAACGTAGCCAAGGAAGTCTGGAAGATACGTTCGAATTTTGTAAAAGGCTTCTCGTAAAAAACCACATGATCCACATCCTCCATTTGAAGTCCTGCCTGCCTAAGGCAGAAATCAACCGCCAGTGAGGGAAACGCATGATCGTGCTTTTTTCTGGAAAAACGCTCCTCTTCCGCCGCAGCAACCAACACCCCATCGCGAACAAGGGCCGCGGAAGAGTCGTGATAAAATGCTGACAAACCCAGGATAACACTCATGATTCAGACTCCTTGGATGGAAGCACGATGCTCCCCTGACTTTTGGCCCATGCAAGGTTCAATTCCGGAAGGGCTTTTGGGGTCCAGTAACTTTTCTTTTCCTCCCCGCGCACCTTCAGGGGATCCGAAAAAATCTTCACCCCAAGCGCAAAGGGCATGGCAATCAGATAGTAGAAGAGGGGCATCCATACCCAGCTCATGACCTCCCCTATCCAATGTCCGAACTTGAGCCATGCACTCCAGATCTGCTTCAATAAAGACTCTTCCTTGGAAATTACCATCTTCTCATGATGCAGCTTTGATGGCACAATTTCAATCCCAGATGATTCCAACATGCGCCCCTTCTAAAAACGACAGAATCCCCTGGTAATTCATTCCATGCCTTCCACCTCACCATCTCGGGACATGCAGAACTGGCTGCGGCTCATCCGCTTCCTCAAACCCCATCGCCTGCGCTTTGCCGGTGGCATCTTGTTCGGAATGCTCAATTCATGGACCAACTACCTCCTGGTTCAGGGAATTCCCGTGATTTTCTCTACGGTTTTCCCCCCCTCCTCGCCGAAAAACCACACCGAGGCCCTTTTTGGCTTTGGGAAAAACGCCCTCATCGATCGGTTCGTGAACGGACTGCTTTCCCTGTGGAACACTCTTTTTGGCGAGACCCCATCCCAGGCAAAAATCATCGCCACCGTTCTTCTGGTGCCCGCCACCATGATCCTACGCGCCCTAACCGATTACCTTAGCAACTACCTTTTGAGCTGGGTCGGCGTGAGAATCATCACCGATATTCGTCAGAAAGTCTTCGTTCACACGCAAAAGTTATCCCTCGATTTTTACAATAAATCGAACGTGGGGGATCTGATTTCCCGACTCGTCAATGACTGCCAGCAGGCCCAATCCGCGATCACCACGGTCATCGCGGATTCCATCAAACACCCCTTCACCATTGTGGTGGTGGGATGGGCCATCCTGCAGGCGGACTGGAGATTCTCCCTTTCGGCCGTGGTCCTGGCCCCACTTTGCATCCTCCCCATCGCCATCTATGGTCGAAAGGTTCGGAAAACAAGCAAGCTCTCGCAGGAAAATCAGGGGGAAATCCTCTCCCATCTCCACGAAAACATTACCGGCGTCCGCGTGGTCAAGGGCTTTGGAATGGAAAAACAGGAGTGCGAAAAATTCTGGCAAACCTGTTACCGACAGTTTTCGTATCAAATGCGCATCGTTCGTTCGATCAACATCCTCAATCCCCTGATCGAAATTGTTGCATCGTTTGGTGTGATGGCAGCGCTCTACTATGCCTATCATGTCCATATGCCTGTGGGAACCCTTGCAGGCCTCCTCTTCGGTATTTTCGCGCTCTACACCCCCATCAAAAACCTGAGCAAACTGCACACAACCATCCAAAAGAGTCTGGCATCCACGGATCGAATTTTTGCCATCCTCGACACCGAACCCACGGTCAAGGAAGCCCCCGCCGCCATTCAGCTTCCTCCAATCCGGAATGACATTCAATTGAAGGATGTCTCTTTCCGCTATGATGACCACCCAGTTCTCCAAAACATCAGCCTCGATATTGCCCACGGAAAGACCCTGGCCCTTGTCGGGCCTAGTGGGGCAGGAAAAAGCACCCTCCTCAGTTTACTGCTTCGATTCTACGACCCTATTTCGGGGCACATCCTCATCGATGGGCACGACATCCGAGGAGTCACGTTCGAATCCCTGCGCAAACAGATGGCCATCGTAACCCAGGATACAATCCTCTTCAATGACTCCATCCGGAACAACATCCGTTACGGCAGCATCGGAGCCACCGAGAAGCAGATCGTTGAAGCCGCAAGCCGGGCCTTTGCCAACGAATTCATTCTCACCCAGCCCATGGGTTACGACACCGTCGTTGGCGACAAGGGAGTCAAACTTTCAGGAGGACAGAAACAACGCATTGCCATTGCCCGTGCTATTCTCAGGAACCCATCCATTCTTCTCCTCGATGAAGCCACCTCCGCGCTTGACACGGAATCCGAACGGTTCGTCCAGGCAGCCCTCGACGAATTAATCGAAGGCAGGACGGTTGTGGTCATCGCGCACCGACTTTCGACTGTCCAAAAAGCCGATCAGATTGTCGTTATGGAACGCGGGCGGATCGTTGAAAAGGGTCGGCACGATGAGCTTTTAGCCCGGGGTAAGCTCTATCGAAAACTTTACGATCTGCAGTTCCAGGAAGTGTGATTCAGTTCCCCAAGGTCCTCGATGCGGAAAGCTCTTCAAAAAACACTTCTCGCAGGACTCGCATCCGTCGGAGCGATCCTTTTCCTCGAGTGTGGAATCCGTTGGATGGCTCCCCATGCCCTAGCCCCTCCCCTTGAGGAGCAGATAAAAAATGCCCAGCATGATCTTGATCAAAAGGAGCAAACCCTTCGATTGAAGGACTTCGACCCCGTATTTCATCATACCGTTTTTCCAAAACGAAACACCACCGGACAACTCGAAAACCATCCCTACCGCTACACCACCAACGAACTTGGGTTCCGGGGCAGCGTGGAGTTTCAGAGAGCAAAAGCACCGGGCACCCACCGAATCGCCATTCTCGGCGACTCATTTACCGAGGGGCTATTTGTCAGCGACGACGAAACCTATCCCGCACAACTTCAGACCCTTCTTTCGAATGAAACCAAGGGACAAGCGTGGGAGATCTACAACTTCGGCCAGACAAGCTACTCCCCTCTGCTTTACTGGCAGCTCTACGAACACCGTGTTCGCAGCTTTCAACCGGATACCATCGTCATCGCCATCGACAACTCCGATCTTCAGGATGACTACTACTACGAAAAGGACACCGTATTTGGCCCACAGAACGAAGTGATTGGTTTCAAGGATACGCACTACGCGTTTTTCCTGGGTCAATCCCGGAACCAGGAATCCCCCAGACATCAACTCGACCGCCTGAACCTGGAAAAAAGCACTATTTGGGGGCGTACAAAAGGTTTTCTTCTCGCTCACTCCCAACTTTCAGCTTTGCTCGCCGACAAATGGAATCCCGAGCAGATCCGCTTTGGGGATATCGACACGGATCGTTTTGGACATCTTCGCCCGGGTTATGATTGGACCCAGCACTGGAAACGAACGGAGGGCTACCTGACGCGCCTCATAGGAGCCGCTCAACGTGATCACGTGAAAGTCATTTTGCTCTACTATCCTTACGGGCTTCAAATCAACGGCACGGAATGGCCGGGGCGCAGTGGACTTGGTTTTCACATGGGACAGATCTACGACACCCCTTTGCGCAAATGGCTCGCGGAACTTGCCCGAAAGCGACAGGTCCCCCTGCTTGATACAGTGAGCACCTTTCAAAACGCAGCCGCATCAAGTCATCAAAAAATTTCCTTCGAAAACGATCCCCACCTTCTCCCTTTTGGCCACAAAATCCTTGCAGCCACACTTTTTCGACACCTTACGTCGGGAAAAAACCAGATCAGGAATCCACCCCAGACACCCCGTCCGAACTGAAACAAGGTCACTTCACCTTCAACCAGTCACGGGAAAGGATTTGGTGCATTTCCGGAGAAATCTCACACACCATGAGTTGATTCTTCCACAAAAGATAAAACTTCTTCTGAGACGTATCACGGCCAACCAAAATCTCCTCCGTCAAAGTTTTGTTTTCAACCGGATGGTTGATCAAAAGGGTGCACAAGGGATTATCAAGCCCATATTGTTTGATTGTGGAATTCAAAGCAGTTCCCACAATTTGCTGAACACTGAAACGTTCAAATTGATTGAGAAAGGTCTGAAGGGCCGTTTCGTCAAGCACAGCCTGTGGGGCTTCCTGTATTCTCCAGCTTCCCGAGGCCTCTTTTTGCAACGTTTGAACAACCTTTCCTCGCTTTTGCTGAATGGAGGCAATCTCCTCCTTGTTGATTTGGAACAGAACACGCGAAAGCAATTCGACCGTACTACGTGGAAATTCATTCACCACAGCTTCATCCAGACCGTAGACGGACGACTCCCCTCCCCCCTGGGCATAAACAATTTTCCGTCCTGAGTCGCTTTTTCCAAGAGCCAGGTCGAGAAAAACGGTTTCATTGGTGGCGCCGACATCCGTCAGGGACTTTCCCCTGACCGCAATGGAGGAAAGCGCCGGTTTCAGGCCGTACTTTTCAACATCCGTTGACACATCGGCCACGAATTCCTTGATTTGAAGGGACGCCAGACGGGAGAGAAAACGCTCCACCATTTCGGCATCGGCAGGTCGGTTATCAGGACGTACAAGCCTCCATCCGGATTCCTGCCTTTCGAGACTAAAACCAATCTGACGTGTCCGCACTTCAATCGAAGTGACCTCCGGCGGATTGAAGGTCACCAGGGTGTGATCACGAAATTCGGCCAGAGGGGCGGCAAGTCCCATTGCATACGTGGCGGGGATGGAAATAATGGAATTCTGCCCCTTTACCCGCGCCGCCACTTTTTTGTCATCCATTTTGAGCCTCGCCCCCAGCATGAGGACGTGCGGGACATCCCCGCGCTCCAGGCCCACCGAGATCTGCTGGGTGGCATCTTCCAAACCATACTCCTTTGCAGCAGCCGGATCTTCGCTTAAAAAATCAACCGCACGCAAGGCCGCCAATTGACGAATCATCTCGTTCACCCTGGAAGCATCCGCACGTGCCCCAAGGGGTTGGGTGATCCTCCAGATGCCATTTGTTTTGTTAAATTCACAAAAAGCACTCCCATTCCGGATCTCCATGCGCGCAACCTCCAATTCAGGAAAATCGAACAATGCACGCTCCCGGTAGTCCTCCACTTTCTTATCCAGACGCTTTGCAAGGTCCTTGGAGACCAGGTAAACGGAAGGGTTTCCATCAATTTGAATATAGAGGGCATCCCCCTGCCTTGCTTCGTTGCCCACATGAATCACAACCTCACCCGAACGGGCCGTCAGCCGGGCGAGAAACCTGGGTTTTTCAAGTCCATAATCCCCCAATGTTCGTTTGGCCTCGGCAAGGTCCTCGGGCATAAGCATTCGTCGGCTCTGCAGAAACTCAATGGTTGAAAGCAACCCCTCAAGCTCGGCCCCGTTTGCCCTGACCTGTAGGGGTTTGACGAAAAACCACTTTCCATCCCGCTTCTCAAACTGAAAATTACGGTCCAACCCCTGAATTTCAATGGCGGAGACCTCCCCCGCCTTCAATTGAACAACATGACGCTCCTGTTCCACTCGCTGTTCCGTAGTCGGAACTTTTTTGATTTTTATCAAAAAATAGAGCCCCCCGCCCGAGATCATGGCGATGAGAAGTAAAATGAGGGTGCTTTTGAATTTCATGGTCAGACCAACATTTTGGGAATGTTATTTCCGCCGATTCAACCAGACAAAAAATCCGAGGACTGCGACCCCAAACGGAATGAGAAAAACTTCGGTGATCATGATCCCCTTTCGTTGTGAGGGATCGAGATTCAAGCTGAATTCCTGGGGGGTCTTTGAAGCAATTCCTATCAGCTGCTGACGCTTCAGGAGCCAGTTCATGGCATTGAGAAACAAGTCCACATTCCCGCCACTCAGGCTCCCGTTGCGAATAAATCCACTCGAACCAAACACAACCATCCGCATCCCCTCCCGCTCCATCTCCCCAGCGGCCGCAGGTTCGACAGCGACCGCGACCGGTACAGGTCCCTTGCGGTCTTTCTCATCAAATTGAGCCTTGTCCTGACGCAAATTGGCGAGATCCGTTTCCCCCCAGGACGACTTCGAAGTTTCCACCAGAACGGTCACCTGCTGCTTGTGGGCGGACTCTCCTGGAACCTTTTCAACCGAACGCGCCGCAGGGAAAAGCGAGCTCACGCTCTGGTCCTTCAATCCCTGGGTGATGGGATGATTTCCATATTCCGAACAGGGGGCCGACAAGACGAGAGCCGATCTTCCAAGAAGATCCCGGGTCTGGGTCAGAATCGCATTATTTCCAATCTGAACCCCGAAATCCCGAAGAAGCCGTTCCAGTCCCGTGTCATTTTGAAGCGCATCAAGCAGGAACATCGCTCTTCCATTTTGTGAAAGATAGTCCTGCAACACCTTCAAATCCAATTCGGAAAAGGACCGGTTGGGACCACACACCACCAGCACATCACAATCTGAAGGAATCTGTTGTTTTTCGACAAGGTTCAATTTTTCAACCACAAGATTATCGCGACGAACATAGGTTGCTATATTTGAAAACCCTTTTCGGGCCTCAAACTCATCAGGATCACCCTCTCCATGTCCCTGCAGAAAATAGACCTTGGGCTGTTTTGCCTCGCACACATTTTGAAGGGCGGAGCTGAACTGCTGTTCTCCACGAAACGCCCGGATACGATCGCTTCCACCACCGAAAGGCCCCGAAGGACGGGCAAACTCCACAAGGTCCCCAACCTGCACATACTTGCTTCGATCCTCATATACAAAAACCACCACATTCGGCACCTTGACATTGTACTGACTGGAAAGACGCTCGGCGCTCACGGGGTCACGATCGGGATCCACATAACGAACTTTCAACATGGACACCCCTTTCTGCCTTGGAGCCTCATCATCATACGCTTTGAGCAATCCCTGAATATATTGGTACACCTGCTGCGTCACAGGCTCCTGGGCGTTGGGTTGGAAAAAGACAATGATTTCAACCGGCTTTTTAAGACTGGCCAACAACTGCCGGGTCTTGTCGGAAAGTTTAAAATAGCCGGCCTGGGTCAGGTCCACACGTTTGGGATGCCAGTAATAGATCCCAAGATTGGCGATCACAAAAATCGCTGTCACCAGCACGATCTGAATCACCACATTGGCGCTGATCAACCACGGTTTAGGAGCCGAACTCTTTTCCATATGATGATTCAACAATTACGATTTCCAATGCCGCGCCTGCACAATCCGGTGGGTCAGGAAAAGAAAAAAACAGGTGCCGGTCACGTAAAACACAATTCTTCGCCAGTCTACCAATCCGGTCGCCATCTCCTGAACATGGGCGAGCATTGAAAATGACTCAAAAAAATCGCGATGCTTGTCCGCAGCGTTCAGATAGAAAAAAAGCCCTCCAAAAAATAATCCTCCGGTCAGAGCAAATGTCACCACCGCAGCGATAATCTGGTTTTTGGTCATCGCTGAAGCCATGCAACCAATCGAAACAAACAAGGCTCCTACAAGTAATATGCCCATGTACCCGCCAATGACAGGGCCAAGATCCAGGGGTGTGGCATCCTTTGCAAAATGACGCAGGACATACACACAATGGGCTGTCGCAAGCCAGAGCAGAACAAAGAAAAAATAAGCACCAAAAAACTTCGCCAGAACATACTCAAGATCACGCACGGGGGTGGTCATCATGGATTCAATGGTTCCGGACTGCTTTTCCGCGGCAAAAAGCCGCATGGTGATCACCGGGGTCACCACCAGAAGACAGATCCACGAAAAGAAGCCGCTGAGAAAAATCTGAACCGGCTGATACTCGCTGCTCGATTCGCTGAGCAGGACCACCACGGTGTAAAAACTGAAACCCGTAATCGCAAGAAAACAAACCCCCACAATGTAGGCAATTGGCGACAGGAAAAACCCCATCAACTCCTTCTTAAACAAGATCCAGATATTTCTCATACATCAACCCCTACTCATCATCCTCGGTGGTCAATTGCACAAACACATCTTCAAGAGTCTGCCTTCGCCGTGTGAGATCCCGGAGATTCCAACCGCGATCCTTGATGCGCTGATAAGCCACCTCCCGGAGATCCTCTTCCCCCTTGGGATAGAGCACTGCGGACGCATAGCCATCTTCCATCGAGGCGATCTTCAAATGATCGAGCCCTGCCACATCCTTCAACGACTGCTCGAGGGCTGCCGCATCCACCTTCACCTCCAACACGGTTTCCCCGCCCCCAAGACGCAGCTTCTTGATCTTTTCCGTTGAATCACTCGCGACGATGCGCCCTTTGTTGATGATCACCACGCGGGAGCATGTCATTTCCACTTCAGGGAGAATGTGAGTTGAGAGAAGGACGGTGTGGGATTTTCCCAACTCCTTGATCAGCTCACGGACCTGACGTATTTGATTGGGATCCAGTCCGATCGTGGGCTCATCGAGAATGATCAACTCAGGATTATGGACCAGTGTATCCGCAAGCCCGACTCGCTGGCGATAGCCCTTGGAAAGATGCCCAATGAGCTTGCGTGACACATCCTTGATGCCGCACTTCTCGCTAACCAGTTCCACCTGGGACTTCCTCCGGGAGCCGGGAACACCTTTCAAGGCTGCGCGAAAATTCAAGTACTCCGAAACCCGCATTTCCGGATAGAGAGGAACATTTTCGGGCATGTATCCGATGCGCCGCCTCACCTCCAGGGATTGCTCATAAATGTCAAAACCCGCAACACTCGCGCGCCCTGAAGTAGCCGGAAGAAAACAGGAAAGAATCCGCATCGTGGTGCTTTTCCCCGCTCCATTCGGCCCCAAAAAGCCCACGATCTCGCCACGCTGAACCGAAAAGGTCAGGCCGTGAATTGCCTGAAATCCCGCATATCGTTTAACAAGATTTTCAACCTGGATCATGGATGAAGATTTCGAGAATTTTGTGGATAATCAACAGTGGCTGAAAGAACAAGTCTTTTGTGTTCCTGACAACCTTGCAAGCAGAATCAGCAGCCTGCTAACCGTGAATCACGAGCTGGATATTGTCCGGCAGATCGCGTGCAACCTCGGCAATAACATCCCCCTTCAGGAGTTGGGTCATGAAACGTCGATTCGAGGCCCCAAGCATGAGAAAATCGATTCCCATGGTCGCCGCAAGATCCACAATGGTGACCGCCGGATCTTCACTGACTGCATACAGAGGAATGACCGGAACACCGTGTTTCTTGGCTAGATCCTTCACCCCGTAGATGATCGCAGCAGCCTGACTGTCGTCCTGCCAGCGGGGAGCGATGCCTGTGATCACATTGGAGGGAATCGCCACCGCCAGCTCCTTTACGTAGAGCACATACAGGGCGCCTTTTCGCAAATGTGCCTCTTCCAGGGCGTAACGAACCACCGGGGTCAACCCCCGTGCGGCCACCATCACCTTCTGGCCTTCGTCCACATTGAGTTTCATGTTCGCAATGGCTTCCGGTGAAAAAACAGCCGCCACATCCTTGTGCACCAGCAGCGTTTGCAATCCGGCCCGTTTCTGGGCGTAGGCCCGGAGGGAAAGGCCGACAATCAGGATCCAGAGGGCGAAAAAGAGCGCGTCAGGCTTGGTCTTTGCAATCGTGATTTCAATGAAAAGAAGAATCAACGCGGTAAATCCCATCAAAATCCGTTCGTACCAGTGCATCTTTAACTTTTTATTGAAGGTGCAAGATCCGAGATTGAGGGTGATGGCGCCGACAACCCCAATAGCATAAAGAGCGGCAAGCGCGTCGAAATTCGAGGTTAGGAGCACCACGACAATCGGCAACAAGGTGGCAATCAGCAGGGGAATCCATGGAACCCCATAACGATTCAGCCGGGTTAACTGTCGGGGCATCTCCCCATCGCGCCCCATCATGTAGGTCAACCCGATCAAGGCCACGACGGCGGTATTAACGGCGCTCAGAAGAAGAAGTCCCACAATCGCTCCGATGACAATCCCCAAAATCCGTGCAACCACGGGACCAAAATGGATGCCCCCGTAAAACTCACCCAAAAAACGAAGCATGTCCTCTTTATGCGCGAGTAACATGTCCTGATTCTCATGAGGCAATGAGAGCATCGCCCATCCCAGCAAGGCGGTTCCCAAAACAACTTCCGCAGCGATGGGAAGAATGGCCAGGCGCGCCGTCTTCTTTACTCTGGGCTCGTCAGGAGTCGATCCCGGATCCAATTTCATCACCCCCGTCAGATTGGCTATGGCCTCCACCCCGCTCAGGGCCAGGATGACGCCGGCAAAAGCCACCCATGTATGAGAAAAGGAGGAATGACTGGGTTCAAGATGAACGGTTGTGAGGAAGGGAAGGCTCAACCCCACAATCAGCAACACGACAAGGACCATGGGGATGGCCAGAAGAAACGCAATACTCCCACTGTGCTTTGGACCAAATGCGTTCATCACCGCCACACCAAAAATCAGAACCACCGTGGCGAGCCCCACGTGTTCATTCAAACCAAGATACCGCAAGGCACTCCATCCACTCAGGGATGCGGTAACCGTCAAATCTGCGACAAGCAACAGAGCTCCGATCACCGCAAGCAACCGGCTCTGATCTCGCGCTGCCGAATACACCCCCCCTCCATCCGGGAAGTGATTGCAAATAATGAGATAGTTGTAGGCCACCACAGCCGTCAGGGCGCACACGGCCAAAATAATGGGAAGTGACGAATATTGGGCGGCAACAAATGCGAGCCCAATGACGTAGGCCTTGCTCGTTCCCCAATCTCCATAAAGGAGAGCTGCGGCACGTTTCCAATCTACATTACGGGGGCGATGAACGGATACCGTATCCAACGGGAATTCTCTTTCTGTGAACGCGCCACGGGTAGCAGGTTTCTGCCAGGCGTTCGCGTGCCGTACGGTCTCAAAAAATAGGGGGTGCGTCAAACGATCATTCGCCCCCTTCAATTTGAAAAAGAGGAGTTGCCAAAGGGAAACAATTCGCCTTTTGTCTTCACCATGGGCTCACCCAGCGAATCCCCAACATCCCTTGCCTATCAACAGCTTCGCGAGCAAACCTTCCCCTCCATACAACGATTGCGCGAATCCGCACCCTTTTACGATCCCATCCCCCTGACAGAACGCTTCGTTCAAGCCATCTGGGCCGATCAGATTTTTGACACTCATCGCTTAAGAACCCTAAGCGGTGAATCGCTTGAAATTCTTTCACCCGGCAACTGGAATTCGGAAGGCGGACCGGATTTCAGAAATGCAAAAATCCGGATCGGAAATCAAACATGGATGGGAGATGTCGAAATTCATCTTCACTCCACAGGATGGAAGGATCATCGGCATTCACTCAATCATGCCTATGATCACGTCATCCTGGATGTGTCACTTTGGGAGGCAGTGGATGCAAAGGAAATCAAAACCTCCCAGGGCCATGTGGTTCCTCAATTGGCATTGCATCCTTATTTGCAATCCTCTCTAGGCGAACTCCTGGAATCCCTTGATCCCGATCGTTATCCCATGCCCCCGACCCGGGTGCAGCCACAAAAATGGCTCAGCCACCTTACCAGGGACGAGATTCTCCTTCAGGTGGAATCTGCAGGGGTCTATCGACTCGAGCAAAAAGCGGCACGTATTCGAAAGGAAATGGATGACGTTGATCCCTCTCAAACTGCCTACCAGGTTCTGAGTGAAGCACTCGGTTACAAGCACAATAAATTCGCCTTTCGTGAAATCGCCCGCCGTCAATCCTGGAAAAAGCTAACACAACAAACTTCTCTCGAGGACCGAATTGAAATTCTCCTTTCCGAGGGGGCGAGACATCCTCTTCGTCTCGCCCAGGTTCGACCCGCAAATCACCCCCAGCGACGCCTGGCGGCCCTGGCCATTCTCACCCACCCCCATCCGTGCGTTGCCGCCTGGTTCCTGCAAATCCTTACGGACCTCCCCCACCATCTTTCTCCTCCAAAAATCACCCACGCATTCTGGTCGTTCCGATACTCCCGGAATGGAACGGTATTGCGAAAACCTGTTTCACTTTTAGGACGGGATCGCTGGCTGGAAATCGTGACCAATGTGATTCTCCCATTCGGGATGGCACAGGCCCAGTCTTCTGATCCGGAATTTGTCTATCAGATTCTACAGCACTACGAACGGCTACCCGTCTCACAGGCCCATCGTATTTCGAAACAGGCAGCCTACGAACTCAACATCCCACCTCCCAAAACGATGCGGCAACAACAAGGACTGACACAAATCGCTCAGGACTTTGGATTCCTCCTTCCCCAGGCGGTGGACTCTCTCCCCCCATCCCAGCCTATCTCACCTGTCTGAAACAGGCTTCGGTTTGATGTCCTCCTCCTTCAACCAACGATCCACTTCCTCGGGCGTCCGGGCATATTCCCCATATTCCCCCATCTCCACCTCTCCTTCACGAAGGGGTTCTGGGGTTGCAGCGATTTTGGAATTTACAGGATCCACCTTCGGAGGTTCTTTTTTAGCGACTTTCGATCGCTTCAACTCCTCGATCCGCTTTGCAAGAGCCTTCTTCTTCTCAAGAATTTCCTCATGGGCCAGGTCGGCTTCTTTTTTATCCCGAAAATTCGCCTTCCTCACCGCCATAGCAGCCTTCTCCGCCAGCTCAGCATCTTTAAAACAAAGTTCGGCCCCTTCCTTATCCAGAGCTGCCAGATCCTCGGGCTCGTGTTTCGCCCGATCCCGGAGACGCGTTCCTTCAATTTTACTGTCAGAAGCGAACTTCATGTACATGAGATACATGTCCTCCTTCCCCTTGTTCGGAAAATCCCGTGCCAGGAGCGTTAACGCCAAACCCAACCATATCGAAAGGAGGAGGGTGAATTTCATAAGGTTTGAAGCCACTTTTTAAACGCCGCCACAGCCTTGGATCGATGACTGATCCGGTTTTTTTCGTCCGACTGGATTTCGGCAAAAGTATGACAAAATCCCTCTGGAAAAAACACAGGGTCATACCCAAATCCATGGGTCCCCTTGGGTTGGAATCCTATCTTTCCCTCGCAAGACCCTGAAAATATTTTTTCGGGAGCATTCATCCCCAGCGTTGCAGCTGCGATCACACAACGAAATCGCGCCGTCCGGTTCACACCCGCAACACCCGCGAGTGCTTCCAGAAGTTTCGACGTGTTGGCAGCGTCATTGGACGGGATCCCGGCGAATCGGGCGGAAAGAACCCCGGGTGCCCCCCCCAAATGATCCACTTCAAGCCCCGAATCGTCCGCACAAACCACGGAGACTCCCCCACCACAAACCGGATTTTGCTTCAGAAAATCCATTACGGATGCCGCTTTGATTTGGGCGTTTTCTTCGAACGTTCGTCCATTCTCGAGAATATCCCCCTGGAAACCAATGTTCTTCAACGTAAGAACCTCCCATGAACCAAGCATTTCTGCAAATTCACGAGCCTTGTGGGCGTTGCCCGTAGCCAGAATAAGAAGCTGTCTCATGAATAAAATGGGTGGCGTTGCTGCAAATTTTGGGCGTCGGCCAAGCGTGCGAGTCGCTGCGATATCCGCAGCGATCTCGGAGCGCGAGCGCAACGCCGCCGCCGCCCAAAAGCTGCGCAACCCTTTGGGCGATGGCTATTTTGGCCGCTTCCAGCGTTGACTCGGCAGTCAAAGCCCACTGAGGGGATTCTCCAGCCTCGTCGCCTTGGATTCGGCCAAAACAGCCTTTCGCGCCACCCACTTTATTCATGAGATAGCTTCGAACTTCATCGAACTTGCATCCTCCCCAAAAAATACAATATCGTCACAACTCCTGAAAAGCTTTGTTTCATCCGATTTAAAAAGCTTTGCGGAGCATTTTCATGCGCAAACAATATCCGTTTCATCTGATCGAACCGAAGTGGCAGAAGGCATGGCTGAAAGGCCGGACGTTTCGCGCCTTTGATCCGGGGACCCCTCTGCCCGAAAATCACCCATTTCGAAAGCGTCACGGCAAAGCCAACGCTCCTACTCCTGACACTCCTTACGCTCCCAAGTACTACATCCTCGACATGTTCCCCTATCCCTCGGGCGCCGGGCTTCACGTCGGACATCCGGAAGGATACACCGCGACGGACATTCTCGCCCGCTATCAACGAATGAGGGGGCGACACGTACTCCATCCCATGGGATGGGATGCCTTCGGCCTTCCCGCCGAGCAGTACGCCATCAAAACTGGACAGCATCCACGGTTGACCACGGAAACCAACATTACCAACTTTCGACGGCAAATCCAAGCCCTCGGGTTCAGTTATGACTGGGAACGGGAAGTCGACACCACCGATCCCAAATACTTCCACTGGACTCAATGGATTTTTCTCAAAATCTACAACTCCTGGTTTAACCCCGCAACCCGGAGGGCCGAGCCCATCGACACCTACAAGGGAAAGGACCCGGACTCGGTCCGTCTTGCCTATGTCGCGGAAGTCCCTGTGAACTGGTGTCCCGAACTCGGCACGGTTCTTGCCAATGAGGAGGTTGTGGATGGAAAGAGTGAAGTGGGCGGATTTCCCGTAGAACGTCGCCCCATGCGCCAATGGATGCTACGCATCACCAGTTTCGCGGACCGACTGATCTCCGAACTTGATCTGGTGGATTGGCCAGAGGGCATTAAATTGCTTCAGCGCAACTGGATTGGCCGTTCCGAAGGAGCCAGAGTGGAGTTCAAGGTTCAAGGGGCAACGTCCAAAGTTGAAGTTTTCACAACTCGTCCCGACACGCTCTTTGGCGCGACATTTATGGTGCTCGCCCCCGAACACCCTCTTGTGGATCAGATCATCACCGAGGACCAACGTACCGCGGTGCTTTCCTACCAAAAGGGCTGCGCGTCCAAGTCGGACCAGGACCGGCAGTTGGCCAAAGATAAAACAGGCATTTTTACAGGCGCTTATGCCATCAATCCCGTCAACAATGAAGCCATTCCCATCTGGATCGCCGATTATGTGATGATGGGATATGGAACCGGTGCTATCATGGCCGTTCCAGCTCACGATGACCGGGACTTTGAGTTTGCCCAAAAATATGGCCTGAGGGTCATCCAGGTCGTCAAAGGGGGTTCTCCCAGTGAAACGTGTTTCTCCGGCGATGGCACCAGCATCAACTCAGGCCCCATCACCGGACTTACCACGGCGGATGCGAAAAAGAAAATCACTGAATGGCTTTCCGAACGGGGCCTCGGAACCCCCACGGTTCAATATAAACTTCGTGATTGGCTTTTTTCCCGACAGCGTTATTGGGGGGAACCGTTTCCCATCGTTTGGAAAGAAGGGAAGCATCACCCCCTGTCCGACAGCGATCTGCCGCTGGAATTGCCCGCACTGGCCGATTTCAAACCCACAGGGACCACAGAACCCCCGCTTTCCAAAGCGGGTGACTGGGTTCGCCTTTCTGATGGAGCCCAACGCGAACTCAATACCATGCCTCAGTGGGCGGGATCTTGTTGGTACTATCTTCGCTATCTTGATCCACAAAATAACACCATGTTTTGTGACCAGGCAAAATCCACCTACTGGCTGTCCGCGGGGCAGGATCAAAAAACGGGTGGCGTCGATCTCTATGTCGGCGGCACCGAGCATGCCGTGCTCCATCTCCTTTACGCACGTTTCTGGCACAAGGTTCTTTACGACCTGAAACATGTCCCAACCCCGGAACCTTTCTGCAAACTTGTCAATCAAGGGCTCATTCTCGGAGAGGACGGTCAAAAAATGTCCAAATCCCGGGGAAATGTTGTCAATCCGGACACCGTGATCACCGGATATGGCGCCGATGCCATGCGACTTTATGAAATGTTCATGGGACCCCTTGAACAAACCAAACCCTGGAGCATGGACGGTGTGGAAGGAGTCTATCGTTTCCTCGGTCGTGTCTGGCGCTTGTTTACAGACGAATCGAGTGTTGAGGACTTCGATCAGGAACTCACCCTGATTGGCAATGATCCCGGCAAGGCTGCTTCCGCGATGGACCACATCCGATTGCACCCCCTAATCTCCAACGCTGAACCCACCGCAGCGCAATGGATCACTCTGCACAAGACCATTAAAAAAGTGACCCTTGATCTCGACGGCATGGCATTCAACACCGCCATATCTGCCTTGATGGTCTTTGTGAATGAAGCCATGACGTGGAACAATCGTCCCCGTCGCATCGTTCAACCCTTCCTCCTTCTCCTCGCACCCTTTGCCCCCCATCTCGCAGAGGAACTCTGGCAGAAAACGGGAGGAACGGACACCCTGGCCTACGAGGCATGGCCCCCCTACGACGAGCGACATCTCGTGGAAAGCGAAGTGGAAATGGTCGTGCAAGTGAATGGCAAGTTACGGGAAAAACTCCGCATCCCCCGGGAACTTGACGAAGCGACACTCCGTCAGAAGATTCAAGCGCTCCCACGCGTCCAGGACTCCATCAAGGATAAGACCATTCGAAAGTGGATCATCGTTCCCGGGAAACTTGTGAACCTGGTCGTTGGCTGAAATCTGCTATCATTGACCCATGTCCACTTCAACCAGGTCCTCCAACACTTCCCCTCTCGGAGCATCCTCCCTGGATGGACTCGATGTCCGCCCAGGAAGAGGTTCAGAGCTCACAAGTCAGCTCCAAAAGGAGATTGTGGAACTCAAGATACGGCGAAAGGCCGTCATCCTGGCCCACAACTATCAGGTCTCAGACATCCAGGACGTGGCGGACTACGTGGGTGATTCCCTCGGCCTTTCCTATCGCGCGTCGAAAACCACCGCAGATGTGATCCTTTTCTGCGGGGTCCATTTCATGGCGGAAACGGCCAAAATCGTAAATCCCAGTAAAAAAGTTTTGATCCCCGATTTGCACGCAGGTTGCTCGCTTGCAGATTCATGCGATGCCTTAGAACTCGCAAAATATCGGGAGGCTCACCCGGACACCTACATCATTGCCTACATCAATTGTACTGCAGCCGTGAAGGCCCAATGCGACATCATCTGCACCAGTGGAAATGCGGTAAAGGTGGTGGAGCATGCTCCCAGGAATCGTCCCATCCTTTTCCTGCCCGACGAGAATCTCGGCCAATGGGTGATGGAGAAAACCGGACGAAACATGGAATTGTGGCGCGGGGCCTGCCATGTCCATCTGATGTTTACGCATGCAAGCCTCGAAAAACTCAAAGCCCAACACCCGGGAGCCGTCGTGGTGGCCCACCCCGAATGCCCCCGCTCCGTTCGGCTTCTTGCCGATCATGTCTGTTCCACCGAGGGAATGATCAAGTGTTGCAGGGAAAGTCGGGCGAACACTTTCATCATCGTTACCGAATCTGGAATGCTCCACCGCCTGCGAAAGGAAATTCCCGGGAAGACATTTATCGCCGGCCCCACGGACACCTGCGCCTGCAACGATTGCGGCTTCATGAAGATGAATACCCTGGAAAAAGTGCACCACGCCCTTGAAACCCTTTCCCCTGAAGTGAACGTTGAAGAGTCCATCCGGAAAAACGCCCTTCCCCCCATCCAGCGAATGCTCGATTTGACAGCATAATCTGAAGGGGAGCTTGAACTGGTCGTTCCTTTTTGCTTCATGGAGTCATGGTCAAGCGAACCTGCTACTTCACCATTCCGCTTTTTTACGGAGTCCTTTGCGGGTCGATCGCATATTTTATTGTGCGAATTGCGTTTGAAAGTCCGAGGTGGAACCTGTTTTCCATTCTTTTTCTCTCCTTTAGCGCCCTTTTCGCCATCATTTACGCCTGTTATCATATCCGCTCCCGGATCCTGCAGGCCATCCCCGTGGAACTTGAATTTTTTTCCACCGGAATTGAAAACTTTCCCATGCTAAATCGGACCGAATTTGACAGGCTCACCCGTGAATTTGAAACTCTCGGATTCAGATTTCTACTCGACTACACTACTTCCACGGACTTTTCCAAGACAGGAGGAATGGCGCGGTTGATGGCCCATGCCGAGCAACGTTGCGTGGTGGAAATCAACCAACTCTTCCAAAAAACCAAAGTGTTTCCGATGGGATGTGTGATATTCAGCTTTTTTGAAAAGGATGTGGTTTTATCGACCACCAACCGAGTTATGAATGGAATCAGCTACGCGATGCGGCGTCCCCAGACGTTTTTAAAAAGTATTCCCGAAGCGACATCCTCCCAATTATTTGAAACGCACAAACAAGGCGTCATAAAATTGAAGGAAACCCATCAGCTTTCCCCAAGAGCGGACATGTCCTCGGAAAGTTATCTGGTGGGCCAGTACAACGCCCACGTCGAACGACGAGAAATCCTGCGCCGCAAAAATCCACTCGTTTATTTAATCGAGGTTGACCTCTACAATTTATTCCCCAGACGCGATTGGAATGGCAGAGTGCCGTCCTGATCTTCTTCCTCTCAAAAAGCTGCTAGCAGGGTGTCAGGGCAGAATACAGCCTTCGGATAGCTGGAAGTGCTTGTATCGAAGCCCCTCTTTTTTCATCGACTCCACATGTCCGTCCAAAAACAGAATGTTGGCCCGTTGATCACCCGCATGCCGCCAGCGAATCCTTTTCCAATTATCCACAGTGTCGGTGTTATCTCCTGGATCCGCTACACCATCCGCAGGATCATCCACATTATACTGGTGCGCCCAATACGTCGATCCACCTGAACACCCGTTCGCTCAAGGTACGGAAGGTTCGGGGAAAAGTGCAATTGCAACTGCTCTCATTAAACTCTGATATCTCATCTGTATTGAGAAGTTGGGGATTGGAGGAGTATTGCCAAGCACCCGGAACTCCTATTCCAGCTGCAAGTGCGGTGGGACAGCTCATGACAAAGGTTTGACCGGTGAATCCACCGGCATAATTATAGTTTACCTTTTCAAGGAACGGCGCAAGCCGTACATGCCAGGCAGACGCCTTGCCGTTTTTTAAGCCAGTGAAAATGTTGATCTCCTGCCCATAGGGATATCGCCCGTATTCTTCTCCATAAAGCTCAAACGCAAGACCCAGTTGCCGCAAATTGGACATACACACCACTCCACGCCCGCTCTCCCTTGCCCGATTTAAAGCGGGCATCAGAAAACTGGTAAGCACCATGACAATCGCCACCACGACGAGAACCTCCACCAGGGTAAATGCACCCAAAGGTTTCACCCGAAGGAATGAACCCCTTGCAAAAAAGAATCCCAAGAAAAAGGTCTTTGAAAAAAGCAGCCTCATCCTTATTTAAGATCGGCTTTTTATGGCCCGAAATAACCGCTGCAAACCCTTTCCTGAAAAAAACCCAAAAATTGATTTTCCCGGGCGAGCGTTTCCTTTCGGATGGGGAAAAATGAGATTCTTTTGGCTTATTTAATTTCGGTGACAAGCGGAAAAATGCAAGCAATGTAAGTGCTTACACTTTAAAACTCAACGTCTTCAGTCCTCACCAGTCAAAGTTTTAATCGCATGAGGAGCTCGGCATTTGACCCTGTTGCCTTGAGCTGTCCGATCAATTCTTCCATGGCTTCCAAGGGGGGGTGCTCGGATAAAGCACGACGCAAAGCCTGAATTCGGATCAACTCATCGGGATGATACAGGAGGTCTTCCCGGCGGGTCCCGCTTTTTTCGATATGAATGGCAGGATAGATCCGCCGCTCCTGGAGATCGCGACTAAGGTAGACCTCCATATTGCCCGTCCCCTTGAACTCCTCAAAAATCATGTCATCCATCCGGCTTCCTGTTTCGACGAGGACCGTGGCTACAATGGTAAGACTCCCACCCTCCTCCGTATTCCGAGCTGCGCTGAAAAATTTCCGGGGTTTTGCCAGGGCTCCCGATTCCACGCCTCCCGACATCAATTTCCCGCGGGAGGGGGAAAGGGCGTTGCACGCTCGGGCAAGGCGGGTCAAGGAATCCATCAGAACCACCACATGACGTCCGTTTTCGACAAGCCGGTGGGCTTTTTCCATCACAAGATCCGCAACGCGCACATGCCGGTCCACGGTTTCATCAAAGGTGCTTGCGACGACCTCACCCTTCACCACCCGCTTCATGTTGTGAACCTCCTCAGGGCGTTCATCGAGAAGGAGGACGATAACCGTTACATCCGGATCATTGGCTTCAATGCTCTCCGCCACCTGTTGGAGTAGAATGGTTTTCCCAGCCCTGGGGGGGGCCACGATCAAGGCGCGCTGCCCCCGACCCAAGGGAGCCAACAGGTCCAGGGCACGCATACTGACGGAAGCCGGGCCATTTTCCAGAACCAGACGCTTTTGAGGAAAGAGGGGTGTGAGTTCATCATACGCCTTCCGTCCCTGAATCCGTTGGGGAGGTTGATTCCAGATCAGGTCGACATTCAACAAGTTCGGTCCACGCTCCCGATCCCGGGGAGGTCGGGCAAGTCCGCTTACAAAATCCCCCGGCAAAAGTGCAAACCGCTTGATCAAAGGGGGAGAAACATAAGGGTCCACCGGGCGTGACTGATAGCTCACTTCGCTGGACCGAAGGAATCCCCCTCCTCCCTTTCCCAATTCAAGCGTTCCCTCCACCATGATCAAAGCGAGTTTGGCAGCCTGCGCACGCACCAATTCCCGGGGCAATTGCTCCATCGAAATTCCCGATTTCAACTCCAATCCATTTTCCCTCGCCCTGGCTTCCAACACTTCGGGCGCAAGATCCATCCAGTCCGCGAGATTGAGGGATTCCGGGGGTGGCTCCTGACGAATTTCTTCCCGGTGCGGACGGAATCGACGCCAACGCCCACGATGGTGCCCCCTTCGTCCCCCATGGCGATCGGGTTTACCCTGATAAGGAGCACTGGAGGAATTCGACTCCGGTTTTGGCGAGGGAGGAATAGAGGGTTGTTGTTCAGACATATCAATCCACCAATAGGGTCATTTGTTGTTCGACAAGGTTCCATGCGTGATCGTTCCAGATCACCCGGTCCGCCAGGTCGATTTTCTGTTGAAGAGGCCACTGGGAGGAAATGCGATGCTCCACTTCACGATCGTTAAACCCTCGTTTCTTCAATCGTGATCGCTGATGGGCTCCGGAACAGGCTACAACCCATGTGGCGGCAAACTCCCTTTGAGCATTCGTCTCATAGGCCAGTGGAATGACCACAATCACCCGGGAGGACTGGGAGGAAGCCACAATGGCAAGCGACATCCATCGTTCGCGCACCCGCGGATGAACGATTTTATTTAGTTTCTCCAATGCCTGGGGATTCTCAAAAACGATCCGCCCAAGAGCCTTTCGATCCACACTTCCATCCGCACCGCGAGCTTCTTTTCCAAACTCCTTTTCGATAAGTGGGGGAAGGTCCTGCCCAGGGGCATAAAGCTCATGAACAATCTGGTCTGTATCAATCACGGCCCATCGCTTCCGACGCAACCACTCCGCCACACGGGTCTTTCCCGTGGCAATCCCACCAGTGAGGCAAATAGCGTTGGATGGCAGCATGAACAAAATGGCAACAGCAGGGTTGGCTCGGCGGATGAGACGCGGTGCAGCAACTGCTAAAAAAGCATGGCCTGTCGCGAGTCGGATGTTTTTTCGCTTTCCTTGGTGTACAGGGCCAACAAGCCTTTGAACTCCAATTCCGCCAGTTCAGGTAATAAAAGGTCATACTGCGGCGGTTTCAAGCGAAAATCATCCAAAGGAGGAACCCTGGTATCAGGATTTAATCGGATCAATTTCAGGTTTCGGCGAAGCGCATCCGCATGGGATTGAAGGGATTCCTTCAATTTTGGCTTGGTGATCTGATCCATGGAGGCAAGCACCCCCTCCACGGAACCAAATCGCTGGATCAAATCAGCCGCCGTTTTTTCCCCCACCCCCGGGGCTCCAGGAATATTGTCCACAGCGTCGCCCTGGAGTGATAAAAAATCCGCCATTTGCAAGGGGTCAATTCCCCAACGCGCCTTCACCCACGCCTCATCCGCCAAAACCGTTTCCTTGGGGGTGCTCCGCAAAACCTTGATGCGCGGACTTACAATCTGAAAGAAATCCTTGTCGTTGGACCCGATGCGAACCTCATGCCCCAAGTTCGCCGCTTTTAGCGCGATCCCCGCTGCTAGATCATCCGCCTCCTCAAGTGAATCAAATGCCGTCGGCCAACCAAGCATGGGCATCAACTTCGATAATCTTGCAAGCTGGGGAATCAAGGACTCCGGAGTCGGTGGGCGCGTGGATTTGTATTCCGGCAGCAGGTCGAGACGACGCTGGGGCGTCTCCGCATCGAATACGATCGCCAAGTGAGAAGGCTTCACCTCCGCCATCCACCGGCGCATGCACTGGATAAATCCATAAACCGCATTGGTGGGAACCCCTTTTGATGTCGACAACTCACGAATCGCATAAAACGACCGGTACGCAACATTCAAAAAATCAATAATGAGAAACATTCTTATGTAGAAATACGGAATTAATCAACAAGCTCGGCTGCCGCGCGTTCGCGCATCGAAGAAATAGCCCGGGTGAGATCGGAGGCCTTATAGAGGGAGGTTCCCGCCACAAACACATCGGCTCCGGCTTCCGCGCTTAAAGCTGCGGTTTCTTCATCTATTCCACCATCCACTTCAATTTGGTACCGATTTTTCAACCTGGCCGGGTGCGAGGCAAGGGATTTCACCTTCGACAAAACTTCAGGCATGAATGCCTGCCCTCCGAATCCAGGCACCACAGTCATGCAGAGCACCAGATCGACATCCCCAAGAAAATTCTCAACGCTAGCCGTGGGCGTGGCGGGGTTAAAAGCGATTCCACAACGGCACCCGGCCCGCCTGATGCGGGCGAGCGTGTCGCGAACGGGATGCTTAGCTTCCACATGCACACTGATGCAATAGGCCCCCGCCTTGACGAAGGCATCGAGATAAAGATCCGGACGCTCAATCATGAGATGCACATCCAGGGGGAGTTTTGTTGAACGATGGAGTGCCGCAGTAACCGCCGGTCCAAAACTGATGTTTGGAACGAAATGGCCGTCCATGACATCCACATGAAGCCAGTCCGCACCGGCCGATTCCGTGCGTTTGGCCTCCTCGCCAAAGCGGGCAAAGTCGGCTGCAAGGATTGAGGGGGCGATCACCACTTCAGGCATAAAAAATCTTTCCTTGGAAATCTGTAGTCTTTTACCATAACGTTCTCAACTCTTTATGTCGCTGTGCAGCTACACCGAAAAAATAGTTCTCCATGGTCCCGTTGACAAGGTGTTCCACTATTTTACCGATACCGACCAGATTGCTGGAGTCCTTCCCCCATCCCTCAACCTCCAGATCATCCATCGAACCTCCCGACACCTGACCCAGGGATCCTCCATACACTTTCAAGCACGCATCCTGGGGATTCCCGTGGAATGGAAGTCGTATGTTCACTCCTTCAGTCCCAAACGACACATCGCCTACATGTGGCAGCGAAGCTTCCTTCGGTCATGGGAGCATGACTACTATTTTGAAGCCCTGGCCCCCAATCAAACCCGAATCACCGAGTGTGTCCTCTACCATCTTCCCATGGGATTTCTCGGGAAATGGATCAATCGCCTCTTTTTCCGCCCCTGGATTCACCGAATCTTCACCCATCGCACAAAGGCCCTTCAGGAACATTTTTCCAACGCCCCGCCCCATGCTGAAACGCGGGCCAGGACAAGAAAAAACGAATCCCCCCTCAAATCCACACCCCGTTACTCAAACAATTGAGGATTAAGAAAATTACTCCCCTGTGAGAACATCCAAAAACAGTTCTGCCAGAAAAGTCGTTCGCCTTTCCCACCTTGAACGAACCCTCGCCCAACTCCGTCATCACAAACAAAAAATCGTATTCACCAATGGATGTTTCGACATCCTCCATGTCGGACATGTGAATTATTTGGAAGCCGCGAAATCCTGCGGAGACTGTCTTGTCGTAGGACTCAATTCGGATCGCTCCGTCCGCGAGCTTAAGGGCCGTGGACGCCCTGTGAACAACCAACAAAGCCGCGCCCGCGTACTTGCGGGCCTCGGATGCGTGGATTTTGTCGTAATCTTTGGCACCAAACGCGCCACCCCCATTCTCCGCCGCTTGAAACCGGAAATCTACGTCAAGGGCGGCGACTACAAACTGGACACCCTAAATCCCGAGGAGCGCAGTGCGGTGGAGGCGGGAGGTGGAAAAATCGCCCTTCTGCCCATATGGCGGGGCTATTCCACCACCAACACTTTGAAACGGCTTAAATCATAAGCTCATCCGACCATGAAACGCATTGGCATTCTAGGATCCGGCAAAGGATCCAACTTCGCGGCGATCGCAGACGCCGTTCAACAGGGCCTCTTGAAGGTCGAAATTCCCATCGTCATCTCGGACGTGGCAGAAGCCGGAATCCTTGATCTCGCCCGGGAACATCAATTTCCAGCACGCCACATCCCCCCTGGAAAGTTTCGGACCAAACTGGAACCGGAAATCGAGCGCGAATACGTGCAAGCGCTCAAGGATGCCAAGGTGGATCTCGTGGTTCTCGCAGGGTTCATGCGGATTTTAAAAGCCCCCTTCCTTTCCGAATTCGAAAACCGTGTCATCAACATCCATCCCTCCGTGCTTCCGGCATTTCCCGGCCTTGAAGCCTGGAAACAAGCCCTCAGCTATGGAGCGCGGTACACAGGATGCACCGTTCACTTCGTAACGCCCGAAATGGACGCAGGTCCGATCATTTCCCAAGCGGTAGTTCCCATTTTAGCCAATGATACCGAACTAACCCTCCACGCGAGAATTCAAGTGGAGGAACACCGCCTTTATGTGGAGGCCATCCGACTTTGGTCCGAAAACAGACTCCGAATTAACGGACGTCGGGTGATGGTCGGGTGATTCACTTCAAAAGCCTCACCGCCGCCTGAACGATCCCCTGCGGCTCCCACATACGCCCCAACCCTTCGTACCCGCAGGCAAGGAGGCCTTTATCGGGACCGATCCATTTCGCACCGCGCTCCTTCAAAATCCGGACATTTTCCTCGGTGGCGGGATGGGACCACATTTTGCCGTTCATGGCAGGTGCGATCAGAAGTGGAGCCCCGGTGGCCAGGGCGATCGCCGAAAGAGCATCATCCGCAAGGCCGTGGGCAAGTTTCGCGAGCACGTTCGCCGTGGCAGGCGCAATCAGAAGCAAATCCGCCTTGTCGGCGAGCTCAATATGAGTCGGACGCTCACCCAATTCCTCATCGAACAGATTCACCACCACAGGATTCTGAGTCAGCGTTTTGAATGTCAGAGGCGTCACAAAACGCGTAGCATCCAGGGTCAGGATCGCATGCACCGCGTGACCCAATTTTGTGAGCTGACTTGCGATTTCAGCAGCTTTGTACGCTGCAATGGATCCCGTCACTCCCAGGAGAATGGTCTTTGTCTTCATGCGGGTTACAACTCCTCAAGAATCAAACGGGCTGTGCGATAACGTTCCGCCTTCATGATGGCCCGGAATTTCTGAACATCCTCCTCTGCGGCTCCAGACAGGATGACATACGCGTATTCACGCCAGTGACGCATTTCCTCACGCGCCACGGAAAGACGCCGTTCAATGGTTTTTTCATCATCGGTCGCCCGCTTGCGAAGGCGTCGCTCCAATTCCTCAAACGTTGCCGGCATGAGGAACACATCCACCAACGCCGCGCGAACCACGGCATCGGGATGGGTACGGACATTACGAGCTCCCTGAACATCAATATCGAGAAGCATATCCTCTCCACGGTTCAAGGCATCTTTAATAGGCTGCAGCGGAGTGCCATACCAATGCCCATGCACCTTCGCCGTCTCCAAAAAATAGTGATTTTCCCGTCGTTGCTCGAACACTGACTCCGTCATGAAGTGGTAATCCTTCCCTTCAACCTCACCCCGCCGGGGCTTGCGGGTTGTACAGGAAACCGAATAAGCAAAATCCGGATGCTTCCGAAGATTGTCACACAACGTGGTCTTTCCGGCCCCGGAAGGAGCCGACACTACAAAAAGAATGCCGCTACGGTGCATGTTCTACAAAGTTGAACGGTGAGAGTTGAGGAACGTTTCCATCCAAAACGATACCCCAGTCATGAAGGAAACGTAGCTTGCAGGCGGTATAGTGCCCCCCCAACCCCCAACTTTCAACTACTCAATATTCTGAACCTGCTCCCGGATTCGTTCGATTTCACTCTTCATCGCAACTACCGTCTGGGAAATTCCCGCATGGTTCGCCTTGCTGCCGATCGTATTAATCTCGCGATTGATCTCCTGGGAAAGGAAATCGAGAGCCCGCCCCACCGGTTTGCTCTGATCCAGACTGTCTCTGAACTGCACCCAATGGCTTTCCAAACGGGTAAGCTCCTCGGTGATATCCGAACGATCCGCAAAAAAGGCGACTTCCTTTAATAACCTCTCATCGTCAAACGAAACCTGGATCCCGGATTTTTGAATTCGTTCGTGAAGTTGTTCGCGGTAGCGCTCCACCATGGCGGGAGCAAGTTCCCGGATTTTACGGGCACCCTTTTCCAGAATCTCAAGCCTTGCCACAAGATCCTTTCGAAGATGCCTGCCCTCCTTTTCCCTCATCTTCACCAGTCCTTCCAAAGCCTGTTTTAGCGATTTTTCCACATGCGGCCACACGGTCTCAGGCTCCAATTCCGACTCCGCCATTTTCATCACTCCCGGACAGCGAAGAATGGCTTCCAGACCGATCTCACCGCCCACCTTGAGGCTTTTTTGGAGCCGAAGTAGCGCCCGGAGATACCCTCTTGCAAGATCCTCATCCAGCCGCACTTCGGCATGACGGGATCCATTGGCACGGTGCCATGCCACCACCACATTGAGTCTGCCACGCGAAACAACCGCATTGATTTCATCCCGGATTCTCGGCTCCAGTTCGATTAGTTCCCGGGGGAGATCCACCACAATATCCGATTGCTTGCGGTTGACCGAATTCAGTTCGACACTGAACTTCAGCCCGCCGTGGTGCACTTCACCCCTTCCATATCCTGTCATGCTTCGCATTGAATTTCCTTTTCCGGTTCTCTACATGGCCCGGGTTTCATTCTCAAGTCCGGGACTCCATCATTTCCCGAATATTTAACTGTAATTTGGTGGCCCCCATAAACTCATTTTTTTCGAGCTCGAAGACCAAATCCCAGCGGCTCCCCTTCACCGCCCTGGAGGAAAGGGCTCCCCGCCCAAAAGCGATCGCATCCATCCTCCCCCGTCCCTGTTTCAAAGTCAGTTTCAAATGCTTTTTGTCAGCCCCCACGGTTCGGGCGTCACTCACCATTTCCACATGACGAACCAGGAGCGCCGGCCGTGGGTTTCCCATTCCACACGGCTCGAGTTTCTGGAGCTCCTCGAGCACTCCGAATGTCAGATCCTCCATCCCCACTTCCACATCAATGCGCACCATTCGCTTCAATCGATCACCTTCCAACCCCTGATCCACCCGTGCGTGGACTTGCAACGCCTCGCGCCAGGACTCGACCTGCGCGCCTTCAATCGAAATCCCCGCTGCCATGGAATGCCCACCGCCTTTGAGGAGAAAGCTGCGAGTAGCCTGGACCGCCGTGGCAAGACAAAAACCTTCGATACTCCTTCCGCTTCCCTTGCCCCTGCCCTCGCCATTCAGCGATATCACAAACGCAGGCAGGTAGAACTCCCGCACCAGACGCGAGGCCACGATGCCGACAACCCCCTCATGCCAGCCCCGCCCTGCTACCACCATCACCCGGCATCCCTCCCGACCCGCCTGATCCTGGGCCATTTCCCGCGCCTCGGCAAAAACGCGAGCCTCCTCCGCCTGTCGCTCGCGATTGGTGCCATCCAGGCGGTCTGCAATTTCCCTCACTTCAGAATCTTCATCGCTCAGTAGCAATTGAAGTGACGCCATCGCAGACTCCAAGCGCCCCGCCGCATTAAGGCGTGGCCCAAGCCGGAAACCACAATCGTAACCGGAAGGCTCCCCACGAATTCCTGAGACTTGGATCAACGCTTTCAATCCCGGGGACCTTGTCTGTGCCATCTGACGCAATCCATGCCGTGTCAGAATCCGATTTTCTCCCCGAAGGGGGGCGATATCCGCGATGGTCGCAAGGGCCACGAGGTCAAGATGATCTCGCAAATCCAGATCTTTCGCCACGGACTTCCCCTTCCCCCGCCCATGCTTCAACAACGCGTGGCAGAATTTAAACACAAGCCCCGCGGTGCAATATTCCGCCTCCCAGTTTTTCGAATGCCCGAGTTTGTAATTCACAAGCGCCAGCGGCTTTGCCGGTGACGATGGTTCATGATGATCTAGGATCACCACATCGATCCTGCGATCCGCAAGAACCCGGACCTCCTCCTCCGAATTCGTCCCACAATCCAGCACGATGATCAGTTTCGGGACGTCCCCGGCGAGACAACGATCAATCCCCGCTCTTGTCAGTCCGTACCCTTCGTCAAATCGATCGGGAAGAAAGGGCACGACCCGCTCCGCCTTCAATGCCTTCAGCACCCGATGCATGATGGCGACGGAGGTGACCCCATCGACATCGTAGTCCCCATAAAGCGCAATCGTCTCACGGTTTTCAATCGCCCGCCAGACCCGCTCCACTCCAGGCGTCATATCCGGAAGGAGGAACGGATCGGTCAGATCCCGCAATTGACAGGTGAGAAATCGGCGTGCATCGACCGGATCTTTCAGGCCCCGGTTCAAAAGAATCTGGGCAAGCGTTTTGGTAACACCCAACGATTCCGAAAGCCCCTTCACCGCATCCCCTTCCACCTCTGGCAAAACCCACAGGGTTTCAGGATTCGGGCTAGCGCGTTGTTCTTCCACACCTTGAAGCATGATGAAAGTCATACCGCCGCATTACCTTCGCCGCAAGACGCATACATTGGAATTATGGTGTAGATTAGATTCCAGGAAGTTTTACAATCACCCTCCATCGATTAACGTGAAATCCATTCCCCGCCGAACCATCTATCGCCTCTCTGTGTACCTGCGAAGCTTGCATCGCCTTGGGGAGAACAAGATGGATACTGTCTCCTCCGAAGCCCTCGCACGGGTCGCCGGAGTTAAGCCCACCCAGCTTCGCAAAGACCTGACCCACCTCGGCCCCCTCGGGAAGCGCGGGCTCGGCTATCAAGTCGGCGATTTGACTCAGAAGCTGACGGCCTTTCTTGGAACCAATCAATTCCAACCTGTCATTCTCATCGGGGTCGGAAATCTTGGAACCGCTCTACTCAGCTATAAAGGCTTCGAAAAAGCAGGCTTTGAAATCGTCGCCGGATTTGACCTTGATCCCGCACGTCCCCGTGGAAAGGATCCGAACATCCCCATCCTCCCCGTTTCAGAAATGACAAAAACCATCAAGGACCGCGGGATTAAGATGGCCATTCTGTCCATTCCAGGAACCGAGGCCCAGGAAATGGCCAATCGACTGGTGACAGCCGGTATCACAGCCATTCTCAATTTTGCGCCTGTGATCCTGATGGTCCCGGATAGCGTGATGGTCAACAACGTCAACCTCGCCATCGAACTCGAAAATCTGGCCTATTTTATTCAGCGATGACACGTGCGGCAGGAGCGACTGTCACTCCCCGATTGTCCGCGGTAAGGACATGAACCTGGGCTCGAATTCGTTGGCGGGTAAACACCTGCTTCATCGCCGCACCGACCTTAAGGGGATCCCCTGACGTGATCGCCATGATTGTCGAACCACTGCCACTCAACCACCCACCAATCGCACCTGAAAGGACCGCAGCGTTCAGACATTCGAAAAGCTGGGGAATCAAAACCGCACGATAGGGCTGGTGAAGGCGATCCTCCAGATACCTGCCAATGGAGGGATAATCTTTCTTCATAAAGGCTCCCACAAGCATGGCCACCCGGTTGACGTTGTGCACGGCATCGGAAAATCGAAGGGTTTTCGGTAGAAGAGCCCGGGCCTTCTTCGTCTGAACTTCAAAATCCGGAATCGCCGCCACAAATTTTAACCCCGTGGGAAGTTTTGTGGAATAGGCTGTCACCTCGTCCCCCACTTTGGCGGAAACGACAAACCCTCCAAGGATGGCGGGAGCGGCGTTGTCCGGATGTCCCTCAAGTTCCGTGATCAGATCCAGCAACCCCTGCCGGTTGAGCGGATTTCCGCACAGGGCGTTTAATCCCGCCACGATGCCCAGGCGCGCCGTCACACTGCTGCCAAGCCCCCGTGCAATCGGAACCTCCCCCCGGATGCGCACCACAGCACCTCGCCGAGCTTCTCCCAATCGTTCAAAAAAGCAAAGGGCAGCTTCGTTTGCCATCCGAATAGACCCAGACGTTGGAGTCGCCCCCTCGGGAGGAATCAATCGAATATCCCGCCCGGTTGAAAATTGAACATCCACTTCATTATAGAGGCGGAGGGCGATCCCCAGACTGTCAAATCCCGGCCCTACATTGGCGCTGGTTGCGGGAACCCGTACGGTGATGGCGGTGGGAGACTTCACCGGTTACGGAAGTTTGTTACCCGCGAGCAAAGTCACTGTTTGGGGCGCGTGTTTTGCAGCCTCGGCCTCGTCAAGCCCCACAAAACTCATGATAGTGAGAAGATCCCCGGCTTTTCCAAGATGTGCCGTCGCCCCATTCAAACAGATCTCCCCCTTCCCGCGCCTGCCCGCGATCAGATAGGTTTCAAAACGTTCACCATTTCCCATATTGCCGATCAACACCCTCTCGTAAGGACGAAAATCAACCGCCTCCATTAAATCCTCGGACACAGTGATGCTTCCCTCATAGTTCACATTTCCGTCGGTAACCGTGGCCCGATGAAGCTTTGACTTTAAAAGGTGAATCATCATGAAAGATCGTGCAAATTTCAGTCCACCAGACTAACAAGATCCTCACGAAAAGTCAAAGTGACCCGAGAACATGAGGAAAATTCTTTTTCTAACCACCCTTGTTTGCTGTCTGGCTGGTTGCTCTCCAGAGAAGCCCCATGGCCATTCATCCCCCCCCGCTCATCACCTGGAGGAAACGCTCCACTCTAAACGCATCGGGATGGGGCTCGTCACCGGAATCGGACTTTCGGCCACATCTGAAATGTGGAGCCGTGAAATCGAATACGCAAAAAACCTGAAGGTCGGCATCATTCGCTGCAATGCCGATGGATGGGACATCCTGGAGCCAGAACGGGATCACTACAATTGGAAGTCCCTTGATGCAGCAGTCAACATGGCCGTGGATCAGGCAGGACTGGATTTTCTTTTT
>CAYYYL010000002.1:717-43306 GCA_964475835.1 uncultured Verrucomicrobiota bacterium | reverse complement strand
ACTTCCCATCTCCAATCGCTGGAACGGCCAGGAACAGAGCCATGAGGTCTACGGGCACAACGTCTCCCGCACTCATTTTCCGACCAAGGACCTTGCCAGCCTTCGCGATTTCTGTCGGGCCCTGGCCGACCGTTATCACGGAAAAATCAAATACTACGAAGTTTGGAGCGAACCCGACACCCCCGCCCATTGGAAAGGTGATGCAAACCCGGATGCCAGCGAATATTTTCCCATCCTTAAAACCGCATATACCAGCATCAAGGAAGGCGATCGCAACGCCCAGGTTCTGCTCGGTGGCCTTGCAACTCCGCAAAAAACCGAGTGGTTGAAAACCCTCCTGAACCTAGGGGGAAGTTATTTTTTTGATATTTTTAACATCCACCATTTTCCCTCATCCGGAACCCTCGATGAAGCCATCGCGGCAACCACTCCAATCCTCGATAAATTTACCTCGCCAAAACCCCTCTGGATCACCGAAACATCCACCACAAGCATGTACTTTGAGACCCGGCATCGGGACTACGAAGAGTACCGGAAAAGCATTCACCTGGTGCAAACCTATACCCAGGCTATCGGCCTCCACCAGGCTCAATGTATCTTTTGGTGCGGTCTGAAAAATTTTAAAAAAATTGCGACCACCAACCGTGACACGGATTTCGGGCTCATGACCCCCGAAAACACCCCTCTCCCTGCTTATACGGCCCATCAAGTCTGGAGCAACCTGTTGATGGACTCCATACCTGAAGGCAAGCTGGACACCGGAGGTCGAATTCATGTCTACCAGTTTCGAAAATTGAAAACCCCAATTCTCGTACTCTGGAGTGACGAGGATCGGGTCGTATTCACCCTCCCGTCACCCTACAAACGTGGCCGTGTCACCACCCTTTTGGGCGAGACCCACAACGTCGATGACTCCATCGAATTGGGAAAGGAACCCCTCTACCTCGAATTATTTTCAAACTAGCCTGAACGTTATCCCCGGCTATTTGGCTTTACCTTCTATGAACGCATAGCAGAGAAGGTGGAGGACATGCATCTGGGCATCCTCGACCTGCCCATAGTGGCCCGCATCCACCGTGATCGAACGCTGGGAAAGCTCCCGGAGCTTGCTCTCCTTCTTGTTACCCACAAGCCCCAGCGTGATCATCCCATTGGCATTCGCCCATTCCACCGCCCGAACCACATTGGGGGAGTTTCCGCTCACACTGACCCCAATCAAGATATCCCCTTTGACGCCATAATTCTTTAACTGCTCAACATAGATGTCATCGTAGGAAACATCGTTTCCAAGGGCCGTCATCCAGGAAACGTTATCATTCAGAGAAATAACACGAAAACGGCGCTTGGTCTCCTTGGGATGAGCCGGTCCCCCTGCAACCATACCCGACGCCCCCTTCCCCAGATCCACAGCGAAATGGGAACAGTTTGCAGCACTACCCCCATTGCCGCAGGCAAAAACCTGAGCCCCTTTTTCCCGTGCAGCCTGCAACAGTTCCACCCAAGTCTCAATTTCCTGCACCGGCAATGCCTGAGCCAGGCGCGCCTGCTCCTTCAAATAGCTCTCAATCCACAATTTCATCCACCTACCAAACTACATTTCCAATCAAGCTGCAAGGGGTTTGCGACGCACAAGGTATGCCCCAAACCATCCATGGCAAGGTCCCCCTAAAGAAAACTGGACTTTTTGACATCTATATTGTATATACAATGTAGGATATGGAATTTGATTGGATTGATCCATCGTTCGATGTCAGAGAGCTTCTTCCGCGGGAGGTTGAAGAAGCTTTTGAAGACCCATTTTCCCTTCGTCTTGTTCCCGACGAAAAGCCTTTTACCGCACAGGCTCGATATTTTTGCTTAGGCAAGACGTTGAGCGGCAAAGGCATTTTCTCGATTTATCGTTCCAATGGAAATTCCTCACGCGTGATTTGTGCGCGTCTTTTTACCGATGAAGAGGACCACCTTTACGAGCGAAAAAAGCAAGAAAACCTGGGATGAGTTTTTTCCATGTCGATACCGCGTTGACCACGCCTTGTATGGACACCCTTTTGAAATCCCCATCCCCAAATGAAAACCCTCAAATCCTGGAGCGAAGTCCCCGTCTCCTTCCCCTCCGAAAAGGAGGAGGCGCAATTTTGGAGCTCTCATCAAGTCGAAGGACGCCTCATGGAGAACGCCATGGCGGGTGGCGGACAGATCGAGTCCACCACCATCACCATCCGGTTCGACCCGCGAATGCTGGCCCGGTTGAAACGTCTCGCCCGCTCCCGCTACTTGAACTACCAGAGCATGATGAAGCAATGGATCGCCGAGCGTTTGGAAAAGGAGCTGCGCGATTGAAACCTTCCACAAAATCAAATTCGGCCTTCACGCTGGTGGAACTCCTCACCACCGTCGCCATCGTGGTGGTCCTGATGGGCATGGTCCTCGCGGGATCTAGATACGTGTACAAAAAAATGCTCGTTTCTCAGACTGTCGCGGAAATTCACGCGATCGAAGCAGCCTTGGAAGCTTACAAAGCCGATAACGGAGCCTATCCTCCGATTGACGCTGCGGCGTGGGATAACATGGATACTAACTTTACCTTCCCTGTTAGCCCTACGAACGGGGGATGGTCCAACATCGTCTTCGTTTATAAAGCGCTTTACCCCACCAATACTTTTTCAGGAGGTATTAACCGTGGCATGGGAGGCAAGGTTTACATGAATTTCTCGCAGGACCAGATTCGCTACCACTTCGCATTCGGGCAGAGAATTTTCCCGTTTATCAGCGATCCAAATGGCAAGCCTTACGGATACAATCCCAAGACCCCCATCGCCAACCCTCTCACGTTCGATCTTTTTTCGGCTGGGTCGGACGGGTTCCCCCTCTATACCAACGCCCTCACCGTCCTGTATTCCTCAACCAATGATGATATTGGCAATTGGGGGCGATGATTCCTTTTGCATGAAAACAGGCACCATGAATCCGGCTTCAAAAGGCTTCACCCTCATCGAGCTCCTCGTCGTAGTTGGCGTTCTGATTGTCCTTGTCGCTCTTCTTACCCCGGCCATTTCCAGCATTCAAAAACAAGCGGCTGTATCCCAAGCTCAAAGCGATGTGGCAAGTCTCACCGCAGGTCTAAATCGTTACTTAAATGATTACGGCCACTATCCCCTCCGTTATTCGGGAACCCCATCAACATTCCAACTTCAGCAAATATATCAAATTCTATCAGGAGTTAATATCTCGGGCCTAAACCCGCGAAACATCGTCTACATTCATCCCAATCCCAAACAATTGAAGGTCGTTTCAAATGCTCAAAAGGCCTATCCCCCTTTTGCCGTGGGATCCTTCCAGGCCGACAGCTCGGGCACATACACCAACTGGGTCGATCCTTGGGATGGAAGCTACATGGTACTTTTCAACATGAACGTTCCTGGAAATGACACCATCAGCGTTCCAAGCAATGACATTGGGGCTCCGTTTGCCATCTATTCCTTTGGTCCCGACATGAAATCCCGATGGGGACTTCCCATCACATATTGCGACGATTTTGACAACAAAGATAACATTAAAAGTTGGTAGCGTCCCATGAATCACAACAGAGCTTTCACGGTCATAGAGATGCTCGTGGTCGTCAGTTGCATCGTCATTCTCATGGGATTGTTAATGCCCGGTGTCAATTATGCCTTAAAGCAAGCTGATAAAACCAAGGCACAGACAGATATTAACACCCTCGCTCTCTCTCTCCGGCAATATTACAACGACTACAATGACTGGCCCACCAATTTTGCCGCTGCCACTCCTACAGCCCAGGAGCTCCAGGCCGTGTATCTGATTCTTTCCGGCAGCAATCTCAACGCCAGAAATCCCCGACGCATCATCTACGTCAATCCAAAACCACAGGATTTGAAAGGAATAAATCCAGCCCTCACCGCAGCCAATCTTTATGATGTCAATGCAGCCAGTGCCATCACCAACTGGGTCGATCCCTGGAATCATAGTTATATGATGAACTTTGACTTCACCTTTTCCGACCACACCCTGGTTCCCAATAACACCAACGCATCCACTCTTGCCGTCTGGTCCGGAGGTCCCGATGAACAGGTGGGAACAACACCGGCAACGGAATACCTTAACAAGGACAATCCAAAGACCTGGTAATATGAATCGTCGAGCGTCATTCACCCTTATGGAGTTACTCGTCGTTATGGCGATTCTCGTTGTGCTGACCGGGCTCCTGACTGTCGGCCTCAGCCAGGCACGCACAACCTCACGCAAACTTCGAGCCAGGGAGGATATTGGCCAGATCGCAACAGCCCTCAATGCCTATCACTCTGAATACGATACATGGCCGACCCTGCAAGACAATTCGATCCCGGCGGCAAAACTTTCGCCCAGCGAGCTCGATGCCCTTTATCAAATGTTATCCGGTAAGGATCGAACACTGGACGCAACAGGAACCGGGGTTGGAAATCCAAAAAACATTACTTTTTTAAGACCCAAGGCCTCCCAATTTAAAACCGTCGTCACGGTTGGTTCCGTCTATCGGGTTGCGGGTTCGGCAGAGACCAATTGGGTGGATCCCTGGGACACAAGTTATATGATTGTACTCGACTCAAATGGTGACAATCAAAACTTTGCCTACGGCAATGCAGCCAACCCCATTATCAAAGGTGGATTTTCCATTTGGTCCGCTGGCCCGGACCAACAGGTGGATGAAACCGAGCCAACAATTAAGGATTCGATTCCTGTGAACAAGGACAACGTAAGTTCCTGGAAACAATGAAAAGCAATCCGACCAGACGGAGAGCCTTCACGGTTCTAGAGCTCATCGTTGTCATGACGATTGTGTTCATTCTTCTTGGGCTTGCGGTCCCTGCGTACCAAAGCGCGATCAAAGGCAACGCCCCCTTGAGCGGCGCGACTCAACTTGCAGGGGACCTTGCCTTTGCCCGACAAAATGCAATCACCACCCACAACCCCACCGCGGTCATTTTTTCGGATATGACTGTGGCCACCAATGAGATCATTCTTTCCCGCATTTCCTACGCCATCTTGCAACAAACCAACGGTGCATGGTCCTACCTTGATCGATGGCACTCCTTGCCGCGGGGAGCTTTTTTTGTGGTTCTTCCTTCATCATCCGGGACTTTTCCTTTTCCAACAAACAATGCGTTGGGAACCGCAAATGGGGTACCGTACATTCAATTTGAAAGCACTGGAGAAGCCAATGTCGGTGCCACCAATGTGGTAATGGAGGGACTCATGCGAAAAAATGGCGCTGGAATCGTCACCCTCGTTAATTCCAACGTCAACAATGTCATCACCGGTATCGTTTACCGTACCACTGGACTGGCAAGGGTGCTTCAATGAAAATTTTCCTAAAACAAGTCCAAAAAAGAATCCTATCGAACCGGGGATTCAACCTCATCGAAGTTGCCGTTTCCATCGGCATTGTCGGATTTGGACTTGTGGCCCTTCTCGGATTGATGACGGTTGCGCTAAATACCACAAAGGACACGAGCGACGATCATCAAATTGCGATCATCGCCCGTCAACTTATGGGAGACAGGCTAGGAACCCCTTACCAAGTGGCAACCCCCTCCGGCATTCCGGCCCTCGATACCGTTCCCGTTGGGGGCAGCACGACTCTCCTCTATCTCACCAAGGAAGGTGCTCCTTGCGCGCCCCCAGCAGTATACTCCGATCCCGCTTACTATCGGGCCGTCGTCGACCTTGTACCCATGGCGCCCGCAGCTGCAACCCATGTTCGAATCAGTGTCGAGTGGCCGGTCTTTCCGGCAAACAGCACCATCACCAATCGCACCATCTATACTACCATCATTCCCCACACCACCTTGTAACCCTGCATGCCTCCCTCCTCTCCAAATTCCATCAGGACCGCATTCAGTCTTTTTGAGTTGATGGTTGCAACCACTATCCTGGCAATCATCATGGGATTGCTTTTCACGATTTTTAACCGGTCGTCGGAAATCTGGATTAATGGCCAGCAAACCGTCCAACGCCAGGGTTCTGCCAGACTGGCCGCGGATTGGATCACCAAGGATCTATCCCAGGCATTTTGCGTCACAGGAAACGCCACCGCTCCCGCCATTCATTTTTTTGGAACTCCCACCAATTTTTACTTTGTGGCCACGGTGCCTACGAGTGACCAATCCATCAGTGACATGGCCGAAGTGGGCTATGTGTTCGATCCAACAAAAGGGGAGCTCTATCGTTATTACACCCCACCTCTATCAAATTTCGCTTTTTCTGCCCTTGCACCCAAATGGAATCCCCGAAACTCCCCTTCTCCGAACACCATACCCTGGCGTTGGCCGGAGGTTCAGGACGGCTCCAACTATGCCTTTTTCGCCCCAATTGATGCGCTTGTAGCAGAAGGTGTCGTCGATTTTCAGGCAACCTACTCAACATCTACTTGGACCTCCACTTCATGGTCTACAACCAACGTGGGAATAGCCCTCGCCTTTGTCCCCAAACTCCCTGAGGTCGTGGATGTCACCATCACGACCCTCCCCTTAAAACTCTGGAGACCTCCTCCTCCGCTAACCCCAGCCGCTGTGTATACGTCTCTAACCAACCGCCACAGCAGGACCTATCAGGTAACCATACAACTCAACCGAAGAACGATGTAATGAAGCCATTCCTGAAAAAGCGCAGTGGAATCGCTCTAATCATGACACTTGCCGTACTAGGCATGCTCATGGTTTTGCTCATGGCATTTGTCGTCATGGTCCGGGTGGAGAAAAGAATATCACGATCGAGCAGCGACGACATCCGAGCCCAGCTTGCTGCACAAGCAGGCATGGGTCATGCACTCCAGCTGATCACCATGTTTACGACCAATGGCACTTATGTCACTTACTATACCAATCGAAACTGGGCAACCCCCACCCTTCAAAGCCCCATCCTTTGCATCAGCAACTGGACGATGACCACATTTCCCATTCATAATACCAACTTAATCTCCGATGCGCCAGTTTCCACCACAACCAACAATCTCAACTTCACGCAGGCAATTGCAGCTCCAAGCCACTTTACAAATCTGCTCAATATAGGGTGGGCCTATCTTGCCGACAATGGAGTGACCAATGCCCGGTATGCATTCTGGTGTGACGATGAGTCCATGAAAATAAATCTTCGTGTGGGTGGCACCAATGTGGCTTCCTTTGGAACCAGCCTGCTGGAAATGGGCATCACCAATATCCCCGGCATCGGCCCGGATGGCGTCAGCATCATGACATCCCGTGATGGAGGATTTGAAACCCTGGAGACCCTTCGCGAATACAGCTTCATGGACCAGGGGCGATTCAATCAGGCCAAGTTTTACAGCACCATTTACAGCATGGACTCCGGAAGCAATGCGATCGGATCTCCAAAGTTGAATATCAACTCTTATGCCACTTCCAATATTTTCCAAATTTCAGAGGCGTTATCCAACGCCTTTCCCATCATTACCCAAAAATACACCAATGGTTATGAATGGCTCCAGTTTTGCGCGAATTTAAAAGAGTGGATGAATCCGGTAAGCACTCCAGCTTCTGCCATCATTGTCACAACGCCTCACGGCCCATTCCCTTTGATTGGAAGGAACAGCACTCCCCTCATCAATCAAGTCACATTTAAAAGCATGGCGTCAGCTTCGGTGGTTGCTCCAAACGCAACCTTTTATGTGACCAATATCATTTCTGTTCAATTGGTCAATCTTTATGCAACCCCTTATGTGTTCCCTCCAAACTCCCGGCTTAGTTTTTCAAACATGCCTATGACATCGGTTGTTGGTTATAAACTTCCAGGACTTACCTATGATTTTACCGATCAATTTACTACTGGTCAGGGAGGTTGGCCTGATCACATTCATCTTGACGGACTTGTCCTAGCCCCATTTGGAGCTGCCACTTATGCTGAAACTCAACAAAATATTGCTCCAGTCTCTCATGACATAACTTTTTATACAGGGGCCGACCTTACTCGTGCTACTACTAATATATGGGCCTATCTAACGACCAACGATGTCTCCATTAGTGGATTTGGTATGCTTGACGTAGCTTCTCTCAATGTGGCAACCCAGGCTGTATTTATTGCGCCAGTCCCTATTCCTGGAATTATTGAAACCAACATGGTCCTGATTTCACCCGGCGATCCAAAAATTGCCAAAAACACAAACATGTGGACGTATGTATGGCCTCCAAATCCTCCCACACTGGTCGGAAACACTTTTCATCCTGATGCCACACCAAATCCTCCATTCTACTATGGCGATTCCAACAATGTGTTCCAAGTCCAGGCTGAAGGCGGTTTTTTCTTTCGCAATGGGCCCATGCAAAGCATAGGGGAAATTGGATGCATTCCCGTTCAATGGAATCACACGAATCGAATGTGGCAAACCATCAAACTTTACGGTGATGGGAATGCCAGCAATCCGACGAACCACGACTATAATCTCCTCGACTTCATTACGGTCAGCAGTGCCCCTCGTGCCCGGGTCAATGTGAACACCACCAAGGAATATCTTGGTACGAATGGAGTTCTTTCCTCCCTCTTTGAACGTGCCAGTGTCTCTGTCAACGCCAGTGGAACGAGCGGATTTTCCAATATTCCAGCAAACGTGGCAGCCAACCTTGCCCTGGATGTCGTGGACCAAGGACAAACCATTCCTGCGGTACCAACACCCTACCGCTCCATTGGACACTTCATTCTTCTCAACTCCAATCTATTTTGCACCAACCTATTGGGCACGGCAGCTTCGCAACTACAAGATACCGACTGGCGTCGTGAGGGCCCCATTCGTTCCATCGCAAACGCACTCACCATTCGAGGAGAACAGTTCACCATCTACAGCCTGGGCCAGAGTATTCAAATCGTTCCCGGATTTCGCACCAACGTTCTAGCCACAACTCTGACTCAAACCGTGGTCGAACGCCCTCAAGGAAGCCCTGTAAACACCCCCTACAAGATCATCTACCAAAAACGGCACTAGAAACTTGCAGGTCCGACTCTACGGCTGCCAGATTAGACTGGTTCCATCCACTTCCCACCCCAACATAGTTCCCGTAGTCTGATGCTTCTCGTTGCGCAATTCAGCGTGACCATCGACAAATAACACGTTGGCCCGTTCGGAATGCCGTCGGGCAACATGTCCCTCCGTTCCGTCCATCCGTGTCGCCACCGCCGAAGGAGCCCCAGAAACCAGCGCATCAAGTTCCGCCCTCCCATCAAAAAGAAGAACCGTCCACTCGGGATGAGATACCCCTGTGAAGGATGCGAAAAACGCCACCCCATTGGTGTACCCCAGATTTTGATTCATCTTGATGGTATGAACATTTGTCGACCAGGACTGGGGAAAACGCTCAAAAATCGGATCCTGTTTAGCAAGACTTCTTCTCTGGGATCCAACATCCTGCCCGGACATATACGGATCAATCGCGTGATACCATCCGAATTCAGGTCCAAACCCATAGCTGCTTGGATAGGGAAACCTCTCGTCGTTGTCGTTCGAATAGAGTCGAATAGCCAGGCCCAACTGGTGAAGGTTGTTCAAACACACGGTTGCCCGCGCACGCGCACGAATGTTTTTCATCACCCCGCCCGTCAACGCGGAGAAAATCGAAAGAATGCCTACGACAATCAACAACTCCAACAACGTAAATGCCCGGCTCTGCGTCAAGGCTCGCATAAGAGCAAACCATACTCATCGACGATTTCATGTCATGTCGAAAAACTCAAAAAACAAAAAAACGTAGAATGACAACAGGGAATGCAAACAATTCCCCCTTGCATATCTGGAAGATAGTCAACAAATTTCAATTTTAAGCACTCACACCATCCTAAAAGCCCTCCCTTTGGGGGAACTTTATCCGCTCCGTCAACGAGGAATGAGATTATAAAAGTGGAGCGGGTGAAGGGAATCGAACCCTCGTAGCCAGCTTGGAAGGCTGGAGCTTTACCATTAAGCTACACCCGCGAGACGGTCTTATATTGAATGGATCACAGCTCTGATTCAAGAGCGATTTCAGCGGACGAGAGTTTCAAACCAACGGCGGACAGCCCCCTCTCCAGAAGCCTCCCCACGCGGGTGCTCGCACCCCCACTCCAGGAGCTCCTGACGAGTCATCTGTATTTCATCAAATCCATTCATCCATTCCAGGGACGCCGTGCGATGAAGATGAATCAAGCTCACCAGATCCGCTCGATCCTGCGGGGTCATCTTATCCCGGGATTCTCCAGGGAATCGCGACTCAAGATAGGTCGAATACCATGGGTGGAGAATACCCTGCAAAACCGAATTTTCCCCACCAGACACGGGAACATTTGCAGCCCTCAAAAACTCCCTTTCGCTGAAAACCGAAGAAAGTCTTAAGACAGAGAACTGCCCTCTTTGTTCCATCCAAAATTCATTCCACCATTGATCCACATCTTTGGGGGCGACAATCCCTTGCAGCCATGTGCGGATGGATGTTTCTGCGGGAAGGACCAGATTCTGAAGGAATCGGCCTCGCCCAGCTTCCGAAGAAAGAAGTCGGGCGCAAACACCGGCAATCATCGCACGCCGCGATGCGTCCCTCTCAGGCTTTGCCAACACCTCATAACAAAAATCGTCAAGTGAGAGATCCGGCTCCGTTTTTGCAAGAAGGGTGATGCGATTCAGAATGTTTTGCACGACCATCGGTTCTTCCAACAATGCCCCGATTCCATCGGTGAGCCAAAAGGGCATTCCGGAAACAACCTGATTCTCATCCCCTTCCCCCAGTCCTGATGAAATCAAAGCCTGCCGCATGCAAAACGCTCGAACCCAAGTGCGTCGATACGATTCGGGAGAAAGCATCCCCTTTCCCCAGTCGATTTGAATCTTACAGCCCGGACTTCTGGAAAACACACGGATCCACCCGCTGTTTCCCTCCAAGCTTGGCTCCGAGGAGCCCAAAACTCCCGTAATGGGCACCTTCCCATGTTGCCCCGAAAATTTTAACCGGGTCAAAAACCGGTCAAAAACAATCGTCGCCCGTTGAACCGCTTCATCCGCAATTGCAAGACTGTCCGCGCTGACTGAAAAATTTCCCCGGACACTGACCGATCGAGCCTGCGGCTCACCGGAAAAACAGACCACCGCCCCCGAAAAGAGGAAAACCACAAGGAGAGCGAATGATTTCATTCTCTCCTCAAAAACTACTTGGTCGTCAGGTGGGCCTCTCCGGGCTTGATTTCCAGGGAACCGAGGTGCTCGATGATTCCCTTCTCAGCCACAAACCCTGTCCAAATCTTTGAAAAATATTGATCATCCACAAACTTATTGATCACAGGCGGAAGTCGAAGCCTTCCAATCCAGAATGTCGAGAGTTGAAACGTCCAGTTGTCATTCACCTGAAGGGGGGTGACACGCTCTTGAAGTGACAGGCGAAACCATCGCCATTTATTGTGAAAAGTCACCACCGCCGCTCCATCCTCCAACGCAAAGTACATGGACTCCAACTTGATCAAATTGGGATTCGCGGCCTCGGCCTTGTTGCTATTGCTGATGGCCTGGGCAATGGCCGAATTAATCTCCCCCTCGGTGAATGTAAACTTGAGCTGTTGCTCTGTCGAACTAGCATCGTCAAGTTTCGCACGCTTCGCCTGAAAAGACTCCAGGCTGGAAACAGAAAAGTCCTTTCGTTGCACTTTCGGGGACAGCAGGAGCATGCTGACAATCGAGCAAACGGCCGCAAGAATCGCCACCTTGAACATTTTCTTGAGGGCGATGGAGAACATTTTTTGAAAACTCATGTTTCGCCCGGACTTTGCACGACGCCGGACACTACTGGGCGCCCGCACCCGGCTGATATCCAGCTTTTCTCCACATTTGGCACAGAAAATACGGCCAAGATCGTTATCGTACTGGCATTTGGGACAAATAATCATTTGGAGGATGGTTGAGTATGCTTTTTGGTTTCTTTTTTCGCTCCACTGTCACTGTCCTTTTTCGGAGAAGCCCCTTCCTTTTCCTTCTTCGCCGCCGCCTTGTAGCCCTCGCTTCGATAGTCGGTGATGTAGAAGCCGCTGCCTTTAAAAATCAGGCCAGCCCCTGCACTTAAAAGCCTCCGAACCTTCCCCTTCCCCCAGGATCGCATGCAACAGGCCTCCTTGGGGCACGTCTTCAATGCCGGATCCTTCATGGATTGGGCGAATTCGAACTTTTTGCGACATTTCTGACATTCGTATTCGTACGTTGGCATACCGGGGGGTTTAAGGCTTCGATCGAAGTTCTAACGGTTTGAAAGGGAACGCGCAAACGAAATTCATCTCAAGGAAACATCCAGCGCCTCCATGAACCGCTTGTTGTCCTCGCTTGTTCCCACGGTCACACGAATCCATTCCGATAGTTTATACCCGTGCATCGGCCGCACAATCACTCCTTGCCGCATCAATGCCTCAAACATTTTTTTTCCATCACCAACCTTTACCAGGACGAAATTTCCACTGGAGGGGACATAGTCCAGCCGGCGGCGCTTAAACTCCGATTCCAGCCAGGCCCGCCCAGACAGAACGACCTCCACGGTTTTCGCCACATGCACCCCGTCCTCAAGAGCGGCCACAGCAGCCGCCTGAGCGGGTAGATTTGCCTGAAAAGGTTGTCGAACCTTCTGCAGTTGAGCCGTCACATGGCGATGGGCAATCCCATACCCGATGCGCAACCCCGCCAATCCCTGGGCCTTGGAAAAGGTCCGCATCACGAGAAGGTTCGCCTTCTTCTCAATGAGCCCCGTCGTGTCGAGCCGGTCAGTCAAAAATTCCTGATAAGCTTCATCCACCACCACCAAACAGTGATCGGGCACTTGCATGATGAATTCCTGGAGTTTGGTCGAAGAAACCACAGTTCCAGTCGGATTGTTGGGATTCGCCACAAAGACCACCCGGGTTTTGGGCGTGATCGCCTGGAGCATTCCGGGCAGATCATGGCCAAAATTTTTTGAAGGAACCTCGTGAATCACAGCCTGAAACAACCTCCCCACGAGCTCATACACCGCAAAAGCATACTGCGAGATGACCATCTCATCTCCAGGGGAAAGAAATGCGTGTCCGACGAATTCGATAATTTCGTTGGAGCCATTACCTAATACCACCTGTTCGATCTCAACCCCGTTTTTTTTTGCGATTGCTGAACGCAGGAGGTATCCATTCCCGTCTGGATAGAAGTGAACCCGGATTGCCGATTCCTGAATCGCCTGAATAGCCCTGGGGGATGGGCCCAATGGATTTTCATTCGAGGCAAGCTTGATGATGGACGCAGGATCCATGTTAAGATCACGGGCGACATCCTCAATGGGACGTCCCGGCTCGTAAACCGGAAGACGGTCGAGATGCGGGTTCGGGTGCAACATGCCACATCATGGTAACGGGAAACCCGAACGAGCCAAGCCTATTTAGAATCACCTCCCTTGTGGGGAACCGCATGACCACCTTTTCTCATGAACAGGTCGTGCCCCCCCATTTTCAGACTGATTCCAGTCGGTCTTCCGTTGCCTTTTCAGATCCAATTTGTTACCCACGGGATTCCTACAGGTTATGAACATCCTTGTGATTGGCAGCGGTGGACGCGAGCACGCACTCGTCTGGAAGCTTTCCCAAAGCTCCACAGTCCAACAAATATTCTGGGCTCCGGGAAATTCCGCCGCAAACGTCGATCCCAAAGTTGCCCTCGCCCCACTCGACTTGAAAAACCTCGCCAGTGTGGCTGAATTCGCGAAGCAAAGGCATGTCGACCTGACCGTGGTGGGCCCCGAAGCCCCGCTCGTCGATGGAATCAGCGATATGTTTTTGTCCCACAAACTCGCCATCTTCGGCCCCACCAAGTCCGCGGCAAGACTGGAGGGAAGCAAGGTCTTCTCCAAGGAATTCTTTCTGCGCCACCATATTCCAACAGGTCGTGCCCGATCCTTTTCCAACCACAGCGACGCCTTGGCCTATGCACGATCACAACCCAAGCCCCTCGTTCTCAAGGCCGACGGTCTCGCTGCGGGCAAGGGGGTCGTCATATGCACCAGCCAGGAGGAAATCGAAATCCATCTTCAACAGATCATGCAGGACCGTGTCTTCGGGGACGCAGGACAACAGGTGTTGATCGAGGAATGTTTGCAGGGCGTTGAGGTCAGTATTCATGCCATTACCGACGGACACACCTATCAGGTCCTTCCCAGCGTTCAGGATCACAAACGGGTTTTCGATCGAGATGAAGGCCCCAATACAGGGGGCATGGGAACCTATTCGCCAGCTCCGGTCTATACCCCGGAGATCGACCAACGGGTTCGCACCGAAATTTTTGACCGCACACTTGCAGGTTTGAAAACGGATGGAATTCCCTTCTGCGGTGTCCTGTACGCCGGTTTGATGCTGACGCCCGACGGCCCGAAAATCCTGGAATACAACTGCCGTTTCGGCGATCCCGAGACCCAGGTTCTCATGATTCGTCTCAAATCCGATCTGGCCCCGGTTCTTCTTGCAGCCGCGCAAGGACGCCTCCATCAAACCCAGTTGGAATTTAGTGACGAAGCCGCCGTCTGCGTCGTCCTCGCGGCGGGGGGATATCCCTCCACCTTCCAAAAGGGAAATCCCATCCTGGGCCTGGAATCATGCACCTCCATTCCCGACGGTGCTGTTTTCCATGCAGGAACAGCCAGGAACGGAGCCCACATTGTAACCCATGGGGGCCGAGTCCTGGGCGTTACCGCAAAAGGATCGGATCTGCGTCAAGCCATCCGCCGGGCATATGCCATTGCCGATACGATTCAGTTTGACGGAAAACATTGCCGAAGAGACATTGGTCAAAAAGCGTTGAATTAGCCTATTATTCAAAGCAGAACTCTTAAACTCTTATTTCATGAAAGCCAAAGTTGCCATCTTGATGGGAAGCGATTCGGATTACAGCATCATCCAGAAGACTCACACCACCCTCCAGGAGTTTGGTGTGGAGCATGAAATCCGAGTCATGTCCGCTCATCGAACCCCCGACGCAGTCGCCGCTTTTGTTCAGGGCGCCCCCAAACGTGGCGTACGGGTCTTCATTGCCGCCGCGGGTGGCGCCGCTCATCTTGCCGGTGCCGTCGCCGCCAACACAACCCTTCCCGTGATCGGAGTGCCCATTGCCTCGACGGAACTCCAGGGGGTCGACGCCCTTTACGCCACGGCCCAAATGCCTCCGGGGGTTCCCGTGGCTACGGTTGCCATCGGTAAGTTCGGGGCTGTCAATGCCGCCCTCCTTGCGGTTCAAATCCTTGCCGTTGCCGATGAAAAGCTGCAAAAGCAGCTCAAAGACTACAAGGCTTCCATGCGTAGAAAAGTGGAAAAAGCCGATCGTGAACTTCAGGAAAAACTTTGATGTTTATGGGGCGCCCATTCCCATACCGACACCTTCTGCCGGCGATTGCCCTCGTTGCGTTGGCAGCCGGAAGCGCACCCGATCCGGTTAAAGAATCAAAAAAATCTCCTCCGGATGTCAAAAAGGTGGCCGAATCAGGCACCGCTTCGACCAATACGATCGCAATAAGCACCCAACCGGATCGGGCCCTCAATCAGGAAATTCTTGATTTACTTCAGTCAAAATACGCGGATCCCGCCCTGCTCACTTCCAAAAAAATCAATCAGGCAGCCATTCAAGGCGTTCTGACCTCCCTCAATCAATCCGCCATTCTTCTCGACAGCAATTCCGTCGCCCGAATCGAAACCCCACGGCCGGCGGTGAACAGCATCACCATTCTACAGTCAACCATCGGATATCTTCGCTGCGAAACCATCGACCAAGATGCCGTGAAGCAAATGACGGTGGAGTTGACCAAACTGACGAAACAGCCTTCCTCGATTAAGGGGTTGATTCTGGACCTTCGTTTTTCAAAAGGAACTGCATTCGCCGCGGTACGAAATGCCACATCTCTTTTCGTGGGAGCCACAAGTCCTCTGTTCCAGATTCAACGGGTCGGAGGAGTTGAATCCCTCGAACCCGCTCCCTCGACTTGGAACACAAATCTTCCCCTTGTGGTTCTGATCAACGCTGAAACGAAAGAAGCCGCGGAAGTCCTCGCTGCCGTCCTTGAAGAGAACGCCAGAGCTCTTGTCATCGGTTCCTCGGAGACCGCAGGGCGCGCCTTTGAAACTTCCGACCTCAAATTGTCAAACGGACAGATCCTACGCCTCGCCACGGGCAAAATCCGCCTTCCCAGCGGAAACGACCTTTTCCTGAAGGGATTGAAACCCGATGTAAAAGTCACCATGGACATGGCGTTAGAAAAGCAGATTTTTGAAAAACCGTTTATTAGCCCGGACTTCAAACCCGAGGAGCACCAATTCAGTGAAGCCATCCTTACCGGAAAAACCACCCCTCCCCCTTTGACTCGTGAGAAAGAAAAGAAGGAATCCGAAGGACCCGCATCCAATCAGGACATGGTCCTTCTGCGTGCCATCGATTTCTTGAAGACCGTCGAAAACCTGGACCTCACCACCACAGAGAAACCCTTCTCGGGCGTATTCACGAGCAAGAAAAGCTGACCCCCTTGGCCACTCCCAAAACAGATTTGGAACGACGCTCCATGGTCGCTCAAGCTTGCATCAGCTTCGGAAGCCATCTTCTCTCCATCCGCCAAAGCAGCATGACGGCCGACGACGCCCAGGAAAACGTAAAATCACTCTTTGACTGGTTTTCCGAACATGACGCCTTCAGCAACTCCAACGCAGGAATCGCCATCGAGGCCATCGAATTCGGGAAACAACTCCTCGAATCCAGAAAAACCAGCACCGTGAATGAGGCCGTGGAAGCCATCCAATCCCTCTATAACGACCTGGCGGAAGCACCCGAATGACCCTCTTTTCGATTGACCCTTTTCTCAAGTCACTGTAAGAGAGGCACTTACCCTACTCCATTTCAGAAGGACTTTTCGGCTTGAATTCCGGATCCATATCTTGAAGATCGAACGCTTTATGAAGAACGCCAAATCCCTCATTCTGTTTTTGTTTTTGACGACCGCCTTGACGGCGCAGGCAGAAAATTCTCCAGTCGTTAAAAAGAAATTTCACACCACCACGCCCCAAATGAAAGAGTCGTTCAAGGACTACACATGGTCCGTGGAGACAGGGGGCGGACTTCTTCTTGGGGACGTCCGAACGGACCTCAAAGGATATACTATGGTACCCGGGGAATCGACTGCCTCCCTAAAAATCGATGATATCTCCCTCGACAATTTTGCCGGAGGCATTTTTCGTGGCTACACGGAATTCAATTTTCGAACCTACGGCATGGCGGTGATTCATGGTTACGAATCGCGTTTTATCGGCATGCAATATGGTCCCCGGTATAATTTCGTCCGTCCCGGCTGGAAATTTGTTCCCTTTATTGAAGGGGATGTGGGTTTTGGATTCAACGACTCACGCGGGATCACGGAAGGAACCAAACAAGTGGGCCAGGGACAGGACTTTTCCTTTAATTTCGGCATTGGTGCAGGCACCCGTTACGACATCAATGAAGCATGGTTTCTGCGGCTTGCCGCATTTTACAGTCACTTCTCAAACGCCGGGCTTTCCGAACCAGCACGCAAAAACCGTGCGATTGACGTGGCCGGCCCCGAGATCACCATTGGCTATCGGTTTTAACCTCAAGCTTTTCCCGTGGCGTTCTCCCTTTCCTCGGACATGACCGCCTTCGAGGCAAGGGTGCGACGACATCTTGCCCTCGGCGTCCAAAAGCACGCCACCACCTTTCTTGCTTCGGGATCCCATCTTTCCGGACATGTAATCTTAGGTCCGAATACGAGCATATGGCATGGGGCCGTCCTTCGCGGTGATGTGGAACCCGTCTACCTTGGAGAAGGCAGCAACGTTCAGGATGCTGCAGTCCTCCACAACGCCGATGAATTGCCCTGCAGAATTGGAACCTACACCACGATCGGACATTCCGCGGTCGTTCACGCCTGCACCATCGGAAATGAATGCCTCATCGGAATGGGCGCCATCATCCTCGACGGAAGCGAAATCGGGGACCAATGCATCATTGGAGCCGGAGCTCTCGTTACACAAAACACCCGGATTCCTGCAGGCTCCCTTGTCTACGGATCACCCGCCCGGGCAATTCGTCCGTTGACAACCCAGGAAAGAACAGGCATCCGCAACTGGGCGGAACGTTACATCCTTCTGGCAAATGAACATCGTGCAAAATCGGGTCTCACAAAAAGAAAATCATTTTCAAAAAAACGAACAAAGAACCGCTCATAATCGATGGTTGCAGTTGACCGCGATTTTGGGATTGTGCTAGAAAAATTCAAGGCTCCGGAAGAATCTATGAACTCACTACGGAACGTCTCCCTCCTGTTGTTTTTTTCCACGCTCCTTTTTTCTGGATGTGGCACGGAGCCAAAGGAATCCGCACAAATGGAGACCACGTCACCCTCTTCCGATTCGGCATCTTCCGAGCCTGTGCAGCCCCCAGTTGAATCTTCAAATTCCAATATCACGGAAAACGTCCCCCTTCCAGTTCAAGCAGCTGAATCCCACCCTGTGATGGATCCGGAACCCGCCCCTTCGGCCGCTCCGACGCCCCCAACACCTGCGCCCTTGGAAAAGCCAGCCTCTGAAACCCCGCCTGTAGCTGAAAAGCCAGTGGAGACAACCATCAAGGGTGAAGCCCTCGGCAAAGTGGTTGTGGCAAACGCCAAACAAAACTTCGTGGTGATCCATTTCGAAAAAGCAGTGCCCCCGCTGCAATCCGTCCTGAAGGTTTATCGCAATCAGGAAATGATCGGCACGGTACGGATCACCAACCCCATCAACCCTCCCCATGCCTCCGCTGATATTGTCAGTGGGACGATTAAACGCGGAGATCAAGTACGCTAACCCTTTTTCTGCAACGTTCAAAACCCACACCACCCATGTATAAATTCTTTCTCCCCATTCTCCTGGGCCTCCTTTTGGTGGCGCGAACCGCGCAAGCAGATACCGCGGACGATTTTCTTCAGGCATACTTCCTGATTCAAGATGCCGATGCGGCGGAAAAAGGGAATGATTCTTCTCGCGCCATTGATAAATACAATTCCAGTCTCAAGATCCTTCGCAAAATCAAAAAAGATGCCCCCGACTGGAATCCCAACATCATCGATTTCCGGAGCAAATATTGCATCGACCATATCACCAAACTCGGAGGGAAAGTCGATGAATCCGCTGCAGCTGCAACTGCAGCGCCCCCTGTTAAACCTGCCCCCTCCACTCCAACTCCCGTCACAGCTTCGCCCCCTACATCGTCCCCAACACCCGAACCCTCTCACACCCCTCCTCCATCAACAACCCCGACGCCCGCTCCGGTTGTGGCGGCTGTATCCCCCATGGATTCACAGGCCGCTGAACGCATCACTGCGCTTGAAAAGGACTTAAAGCAGGCCCGGTCCGACCTTAAAAAGCTTCAGGACGAAAAAGGTGACCTGGAAGCCCGGTTAAAGAAAGCTGAAGACGATTTGCGAAACACCTCCCAGCCTGGTGACGAGAGAATTCAGGCCCTTCTTGAGGAGAATAATTCCCTCAAGGAGAAGCTCTCCGAAACGGAAGCGAAATTGAAAGAACTCCCATCAAATTCGGGAGACATTGCATCCCTTCGCACCGAACTCGCCAATGCCCAGAATGAAATCGAAAGGTTGAAGAAGGAGAACGACGACCTTCGGGATTCCAATGAATCGATGAAGAAGGATCTCGAAAGCGCCCGGGCCGAACTCAAAAATGCCGTTGCCGGCGGTTCCGCACCCAACTCCGACGAGCTACAAAACCTGCAGAAGGAAAACGCCCTCCTTCGTTCCATCGTGGACCGACAATTCCAGGAGGACGCCCGAAGAAACTCAGCTCGTGACGCCCTCAGCACCGAACTTGAAGAATTGGCCTCCCGCACGGATCAGATCCGCGCGCACATTGAACTTCTCAAAACCCCTCTTACCCCGCTTTCTCCGGAGGAAAGTGCCCTTCTCAAAACCCCTGCCGCAACGGTGCGAATCGCTTCTGACGATCCCAACAAGCTGACCGGAGAGGTCAAGGCGCCGCGTGACGACCATGGTCCCGCCATCACCCCTGAGAAAAAAGCAGAAAACTCCGTTCTTGCCGGCGATGCAAAAAAACTTTTTGGAAAGGGGGACTTGGAAGGAGCCGCCTCGAAGTACGAGCAGATTCTTCAGAGCGATCCCGAAAATATTGTAGCACTCTCCAATCTGGGAGTTATTCGTTTCCGCCAGGATCGCATCGAAGATGCCGGAAAGATTTTGAAGAAGGCCCTGGAGGTCGATTCTCAAGATGCTTTTTCCCTTTCTGTGCTTGGGATTGTTTACTACCGCCAGGGAAAGTATGACGATGCTATCAGCTCATTAACAAAAGCCGTGGCCATCTCCCCCAATAATTCAGAAAGCCACAACTACTTGGGCATCACCTACAGCCAGAAGGGATATCAGGAAGCTGCTGAAAAGGAACTCCTCAAGGCCATCGAGCTGCAACCTTCCTATGCCGATGCTCATTTCAATCTTGCCGTGGTTTATGCATCAGCCAATCCTCCCTCTGTGGAGATGGCACGAAAACACTACAAGAAGTCGCTAGACCTCGGAATGAGCAAAGATTCCGAACTGGAAAAGTTGATTGCGAAATAAGGACTCCCCGCAAGGCTCTTTCTTCCATTGATGGAAACGCCACCCAGAACCTTAAGAAAACAGTTCCTTCATCCTTTTCAGTCGGCCCAGTTTACCTAAAACTCCTTCTTGGGCTCTCTCCCCATCAGGGCCTTGACTGCCTCCGCAAGGGGTTTTTGTTCATAAAGCGCGAGGTAGATTTCCGTGACAATGGGACCTTCCATTTTGTGCTTCTGAAGAAGCTGATGAACGGATCGAGCCGTTTTCACGCCCTCAGCCGTACCCCCCAGCGTGGCGAGAATGTCCTCAAGTCTTTCCCCAAGGGCCAATCTCTCGCCCAAGCGTCGATTCCGACTCTCATCACTTGAGCATGTAAGAATAAGGTCCCCCACACCGCTAAGACCAAAAAACGTCTCACGACGCCCTCCCAAAGCCATCCCGATCCGGGAGAGTTCAGCCAGGCCCCGGGTTATCAAGGCGGCAATGGCATTCTCCCCCAGTCCGAGCCCCACACAGGCACCTGCGCCGATCGCCATTACGTTTTTTAAAGCCCCACCCAGTTCCACGCCAACAACGTCCGACTGGGTATACACCCGAAAATCGTCATTATTAAAAGCAGCCTGAATCTTTTTGGCATGAATCGCCCTTCCCGCCGCGCAAACAACCGCGGTGGGAAGTCCCCGTTGAACCTCACTTGCAAAAGAGGGACCTGACAGGACAGCCACAGCCGGATGTCCCGTAACCTTTCGAATGATCTGCGTCATCCGAAGATGCGAATCCTGCTCAATTCCCTTTGCCACGGATACCAAGATACTGTTCCTTGGAATTAAAGGTCGAAATTGGCCGCAAACTTCCCGCATCGCATGGGAAGGCACGGCAAGAATGATAATCTCTGCGTTCTTCAAGACTTCCTTGGGTGTGGGATTTAATAGTTTTCGTCCCCAAAGTGCGACATCGTTTCCCCGGCGCCGGGCCGCCGAAGCAAGAGCGGCGCCCCATGCTCCATTGCCCAAGACTGCAATTTTCATTGGTTGCATGTTCTATGTTTTCGATTTTTTGACAAAACGATGCTCCGTTCCATTCAAAAGTCTTTGAATATTTGTTCGATGGGTCCATATGGTCATGGCCCCCAGAAAAGCACTCATCCCCAACCAGAATGGATGATGCGGATAGAAATACCAGGCTGCAAGAGGCAGGACGACCGCCGCCCCCATCGATGCCAGGGCCACATAACGCGTGGAATAGAATGTGACGATCCACACCCCAACCACCGTCAGAAAGACGTGTGGCATCCAGATGCAAAGCCCCCCAGCGGAGGTTGCCACCCCCTTGCCCCCCTTAAATCGAAGCCACACGGGGAAATTGTGCCCCAATACCGCAAACACAACGACAATGAGGACATATACATGTTCAGTCCAAAGTTCGACGAGCCAGACCGCCAGGATGGCCTTAAAAAAATCCAGAGCGAAGGTCAATAGCCCCCAATTCCGACCAAGCACCCGCCACACATTTGTCGCGCCAATATTGCCGCTCCCATGCTTTCGAATGTCGATCCCCTTCAGTAATCCAAAAAGATATCCGAATGGAATGGATCCGAGAACGTAGGCGGGAATAACGTGAGTCAGGAGAACCTGCGGCAATTTTGTTGAGAAATCAGCAAAAGCATTCACCCCCTGTTCCTCCCGCATTTGGGCGTGTGCCGCAAGTTAGAAATCCTTTATCGAACCGCTTTACTGAGTGGTCTGAACCACGCTCCAATGAGCCACCTGCTTCAGAAGTGTTCCATCCGAAAGCTGTACAGTCACTTCAAAAGTGTGGTTTCCAGGGCCAACCGTGCCATCTTTGAAAATGGAATAACGCCCATTGCTCACAAGCCCATTTTGGAACTGGTTGACCAGTCCTGAGGTGATATTCACCCCATCACCCAAAATCGTCAACGAAGTTACAGGCAGCGTCGTGTTTTCAAGAAGAATGGAAAAATCAAATTTCTGCGTACTGAGAAAGCGACCAGAACCCGGGAAGATCGAAAGCGTGGGAATACTCACCTGGGTTCCTACCAGCGCCTGAACCTCCGTTGGAGAAAGCGCTCGATCATAAATTCGAACCTCATCAATTTCCCCCTTCCAAGGATGGTAGGATGAAAGGAAATTGCGCCCCCCGATGAGGATATGAGCGTTGTTGACAGGAAGATTACTGAAGAAAAAGCCAAGCGCCAGAAGATTGCCATCGACATAAACATAGGCTGTTCCGAGAGAATAGGAGACCGCCATGTGATGCCACACTCCATCCCGCATATTCACATCCGGGGCAAGCATGAGGAGGACATCCCCAAAACCTGACTGCCAGATCGTAAAGTTGGGATTGTTGTACCCCCCCTGAAAACTCCCATCCCCGATTCCCAGCATAAATGGTCCACTGTTTCCCTCTGGCTTGTCGATCCAGTTTCGATAGTCCCACTCCACTGCAGGAGCCGTCGTTCGAACCCAGCCTGCGATCGTGTAGGCCTGGGACGAAAAATCGATATCTCCCACATCAATACTGGCACTTCCATTAAAAGAATACGCGCCCCCAACCTTTCCCGTTGTTGACGTCGCTCCTGTGACCATTCCATGGTGACCATTTCCACTCAAGTCGTTGGCATTTCCATCCAGAGGCCAGTAACCAAGAAGCCCATTTGTCGGAATCTGGGCCATGGAACTCAACGCAAACGTGAAAATCAAAACCAGTACCACTCGAAAGCAGGAAAATTTTATCATAGATAAAGTGAGGAAGATTTCATTTTGATCAAACGTTTATCAATGTCAACAAACAACCATGCGCAAAAAGCGCCTGTAAAATGCGCTTGTCGACGGCAGGGCGAGGCCTATAGCATTCCTGTTCGCGCGGGTGTGGTTCAATGGTAGAACGTGGGCTTCCCAAGCCTGAGACGAGGGTTCGATTCCCTTCACCCGCTCTCCCACCAAAAAGCCTAATAGGGGCTCGCCACTTCCCCCCAGTTTCAGGGAAGCTCTTCCAAAACTTCCCAGTCAACGCTATGCGTTAATACAGTTCCGTCCTGAAGACCAACGGTGGCCTCGACATGATGCATACCCACCCCCAAACCAACATTTCGAGATAAGGAAAACCTGCCATTCACAACTTTACCGGATACCATATAAGGAACAACCAACGAGGAAACATCCTTACCATCTGCAACGACCCGAACCCCAATAATCGGAGACGTAGCCCCCCTCACTATGATGCCTGCATCAAAGGTTTGGGATGCAGTAAACGTTCCGGAATTGGGAGTAACTTCAAGATGGATCCCAGTGCCCTTATACAACTTTAAAACTTCTTCCGACGTCAGCGGACGGTTGTAAATCGCAACTTCGTCAATATCACCAATCCAAGGATTATGATAAGGAGAAGCAAACACATTTCCGCCAATCGTCACACCCACGCTATTGACAGGAAGGTCTCCATCATATCCCACGCTTGAATCAGGATCTGGGTCAATCAACGCGCCGTCGATATAGAGTTTTTGAAATTTCTTTTCATAGGTGACCGTAAACATGTGCCACTTACCATCCCTGAGATTTAAGGATTCTTTTAGGATCGTCGCCAGACCGGAACCGCCCTGCCAAACATGGTACTGAGGACCATTTCCACCTCCACCACCCGTCACAGCATCTCCCAAGCCCAACATAAATGGTCCCCCGGTGTTATTGTCCAGTTTATCAATCCAAGTCCGGTACTCGTTCGCACCAGGAACCGGGGTATAGTCTGTCCGCATCCAACCCGATATCGTGTATTTCTGATTTGAAAAATCCAAATTCCCTACATCAATTTTTGAACTTCCATTAAAATAGTAAGCACCTCCGGCAACTCCGGTTGTTGGAACAGCTCCGATAATAGTTCCATTATGGCCGTTTCCACTCACATCCTTCGCATTCCCATCAAGAGGCCAATACCCAACCAAACCGTTTGTAACGATCTGTGCTCGAGCGGTTGACAATAAACAGAAAACCATGGACAGGAAATAAAAAGCTTTCAAAAAGGATGCGTTGGACTTCATAAAAATGGTCATTGTTTGAGAATTATGCATAATCCGCTAATGTCAGCAAGTTTTTATATTTTCCAACTAAGAAGTGCAGCCGTGATATAACGCTTTCTTCCGAATCACCAATCCACCTATTTGCCCCATGAGCGAGCGCGAGATTCTTTTCCTTCTTTTTTTAGGAATTTATCTCAGCGATTGTGTGGCTTGGTTTAGACGTCATTCGATAGTCTTCCGATCCGTTTACCATAAGGCTTTTGCCCTCATCCTTCCGGGCGCACTTTATGGAAACAAACATGGATCCCTGGCCTTCGGAAATCCGTTTCCTCCACTCGGGACTCTTTTGGTTTCGTCATTTCCACCTATGACCATGGCTCCCCATGGCATCCTCCTCCAATCCCCCGACACCACGGATTGCACAACCTCACCCCCGACGATTTTTGACTATTCAAATCCCAAAAACCTGAAGATCGACGATATCGCTCTTTGGATAACCAAGGACCAGTGCATCAAACTGGAGTCGAAATGCCAGGCAAAAGAATGGTTTTCCCTTCTGACCGATCTCTCAAGTTCGAACAAAAACCTTCGCGCTCTGCGGTTGGAAAAGTTTTTCAAAGACTCCCTCAATTCTGAAACCGCCCGGGAACGGTGGAACCTTTTCCTGAAGGAAACGGGGGAACTGCGGTTTCATACCAACGCGCTGGTTCTCACCGTTTTTCTCTTCCTCCCTGTAGGGGTCTGGCGCTGGGGCCTGTCAGCCATCCTGATCCCTTGGGGAATGATTTTTATTTTTCTTCTCAGCGCCACCATCTGGCTTTTCTGGCAGGCCCACAAAACTCTTTATCCAGAAGACCGATCCACTCGTCGCCTCGAATCCATTAAAATGCTCCTCTGCCCTCCCATTGCCATGCGGGCCCATGACCTGCTTTCACGCGATCTGCTTGGCAACTGGCACCCCATCACCCAGGCTTCCTTCCTTTGTACAAACATCACCTATCGGGCATTCGCGGAACGCCTTCTGCGACACCATCGTCATCCGATCCGCCATGGTCTTACATCATCCCAGCAAGAGATTGAAAACTGGCATCGTTCCACATGGGCCCCCCTTTTTGATGAATTTCTGAAATCCACTGGATTGAATCCTCAGGAGCTTTTAGCCCCCCCAACTCCGATGGAATCTTCCTGTAAATCCTACTGCCCGCGCTGCCTTGAGCAATACGTTGAAACACTCGACGCCTGCCCTGACTGTTTTGAAATCTCACTCAAACCCCTTCCTCCTTCAAATAGGAAGCAAGAGGGCATTTAATTCGACGTGTCGGGATCGTAGTTCAGATTAGGTGAAAGCCATCGCTCGAGCACCTTGCAATCCATCTTTTTGCGAACCTGATAATCCAAAATCTGGTCACGCCCAATCTTGCCGACCGAAAAATATTTTGCGTCTGGATGGGAAAAATAGAGTCCGCTTACGGAACTTGCAGGGTACATGGCAAAATGCTCCGTAAGAGTGATTCCGGTATTCGCCTCCACCTTCATCAAATCGAACAGTAAACGCTTTTCCGTATGATCCGGACAGGCCGGATAACCCGGGGCGGGACGAATGCCTTGATATTGCTCCCGAATCAAATCCTCAGGGGACAATTTTTCCGTCTCCCCAAATCCCCAGGCATCCCGCACCCGCTTATGAAGAAGCTCTGCCAATGCTTCGGCAAGTCGGTCCGCCAGAGCCTTGGTCATGATGGCATTGTAGTCATCATGGTCTTTTTCAAATTTTTTCACCAGAGGCTCAATTCCTCCGCCTGAGGTAACCGCAAACGCCCCCAGATAGTCCGCAATTCCCAATTCCTTGGGAGCAATGAAATCTGCCAAGGCTTGGTTGAATTGTCCCGTCGGTTTTTCCATCTGCTGACGGAGAGTGTGAATTGTCTGAAGCACTTGTGAACGCGTTTCGTCGGTATACAGCTCGATATCATCGCCAACCCGGTTTGCAGGCCAGAACGCATGAACGGCATGAGCTTGAAGGAGTTTTTGATCCACAATCTGTTGAAGGAGTTCCTGGGCGTCATCAAAAAGCTCCCGAGCCTTCACCCCCACCGTCGCATCCTCAAAAATCCGGGGATATCGTCCACGAAGTTCCCATGTGTGAAAAAATGGGGACCAATCGATGTAGGAAACGATTTCGGACAACGCCACGTCCTTCAACACCCGAACCCCCAGGAAGGAGGGCTTGGGGGGCACATACCCCTGCCATTCGATCCGGGTGGCATTGGCGCGGGCTTTTTCCAGGGGGAGGAGAGGGATTGCAGCGCGCTTTGCGGCATGATCCGCCCGGAGGGTTTCCTGCCCTTCTCTGACCTGCTGGACAAATTCGGATTTTTGAGCCGGGTTTATCAGACTGCTCACAACCCCCACGGCACGGGAAGCGTCAAGCACATGCACCACAGGCTCCTTATAGTTTGGCGCAATCTTAACCGCCGTATGCGCTTTACTCGTGGTCGCACCCCCAATGAGGAGTGGCACGGTGACCCCCCCCCGCTGCATTTCTTTCGCCACGTGAACCATTTCATCGAGGGATGGGGTGATCAATCCACTCAACCCGATCACATCCACCTTTCGATCACGCGCTTCGGCAAGAATTTTATCACACGGCACCATCACACCAAGATCGATCACTTCATAGTTGTTACAACCGAGAACCACTCCGACAATGTTTTTGCCGATATCGTGAACATCCCCTTTGACGGTCGCCATGAGAACACGTCCCTGGGCCTTCTGCCCTCCCTGTTTTGCCTTTTCGGCCTCCATGTAAGGCATCAAGACCGCCACGGCCTTCTTCATCACGCGGGCGCTTTTCACCACTTGGGGTAAAAACATCTTTCCAGCGCCAAAAAGGTCTCCCACCACATTCATTCCCGCCATCAAGGGTCCTTCGATCACCTCCAAAGGACGTGCATATTTCTGACGGGCTTCCTCCACATCCTGGTCGATGTATTCGACAATCCCCTTGATCAAGGCATGCGAAAGCCGCTCCTCCACCGTTCCATGACGCCATGCTTCATCCTCTTTAATCTCAACTTTTCCCTTAGCCTTCACCGAATCCGCAAAGGCAACCAATCGTTCGGTTGCATCAGGGCGCCGGTTCAACAGAACGTCTTCGACCAACTCCAGGAGATCCTTGGGAATCTCCTCATACACGGCCAGCTGTCCTGCATTGACGATCCCCATGTCCAGCCCCGCCCGGATGGCGTGAAATAGAAATGCGGAATGCATGGCCTCACGAACCACATTATTTCCTCTAAACGAAAATGAAATATTACTCACCCCACCACTCACTTTACAGTGCGGCAGAGAGGCTTTGATCCGGCGGGTCGCCTCAATAAAATTGACCGCGTAGTTATTATGTTCCTCGATCCCCGTGGCCACGGTCAGAATGTTCGGGTCAAAAATAATATCCTGCGGTGGAAGACCGACTTCCTCGGTCAGGATGCGATACGCCCGGGTGCAAATCTCCACCTTTCGTTCGATCGTATCGGCCTGTCCCTTTTCATCGAATGCCATCACCACCACTCCTGCTCCATAGAGGTGAACAAGCCGTGCGTGTTCCTTAAAGGCCTCCTCCCCCTCCTTGAGACTGATCGAATTGACCACGGATTTGCCCTGAATGCACTTGAGTCCAGCCTCCAGCACCGACCACTTCGAACTGTCTACCATGATCGGAACCTTCGCGATCTCGGGCTCCGAAGCGACATAGTTCAGAAACTTCGTCATGGCCTTCTCGGAATCAAGCATTCCCTCGTCCATGTTGATATCGATGATGTTGGCCCCCCCCTCCACCTGCTGGCGCGCAATCGAAATAGCTTCTTCAAACTTCCCATCAAGAATCAGCTTTGCGAACTTCGGTGATCCCGTAACGTTGGTGCGTTCACCCACGAGAATAAAATTACTCTCGGGTCCGATCGTCAACGGCTCCAGTCCGCTGAAACGCGTCAGAGGCTTCAATTCAGGAGGCTGACGTGGCTTCGATTCCCTGACGGCCTCGGCGATCGCCTGGATGTGCTCGGGACGTGTTCCGCAACAGCCCCCAACCATGTTCAACCATCCCCGTCGGGCGAAATCCTGAAGAGATTGCGCCATCCGGGCCGGGGTCTCATCAAATTCTCCAAAGGGATTCGGCAACCCGGCATTCGGATAACAGTGAGTGTAAATGGGAGCCAGATGCGACAACTCCTGAACGTGCGGCCGCATGTGTTCAGGTCCCAGAGCACAGTTCACCCCGACGGCAAGAAGGTTCGCATGCGAAACGGAATTCCAAAAGGCTTCCACCGTTTGTCCTGATAACGTGCGTCCACTCGCATCCGTGATGGTTACGGAAGCAATGATGGGAAGTCGTCGTCCCATGTCGGCAAAACATTTTTCAATCGCAAAAAGGGCCGCTTTTAAATTTAAGGTGTCAAAAGTCGTTTCGGGAAGGAGCACATCCACCCCACCCTCGATCAAAGCCGACACCTGCTCATAGTAAGCCGTCACCAAGTCATCGAATGTGACCGCACGAAACGCCGGATTGTTCACATCCGGGGACATGGTGGCGGTTCGATTTGTCGGCCCCACAGATCCAGCTACAAAGCGGGGCCTTTTCGGATCCATCTTCATCACCGCGTCCACGGCGTGACGAGCCACACGGGCTGCAGCGAGGTTTAGATCCCGAACCTTTGATTCCAATTTGTAGTCCGCCATCGAAATGGACGTCGAATTGAAGGTGTTCGTTTCAATGATGTCAGCCCCTGCTACAAGGAAAGCTCGATGAATCTCCTCAATCACCCGGGGGCGGGTGATGCAGAGAAGATCGTTGCATCCCTTTAAATCAGCGGGATGTTTCGCGAATTCGGTCCCGCGATAAGCCGCTTCATCCAGCTTGTACGTCTGGATCATCGTCCCCATGGCACCATCCAGCACCAGAATGCGCTCAAGGAAGAGCTCTACAAGATGTTGGGAACGATCAGGATATGCAGTCACGTTGAAGCCATCGACTTTAACGGAAGAATGACCTCAATACAAGAATGGAGGAAAAACGGTAAGGTTATCGTTTCAGAAGGGCCCCGCCGAGTGTCACCTCCATCCCATGCCCCCTCCTCCATGACTCTTCAACAAAGCGTTTTTAAATAAGCCATGGCCTTTTGATAGCTTTTGCCTTCGAGAAAATGCCGAAGCCGCGGGTCAAAACCATCGGGGGCCGATGCAAGGAGGCGGTCAAGATTCTTGAAATGGGGAATCAAGGGCGGACGTGAAGTATCATCAGCAATCCGCTGCTTTGCCACCGCATCAAAATATGCCTCCAGCGCCGTCCGCAGCTCCTGGAGGAACACGTCCATGGCGAAGATGGAAGAAGTTTACTTCTTCAAGCGCATACAGAAATCCTTCAGTCGGGAAACACCCTTTTCGATGTTCTCCGTGCTGCAGGCGTAACTGAGACGGATCACACGATCATCTCCAAAGGCAATGCCGGGAACCGCCGCCACAAGCGCCTGTTCAAGAAGGGCCTCGCAGAACTGAGTCGAGGTCATCCCAAACGAGGAAATGTCGGGTAGCATATAGAAAGCCCCCATCGGCTTCACACAATTTACACCCGGCAACGAGGTGAGACCTTCGTACATTAATTTACGGCGGGAGGTGAATGCCTTCAGCATTTCATTCACACAATCCTGGGATTCGCGCAAAGCCGCCACCGCACCCTTCTGGGCAAAAGAGGTCGGGTTGGATGTGGAATGGCTTTGAATGGAATCAATCGCCTTTGCGATGGCGTCGGAAGCCGCGAGATAACCCAGGCGCCAGCCTGTCATCGCATAACTTTTGCTGAAACCATTGACCGTGATCGTGTGCTCGTAAACCTTCTTCGACATCGAAGCGATGCTGAAATGCTTCGCATCATCATAAACGATCTTCTCGTAGATTTCGTCGGAAAGGATATAGAGATCGTCTTCCATGGCCACTTCCACTAGTGCAGCAAGCTCGTTCTCCGTATAAACGGACCCGGTCGGATTACCGGGACTGTTCAAAATGACCATCTTCGTGCTCGGTGAGATGGCAGCCTGAAGTTCCTCAGGTGTCATCTTGTAGTTGTTCGCCGCGGAGGTCTTGACGATGTAAGGCTCGGCACCGACTAGTTTGACCATCTCGGGATAGCTAACCCAATAGGGGGCGGGAATCACCACTTCATCACCCGGATTGCAGGTGGCGAGCAAAGCATTGTACACGGAGTGCTTTGCACCGCAGGAAACAATGATCTGGTTTGGCTTGTAGTCGACTCCATTATCAACCTTGAATTTTTCAGAGATTGCCTGGCGAAGCTCGGGAATGCCCGAGGAGGGGGTGTATTTTGTAAACCCTTCAGCCAGCGCCTGCGCGGCAGCGAGCTTGATGTGATCCGGTGTATCGAAATCGGGTTCGCCGGCTCCAAAGCCGCAGATGTCCTTCCCTTCTGCCTTCAGTGCTTTCGCTTTACTGTCAATGGCGAGGGTGAGGGACGGGGTGATTTTTTTTGCGATATTAGCTGGTTCCATATGAGAATGTGCTGCTCGGTTATTTAATACGCCAGAGGCGAAGAGATTAGCGACGCTTCGATCGATAGTAATCCTCAATCGTCGTCTTAAGATTGTTTTCCCCAATATTCAGGATTTTCATCTCCCGCTTTGCATTGTCTGCGGAATCGGACGCGTGCGCTGCGTTGATCATGATATTGCTTCCAAATTCGCGGCGAATGGAGCCCGGAGGCGCTTTACGGGGATCCGTCGGCCCAAGAACCTCACGAACCTTCGCCACAGCGTTCTCACCTTCGTACACAATGACAACGGATTTGACGGTACCCGCCTTCTTCTTCTCCACAGCGGAACACTCCTTGGGTGTGCGGCCTGACATGAATTTCACAATATCATCGAACTGACTCTCTGCGTACAGGGGGCCGACCACATTTCCGATCTCCTGGGCGGACTCGGCAGGAAACTCACATCCGAACTCCCGACTTAATGCCTGGCGGGCTCGATCTCCTACAAACCCCTTGAACTTCTCCTTCAAAATGGGAAGCACGGGACCATAAAAGGCCTCTGCCTGCGCAACCGACATATGGTTGACCTTGAATGCCACAATATAAAGTCCCGTCTTTGAAAACATGTCCATCACATTACCCGGCTTCCCACTTGGGAAGGTAAAGTTATCGGGCTTGATGATCACCAGGGTGCGCTGAGTCTGCGGAGTACGCTTATAGGGAAGCACATCCTCCAAAACCCCTCCATCCCGTTCGGAATACTTCGACCAGATGCGAAGCTTCTCCTCAACCTCCTTCGTGTCGCGGGGAGCAAGCACCGCAGGCTCAAAATATTTCACCTGACCATCGTTCCCGACAATATAATCCCCATAGGTGTCCCGGATGGTTTCCCCCGTCACGGAGCGGTACCACACCTCACCCACACAATCCCGAACCTTGGCGACGGCATTCTCACCCTTAAAGAGAAGCATCAACACACGATGCCGTTTTCCAGTGATGGGATCGGGAGAGTAGTTGTTCAGCACGTATTCATAGGTGAGCCGGGCAACCTGATCCCGATGCGAATGGCCATTCGTGCGGAAGGTCTTCAAGGTCTTCGCATATTCCAAAACCAACTCCTTGCTTGGTGCAAAAAGACGTGAAGCCACAAGGTCCAGTGCCGTGCGCGACATCAACCGGGACAGGATTCCTCCCGTACGCGATTTACGAAGCGTGTACGGGTTCACCAAAACGAATGTCAATTCCGTTGCCATATACAATAAGATTCGAGTCAGCCAAACTATCGGTGTGTACAGAGACCGTCAAGCACAGATGCGCAATTTTGCGCACCAAGTTCTCCACCCCCCACTTTTCGACCATGCACCAAAATGCTTCAGATACGGTAGACTTGAATCCTTCCGCCATTTGTGTCGAGATGGGAATGTCATGTTGAGCCTCGCGCATTTACTGGAACTGGCCACACACTATCAGGAGTTTTTGAATCTTCCTGTGCAGGAGTTCGACCTCGGTGGTCGTCATCTCGCCTTCGAGAAGGAACCGCATCTGATGGGCGTGGTCAATCTTTCCCCCGGCTCTTGGTACCGGGAAAGTGTCTGCCTGAATGCCGAGGCCGCCATACACCGCGGGCTGCGACTAACCGTGGAAGGCGCGCACATCATCGATGTAGGCGCAGAATCCACTCTTGCGCACACTCCTTTTGTCGGCGAGGATCGCCAGACCGGAGTCCTCCTGCCGGTGATCAAGGCGCTTGCGGAAGACCGGGTTCTCGTCTCCGTCGAAACCTATCATCCCTCCGTCGCGGAAGTCTGCCTCGACTCAGGGGCTTCCATTCTCAATCTGACTGGCACCACCAAAACAGATGATATCTTTCGAATCGTCGCGGAACGGAACGCCGGGGTCATCATTTGTTATGTGGAGGGAGACAACGTCCGGTCCGTATCCAACTTTTCCTTTGACGAGGACATCATGGGACGAATGGAACAATATTTCGCCCGAAAAATCGAGGAAGCCACGAAACTGGGCGTTCAACGCATCATCATCGATCCGGGGCTCGGATTCTACTACAAGAATCTGGCAGACAGCGCGGTGCGAGTGCGCCATCAGATGAAGGTTTTTCTTGAAACGTTTCGCCTCCGGAAGCTCGGCTGGCCCGTCTGCCACGCACTTCCCCATGCGTTTGAATATTTTGAGGACGAGGTTCGTTGTGCGGAGTCATTTTTCGCCATGCTCGCCCTGTTGGGAAAAACCAATCTGCTTCGAACCCACGAAGTGCCAAAGGTTCGCGCCGTCTGCCGGACCATGGATCTCTGGACCTGATTTATGGAGCTCTACACCGTACGAGCCAGTGATGGAGTGGAATATGGTCCATGCAACCTGGACCAGTTGACCGAGCTGGTAAAACAGGGGCGCATCAAGGCCACCACCATGGTTTTCACCCTTAGCACCAATCGCTGGCACCTTGCGGCTTCCCTGGGCGACCTCCGCAATCTGTTACGCAAATACAATCCGGATCAAAACTCCACACTCAATCGAATCCGTGCGGCAGGAAGTGTCCGCGACAGTGCCCACATGGCCGTTCATCGCGTCTCTTCGATCCGCGTGAAAAACCCCTTTTGGAAACGATTGTTCGGAAAATCATGAATACACTCATTGGAGAACGTTTTTTTGTCGGCATCCCCGGTCCCACCCTTGATCCAGACACACGAAAAGTTCTGAAAGAAGTGCAGCCGGGCGGCATTATCTTGTTTGCAAGAAATGTAAGATCTGCGTCCCAACTCGCGCACCTCACCTCCAATCTGCGCTCCCTTCTTGGGCGCCATCTCTCCATATGCCTCGACCATGAAGGGGGCCGCGTGAATCGTTTGAAGGATCTCACGGGGGTCGTCCCCTCCGCTCTTCAGCTGGGATTTCTCGACAACGAAACATGGGCCCGACGGCATGGCACCTTGACGGGGCGCCTCCTCCATGAAGTGGGCGTCAACGTCAACCTCGCCCCCGTACTCGACCTTCATCTCCGCCCAAAGACCGACAACTCCGTCCCGGACCGCTGCTGGTCCCGCAATCCCCGGAAGATTGCACAACTCGCTGGCGCCTTTCTGAAAGGCATGCAACAGGAAGGTGTCTCCGGTTGTGGAAAACATTTTCTCGGCTATGGCGCTGCCGACAAGGACCCCCATCTCCTCCTTCCACGGGTCAACCGTACGCGCATCGAGATTCTCCAGCAGGATCTCCGCCCTTATGCGCTCCTGAGCCGGAAAAACAAAAAGCCGCTTAAAAAGGAACTTCAGATGATCATGCTCTCGCACGCTCATTTGCGCGCCTTTCACGGGAGCAAGCTCACACCCGCATCCATCTCCCCCATCATCGCAGGCACGCTCCTGCGGGAAACCCTCGGCTTCCAGGGAGTATCAATCACCGATGATCTTGAGATGGGCGCCATCCTTAAGCAGATGGCCGTGGATGAAGCCGCCGTGCGCTGTCTTGCAGTGGGAATCGACTTCATTCTGGTTTGTCATACCGCCAAAGCAATTCGAGCATGCTATCGAACAAGCCTCCGTGCGTTCAAAAAAGGTCTCTTCACAGAAGACTCTCTGAGGTCCTCCCATCATAGGGTGAGCCGATTGCAGCATGCCTTTCCTGCGAACCGCACCTTTTCACAACGCCGTTTCGATGGCGTGGTGAAGGATATCCATGCATTTACCCGTCAAATTTTTTCAAAATTGCCGCCTGAACTGCGCGTCATTGATCCCCGCTGGGGTGCCATCGGAGAGAAATACTAGCAGCTTGCTGAAAAAGTCGGCATGCATTTTCGCACGGCCGTTCCCACTTTTTCAGCAAGCTGCTAGAGAGCCATTGGGAGACAGGAGTCAGAATTTTGAATTCCCTGAAACTTGGCTCCTTTGCTCTTGGCAGTGAACCCCAACAACTCTTCTTATTGGCTATCGGCAATCGGCTATTTCTCAGGGGCGTTTCCCCTTAAAGAATGATTTCAGCAAATTGGAGCAATTCTCCTGCAAAATACCACCCGTGCATTTCAGTCTGTGATTCAGGGCGGGGTTGTCCACAATATTAAACAGCCCTCCGGCCCCGCCCCCTTTCGGGTCTGCCACACCATAGACCAGTCGTTTGACCCGCGAGAGCACCAACGCTCCGGCACACATGGGACACGGCTCCTTGGTGACGAAGAGGGTGCAGTCCTCCAGCCTCCAATCCCCGGTCACCTGGGTCGCAGCGGTGATCGCCAGGATCTCGGCATGGGCGGTGGCATCTTTCAAGACCTCCACCTGATTGTGGGCACGTGCAATAATCCGACTGTCCCGGACTATGACGGCGCCGATGGGCACCTCTTCTGCCTCGGCAGCCTTTCCCGCCTGGCGCAGGGCTTCGCGCATGAAATATTCGTCACTCGCAAGATCAATGATAATGTCGTCTTCCATGATAAAATCAGACTCATTTCATCATGTGTGGGAAGAGAAGCCAGCGAAAAGTAGTTGATTCCCCATCCCCACCCGTTTGTGATGACCACGAGCATGAGCGCCCCCACCCCCCTCCTCTTCGCATCGGTTCCCTCCCCAAACTGGATTCGCCTCCGGGGGGAGGACCGCATCCGTTTCCTCAACGGTCAATCCACCCAGGATATCAAAAAACTCAAATCAGGTCATGGTTGCTATACAGTTTTTCCAAATGGAAAGGGCAAGATCCGTACGGATGGAATCGTCTTCTCCTTCGACGACAGCCTCCTTGTGGAACTCGAACCGGGCCTAAGCGAGAAGATGATGTCCGAGCTCGATCGATTTTTGATCGCCGATGACGTTCAACTCGAAAATGAAACAGCTCGTTGGGAAGCATTCACTCTTGTTGGCATGAACAGCGCTGAGGCGCTAGCCAGCTGCCGCATCTGTCCCAATCCTCCGAAGGAACTTTTCCATTGGGTCCCCGTGACCAACGCCCAGGGATGGATTTTTCGAAGTCGCCGCTCCCTGGCTCCCTCCTTCGATCTCCGTCTTTCCCGGGACGCCCTCCCAATTCTCGCTCCCCTCAAGGATCATATCTTGGAAACAGGAGGAGCTCTCGGGGATGCAACCGCCCTCGAAGCTCTTCGTATCGAAGCTGAAATTCCACGTTTTGGCATCGATATGAATGAAACCCATTTTCCTCAGGAGGCGGGATTGGAATCCCTCGCGATCAGTTTCGCCAAGGGGTGTTACATCGGGCAGGAGGTGATCGCGCGAATCAAAAGCGTTGGACAGGTTCACAAAAAACTGGTCCGACTCAAACTCTCGAGCCCCATCCCGGTCGGAACGCCCCTGATCTTTAGGGAAAAAAATGTGGGATGTCTTACCAGCATCACTCACATACCAGGCCATTCCCATCTGGGTCTCGCTATCATCCACCGTGATGCGGCCAGCCCCGGATCTCTTCTTCAAACCCCAAAGGGTGATGCCGAGGTTCTGCCCTCCGTGAACGAATGAAACGCGAAGAGCTCCAGTCCTTTCTGCTCACGCTCGGCATACCCGGGGAAAAAACCCCTGCCATGGCCGAGCAACTTGAAAATCGGGCCCAACAGCTCTGCGTCAAACGGGGTGAAACCTATGAAGTCACGCTCGCGTATTTGATCGATCTGCTTAAGCAGGGCTGGGCCGCAAAACGCGACAAATAATCTCGTGGCCCGATCTTTCCGGAATTGGTAGGTTCACCCCATGCCCCCCGACCCAGATCCCATTCGTCCATGGCGGGTTCTTGGCTCCAAGCCCATGAACCACTACCGGATTTTTGAAACGCGAAGCGATCGCGTTGTCTCCCCACGCACAGGGACGGAACACGAAGTCTACATCGTCAAGGGTGCGTCCTGGGTCAACGTCATTGCCATTACTGAACGGAACGAAATGGTGCTCGTTCAACAATACCGCCATGGAGTTCGCGAAGTGATGTGGGAAATACCGGGCGGCGTCATGGACGGAAATGAATCTCCGGAGACCGCGGCAGCACGGGAACTCCTTGAAGAAACAGGATATCAGGGCTCCACCCCAAGACTCCTTGGGAAGGTGCATCCCAATCCCGCCTACCAGACCAATACCTGTTACACCGTTCTGATCGAAAACGTGCGGCTAGTTCAGACCCCAAACATGGACAGCATGGAGGATATCGCCGTCAAACTTGTTCCCGAAACCGAATTCTCCCGCCTTGTCTACTCCGGGCAAATCACCCACGCCCTCGTCGTCGTCGCGGAACTCTGGCGGCAGCAGTGGAGGGCGGGTAAATCCGTGTGAAACATCCCCCTGTCCTGGGGATTGACGTCTAACCGCGCTTCCCTCTAATTCCGGCTGCACCCGCCGGAATTCCCTTTTTATGAAGGCGCCCACTTTGGACGCGACTGGTCAATCGGAAATCAAACTGCTATATATCCATCCATGGGTCAATTCCACGAAGCCGCAAAGACGAACGAAATCCCCCAGGGCACGGGGAAAAAAGTGACATTGAACGGCTGCGCCATCGCCCTGTTTCACGTCAACGGCGCTTTTCATGCAATCGATGACGCCTGCCCCCATCGCCAGGGTCCTCTTTCAGACGGGTCCCTTAATGGTTCCATTGTTGCCTGTCCATGGCATGGCTGGACGTTCGACCTGAACGATGGCAGTTGCCGCATGAATCCAACCGCAAAAGTCGGAGTCTACAAAACCAAAATCGAAAACAATTCCGTTTTCGTTCACCTCTGAGCCTTTCATGAAATCCTCCTACGAACTTGCCATGGAGCGCCTCAATAAAACGAGCGGCCCTTCCAAACCTCTGACCGATAAACAAAAAGCAAAGCTCGCGGACATCGACAGTCTCTACAAATCAAAGATCGCCGAAAAAGAGTTGTTCCTGAAGCCAAAGATCGAGGAAGCTCTTTTCAAAGGCGAGGCCGAAGCCGTGGAATCCCTCAAAAAACAACTGCGTCACGAGACCCAAAAACTCTCGGAGGAAATGGAACGCGAAAAAGAAAAAGCCCGTTCAGCTTGAAGACAGCATGGGCCAAAAAGGGATCAGCGTGCCATTTCCGCGGGTAAATTCCATTCAAACCAATAGTGTTTGAATGCCCGTACCAGCCGGATCAATTCTTCGGGAGACCCCGGCTTGGCGAGATACGAATTCGCACCCAATTCGTAGGCTCGAACAATGTCCCGGGTTTCGCGTGAAGCCCCGAGCATCACTACCGGGAGGGACTTCAGCTCCGGTTGTTGCCGCAGCCACTGAAGAAATTCGAACCCCGATTTCCGAGGCAGCCGAACATCGAGAATGACCAATCTTGGCATGGGATATCTTGTGCGATCCGCATATTCCCCAATTCCAGCGAGATAGTGCATCGCCGCCTCGCCATCGGGAACGATCTGAAAACAGTCGCTCACCTCAGCCTTGCGAAAGGCCCGTTCGAGCAAAACAACATCGTTTGAATCATCTTCCACCAACAAGATCGTGGGAACGGCATCCATGGGCATTCCAGTAAAAATGGCGGACAGGGAGGGATTTGAACCCCCGTGACCCTTGCGGGCCAACCTGATTTCGAGTCAGGCGCATTAAACCGGGCTCTGCCACCTGTCCGCAGTCGAATTTAAGAGGAGATTTCTGCTTTTTGCGTTTTTTTCGAATTGCACGTTCTATACTGCTTTTCTATACTATGTCAATGAATGAGAGCAAATCCGTTTCTGAATCGCGTTGGCAAAAAACTCCCGTGGCAAACCTTGTCCGCCACATCCAATCAGGGAACTATTATGCGCGAATCCGCGTATGCGGCAAGCTGATTTGGAAAACGCTTAAGACGGACAAGATCAGCGTCGCCAAGCTGCGCCTTGGGGATTTTCATAAGGAAGAACGCCAGCGCGCAGCTGCTTCAAAAGCGATCGCCCGCGGCAAGATGACCTTTAAAGACGCTCTACAGACCTACCGCGAACGGCTCAAGGCGGACCACTCTCTCAAAGAACGCAGCAAAGTCTATCGGAACGAACGGCTTGTCGCTCTTTTGAAGTCCTGGCCCGATCTAGAGCAAACGGATGCAGCTCAAATCTCCAAGTCCGATTGTCTCACCTGGGCAGGCCGTTTTGGCGTAAAATCCAGCTCCTCCGCCTTTAACAACACGGTTGGGACATTGCGTCAGGTCCTGGACATCGCGGTTGAAGCAGGTGCCCGGTATGATAATCCCGCCATTCACATCAAACGCAAAAAAGTTGTCCAGAAACACCTTCAACTGCCCAGCCAGGAAGAGTTCCTCGCGCTGGTTACGGCAATTCGCGAAATCCACGGCATGGGCAAGCGCTGCGGAGACCTTGTCGAATTTCTTGCATACAGCGGTTGCCGTAAAGGAGAAGCGGCACGTATTTACGGACGAAATTGCGATTTCGAGAAGAGGGAAATTCTTGTCCTGGGGGATCCATCAACAGGCACAAAGAACTGGGAGACCCGTCGCGTTCCAATGATCCCGGATATGTATCGTTTGCTGAGTCGCATCAAAAGCGAGCGGGACGAAAAGGAATTCATCACCCACCCTGTCATGCGTATTACCGCATGTCAGGGCGCCATCAATACCGCTTGCAAGAAATTGCGAATCGCCCGCTTCACCCATCACGATTTGCGGCACTTGTTTGCCACACGCTGCATTGAATCGGGTGTGGATATCCCCACCGTAAGTCGCTGGCTTGGCCACAAGGATGGCGGCGCATTGGCGATGAAGACTTATGGTCATCTTCGTGATCAGCACAGTACTCAAATGGCGCAGCGAGTCCTGTTCTCGAATCCCGAGATCAATAATATCCTGTCAATACCTGCGCAGGAGATCGCCTAAACGGCTGCACAGCCAGGGCCGCTTTTAGACAAGGGACGCCCTACTCCTAAGCCTCAGGCTTACACTTTTGTTGCAAGAAAAACGTAGAGTTTGCGGATTCTTGACGCAAATTTGACGCACACTGTCAGATCCACGACGCGACCATTGTGGGAACTTTGTCAGGTCATTAACGCAAGGCTGACGCCTTCTTGTTGCAACTGATCGGCGGCGTCAAGGCGCAAACATTCAAACGTTTGTGTTGCGTTTTTGCGGTGCAACAGCAGAGCCATCGTTGCGACAAATTCAGCGTCAAATCTTACGTAAAACCTGCGTCAATGTGGCGTCAAAAATAGCTGCGGATCGTTTAGGCGCAGGAATACGGATAGGAAGAATGGTATTCACCCGTTCCTTTCCAAAACTTACAGGGTTTTTCCAAGATACGGCGTTATACGGGTAGGAACGGATCCAACCCCTCGTTCCAACCACAAAATGAAAACAATACTTCTCGCAGCCATCATTGGTGGAACCCTCCTGACTGGCTCGGCTTGGGCGGAGGCTCCGCTGAACTCCCAAAACAGCAAGGCGGCTCTTGTAAGGATAGCGGGGACGCCTGGCTATACCGTAGATTACAAGCCACTGAATGGAGCTAGTCTGAGTTCCAAGAAAAGCTCATCTGGAACGAGTGACACAGGCCTTTCCGTGGCTCTCAACGAAACATGCAGCAAGCAAGACTTGATGAAGGAAAGCTGCAAGTTTCACTGCAATGTAAAGTGACGTTGTGAAAGTCTGGAGGGGAGCTTAATATCCCCTCCAGAGGAGGTGCTTATGAATGCTGATCACTTGAAATCTCAACTAAAGAACTGGAAAGTGGAGGTCGATTTGCCCGCCAACTTCCAAGCTGGAGTCTGGCGGCAAATCGCCGCCAAACAATCGTCGCCCTTTGAAAAACTTTGGCAGGATCTTTTTGACCTCTTTTTGGTTCCGTTTCTGCGTCCCGCTCCAGCGCTTGCCTTACTCTCCTTCGCATTGTTCATCGGCGTTTTCGGCGGATATGGCGTAGCGCAGACCCAAACCCGCCGTGAGTCGCAAAAAATGGCAGCGACATATGTTCAATCCATTAATCCAATTCAAATGGCTCAATAGCGCATTATGAAACGAGCCATTCTTGTCATCCTCGCAGCACTTGGATTGGCCGTACTGAGCGCTGTGACAACTTATTGCATCCAAAAACGATTGGCATCCAAGCCATCCGAGCTGGAATGGCTGCGCACGGAATTTCATCTTTCCGATGCGCAATTTCAAAAGATTGTTTCCTTGCACTCCGAATACCGTCCGCAATGCGAGACGATGTGCAGACAATTTTCTGAAGCCAATTCGAAGCTTGGAAAGTTGATTTCCGAGAGTCGCGGGATGACGCCGGAGATTTCCAAACAATTACGCCATGTTGAACAAGTCGAAGCGGAATGCCGCGAAGGCATGCTGTCGCATATCTATGCGGTCGCGAGGGAAATGAATCCGGATCAGGGACAACGTTATATTTCGATAATGACGCAATCCATGTTCGTACACACAGGCTCTCCGGACGCCGCCGTTCGCAAACAAAAGGAGCCTTGAGCATGGACGATCCCGACGTTGATTGCATGCGTCGCCTCCGTGAAGGCGAAGACTTGGCGCTAAATGAAATCATGAGCCGTTGGCAGCAAAAACTCGCCAACTACACCATGCGTTTTATAGGCAACGAAGCGGACGCCATTGATTTGACCCAGGAAACATTTGTTCGTGTGTATCAAAGTCGCTTGCGCTACGAGCCGCGAGCCGCATTTTCGACGTGGCTTTTTCAGATCGCCACGAACCTCTGTCGCAGTCACGCGCGCTGGCGCAACCGGCATCCGACGTTCTCCATTGACGCCGACAGCGGGGAACATCCCGGCCACGAGCCGGCCGATCACGCGCCGGATCCTTCCCGCGAGGTCCAGGCTTCGGAGCAGGCGGCGGAAGTTCAGAACGCCGTAGCCAAGCTTCCAGCGGACTTAAAAACGGTGATCCTGCTTTACGAATTCGAGGATCTTTCGTACGCGGAAATCTCGAACATTCTGAAATGTTCGGTAAAGGCGGTTGAGACGCGCCTCGCGCGTGCGCGTCAGATATTGAGTCGTAAGCTGAAGAGTGTTTCATCGCCCGTCCTTTCGTAAGAGGTACTATGGACAGCACCTCCGTTGAATTTTGGGACAGCCGGTTTGCCGGGGGGAAGACGCCGTGGGACATGGGGCGGGCCCCCGTCGCGTTGCAACGATATCTTGAAAAATCAACGCCGGGACGCGTACTGATTCCGGGGTGTGGCTCCGCTTATGAAGTGCAGCTCTTTTACCAGCACGGATGGCATGTGACCGGCATCGATTTCAGCCCGAAGGCGGTCGAGATCGCGCGAAACCGCCTCGGTCCCCTGGCGTCGTGCATTCTTCAGGCGGATTTTTTTGCTCACGCGTTCGCGCCCCACTCCTTCGACGTGATTTACGAGAGGACGTTTCTTTGCTCAATGCCGCAGGACCGGTGGCCGCGGTACGTTCAGCGCGTTCGCGAATTGCTTTCGGCCGGGAGCCACCTGA
>CAYYYL010000002.1:0-707 GCA_964475835.1 uncultured Verrucomicrobiota bacterium | reverse complement strand
ACCTGATTGGTTTCTTTCACTACGGCGGGGAAAAAAGTCCGCCGCCTTACCCCATGGAGCCCGTCGATGCGAAGAAGTTGTTCGACGGCCATTTTGAACTCATGGAGGACGACGACGTTTCGGATTCGCTTCCGTTGTTTCAGGGAAGAGAGCGCTGGCAAGTCCGGCGCATGAAACCCGGCGGACCTATTTCTTGAGCACCAGCGCCATGCCGCATTTCGGGCATTTTCCAGGCCCGTTCTGAACGACCTCGGGATGCATTGGACAGGTATATTGAGTCGTCGATTCAGCTTTTCGACAGCCGATCAAAAGTGAAGAAGTCATGCTTCCAAGCAACACCATTCCCAGAATTCCAATGAAAATGCGCGGTTTCATATTGGAAACATATTGCATAATCATTCGATTGCAACTTCTGCCTTATACCGACTGAATCGCAACAACAAGAATTGGCTGCCATTTGTCAACGGACGTTGAGCCGTTTGATTCGAAGTGGACGATCATAGGCGCTGATGGACATGGATCTCTACTTGGGTGGAAAGGAGGAAGAGCCCTGCTATGTCTGCGAAAAACCAGTGAAGCATGGCACGGGATTCGCTCACCTGAAGGTTGCCGCTGAAATGGTGACCTTGTGCTGTCCGCTTTGCATGGAGACGTTCCAAAAAAATCCTGGCTTTTATCTCGCATATCACAAGTCAAAGACATCTTCT
>CAYYYL010000001.1:0-196716 GCA_964475835.1 uncultured Verrucomicrobiota bacterium | reverse complement strand
CCCAGTAAACGGACAACCATAGGCATGGCGAAGCCACCCCAGGAATAAGGCACCAATGCAGCTTCTCGACTATTCACGGCCTACACGAAGGGAGGACGGCTTTCGTCTATCGTCCGAACGCGCCAACACCCGGGCCACCCACATCCGATGTTCGTCCTTGCCAACCTTGGAGTTTTCGACTCCTGCTAAGCGAAGTAAGGCGCGCGACTGAATTGGTTCTTCATAAAGCATATGAAATTTGCGGTTTCAAGAAAAGCAAAAACAGAAGCAGGCGTTCATTCTCTGGACACGTCATGGCCGGACATACGCCAATTCATCCGAGCCTGTTTGAAGGACAAAAAGGATTTTGTGCTTCCGATCAACCTCCTCAAAAGGAAATTCCAGTTGAACGGAAATTTCGTAAAAAATCTTCAGAATCTGCTCAACAAGGAACCCGATCTTTACGTTGTTCGTGAATACCACTGCCTGAGATTTTATCGGATGGAATCACCATGACTCCTGAGTCAGCCAGAAAATTTGTCATGCAAATGGGACGGTACAAAGGAAAGCCCCTGGCCTTCCTGCCCGTGAATTATCTGGCGTGGATTGTTCGCGAGCACAGCAATGGAACCTTAAGGGAAGCCGCTCGTGCTGTTTTGAAATACCTGAACAGTCTCCGAAACCAAACGCATCCCGAACTCTTTCCCAATCAAGCCACGCGCTCCCCTGCCCAACAAGGCCCCTCAGACGAGCTCAGAGAACTTTTGGAATCAACGCCGGATGGATTGTTCTGATGGCGACAGGTTCGCTCTCATACGAAAACAACGACGGTAGTTTGGGGCGATACGGACGGTGACAGTGACGCAACCTTTATGAGCCATTTCATAAATGGGGTGACTTTTACCTCCCGTTTTGTGTAGAACTCCCCTTCCAGAAGCTGTTTTTTAATAAAGTGGGTAACGCGGAAGGCTATTTTGGCCGAATCCAAGGCGACGAGGCAGGAGAATCCCCAAACGGGCTTTGACTGCCGAGTTAACACTGGGGTCGGCCAAAAGAGCCACCGCCGAAAGGTTGCGCGCCTTTTGGTTGGCGTGCGGCGTTGTGCTCGCAAGGCAAGATCGCTGCGGATATTGCCTTGCGCTCACGCTTGGCACGCGAACAAAATGCGCAGCAACGTTACCCAATTTATTAAAAGATAGCTTCTATGAAAATTCTTGTGACAGGTGGCGCCGGCTACATCGGCTCGACATTGGTTCCCGCACTTTTGCAAGGCGGGCAGGAGGTGACGGTGGTCGACAACTTCATGTATGGGCAGACGCCTCTTTTGGAATGTTGCAACAATCCCGGCTTCACCATCGTCCGGGGCGACGTGCGTGATGAACGCCTGCTGAAGGATCTGGTTCCCAAATTCGACGCCATCCTTCCCCTCGCCTGCCTGACGGGAGCCCCCCTCTGCAACAAGGATCCAATGGGCGCCACCGCCATCAACCGGGATGCCGTCATTCAGATCGCCAATCTCATCGGGAAACAACAAATGCTGGTGTTTCCAAACACCAACAGTGGTTATGGCATCGGAGCCTCAAGTATGCATTGCACTGAGGAAAGCCCGCTGAACCCCATCTCCCTGTACGGAAAGTTGAAGGTGGATGTGGAGAAACATCTTTTAAGCTCGGGGAATGCCGTCTGCTTCCGTTTCGCGACCGTATTCGGCTCCAGCCCCCGCATGCGTCTGGATCTTTTGGTCAACGACTTCACCTATCGTGCGGTAAACGACCGTTTTGTGGTTCTTTTTGAGCCCCATTTCAAACGCAACTATCTGCACGTGCGCGACGCCGCCGCGGTCTTCATCCACGCCTTGAAGAACTATGACAAGATGAAGGGGCAAACCTACAATGTCGGTTTGAGCGATGCAAATCTCAGCAAGTGGGAGCTCTGCGAGGCGATCAAAAAGCATATTCCTGAATTCACCTTCCTCGTATCGGAAGTGGGCGAGGATCCCGACAAGCGCAACTACATCGTCAGCAATGAGCGCATCGAAAAGACGGGGTTCCAACCCGGCGTGAAACTCGACGCGGGCATTCGCGAGCTCGTCAAAACATTCCAAATTTTGAAGCGGAATCAGTATGCGAATGTTTAGGCGGAAGAGGGAGACAGGAGTCAGGAGTCAGGAGTCAGAATCTCTGACTTTTCTCTCTGCTCTGTTTGAAGGCATTTTCCCAGCGACAGTATTTTCTTTCATCGAAACAGGGATCGTTCAGAAAATCATTCTGACTCCTGACTCCTGACTCCTGTCTTCCTTTCTTCAACCTCCTCATGATCATCACCCGCACTCCATTCCGGCTTTCGTTTTTCGGCGGTGGCACCGACTACCGGGCGTGGTTCGAGGAGAACGGAGGCCTGGTGGTGGGCACCACATTCCGAAAGTACTGTTACATCTCCTGCCGACCGCTCCCCCCCTTTTTCGAATATCAGACGCGCATCGTCTATTCGCGCACGGAGCTGGTCTCGAAGAATCAGGACGTTCAACACCCCGCCATTCGCGGATGCCTGCAATATCTCGGGGTTGAGGATGGACTTGAGATTCATCACGATGGTGATCTTCCCGCCCGCTCGGGGCTGGGTTCGAGCTCCTCCTTCACCGTGGGCCTTCTGCTCGGACTCCACGCCCTTCGTCACCAGATGCCCACCAAAAAGTCCCTTGCCGACCATGCGATCCAAGTGGAGCAGCAGGTGTTGAAGGAGAACGTGGGCGTGCAGGATCAAATTTTCGCCGCGCACGGGGGCATGCGGGTCATTCATATCCAACGCGATGGGGACTATATCGTCGAACCTCTCATCCTGCCTCCCGACTACACGGCGGCACTTGAGGATCATGTTTTGCTGGGGTTCACAGGCATCACCCGATTCGCAACCGACCTCGCCGGCACTCAGATCGAAAAAATCCAGAGCGGCAAGTCGTGCGTAAGCGAAATTCATGGCATCGCGAAGGAGGCGGTCGGTCTCTTTCAATCTCGCGCAGATCTTCCAAAAATCGGGGAACTGCTCGATCGAAGCTGGAAGTTGAAGAGGTCCATCGCACCCGGGGTTTCCAACGACAGCATCGATGAGATTTATGAAGCCGCGAAAAAAGCCGGTGCATACGGAGGCAAGATCCTCGGTGCAGGTGGAGGCGGGTTCATCATGTTTTTCGCGCCTCCCTACCGTCATGAGCACATCCGGAAGGCGCTCTCTAAAATCCGTGTGTGGGTGCCATTTAAAGTAGACAACACGGGTGCGCAGGTGATTTTCCACAACGATGAGAATTGATTCGGTGGATTTCATCGTGCTCTGCGGGGGCAAGGGCACGCGCCTGGGAAACATGACGCAGCTCACCCCAAAACCGCTGCTTCCCATTGGAGGCAGCCCTTTTCTCCTCCGCCTGCTTCACCAGTGGCGGCAGGAGGGATTTCGACGCTTCGTTCTCGCCGCGCATCATCTTGCAGACCAGTTTCAGGAATTCGCAGCCAGACACTCAGCAGACTTCGATCGGCTAGAGGTCGTGATCGAACCCCAGCCGATGGGGACCGGCGGTGGATTGAAGCATGCGCTTTCCCATGTCCAATCCCCTGTATGTTTGGTGGCCAACGGGGATTCCTATGTTTCCCAGAAATTGGAGCCCATGTGCTCGGCCCACTCCGCCCGGAGCTCCGATTTCACGCTACTGGCCATACCCGCCAGCCACGTAATCGGCGGAGCCAGACAGAAGGGGCGGCTCGTGGTGAACGCCCGGGAGGAAATCGGAGGATTTTCAACCGAGGATGAGGCTGTGGACGGATGGATCAACGGGGGAATTTACGTATTGAATCCCCGACTTGCGTCCGACTGGCCGGATGGATTTTTCGACCTGGAAAAAAAAATCTTCACACACTCCGCCAACCACATCCATGTCTTCAAGTCTTCCGGGAATTTAATGGATATTGGCATCCCGGATTGCTATGCACGGTTTGATCAGCAACTTGGCCCCATCCAGCACCTTTTTTCGAAACTCGATCTCCCCACCCGCCCATGATGTCGAAAGCAGACGCCCTCAATCTCTACCGCAAGCTTCTTCTGGCCCGGCTCTCGGAGGAAAAGATCCGTGAAGTCTACGCATCCAATGATCTCAAGACTCCGGTCCATTTGGGAATCGGTGGTGAAGCCATTCCCATCGGCATCGGCCACTGCCTTCCCCCGGATACCGGATACTTCGGCACGTATCGCAATCATACGCTCTACCTCATGCTCACCGGGGATACAGATTCCTTTTTTGGAGAACTCTACGGACGCGTAACCGGCCCCGGACGCGGCAAGGCTGGTTCGATGCATCTCACCGCCCCGGAAAAGGGACTTCTTTGCACGTCCGCCGTGGTGGCTACCACCATTCCCACCGCCGTGGGCGCCGCCCTCGCCGCCAAGTACCGGGGTTCGGAACAATGGACCGTTGTCACCTTCGGAGACGGCGCCATGGAGGAAGGTGTCTTTTTTGAAAGCGTGAATTTCGCATGTCTTCATCAACTTCGTGTGCTGTTTGTATGCGAGGACAACGATCTCGCCATTCACTCGCAGGGAAGGGAACGCCGGGGACACAAGTCGATCCAGCAGGCGGTCCAGGCATTTGACTGTCACTGCAGCTCGGGAGACGGCACGGATCTGCTCGAAGTGATACGACATACCGAAGCGGTCAAAACCGCCATGTTGAGCCAGCCCAAGCCGGGCTTCCTGCACTTCACCTACCTGCGTTACCTCGAACATGTGGGACCCAACGAGGATTTCGATGTGGGCTACCGGCAGCGTCCCTCCCCGGAGGAAAAAATCCAGCGCGATCCCGTTGCCAATTTTCAAAAACACCTCGCAACTCTGAATTGTGAATCGGAAGTGAAACAGATCCAGACAGAGGTGAAGGCCCAGATCGAGGCGAGTGTGAAAAAGGCGCAGGCCGCCCCCTTTCCCGCTCCCGAGGAACTTTTCACCGATGTCTTTGCCGACTGACCCCATTTTCCCATGAGTTCGACCACCATGACCTTTCGTGAGGCGATCAACCTCGCCATGATCCGCGAGATGGAGGCGGATCCTTCCGTGTTCATTTTCGGCCTCGATGTTCCCGATCATAAGCGCATTTTTGGCAGCACCAAAAATCTCCTCGAAAAATTCGGGCCAAAGCGTTGCTTTGGCTCCCCGCTCTCGGAGGACGCCCTCACGGGTGTCACCATGGGCGCCGCGATATCAGGACTGCGTCCCATACTCGTTCACATCCGCGCCGACTTCATGCTCCTGGGTATGAATCAAATCGTGAACATGATCTCCTGCATGCGCTACATGAGCGGTGGCAAATTGAAGCTGCCTCTCGTCATTCGCGCCGTCATCGGACGCGGCTGGGGTCAATCCGCCCAGCACAGCAAGTCGCTTCACACCTTTTTTGCTCACATTCCAGGACTCAAGGTGGTGATGCCCAGCAAACCGCAGGACGGCTACAGTCTGCTCCGCGCATCCATCCGCGATGAAAATCCTGTGATCTTCCTGGAGCATCGCTGGCTCTACGACGTGTCGGGTCTCGTCGATGAAACCCTCGAAGTACCACTGGGACTCACCCGCGTGGTTCGCCCTGGGAAATCCCTCACCGTGGTGACCACCTCCTGGATGACCGTGGAGGCATTGAAAGCCGCCGAAGTTCTGTCCCGTCGCGGCGTGGAGCTGGAAATCGTCGATATCCGTACCATCGCCCCACTGGAGGAGACAAAGATCGTGGATTCCGTGAAAAAAACCGGCCTCTGCATCATCGCGGACTACGACTGGGTGTTTTGCGGATTCAGCGCGGAGCTGGCGGCTATCGTGCATCATCGCTGCTTCGGGGATTTGAAAAAACCCGTGGAACGGCTGGGATTTGCACACGTCCCATGTCCCACCACGCGTCCCCTCGAAAATCTCTACTACGCCTCGGCCGTCAATATCATCCGCACGGTGGAAAAGATGCTCGATCTGAGTCCGACCGATCTCGGAAATGAGGAATTCTTCAGCTACGAAAAGAATTTCAAGGGGCCGTTCTAACCTGTATATTTCTCACCCGGACGTGAGAAATCCGGGCTAAAACCATTTCTCCAGGCGCTCGAGGGCCTTCCAGAATCCTTCCCCCCTGTTTTTGTGCCCCTGCCAGATTTCTGGAATAAAGGAGGCGTCGGGGGCGACGCGTTGGAGCGTTTCCGCCAGGGCTTCAAAATCAATTTCGCCGTCACCGATCTGCACGCCCTCACCGTCCACTCCGCGCGCGTCCACCAGATGGAGATGGCGCGCATGAGGTCCCAGTTTTTCAACCGCCCGGACAAACGACCAGTGAAAATGGTTGCACGCGAGTTTCGTATGGGAGGTGTCCAGACAGAGTCCGAATCCGTATTTCTGTGAAAACGCCGCGGTGTCCTCGGGATCGACAAAGAGATTCAGATAAAGCTGTCCTCCAAAATACCACGGAAAGGGAGGAAGGGTCTGCGCGAGCAACTCCACCCCATCCAATTGAAGTTCCTTCAGACTGGAACCGACGCGTGCGTACATCGTCCGCTTTTCCTTCGGTGATGAAAATCCATCCCTTGTAAAACCACCCAGGCTTGCCACCACGCGGGGCTGTTTTTTTCCTTTGAAATAAGTCTGCAAATTGCGCGTGAGATCCACCACACGCTGAAGTTCCTGAACAGAGCGCCGGCGGTGCTTCTCGTCGCATGAAGCGAGATCCAGCAAGTGATCCCCGGCAAAGATATCCGGGCTGTGCACCACAAGCGACTGGCCGAGGGGTGCGGTAAAAAACGGATCGAAATCCGCTTCGAGATCCTTGTAACTGAGATGAAATTCCAGCAGGGACGGATTGCTGAGGGGTGCGAGCGATTGAAAATCGTGAAATCGCACGGGAATTCCCCACGTCCGGCGAAAGGTGTAGGACCTCGGGACCGTTTCATCATCCGAGACATCGCTTTCAAAAAAACAATCGCCCGCACAAAAAGCCCGGCGCGCCTTTCTTCCAATCAAATCCCGACGACGATTGGGCTGGAGGCCTTTTCCGGGACTTTTGACCTCGATCATCTCTGCGGTGATCACCTCCCCGGCCGCGAGATCGCGATTAAGAACCAAGCTCTTGGATAGACTCTCCCGATTCATCCGCTCCCCCTGACTCATTGAGCGCGTCGAGGAGGTTCCGAACGCCGTCTCCACCTCACGGATTTCCCGGACCATCGTTTGAAACTCGGACGGCTGTAGACTGACCTTGTGGTCATTCCCCTCCATGCTCCGGTCGAGGGTGATATGTTTTTCAATGATCCGGGCACCGCGCGCGACGGCAGCGAGAACCACGTGATATCCTCTTTCGTGACTGGAATACCCGACCATACATTCCCCGATCTGCTTCAATCGGTCCATGTAGCCCAGATGGATATCTTTGAACGGAGCCGGATACGTCGAATTGCAATGCAGGAGCGCGTAACTCGCTGCATGACGATGAAGGAGCTCCACCGTCTCCACAATTTCATGCTCCGTCGACATTCCGGTGGAACAGATGAGGGGGCGTCCCGTCGCCGCAACGGCTTCGATCAAATCGTGATGGGTCAGATCCGCGGAGGCGATTTTGTAACCTGGAAGCCCGTAACTTTCGAGCCGTTGCAGACTCGGTAGATCCCATGGAGTACAAAGAGGCATGATCCCGGCGCCCCGGCAATGGTCGAAAAGTTCAAACATCTCCTTTTCGCTCAACTGAAACCGGTTCAACAGATCGAGGGTGTATTGGGAAGCCAGATCCTCGCGCAGATCATTGGCATTGCCGGCGTTCCCATAAAGCGCGGACAAATCTCGCATTTGAAACTTGGCGCAGTCCGCCCCCGCCTCCACTGCGGCATCCACCAGACGCCTGGCCATATCATATTGCCCGTTGTGATTGATCCCGATCTCGGCGATCACAAAGGTGCCGCTGTCTTCCGAAATGACACGCCCTCCGATCTGAAACACATCGTCATGCAACCGCGCCAGTGCCTTCAGACGGGATTGGTCGTCCAGCAAAGGAACAACACGGATGACATCGGAAAAAAGATCGCGAAGGCGTGCCACCGGGGTTCCCACCTTCGCAGAAACGAAGCGTGTGTTGATGATTTTCATCACCGGTTGGTCCAGTTGCAAATCCGGCCTCGAAACCAAAGCCTGACGAACATCACCGTCCGTTAAAATGCCTTCAAGAATACCCGATTCACGAACCGCGAACACAAACCCGGATTTGTTCTCGGTGATCCTCTGCAGGGCGGACCGGATCGTATCGTCCACCAGCGTGGTATAACGACGGACGTCACGTTCGATGACAAGATGGCGGGAGGTCATGGAGGTGGATGTGGCGTTCGATGAATTTAAACCGATTAGGGGCGAAGATCAGGCACTTTTTCCGACTACTTGAAACTGTTGTGGGGAAGCAACCCCGACATCCACTGGCGCAACTCCGGTATCCGATCTTCGAGTCGAAGCACATCACGCATGCCAAAACCGGGGTTAGCCGGATAGAGCTCCTCATACACGCGTTGTACAAACCGGAGATCTTCGGGATAGTCGAGGGTCCAGCGCTCGCTGCGGGAGAGATCGTTATCATGGGCCACATTGACGATTCGAAATCGCTCCCGGTTGGCCCAGAAAAAGGGCGTCACATGTTCGCGTTCCCCCGCATCCCGCGCTTCTTTCCATGCCACTTCCAGGGCCTTTGCGGTGATCACATAGACATCCAATCCGTCGGGATATGTCGGGGGATCGATGTTGGTTCCCACATCGGCATCAACCTCAAGGGTTTTCTCAATCACCCGGTCAATCACCGCGGGATCCGCCAGGGGGCAATCGGCGGTGATTCTCACGAATCGTGGAACGCCAAGTTTTCCGATCACCTGATGATAGCGGTCCAGCACATCGTCCTCGCTTCCTCGAAAACAATCGATCAATCGCTCACGGCAAAAGGCCTCAATCACATCGTCCTGCGGGTGTGTGGTGGTCGCGATGCAAATTTCCCCGCATTGATATGACCGTCGCAAACGCTGAACAAGGAGCTCCAGAAGCGGCCGACCCAGAACCGGTTTCAACACCTTTCCAGGCAGGCGGCTCGATCCCATGCGAGCCTGGACAATGACCGGGAGTTGCGACGACGCTCGCATGTTCAGGCGATGCTCCAGCCGCCATCCACAACAAGGTTGTGACCGTTGATATAGTCGCTGCGGGTGCTGGAAAGAAAAAGAGTGGCATCCACAATCTCATCGAGACGTGCCATCCGTCGCAGAGGCACGGTCCTGTTGTACGATTTCCGAAAGGCTGCGGGCTGGGCGTTTTCGATGCCCCCGGGCGAAATCGCATTCACCGTGATCCGTCGTCCCGCCAGGTGCGAGGCAAGATACGTGGTGCACATCACCAATGCGGCTTTGGTCACGGGATAGTAAAGGGGCTTCACATAACCCGGTTTCCAGCGCTGATACGTTTCATTTCGCGGAGGTCTCACGGACATCATGGACGCCACGTTGATGATTTTGGATACGCCACGCGACGGGGGGTCCATATGAGGCAGACACGCGAAGGTGAGAAGCATCTGTCCTGTAAGATTTACATCCACGGCACGGCGCCAGAGCCGGGGTTCGAAGAAACTGTCTCCATGCTGTTTTTTTTCCACCGTCGGATTCAGGGCTGCGTTGTTAATGAGAATGTCGATGCGGGGAAACTTTCCGGCCATCCGGGAAATCATCCCGTTGAGTTTTTGTTCCGACGTGATGTCACAACAGACATAGTGAATGCGCCGGTGCACTGTGACGAAAGTCTTTTGAAACTGCTTCCGGAAGAGAACAGGAGACGCGAGATCAACCAGGATCACCGTGGCCCCCTCCTCCGCAAGACGGCGGGCCACACGGCATCCAAGGAGGCCCAGTCCTCCTGAAACCAGGGCGACCTTTCCATCAAACTCCAGGGTTTCAGCCATTTCACCAAGGATTACCTCCCGGGCCCCCAAAGAAAAGATTTTTCCTTGAAAGCAAAACGCCAAGCGCGACACTGAACATTGATCTCATGTCCACGGAATCCTTCCCATCGACGGTTAAAAGTTACACCCTCTACGACCGCGCCAAAAAACTCATCCCCCTGGGAACCCATTTACTCTCGAAGCGCCCGGAGATTCAGGCCCCGGGGGTCTGGCCGGTTTACTTCCGTGAAGCCCATGGAGTTTCGATTGTGGACGTCGATGGCAACGAGTGGACGGACATGACGGGAAACGTGGGTGCCACCATTCTGGGGCATGCCGATCCGGACGTGAGTACCGCTGTTGAAGATGCCGTGCGACGAGGCACCTTCTGCATGCTGAATCCGCCCGAGGAAATCGAACTGGCGTCCCTGTTGACACAAATTATTCCCTGCGCGGAGCAGGTGCGGTTTGCTCGCGGCGGCGGTGAAGCCGACGCCATCGCCATCCGCATCGCACGCGGTTATAGCGGCCGGGACAAAGTTCTTTTTTGCGGCTATCATGGATGGCACGACTGGTATCTCGCCGCCAATCTTCGTTCGGGAGCCGCGTTGAACGACCATCTCCTCCCGGGCATTCCCGCACGGGGCGTCCCTTCTGCTCTTTCGGATTCCATCATTCCCTTTGAATACAACCGCATTGAATCGTTTCGTGACGCCATCAACGCCCATCGTGGACAGATCGGAGCTGTCATCATGGAGCCCACACGTCATCACCCACCTGTTTCGGGTTTCCTCGAGGAGATCCGGGAGATCTGTACCCGGGAAAAAATCGTGCTCATCTTCGATGAGGTGGTGACGGGGTTTCGCATGCATCTGGGAGGCGCCCAGAAATATTTCAACGTCACCCCCGACCTTGCCGTGTTCGCAAAAACAATTTCCAACGGGCACCCCCTCGGAGCCGTGGTGGGACTGACGGAATTCATGGCGGCTACGTGGAATGAATTCATCAGCAGCACCTATTGGACCGACTCCATCGGTCCTGTGGCCGGTCTGGCAACGATTCAAAAAATTCAACAGGCGGACGTCATCGATCATGTCTGGAAAATGGGAAAACTCCTGGAGGACGGCCTTCGTGAAGCCATCCGTAAATCCGGTGTACCCGTGGAACTCGCCGGATGGCCTCCCCTGCAAATCCTCGAATTCAAGCATTCAGACCCACGCATGATTCAGGCGATGGAAAGTTTCTATATTCAGCAAAATCTGAAACGTGGCTTTCTCGGCGCAAAAGTCCACTACCTCACTCTGGCCCACACATCCGACATCATCACCCGCTATCTGGAAGCGGCAGGTGCTTCCTTCCGGGAACTGAAAAAGGCGCTGGAGGATGGAGACCTGGTGAAAAAAGTCGGAAAGCACATGACGGAGCCTTTCTTTCGCAGGCTAGTTTGACGGGTCGGAGGAAGCAGACCTACATCGCACCCAGGGTGGTCAGATACTTTCGAATTCTTCCAAGCCGCTGGCGGTCCTCTTCGATCTCATAGACCCGGGCCAGATTCATCAGCATCCGGACAAGCACCTGACGCGAAGTCGCGGGGGAAAGGTGGGAGGGATGAAATTCCTGCCCCCGATCCTCCACCATCTGCTGGCATGCCTTTTCATTCAACAGGCGGCCGTGATTGAAGGGATCGAAAAACTGACCGTGCCAGGTCACTATGAAATGCCCCGGTAGCGCCACCCCGTGAATCGGGAGGCCGAGCCGTTTCCCCATCATGAGATAGAGGAGGGAGAGCGTCAGGGGAATTCCCACACGTCGTTCGAGCACACAGTTCAGATACGTGTTTTCAGCTTCGTAGTACCGGCTTCGGGACTGCCCACGGAAACGGTATTTATCGTGAAGGACATGACTGATCGCGCGAATCTCCGAGGTCGCACCTTCCTTGCTCAATTGGAGTTGAATCTCCGACGCCATTCCATCCAGCATCTCGCGGAAGGGACGCATGTCCGTGGACACATACTCGGTGGAAGCGAGAAGAAAGCTGGCCTGCTCCAGATCGAATTCCGTCTCCGTATTTGCACGCGAACAAAAATCCGAAAAATCCGTATGGCACTGCGTGTTTTTGAGTTTGGTAATAACCTCCCGAAGATGTTCCTCGGCAGGCGAACCGGACACTTCATCCAGCCAGCTCTCAAGTTGGGAAACTACGACCTCGCCCTGGTCAATCAACTGCTGCTTTACAAGCAGAATCGTGGATGGATCCTCGTCGGAGAGAAGACGAAAGAGTGACTTCCTCTGATTCTCTGTAAAAGAGTGACTCAAAGCAGGTGAAATCTATCACGATCCTCGATGAAGGACAAGAACTGTACCTTGAATTTCATACATCAACTATGGATGCGCTTGATACCCCGTAAGTTCCACATACGCTTTCCCCCCATGTGACCCCCGTACACGACAAGCCCCCTCCCAATACACTGTGTTTGCGGATTCACGAACCACCAACTCCTGATTGGCAAGGAGGGGTTCGACCGTCACGTTGACCTTGAACTTCGGAATTCGAATCTCCCACGTGGAAGGATAGGTTGTTCCGGTTTTGGAACTTTTCCATGTTAACCGGGAAAGCACCGAGAGCTCAGTGATATCGAGATGGGTGACGGAACCATCCTTCCCGATCCAGGTCCCGCTTGAGCATTTTTCGAAACAACCGTTCTCCTTGCGCAACAGGTAGATCATCAATTCCTCTCCCCCATCCAACTGAAGGCTGAACCAATCCCATCCCACCTGATCCTTTGAGAGCTGGTTGCTCCCAAATTCGTGATCGAACCAGCTCTCTCCGGCAACAGGTGATTCCCGGGCACCTAGACGAAGCATGCCGTGAGTTTGCATTCGGGTGAATGATACATAGTGAGTTGCGCGCCCCCGTTCCTCCGCCTTTTGACTGACTCCCTTCACTCCATGAATCACCGGAGCCTTCATCGGGGAAAGATCCAGCTTCAATTGGTGTTCGTCGTCACGCGCCTTCAACCTCCACGAACCATCGGGCTGCGCCTCCAGGGACCAGTCCTCGATCCATGTGTGCAGGCGTTGTGTGTCCGCTCCCGCCAACCCCAATGCGCCGCGGCTGATTTTCTCCGAAAACCAGAACGTGCGTTTCTTCAAATCCGTGATCGCGAAATGGGCGAAGTGAATATCGCGCAGAGACCAGGCAGAACCGGGTGAAACAGGTTTCGACGCAACCGCATGGCGGAAGAAGGTCAACTCGTAACCAAAGGCAGCCTCCGGATGATCGCGTTCTGCCAGGTGTCCGGTAAAATACCACCATTCCGTGCGGAACTCGGGATGCGCCGCGTGATCGCGTGGGAACGCATAGGCATAACCGGGCAAGGCGAGATGGAAGTTTTCTGTATCGGAATCATTTTCACGCGGCTTTTCAGCCAGCCCCAAAGTGTTGAGACTGAAAAACAGAATCACACCCACAACTCTCCCATTTTTCATCATGCCGTTTCCGGGGTAGGGACGGACCGCCGGGCCGTCCTTTCCGGGATCCAGACGTAGGGCCATGCTTCCGATGTTTGAACAAGTCCTGCTCGAACAGGATTATCGAAAATATAGTCTGCCTTCTCGGTTATTTTTTCATCATCACGTAAACGATGATCAAAAAATCCTCGTTGCCATTGAATACCAATTTGTTTCGCTGTCCACGACTTCCAGGAACCCACAATCGTTTGAATGGAATTTCCAGTAACAGGAAAAGAGACTAATCCATGCAGATGATCCGGCATCAAAAGAAAAAGATGCATGAACCAAATCCCTTTTTCATTCCGCAATTGAACAGAGTCAAACAACCATTGAGCGACATCGGCGTGACAAAATGAATTGGAGGTTCTTACACGGGCACAAATCGTAAGAAAATAGACTGCTGAATGAACATCCACCCAATCAGGAACATCATGATTTAATATTCTGCGCACAGGCAGAAGCGGCGCGCCCGGCGGTCGCGCCCTACCCTCAGATGCATGATGCTGAGATTCATCCATCGTGAACATGGATTTCAAGTCAGCGACCACTTCCCTACTTCACCAGAAACCCGCTCGCGTAATAATCACGGATCCCATCCTCCAGAGTGAACATGGGCTGATACTTCAAACCCTTGCGTGAAAGCGTGAGGTCCGCCTCCGTGTGCGGCTGATAAAAGGCGTAGGGATTGTCAAAATATTCCGTCTCCAGATTTGTTTTCAGATTTTTTTGCAAAATCGTGATCACATCGTTGAAGGACCGGGGTTTGCCACTGCCGACATTATACACACCGCTCGGGCCCGTGGCGGCGAGCAGGGTGGCTTCGATGACGTCCTTCACGTACACAAAATCGCGTTTATGCTCCCCGTGCTTGAATACCCTCGGACGATTTCCCGCACGGATCTGCTGCGCCAATTGATAAATCATGCTCGCCGCGGCTTTCTTATGGGCTTCGCGGGGGCCGTACACATTGAAGTAACGCACGCCAACGATCCTCCACCCCTTGCCCGCGCGGGCGTGGGCGCGGGCGAGATTGTCGAGAATCACCTTGGAAAAAGCATACACATTGGCGGGCTGGGCGGGCTGCTCTTCGTGGTTGATCGTTCCGCCGATTCCGTAGGTCGCCGCAGACGAGGCATAAACAACCGGTGTGCGGGAGGGAGCGGCAAACTCGAGGATGCGTCGGAAGCCCTCAACATTGTCGTGCACCTGCAATCGTTGATCGTGTTCCGTCGTATCCGTAATGCTGGCCTCATGAAAAATGACGTCGAACTTCTCCCGTTTGAACTGTGTCTTCCAATCCAGACGGGACACGTCGGCCCCCACGACATCTCCCCGGAAGCCCGTGAGGTTTTTGAAATTTCCGGATCGAAAATCATCGACGACCACGATCCACGCCTGAGGATGGCGCTCCTGCAGGGTGAGGACCAGATTGGAACCGACGAATCCGGCTCCGCCCGTAACGAGGATTTTATTGTAGGAAGGGCTCTTTTTCATGGGAAAAGGTATCGAAGCCTGCCTTTTCAGAGGAGTCAAGAGTGGGATCTTTGGTTTGCAACCCGTCGTGGGCAGGCATCGACCACAAGTCGAATCAAATTCTCATGGCAGTACGAATCAATCCCACATGGGAATAAACCTGCGGGAAATTGCCTCGAAGCATCCCTTTATCGATCGACCAATCTTCCGACAGGAGACCAAGTTTATTGCGATACCCGAGCACCTGGTCAAACCAGCGATTCGCCTCCTGGGTTCTTCCCTCCGTGATCAAGGCATCGATATACCAGAAAGTGCAGAGACCGAAGCAACTGTTCACAGAGCCAAAATCATCAGGTCCTTCATAGCGGCGGACGCCGGTGGGGGTCAGCAGCCGGTTTTCCACAGTTTGAATCGTTTGTTTGAAGAGAGTTCGGACTTTGGCCGTGGTTTCAGCATCCGCTCCTTCCATCAGAGGCAACGAACAGAGCGCCAGGCTGCTGGCATCAATGGTCCACGGAGGTTCCAGGGCCTGAGGAAAACCGATGGGTGATTCAAGGCAAGCATTCACGGTCTGACTCCAAAGATGCCTGCTTGCAGACTGCCAAAGTTCACATTGCGGGACCCGTTTCAACTCTTTCGCAATCTGAGAAGCACATCGAAGACCCGCAACGGACATGAATTGAGTAAAAGTGTGCCTGCGCTGCTTGGATCGAAACTCCCACAAACCGGCGTCCGGGGTGCTCCCAAGATCAATGCATCGTTGGGCAAGCCACTCGATCTGATCAAAAAGAGGTCGATCATCGCGATCCGAAAATCGGGGATCTGTCAAAAGCGGCGCCAGAGCCAGAATCAGCTCCCCATAGACATCATTCTGAATGTGATGGGCTGCCGCATTGCCAATCCGTACGGGCTTTTCGTTTTGAAAACCTTGAATATGGCTTAATTCAAATTCTTCAAGAACAGGTGAACCTGAAATTCGATAAACAGGCTGCAATGGATCACTCGGACTTCTGGAGACAATATTGGACAAATAGTCCACAAACCCCTCGATTTCCGAGGTCTGGCCAAGCTGGGAAAGGGCGTCGATTTCGAAGTAGGCATCACGTAACCAACAATAGCGATAATCCCAATTCCGCCCCTGACCTGGACTTTCCGGCAGAGAGGTCGTGGTGGCGGCAAGAATAGCCCCGGTATCTTCATAGACGTGCAACTTGAGACAAAGGGCCGAACGGATCACCTCGTCTCCGTGCTTTTCCGGCAGGGCGCAACTTCGCACCCAGGCACGCCAGTGATGAATCGTTCGGGACAGGAAAGATTCCGAGGTGGCACCTATTTCGGCTTCAAAGGGACTACCATAAGCCAGCACAAAATAGTGCGGTTCCTTGAGCAAAAAGGGTCTTTCCTCCCGGATATAGGTGAGAGGCGCTGTGGTGCTGAGTCGCAACATCTCATTGGCATGGGAATAGGTGATGTGATGACTTCCAAACCCGAGAGTGCTCTCATGCTGCCCGTAACTCCATTTCGGAGAACAGGATACCTGCACTAAGGGAATGCCTCTCAACGGACGAACTATCCGAAAAAGTTGGGGCGGCCGGAAAATTCTCTCATTCAATTGAAACCGGGGACAGAAATCGATCACTTCAAAAGCTCCCCGGTCCGTTTCGAAAACCGTTCGAATCACGTTGGTATTGACCAGATAGGAGCATGATTCGACGCGACTCCTTATTTCCGAGGGAGGGGCGATCGTAAAATGGCCAGCGCGTGGGTCCAGCAATGTGGCAAACACGCTGGGCCCATCGGGTTGAGGAAGACAGAGCCATGCAATTCCGCCACTCCCATCTGTAAGGGCTGAAATCTGACAGTTGCCAATCAGACCAATCGATTCCAAAGACTGAATGGGTTGGGGTTGATTCATAAAAATGGGCGTGGCGTGTGCAGCTTGAAGCGAAAATCAGCGCAGGCATTCATTCCAGGTCCGTGATGATTTTTATCTGTTGGAGAATCCGGGCCAGCGTATTGGATTTTGAAAACGACACCCGCATGAACTCAATCGCCTGATCCAGAGCGTTTTTTCCCCTGCGCGTGATGGAGATGATTTTCCTGCGTGAGTCCAAGGGGTCTTCATCCACAAAAAGATACTCCTTCAAGGCCAGGCGCCGGATCGATTGTGTGAGCGTGCTGGGATGCACCCCCACCGCTCCAGCCAAGGTCTGGGCGGAGGTGCCCGGCATGTCCACCAGATGCCTGAGCACACAAAACTGGACCAGACTGAGCTTTACTTCGCATTCGAAAAATTTATTCAGACGGTGCAACTCCAGCGAAACACGACTGAGCTCCAACACAGATTTCTCAACCTGGGAAATGAAGGGCCTACTGTTCAGATTGTTCATAAAACGACAGGATGCGTCGAAGCAGCTTGTTCATTTCGGATTGGCGCTTGATGAAAAATTTTGCAAGGGATGTCTCGCGGCGTCCAACACGAATTCCAAGAATGCGTCGGTCGGACAAGGCGAAAACATCCTCATCCGTATCATCATCCCCAATGTAACAGGCCGAACGGATATTCTCCTGAAGCATCAACTCGACGAGGGCGATCCCTTTATGGGGGCCTCCAACGGGAATCAGATTCACCACTTTTTTTCCAAGAATGATCCGCGGTGACGGATGAATGCGGCTGGCGGCTTCGAGCAAATGAAGTTTCGCCTGCTTTTTTTGTGGTGAATGCCGATAGTGCAACGCCATGGAATAGGTCTTGTCTTCCATTTCGATGCCTTCCATCCGTTTGTTCAGCATTTTTTTGAGTTGATCCCTCCAGGCATGACAGGCCTCCCGGGCAAGATCCAGCGTGGAATCATTCCGGGACAAACCTTCCAGACCGTGGTTTCCAATCAGGTGCCGTGGTGTAAAAGGCAATCGTGTTTTCAAATCCTGAATGCTCCGCCCTGAAATCACGGCCACCGGCGCGCGCTCATTGAGTCTCCGGAGAAGGCGTGCGGTTTCTGTACTCAAGAAGGCCCTGGCGGGTATCGGCACGATTTTTGAAAGAGTGCCGTCAAAGTCAAAGGCGAAAAGAGTCCGGGTGAACGACAACGATTCCAAAATTTGAATGCCTCCCTTGCTGAAAAGATATTTCATATGGAACCTGCACTATTACTCTCTCCCACACGTTGCAAAAACCGGTTGCGCTGGCGCACCTTAGCCGCATCAATGAGCATCTTGGCCGCCCACCGGTAAACATTAAACTCCTGCAACAGACCACGCATGCTTCGCATGCGGGTCGCCTGCTCACCCAAGGACATTTCCAGCGCGGCGCGAATCGCGTGCCCCGTCTGATCAATGTCGTAGGGATTGACGATGAGCGCTTCAGGTAATTCCTTGGAAGCTCCTGCGAATTGACTCAGGATCAGAACGCCTTTTTCGTCATCACGCGCCGCAATGAATTCCTTTGCAACCAGATTCATCCCATCATGCAGACTGCTCACAATGCACACATCGGAGGCCCTGAAATACTTAAACACCTCCTGCGGCTCATGATGCACCATCTTCAGACAGATCGGTTCAAGCCCATCCCTGGAAAAACGTTCGTTGATTCGATTAACCAGCACTCTTACCGAGGACTGGAACTCCTCATAGTGGGGAATGCTGGACCGACTCGGTGCGGCGATTTGGATGAATTTGAATTTTCCGACCCAGTTGGGATTGTGTGCTAGGAAGCTTTCAATCGCCAAAAACCGTTCCAGAATGCCTTTTGTATAATCCAATCGGTCCACACCAATCCCAAGATGACAATCTTTGGGAATGTTGTTTTCCTCACGAATTTCCAGACGACACTGTTCGACAGGCTTTTGATCCTTCAACCAGCGGACCGGCCATTCAATGGAAATGGGGTAGTGTTTAACGCTGGTCAATTGCCCTTGATAGGAAATGGTAGAGGTCTCGCGATCGATGCGACATTCGACAAAACGATCCACCGTTTCAATGAAGTTATTGCAGTGGTACCGGGTGTGGAATCCAAGGATGGTGCTCCCGAGAAGTCCTTCAATGATTTCATTGCGCCAGGGGGAAATGCCGAACGCTTCCAGATTGGGCCAGGGGATGTGCCAGAAGGTCAGGATGGTTGCGTCGGGCAGATACTCCTTGATCATTTTAGGAAGCAACGCGAAATGATAGTCTTGTACGAGAACGACGGGGTTTTCCGTGGTGGCCTCCTGCCTTACAACCTCCGCAAACTTTCTGTTAACCGCAACATACTGCTTCCAGTCCTGGGATCGAAATATGGGACGGGTATGTGCAATGTGACAAAGCGGCCACAATCCTTCATTGGAAAATCCATAATAGTAGCCCTGCTCCTCCTCCTTCGTGAGCCATACACGCCGGATGGAAAACAGGGGATTCTCCGGAGGAACCTTCACCCGATCCCGCTTATCGACAACCTCCCTGTCGGCAGTTCCACTTCCGTGAGCAATCCATGTCCCCGAGCACGCACGCATGATCGGTTCGAGAGCCGTCACCAATCCGCTCGCCGGAACCTGCACCACCACCTTGTCGTCCTTGCGATTGTGAATGTAGGGTTCACGATTGGATACGATAAGAATCTCGTCCCCCTTGAGCTCCTTGTGCAATACATCCTTCAGGCTTTTTGGAGACCAGGATATCTGACTGATATCCCTGGATTTGTCAGATTCGAGATCTTTGACGAGAGTTCTCAAATCCTTCAGAATGGGTTGAAATTCCGGAGAGACACTTCCTGCACTGGAATGAACCGACCCCCCCTTGATAAGGGCACGCATTCCCGTAACCCATCCTTTCCAGCTTAACTGGGCGATCAGGACGGTGATCAGTGAAACCAGAATGGCGATGATCATCAAAAGATAGACAAAATATCGTCTCGTCTGCTCGCTTCTCCGAAGCACAAAACCCATGTCATGAATCAAGACCAGACGTCCCATCAACTGTCCTTCATCCTCAATGCGATGCGAAGAAACATGCAAGGGGCCTTTTCCCGTCTGGATGACTTCACTTTTCGAGGGCAATTCCGCACTCGTGTTCTGAATGGGAATTACATCCGGAAAGGTGTTGGTTTTCCACTTTAACTTGTCCGATTCGTCATAAAATCCGACAGCGTAAAGTTTTTCGTCCTTGATGAGGCGGTTGAACAAGCCCTGGATTTGACTTCGTGAGTCCTGCTTGATCAGACCAACAAGATTGTCCTGAATGGTGTTGGTGATCAGATTCGTTCGAAGCTCGAGGTCCTTTACAAACCACTGTGTCATCAATCGATCCACCAGGGGCGCCATTCCATACGCAAAAAGCGTCAAAACAACGAGGAGCGGCACGATGAAGCGAAGGGAAAGACGCATGAGTGGAATGGTTTGGATTTGAAAACTTCATCCTGAGTAAAATAATTTTACTTTGATATCAAATTAAATTATTGTATTTTTAAATCACAAGGCTGACTTGCTGATAACACAACCACGTTTGATGAGAGGTGCAGCGTGCAACACTGGCTTATAGAAATTTCAAAACAACTCGGCGGACTTCTCGCCCGGATGGGGGACACCCTGTTCCACCTGATTCCAGGTCTCCAACCATGGCAACCGGACGGAGGGGTCTCCCTTCCACATCTTGCCGTGTCCCTGATGGCCCTTCTTTTTGTCTGGCTGTCATCCTCACTCACACGAACCCTGAATCAAAAAAACGCTCGTTGGAATTCCGCCAGAAATCCGGATCACTGGGCCAGCAACCTTCTGGGAGCCTTTTTCAAGACGGCCGGACTGGTGATCTGGCCTCTGGGAACCTATCTGGCCACATCCCCCCTGTTGGTGGATGTATCGCCTGCGGGGGACGATTCCGCGTTTCGATGGGGGGCAATGATTGTAAAGGCCATGGGATTTATCGCGTGTTTCTGGTTTTTATTCCAGCTTGCAGGAATCATCCGGCTCCGACTCATCGGGTACGCCTCGCGGAGTGAAAACTCCCTGGATGACACTCTTTTTCCGCTCATGGGGCAAACACTGCAGGACCTGGTGCCTCTTGCGGGATTTGTACTGGCGATTCATTATTTTGATTTTCCATTTGGAGTGGTCGGTCTACTTGAAAAATCCGCAGCGGTATGGTTGATCCATCTCATTGCCCTAGGCCTGATCAGGCTGGTGGGCGTGATCGACCGCCTCATTCTGACCCGATATCGGGTGGACGCCACCGACAATCTGGCGGCGCGACGCATTCACACCCAGGTCAAGGTGTTGCAAAAAATCGCCTATGTGGTGATTTGCGTTTTTGCCGTGGCAACGAGTTTGATGTTGTTTGACAACGTTCGAAACCTTGGCGCCAGCATTCTCGCTTCCGCAGGAGTTGTGGGCATCATTTTCGGATTCGCGGCACAGCACATGATCTCCAATCTGTTCGCAGGCATTCAAATCGCCGTCACCCAGCCCATTCGTATCGACGACGTGGTGGTGGTCGAGGGGGAATGGGGTCGGATCGAGGAGATCGCGCTTACCTATGTGGTGGTGGCGATCTGGGATCAGCGGCGACTGATTCTACCCATCAGCTATTTCAACGAGAAACCGTTCCAAAACTGGACACGCCGAAACTCACAAATCCTTGGAAGCATCTTCCTTTACGCCGACTACACGCTTCCGGTGGATGATTTACGGGCTGAGTTACAGCGACTGGCAGAGGCTAATCCTCTATGGGACAAACGGGTCTGCAATCTTCAAATAACGGATTCCACCGAGCGAACCATGCAGATCCGGGCGCTTGTCAGTGCAGCTGATTCCGGAAAGGCATGGGATCTGCGGTGTGAGCTTCGGGAAAAATTAATTCGCTTCATCCAGAATCGCCATCCCGCATCCCTGCCCCGGTTTCGAGCCGAGATTCCTGTGGGAACTGTGTAAATGCCATCAAAGGAGTCATCTCCCCTATTCATCAAGACCCCTCACCAAAAACATCAACATTCCACTTGATATACTCGGGCTTCGATCAGCCTTTCGCCGCGACGCACGGGAGAGTCAAAGCCCCTCATTTCATGAGCAATATTGAAATCATCATTTGTCTCGTACTGGTGTTTATGGGCGTCCCTGACCTGTGTCGAAAGCTGGGCCGTCCAGCGCTGGTATTTTCCGCATTTGTTCTCTTTGGAATGTTCCTTAAGCCGTTGATCCTTGATGAAGTTCAAACAATGTTGAAACAGGCAGGGGAAGTGGGGTTTTTGCTGCTTTTGTTTGAGGTGGGACTCGAGATTGATCTTCCCAAATTGCGGCAATTTATTCGCCCATTGTATTATGCTCTCATCTGGATTTTGGTTCAGTACCCTCTGGTTTTTGGTTTGGGACTGCTTGCGGGGATGGACTGGAAGCAATGTCTGCTTGCAGGAACCGCCCTCACCGCATGCTCCGTGGGCATGGCATACCCAGCATGGAAGTGCTATCCGAACGTCCCATCTCCTGCGAAAGAGCATATCCTTCAGTGCATGGTTGCACTCGAAATGATGGCGATCCTGGCCCTTGCTCTGGAAACAACAGCTCTTGGCCATGGCTTGAGTTGGATGATTCCGCTCAAATTGGTTGGCATTGCCATCGTGATTTTTCTCATTGCCAGATTCGCATCCCACCTTCAAAGCCTGTTTCAAACGATTCTGGATCGAGCAACACACTGGCGGCTTCACTGGCTTGTTCTGCTTGTGCTCCTCGTTTCCGCCATGGGAGAGCGCCTGGGATTGGGAGCAGCCAAAACCGCATTCTTTCTGGGATTGGCCTTGAGTCGGGCGGGACACGATGGCGTGCCTCTGGAAAAATATATGGCGCCCCTCAGTCATCGATTCCTTATTCCAGTGTTTTTTGTGGCGCTCGGTTTGCAAATTGAGTGGCAGTTACTTAAAAGTCCCGTGGCGTTGCTTGCCATGGGAACCGCCGGTCTGCTCTTCGGTACACGGGAAATTCTCCATCGTCGCTGGCTCAAAACAGGGGCCGATCATCAGGCTTTTCTTCTGTTCTGCCCTAATCTCACCCTCGTTGCGCTCGCATCAAAAGCGCTTCTCGATAACGGCGGAGAGACCAGACTCGCAACATGGCTCGTACTCACGGGATTATTCATGACCATCCCCTCCCTGCTCATGCTGCCATCCGAGTCCCCTGCCAAGTCATCCAAAAAATCCTCCGATCATTCACATAACAAGGAGACACTCCCGAACATCAATCGGTCTTTTGCCAAACAGACTCTTTAATCATCAAGCCCCATTGCGGAAAAAATACCACCTTACCCTTGTTTTGTGGGCGTGAGGTGAGGCGAAAAAGGAAATCCAAGTGTTCGAACCTGCTGTGACGGACCATGTATGAAAAACTTCCCTCAATTTAAAAAATGGCTGCCGGTCTTATGGATATGTTTTGCTGCCGCGATTTTATGGGCTGACTATTCAACGGATGCGGATGTCGCGTTTTCCTACCTGTTTCTAATCCCCGTTGCCCTAGCTGCACGCTACAACGGAAAATCATGGGGGATCTTTTTCGCCATCAGCTTGCCATTTATTCGTCTCGCATGGATCGACCTCTGGATCCTGCCCTACGACATTTTCAACGCATGCATACGCGCCATGATGCTTACCATTGCAGCGTTTCTCATCAACCGGGTCACCAGACTTTCACTGGAAGTTCGGGTTCTCAAAGGGCTTCTCCCCATCTGCTCGTTCTGCAAAAAAGTCAGGGATTCAGACCAAACTTGGCACCCCATCGATTCGTACATCACTCAACATTCCGAGGCCAGATTCACCCATACTTTCTGTCCCCATTGCCAACAGAAGCACTACGCACAATACATCGATCAGGATGAATTCCATGTGACGGATCAAAACTCCAAATTGAACCCACATTGATTTTTCAGACGTTGAGCACATGGCTTCCTGATCCTGAAGCTTGCTGAAAAGTGGAATTCCAGATTGACCCCACTCCTCCCCCTGCTATGCAAAAGGCATGAGCAACGCACCCGGGAATGTGGAGATCAGCATGGTCATGCCCTCGCTGCGTCCGGAGCTGGTGCAACAACGCATCCGGGACTACGCAGCGGCCTCGGAAGGGTTTTCCTACGAACTCGTGGTGGTCAGCCCCTTTGTGGTTGAGGGACCGAACGTGAAGCATGTCCCTGAGGGCGACCCCAAGGGCACCATCTATGCCACCAACCTGGGTTACGAACATTCGAAGGGCAACTTTATCGCCTACACCTCGGACGATGTCCGACCCATGCCTGGCGCGCTGGCAAACATGGTTCGATTTCTGAAGCGCCACCCCGCCCCATTCATTGGAAGTTTTCGAATGGTCCTCGCGGAAAGCGGTCGTGAGCGGGAACAGTCCAGCGCCTACGATCTTCTGTATGCCTGCTGGGGATGTCTCTCCCGGGAGAGCATCAAAAAACTGGGGGGGTTGTTCGATCCGGTTTACCACAGCTACTGGGCGGATCCCGATCTCTCCATGCGGGCATGGACTCGCGGTGGTATGGTGCGGGTCTGTCCGGACGCGTGGTTCGTGTTTGAAGGTGTGGACGATCAGGTGAAATCCGGTAATGTGTCGAAGTTTCACGATGACGACCAGCGTGCTTTCTTCGATCGCTGGCATGAGCCCTTTGGGAACAATGTACCCGTAGGAAGGCCTCTCATCAATCGCACCGTCCCGCTGGACGCGATGTGGTATACCGTCGAGGGCCTTCTTTCCACTGCGCGCGACTACATCGCCATCGGGGCGTTAAAGGGAGCGGAGGCTTGTTTAAAATTTTCACTCCATCAATTTCCTCATCTGCGGTCCCACGATGAGACCTATCTTCTCCTCGGGAGTGTCCTCCAATCTCAAAATCTGTTGGAAGAAGCCACCTGGGCCTATGAAAAGGCGCTGGAATACGCGCCCAACGACGCACGCGCATGGAAGGGTCTCGGAATCAATCGACTTCACCGTAAAGACTACCAGGGCGCCGCTTCAGCTCTGCGCACCGCAAATCAAAAGAACTCACACGATCCGGAGACCATGATCAGCCTCGGATGGGTCCTTCTGGAAACCGGGCAGGCCCGTGAAGCCCTGACCATGTTGCGCCAGGGCGCAGAACGGATGCCGGATTATGTTGAAGGCTGGGTGGGCCTCGCCTTATGCGCCCGGCAACTCGGGGAACAGACCCTATTCGAACAAGCCTATCAAAAAGCCCGCGCCGTCAATCCCCACCACCCGGCACTGGCACCGTTTCTCGAGGAAAAGACCGCGCACTAGAAACCTGCTCCATTTTTACACCTGTTTCAGCGCCTCGCGCACCAGGTCCTCGACCCCGGCTGACGCACCCCGTTTCTCCACCACGCCGCGAACCATCTTGTGCGCCTCCACCTGTTTGTAACCGAGCGAAATCAACGCCAGGACGGCGTCGTTCACCTTCATGTCATCTGCACTGAGCGCATGCTTCGCGCTGGCCGCCTCCCAGGCGCCGGCAACGCCGATGCGATCCTTTAAATCCACGATGATGCGCTCGGCGGTCTTCCGGCCCACACCCTTGATTTTGGAAAGCGTCTGGACGTCCCCGCTGATGACATGCCCCTTGAACGCCGGGACCGTGGTCCCACTGAGAATGGCGAGCGCCGTCCTGGGGCCGATCCCTGAAACATGCTGAACGAGAAGACGGAAGAGGTCGCGCTCGTCAGATGTCATGAATCCAAACAACAGATGCGCATCCTCACGAACCACCAGATGGGTCAGAATACGAAGCGCTCCGCCGGGACGCGGAAGTTTGTCGAAACTGGAAAGAGGAATCTGCACCTCGTAGCCGATGCCCCGGACGTCCACCACAATCTGAGTCGGCAGGGCCTCCAGAAGAACCCCTTCAAGAAACGTAATCACGCGGGGATTAGAAATGAGAAATGAATCATTAGAAATGAAAAAATGAGCCCGAATCAGAAGGAACCACAGATTTCTAAATTCAAAGACTCTTCAATTTTTGAGTTCCAAGACTTTCCAGCAAGCTTCTGTCACCTGCCTGCATTTTAAGACACCACCCAAAACCAGTCTGTCTCCCTTGAAAATACGGACATTCCGTGATAGGTTGTCAGGATCTTCGTCTTCCGAGAATCTTTCCTCCTTGCCTTCCAGCTTTGATTGCCTCAGAAAGATTCTCACTCTTTTAAAAACTCTATGAGAAGGAGAAAATCCATGAGCGACGTCATTACAAAGGAAAAATTGGTGGATGATGTGAAAGTCGTCCTGCATGATGCGGAATTGTTGCTGCGCGAGACCGCAGGCAATCTGGGCGACAAAGCCCTTGAAGCCCGGGAACGTTTGCAGCGGGGCGTTCAGGCTGCCAAGGAGCGCGTTCAGGAAATTCAGAAGCAAACCGCTGAGCAGGCGAAGATTGCAGCCCGTGCTACGGATGAATTCGTCCACGATCATCCATGGGAATCGGTGGGTGTGGCCTTTGCCGTGGGAGCCCTTATCGGGGTGTTGATCGGCCGCCGTTAATCGCCATCCAGCAGCATGAGCTTCGAATCCGAGTCGCAGGAGACGGGGGGCGGCATCACGGCCCCGATCCGACGTTTACTGGAGTCGGCGAGTGGTTTTCTCGCCACGAAGCTCGAGCTGGTCGGCATCGAGCTTCAGGAGGAAAAACGGCGGATACTCGAACTGTTGATTCTCGCCTCGACAGCGCTTTTGTTCGGAGTTCTCAGTCTCACCGTGCTGACCTTTGCGATCGTGGCGTTTTTCTGGGAAACCCCTTACCGGTTCGCCGCCATCTTCGGAGTCTTCTTCCTGTACCTCTTCATTACCGGTTTCCTGTTCGTCCGTCTCAAACGCCGGGCAAACACGGCTACACATCTCTTTGACACAACAGTCGAGGAATTGAAAAAGGACACGGAATGGGTGAAGAGACACCTCAACTAGACGAGCTCGCCGCCCGCAAGCGTCTGGTTCAGGCGCATATGGAGCTTCATCGGGCCGAAATGGCCCTCCACTATCAGGAGGTGACCGCGCCCTTCCGCCTTGCGCAGTCGAAAGTGAGCTGGATCACCGCAAATCCAATTCTTCGCTGGCTTCTCATTGGCACGACAAGTTTCGTCCTGGTCAGCAAACGCACCGCCCTTCTCCGTCGCGCAGCTTCGTGGGCCATTCCCCTGCTGGTCCCACGACTTCGCGGCATGTTCAAATCCCCCACGTTTCAACTCGGACTGAAAGGGGCGCAGTTCCTTCTGAACCGCAGGGGATGAGCGGTTTCTGGTCCGATCGACGTGTCGTGGTGACCGGAGGCGCCGGTCTTGTGGGCTCCCACCTCTGCGATCTGCTGGTGGACGCCGGGGCTCGCGTGCGGGTGATCGACGATTTTTCAAAGGGAACCCGGGGTCGTCTGAAACATCTCGAAGGGCGCGTGGAGGTTTGCGAGGGGGATCTCTGCCTGCCGGGAGTGGCGGAGTCGCTGTTTCAGAACCAGGCGATCGTGATGCATCTAGCTTCGCGCGCCTATGGGATCGGCTACAGTGCGGGCCGCCATGAAGAAATGCTGACGTTCAACCGCACTCTCAACAGCAGGGTGCTCGACGCGTGCGCCCGATGCAAACCCGAACGCATCTGTGTGGTCAGCTCCTCATGCGTTTATCCCGACAACGCCGTCTGCCCCACCCCGGAACTTCCCGTGATGACCGGAGAACCCGAAAAGGCCAACATCGGCTATGGATGGGCAAAACGTCACCTCGAAATCGACGCCCAAAAACTCGCGACGGAAACGGAGGTGAAAGTGGCGATCGTCCGACCCTTCAATGCCTATTCCGGACGCTACAAGTGGGAGGGAGGGCATTCGCACGTGCTCCCCATGCTGGTGAAAAGGATTCTCGATGGGGAGAATCCCCTCGTTGTCTGGGGATCCGGCAATCAGACACGAAACCTCCTCCACGCCATCGATTTCAGCCGATGTTTCATGGCAGTGACGGAGCGCTATGCGGAAGCCGATCCCGTGAACGTGGGCTACGAGGAGACCATCCGTCTTGCCGACCTCGCGGAATGGATCTGTGAACTGGGAGGCAGACGCCCGAAAATCATTTTTGACACTTCAAAGCCGGAGGGACGCGTGATAAAAAGTGCGGATTCGACCAAGCTCCGAAAAGTCACGGGTGACATTCAGCCGACGATCAAATTGCAGGATGGACTTCTCGAGATGATCGAGTGGTATCATCAGAACTTCCAATGAACATTCTCGTCACAGGCGGTGCCGGCTACGTGGGCTGCGATCTTGTGCCCTCGCTTCTACGTCAGGGACACCGTGTGCGCGTCCTCGATTCCCTGATGTTTGGAGGTCGCGGCATGCTGCCATGTTTCGGGTTTAATCATTTCGAGTTCGTCAAGGGCGACATCCGTGACCCCAAAACCGTCCGCAAGGCAGTGAAGGACATCAACCTCATCATTCACCTCGCTGCAATTGTGGGATATCCCGCATGCAAAAAAGACTCCCGCCTGGCTCACGAAGTGAATGTGGGGGGCTCCCGCACCCTGAATCGCGCGCGCTCCAAACGGCAGCCCATCCTCTTCGCCTCCACGGGCAGCAACTACGGTGCAATCATCGGAGAGTATTGCCTTGAGGACACCCCCCTGAATCCCCTCACCGATTACGGAAGAACCAAAACGGAGGCGGAAAAGGTGTTTCTCGATGCAGGGAACGCAGTGATCTTCCGATTTGCGACCGCGTTTGGTGTCTCGAACCGTCTGCGCCTCGATCTGATGATCAATGATTTCGTCTACCGTGCGGTGAAGGAGCGCAATCTCATCGTGTACGAAAAACATTTCAAACGCACCTTCATCCATGTTCGGGACATGTCCCGAAGCTTTCTCTTTGCCATGAATCATCTCCGAAAAATGAAGGATCACGTCTACAATGTGGGTTCCGAGGAGATGAACTACAGCAAGGAGGAGATCGCACGGCTGATCCAGAAGCGCTTTCGCTACTACCTCCACTTCGCCGAGGTCGGCAGGGACGAGGATCAGCGCAACTACGAAGTGTCGTACCGCAAAATCCGGGATCTCGGATTTCGCACTACGGTCAGCGCCGAAGAGGGAATCGATGAATTGATCGCGGCCATGTCGGCGATCGAAGTGCAGAGCGAATTTTCCAACGTATGAAGCTCGACCCTGCGTTTTGGAAAGGAAAGACTGTCGTCGTGACTGGAGGCGCCGGTTTCCTCGGCTCCTTCATCCGGGATCAACTGGAGGCCATTCCCTCCCCGCCCCGGGTGTTCATCCCACGAAAGAAGGATTTCGATCTGACGCATCCGGATGCGTGCCACCGCCTGATGGAGGTGGCGCGCCCGCAGATTGTTATTCATTGCGCCGCCTTCTATGGGGGAATCTGGATCAATCAACTGCACCCGGGCCGCATTTTCTACGAAAACCTGGTCATGGGGGCCCACCTGATGGAAGCGGCCCGGAAAGCCGGTGTGCAGAAATTCACGAGCATTGGAACCGCCTGTTCCTACCCGGGCTATCTCGACGGCGTTCTCAGAGAGTCGGATCTTTGGAACGGGCCCGTGCACGAGAGTGTGTTGAATTATGGACTGACCAAGAAGATGATGTCCGTCCAGGGCTGGGCGTATCGGAAGGAATTCGATTTCAACGCCATCCATCTCATTCTCACGAATCTCTATGGGCCGCGCGACACCTTTCACATCCGCCGTGCCCATGTTCTGCCCGCATTGATCAAAAAATTCGTCGAAGCCCGTCAACAGAATGCACCTGAAGTCGAAGTGTGGGGCACAGGAAAGCCTGTGCGGGAATTCCTCTATGTCGAGGACTGCGCCACCGGAATTCTTCTCGCCACGGAAAAGTACTACGACACCACGCCCCTGAATCTGGGCACGGGTGTGGGCACGAGCATCCACGAACTGGTGGAGGTCGTCCAGGAACTCACGGATTACCGCGGCAACTTGCGTTGGAACCGTGAAAAGCCGGATGGACAGATGATGAAGGTGCTGGACGTCGAACGCATGCATGCGATGCTTGGATGGAAACCGGCCCTTTCCCTGCGGGAGGGACTGAAACGAACCATTCAATGGTACACCGACCACAAGGCGGAAGCCGACCTCCGAGAATGAGTCCGTTTCGGTCATCCCTTTCATCCGATATTTCCACCACTCTATCGGACCTTTTCACCATAGCAGCCCCCCGGGAGCGGCTGCGCCGGCCAACCTTCTGGATGACCTGTCTGATTCTCCTGGGGACGTGGGTTCTCTTCGAAAAGGAAGGTGCCAGCGTTTGGGCTTCCAAATTCGGGACCTCCCTTTTTTCGTGGCTCTGGAAGGCGTGGCACGATCAAGTGATCGACGCTGCCCAGGGAAAATTCGTGCCATGGATTGTGGGTTTCCTTTTGATCTGGAGACGCCGCGAAATTCTGCGCTGGCCCGCGGTTCCCGACATGCGAGCCTTCGTCCCCATCGTTCTCGCCTTGATCGTTCACTGGATGGGCATGCGCGGACAGATTCCGCGGCTGAGCGTGCTCGCATTCATTCTCCTGCTCTGGAGCATGGTCTGGCTGTTTCAGGGTTGGCCCCGGGCGCGGGAGATGATGTTCCCCTTCTCCTTTCTGGTGTTCATGATTCCGATGAACTTTCTCGAAACCATGGTCGCGTTTCCCCTGCGCATGGGGGTGACCAAGCTCTCGGCCTCCCTCAGTCATCTCATTGGGATCGAGGTGATCCGGGAGGGGACCCGCATCCACAATCTGGCACGAACGTTCGAATACGACATCGCGCCGGCCTGTGGCGGGATCCGTTCGCTGACCAGCATGGTGATGATCTCCATCCTTGCGGGGTACCTGACCCAGGACCGGTTCTGGAAAAAAGCCACCGTCTTCATCGCGAGCATTCCCCTGGCCATTATTGCCAATGTCGCCCGTCTGATGCTGATCATCCTCTGGGCCCAGATTGGGGGACAGTCCGGAGGAAACTGGGCCCATGAATACCTCGGGTGGGTCAGCTACGTCGTCGTCATCGTGCTCTTATTCTTTCTCTGTTCCTATCTGGAATCCCATCTGCCCAAAGTCCGTAACCATTCATGATTTCCACCCCGTCCAACAAAGGCGCAACTTCTCTCCGGCCGCACGGGATTTTGTTTCTCCTCCTCGTCCTCTCATACGTCGTGATCTGGAAGACCACGGATGTCTCCACAGAAGCAGTTGCCGGGCTCTCCATGAATCTCCCGTCCCGCATTGGCGACTGGATGGGAGAGCCCGTACCGGTCCAGCCCATCGAACGGGAATATCTCGGGATCGACACTGAATTCGCCCGAAGGCTCTATCGTCATCCGGATGGACATGAAATTTTTCTCGGCATCGTTCTGAGCGGCCGGGACCGGTCCACCATCCACGCCGCGGAAGCCTGTCTGGTCGGCCAGGGATGGACCCTGGCCCAGGGGGAGCTTTTCACCGTTCCGATGGATCAACCGCATCCTTATTCCCTCCGGACCATGCGCTTGACCATCACGCGCGACATCCCGCAACCCCAGCAACAGAAACTGCATATGCGAAACTGGTACATCTACTGGTTTGTGGGAAAGGATCGTCTGACCCCGCGGCACCTGAGTCGAGTGCTTTGGACCGCCTGGGATCGTATTTTTTTGAACGTGCATCATCGCTGGGGTTATGTGACCGTGAACTTGGCGGTGCCACCCGGCCGGGAAAAGGAGCTGGAGCAGACGGTGACCGATTTCATGAAGCAGGCCGTCCCCACGTTCCAGAAGGTGACCGACTGATCTTGGGATATGCTTCACCAACAACAACAACTCAGAACCTTCGCTTCCCGTCTCATGGATGCGTTCCTTCTGGGACTTGCCCTGTATGGTGCCCACGCCTTTCGGGCCGGGGCTGCCCAATGGGATTCCACCAGCTTCCCTTCCATCCGACCCATTCAGGCGTTCTATCCCCTCTTCGTTTTCGTGCTCGGAGTGGGTCCCTTCATCCTCGATGCCCGCAAGATCTACCGATTCTCCCTCCTTCATCAGCATCGAGATTTTCTGATTCGCCTGGCCCAGGGGCTCTTTTGGATCGTCGTGCTGATGACGTTCCTCATCTACGTCCTCCGCCTTGGCGACCTGGCCCGCGGAGTGGTGCTGCTCTTCGCCTTCTTCGCCTTTGGATTGATCGGGATTCGTCACATCGCCTCTCAAACCCTCTTCGATTTCTACTTTCATGGACGGAAGGCCCCTCCGGGAGTTCTGCTCGTGGGAGAGCCCTCCTCCATCGACCAATTCAGGCGACGGATCGAGTCTCAGAGGGAGATTCGAATGAGCGTGCTTGGCACCATCAGCCGACTGGATCAACTCGAGCAGGATGTCGCGGAATGGTTGCACCGCGCCCCCATCACCAGCGTGATTTTCAGCGTCCCCCACACCGCCTTTGAGGAGATTCAGAAGGCGATTCATGTTTGTGAGATGGAGGGGGTGGAAGCCTGGATCATCGCGGACCATTTGCAATCGAATCTCTCACCTCCCGTCTTCGAAAATTTCCAGTCGCTTCCCGTTCTGGTGTTCGCATCGCGCGATCTTCCGGGGTGGCAGGTGGTGGCGAAGCGGACCCTCGACGTGGTGATCGCTTTTTCCGGAATGGTGCTGCTTCTGCCCTTGATGGCCTTGATCGCCCTGGTGATCCGTCTGGAATCCCCCGGGCCCGTCCTGTTTGTCCAACCCCGCAGCGGACGCCACGGCCGGGTGTTCCGGATGTTTAAATTCCGCTCCATGACCTCCAATGCGGAAATGCTCCAGGCGGAGCTCGAAGCCTTTAATGAAATGAGTGGACCGGTTTTCAAATTGAAGAAGGATCCGCGGGTGACGCGTTTTGGAACCTTTCTCCGCCGCACGAGCCTTGATGAACTTCCCCAACTTTGGAATGTGTTGATGGGGGACATGAGTCTGGTAGGCCCCCGTCCCCTTCCAGTTTACGAAACCGAGAAGATTCATGACTGGGCTCACCGGCGGCGGCTGAGCGTCAAGCCCGGTCTGACGTGTTACTGGCAGATTGAAGGAAGGAGTCGGATTCACAATTTCGAGGAATGGGTTCGCCTTGACCTCGAATATGTGGATAACTGGAGTTTTTGGATGGACCTCAGGATATTGATCCGAACAATTCCTGTGGTATTAACCGGATTCGGAGCTCGATAAAAAGCCTTTCAGAAACAACATGGATGTATGATTGATCCCTCTTACCAAGGACCTGTAACCCTCGTGACCGGCGGCGCCGGCTTCCTGGGTTCCCACCTCTGTGACCGCCTCCTGGCGGAAGGCCACTACGTGGTTGCGCTCGACAATCTCATCACGGGCAACCCTGAGAACATCGCCCATCTGACTGGGCACGACCGGTTTCGCTTCATCAAACAGGATGTCACCGAATTCCTCTTTTACCCGGGCCCCATCAACTTCATCTTTCATTTTGCCTCCCCCGCGAGCCCCATCGACTATCTGGAGTTGCCGATTCAGACCTTGAAGGTGGGTTCCCTTGGCACCCACAAGGCACTCGGTCTCGCCCGTGCAAAAAAAGCCCGCTTTATCCTCGCGTCGACTTCAGAGGTGTACGGGGATCCCCTCATCCATCCCCAGACGGAGGACTATTGGGGTAACGTCAACCCCATCGGTCCCCGCGGAGTTTACGATGAAGCCAAACGTTTCGCCGAGGCCATCACCTTCGCGTACCACCGCTACCACGGAGTCGACACCAAGATTGTTCGCATTTTCAACACCTACGGTCCCCGCATGCGGCTTCGCGATGGGCGCGTCGTCCCGGCTTTCATCGGGCAGGCGCTGAAAGGTGAGCCACTATCCGTGTTTGGTGATGGTTCCCAGACTCGCAGTTTCTGCTACTGCAGCGATCTCATTGATGGCATCTACCGACTGGCTACCTCCGAGGAACATGGCCCCATCAACATCGGCAATCCGACGGAACTCACCGTCAAGGAATTCGCGGAACTCATTCGTGACATCGTGGGGAGCAAGAGCACCATCGACTACAAACCCCTTCCCGTGGACGATCCGAAACAACGACGTCCCGACATCACCCGTGCCCGGAATCTTCTCGGCTGGGAACCCAAGGTCGCTCTGAAAGAAGGGCTTCAGAAGACCATCGACTACTTTCGCAATAGAATTGATTCGACAACCAGCCGCTAGGATTTATCTTTTTTCGCATGAAACGGCGGCTTCCCCTCATTCTGTTCGTCATCGTCCTGATGTCGAATCTCTTTCTCGGTCTTCAAATCGGTTCCACCTTTGGCGCCAACGAGGAGAAGGAGAAAGACAAGGACAAGGAACGCGATGCGGCCTACAAGAACATCGAGCTTCTGACCAGCGTGATGGAAATCGTCCGGAAGGACTACGTCGATGGCGAAAAGCTTTCCTACCAGGATCTGACCTACAGCGCGCTCAAAGGCATGCTCAATGGTCTCGATCCCCACAGCCAGTTCATGGAACCGGCCAGCTACGATGAGATCAATCAGGAGACCCGGGGGCAGTTTGGGGGCATCGGCGTCGTCATCGGAATGAAGGACGGCATCCTCACCGTCATCTCCCCCATGGAGGATACGCCTGGATTCAAGGCGGGACTTCTACCCGGTGACAAGATCATCCGCATCGAAGGAAAATCGACGGAAAAACTTTCGCTCTCGGATGCCGTCAAACAGCTGCGCGGCACGCCCGACACCAAGGTGACGCTCACGATCCTTCACCCCAAATCACGCGAAGTGAAGGACCTCACCATCCAGCGCGCGATTATCAAGGTGGAGAGCGTCAAGGACTCACGCATCCTCAGCGACAAGATCGGTTACATCCGAATCACGCAATTCAACGAACCCACTTCCGAGGAATTTGAAAAAGCCCTGTTGAAACTTGAAAAGGAGGGAATGGAGGGTCTCGTGCTGGATCTGCGAAACAATCCCGGCGGCCTCCTCGAATCCGCCGTCGATGTGGCAGGCAAGTTCCTTCCCAAGGGTGAACTCGTGGTCTCGACGGAAGGACGTGATCCCGCACAGAAAAATCTTTACCGGGTGCGTAATGGACAGCCCCACCCGCGCTATCCCATCGCGGTTCTCGTCAATGAAGGCAGTGCGAGCGGTTCGGAAATCGTGGCCGGCGCCCTTCAAGATACCAAGCGGGCCATCATTGTGGGGGAAACCAGCTTCGGAAAAGGTTCCGTTCAGAGCGTGCTCCCTTTACGGGATGGTTCCGCGATCCGGCTTACCACCGCCAAGTACTACACCCCCAGCCACAAGGTCATTCATGAACACGGCGTGACGCCCGACATCAGCGTTCCCCTCAACGAGGAGGATTGGAACAAGATTCTGATCCAACGAAGTCAGGCGGCCCTGGACGCCGTGGGTGAGAAGGATCCGAAATCCAAGGATGCGCTTCCGGGCGACAAGGATGAGAAGAAGGAAGTCCATGATGATCAGCTGGACCGCGCCGTCGATCTGCTTAAGGGCATTACGATTTTCCTGGAGCGCAAGGCGGATCACGCATCCCCTCCCACACCCAAGGCGTAAACGATCATGTCTGCAGAACTTTGCGTCCTGGGAATTGAAACATCCTGCGATGAAACGTCGGCTGCCGTCGTAAAGGGAAATAAAACACTCTCCAACGTCGTCTCCTCCCAGGTAAAACTTCACGCTGTGTATGGGGGTGTCGTCCCGGAAATCGCCTCACGACAGCATTTAAAGCTCATCGATGCCGTGATTCAGGAGGCTTTCGCTCGCGCCAAGGTTCTTCCCACCGATCTCGACGCCGTTGCCGTGACCCGTGGCCCTGGGCTGCCCAGCGCCCTGCTGGTGGGGGTTTCCACCGCACGGGGTCTTGCCCTCCGATGGGGCAAACCCTTGATCCCCATCCACCACATGGAGGCGCACCTCTACTCCCCATCGTTTGAAAACGACCCTTTCATCGCCCTGGTGGTTTCGGGCGGACACACGATGCTTGTTGAAGTGAAACGCTTTGGAGATCACACGGTTCTTGGGCAGACGGTGGACGATGCCGCCGGCGAAGCCTTTGACAAGGCAGCCCAACGCATCGGCCTGGGATATCCCGGGGGACCCCAGATCGAAAAACAGGCCCGTGAAGGAAATCCAAAAGCCTTTGATTTCCCCCGTCCCATGCTGGACTCCGGGGATTGGAATTTCAGTTTCAGCGGATTGAAAACGGCCCTGCGACGCGAGGTGACACGGATCGAACCCCTCACCCCGGGGATCGTCGCCGACCTTTGCGCCAGCTTTCAGAGCGCTGTGGTCGAGGTTCTTGTGGAGAAGTCCATCCGGGCGGCAAAAAAGACAGGATGCCGGCGCATTGAGGTCTCCGGCGGTGTCGCATGCAACGGCTTCCTGCGGAGCGAATTGGAACGTCGGTGCCGGGAGGAAAAACTCGTCTGCACCTTCGCGGAACGCGTACTCTGCACGGACAACGCCGCCATGATCGCCCTCCTGGCTGCCCGGAAGTTTCAGCACAACACCCACCCCGCCACAAACTGGGATATTGCCCCCGACTGGGCATTATCCATCTGAACAGTCAACCCTGGGACCCCGCGCCATCGGGCGTTGGGGGCTGTTGGGTCAAAGCCTGCTCCGTCTCGGAAATGATCGCTTCGAGGTCTTCATACTCAATCGGCTTGCGCAACACCTTGATGCTTTCCGGAAGCTGGGGAAGCTCGTAAGGCGTCCCCGTGATGACCACAAAATTGACGCGCACCCGGTCGTGGATCATATCCACCACCTTGCTTCCGCTCATACGCGGCATCTCGATGTCCAGAAGGACGAGGTCAAAACCGTGGTCCGGATCCGCGAGCACACTTAAAGCATTGCGACCATTCGTGAGAATGCTGATTTCGTGACGCCCGATGTTGTTCACCATTTCGTAAAAAAACTCCCGCACGTCCCGGTTGTCCTCGACGATCAGAATATTCATAAGCTATCCGTCCGCGCGCATACCCTAACAGGCTGCAGAAAAAATGACAACGATCACGTTGCTTCGACTGAAACTCATGAAACACGGCCCTGTAGCAGCGCTGCAGCATCTCCGGAAATACCTCCCCCAACCCCTCCCCCCTTGACTCGACAATAGCCCCCCTTTGGGGCATGATGCGGGTCTTATGCCGGATTCCCAGCTCGTTCAGAAGATCCTCGACTCCTACAAACAGTTCGGTGGCATCAACCACCTGGACGGGGTCAACCTTCCGTCCCGTGAGACGGTGGCCGAGATCATCCGAGATCTTTTGCGGCTCATCTTTCCCGGTTATTATGACCGCTCGGCGCTGCACTCCGAACAGGCTCCCTTCTTTGTCTCCCAGATGCTGATTTCGATTGCGGAACGCCTGCGGGCCGAAGTGCACAAGAGCCTTGAATTTCACGCTCCTCCGGGAACGGAAACCGATGCGTCGCATCTGGGATTGAAAGCCAAGGAACTCACCGACGCCTTTCTACAAGAACTTCCGGAAATCCGTCGGAAACTCGCCCTTGATGTGGAGGCAGCCTATGATGGGGATCCCGCAGCCATCAGTGATGAGGAAATCATCCTCGCCTATCCCGGCCTGGAGGCCATCGCCGTTCAGCGCATGGCCCACAATTTCTATAAAGAGGGTCTGGCCCTGATTCCGCGCATGATGACGGAGTGGGCTCACTCGCGAACAGGGATCGACATCCATCCCGGCGCCGAAATCGGCTCCCATTTTTTCATCGATCACGGCACCGGTGTGGTGATTGGGGAAACCACCGTGATCGGCTCACACGTCAAAATCTACCAGGGCGTGTCCCTTGGCGCGAAAAGTTTTCAAAAAGATGCCCAGGGCCGCGTGGTCAAGGGAACGAAACGCCACCCCAACGTCGAGGACGATGTGACCATCTACGCAAACGCCACCATTCTCGGGGGTGACACCACCCTTGGCGCACGTTCGACCGTGGCTGCCAACGTGTTCCTGACCCATTCTGTGCCTCCCGACTCACTCGTATTTTACGAGGAGGAGGAGCTGAAGGTGGTGTCCAAGAAAAAGCGCGGCGAATCCACCATCACGGATTACCTTTCAGATTTTCAAATCTGAGTGTGTTCCGCATGCAGCCGATCTATCTCGACTACAACGCCACCACCCCCATCCGTTGGGAGGTGTTTGAAGCCATGCTCCCCTTTTTGCGGGATCACTTTGGAAATCCCTCCAGCATTCATTCCTTTGGACGGCACGCACGGGCGGCCATTGATGATACCCGGGAAAAAGTCGCCGCACTTCTGGGGGCAACGGCGAAGGAGATCATCTTCACGTCCGGGGGAACGGAATCCACCAACCTCGCGATTCTCGGAGCCGCACGCGCCCGTCGCGCTGAAGGACGCCGCATCATCACCTGTGCCACGGAACATCACGCCGTTCTGCACCCATTCAAAGCCCTTGAAAGCGAGGGATTCGAGGTGGTGATCCTTCCTGTGGATGGAAAGGGACATATCCAACTTGCCCAGCTCTGTGATGCCATGGAAAAGGGGACCGTCCTCGTTTCCCTCATGTCGGCAAATAATGAAACCGGCACACGCCATCCTGTGGAAAAAATCGGCGGCATCTGCCGCGAGCAGGGCGTGTTATTCCATTGCGACGCGGTTCAGAGTTTCGGCAAGGAACGGATCGATGTGGAATCGTGGAATTGCGATCTCCTCTCCATCGCCGCCCACAAATTTTACGGTCCCAAGGGAGCCGGCGTTCTCTACGCGCAATCGGGGACCCGACTGGAACCGGTGCTGAGAGGGGGCGCCCACGAAAACGAGCGTCGTCCGGGAACCGAGAACACCGCCGCCATTGTGGGACTCGGAGCCGCAGCCGTTCTCGCGGATTCCGAAGTCGTCCCAGAACAGGACCGCCTATTCAAACTCACCGAAAAGCTCTGGCATGAACTCTCCTCCTTGTCGGGGACTCATCGAAATGGCGATCCCGTTCAACGCATCGGAAACACTCTGAGCGTCAGTTTTGAAAATTGCGATGGCGACAATCTTCTCATGTCGTTGGATCTCGCAGGACTTGCCCTTTCCAGCGGTTCGGCATGCATGGTGGGTTCGATCCAACCCTCCCACGTCCTCCAGGCCATGGGGGTGCGGGAGGATCTGATCCGGGCCACGGTACGCTTTTCACTGGGCCGGGACACCCAGCCTCATCAAATATCCGAAGTCGCCGAACGGACCCGCGACGTGGTGGAGCTCCTCCGTCGGAAATCGTAAACAAGGCCCGCAGGGCCGAACAAATCAGGCGTACTTCTTGGTAAACTTCACTTTGCTTTCGGTCGCAGGTTGGGAAGTCTGAACGGCCTGCGAGGGCGCAGGTTGACGCGCGGGGGCCGAGGGAGCTGGCGCTTCAGGCGTGTTGGCGGAAGGCGCCTCCTCAAGGTCCCCTTCGTCTGAAGCCGCCGCGGCCTCGGTCGCTTTGCGTGCCCGTTCGAAATCCCCGGACTTGCTCGCGACCTCCGCGAAAGCCGTCTGAAGCTGAAAAAGCGTGCCCGTCAACATACGCTCCTCTTCGGGAGTCACATTGCCCTTCGTTTTCTTTTGAAGCACGCCGAGCATCTCAATCATCATTTCGGCGCTGTTCAGATCGGCGGGCCTCTGCCGTCCCTGTCGATCCGGCATTCCCCCAAGCATCATGACAGCGTTCTGGGTGAGGATCTCAATCAATTGCGCGAAAAGAAGGGTTTGTTTGCGGGCGTCATCCATAGGTTGGACATTCTAGCAGGTTGCGGAAAAAGTAACAATGGCCGCGTTACTCCTAACAGCTTGCTGAAAAAAACGGCCCACGAATAAAACTCAACGCGTGAGCCAGTGGAGGTATCCGTCGAGCCAGACACTCCCGCCCATGATCCAAATGAACGCTGCAAGGGCGAGGTAGGGTCCGTATGGAATTTGAAGTCCCCACTGCTTCCTTCCAATCGTCATCAGGGAAAGCCCCACCAGCGACCCGGTCAGCGAGGAGACCAGGATGACAAAAAAGACAGCTTTCAATCCGAGGAACGCCCCGATTGCCGCGAGAAACTTAACGTCCCCAAATCCCATGGCCTCGCGAGGGATGCGGATAAACTGGGTCACCGCCATCAGCTCTCCCAGATTCTCAAGCGGAAATTGCTCCTCATCCACCAACACGCGCTGATAGTTCACCCGAATCCGGGCCTTTTCCCAGCGTCGTTCCCCCATTCGAACCCCGGTCGCTTCAAACGTCAATTCATCCCCCGGTCGACAGAACAGTTCCTCCCACACCTCACGGTCCCCGCCCAGACGGAATTCCGTGGACGTCAGAAAAACCTCATGCGGACGACCCAGATCAACCTTTTTCACACCAAACACCAGTTTGCCCAGCTCCACCACCAGCCAGAGCGAACCCCAGCCCACCACCGCACCGGCAAGACTCCAAAGCGCCGCGCGCCCGTGCAATTCCTCCCCCTGAATCGAGGGCACCATCCCGCTGACCAACACGCCCACCAAAATCCCTCCATAGGTGATTTCATCCGGAATGATGAGGTGCTCGAAATCGATGAAGGTGGCGGCCAGCAGACCACAGACGAACACCGTGTAGACGCATGCCGTTGCAGGGGCGAACCACTGCCAGATCCAGACAAAGAGGCCGGCCGTGAGAAGTTCCACCAACCAGTAACGAATGGAAAATCTTGCCCCGCAATCCCGGCATTTCCCTCCGAGCAACAGGTAGCTGATCAGGGGGAGGTTGTCGTACCAGCGAACAGGTTTGCTGCAGGAATAACATCGCGAGCGGGGCGACACGATGGAATCACCCCGCGGCATGCGATGGATGCAGACATTGAGAAAACTTCCCACAATGGCTCCCATGACCGCCTGAAGCGTGATCCAAAACCAAGCTGGCACCGCCTGCCCCGTCATACTCCAGTCCACATTCATTTAACGCCCTCTCCCCTGCAACTCGCGCATCAACGCACGGCGCATCACCCCCACCGGCGCCTTGCGCTCGGTCCAGATCTCCCATGCCCGCGCGCCCTGATGCAGCAGCATCTCCATGCCATTGGCTACCCGGATTCCCTCGCCCGCCGCAAGTTTCATCGCCCGGGTCCGTGCCGGCCGATAAATCATGTCGAAGAAATACCGGGGGCGGAGCGTCCGCAAAAGGGTTTTCGAAACCGGGTTCGCATCCGAAGGCTTTAACCCCAGACTGGTGGCCTGAATCACGAGGTCACACGGTTCGGCAGTCAGTCCACATGTCGTTTTGCAACCCAATCGACGGATATCCCGCGCCACGGCACGGGCTTTGGATGGGGTCCGATTGATCAATACCAAACGCTTCGCCCCGGCCAGAGCGAGCTGCATGGCCGCCGCGCGTCCCGCGCCCCCACAACCCATCACGGCAATGCAGCGTTCCTTCGGGGAAAAAGCGAACTCTTCACGCAGGGCGGCAAGCAATCCTTCTCCATCGGTATTGAATCCCTCCATTACCCCACCCCGGGAGAGACGAAGCGTGTTGGCCGCACCCAACCTCCTTGCTGACACATGAAGGCGATCGACAAGTCGCATCGCCAGAACCTTGTGCGGCACCGTGAGATTCACCCCCACAACTCCGGAGGCCGCAAGCCCCTGCAGTGCCTTTCTCAAATCTTTCGGCTGAACATCCAGCGCGACATATTTCCAATTGAGTCGGAGAGCGGCGAATGCAGCGTTGTGCATCACAGGCGAGGCGGTATGGGCGATCGGATGACCCAGAACCGCCACCAGTTTTGTTTCACCATCAAGGCAGGGCATTCGTCACTTTTCTCAAGAACCCCCTCCAAGGGCAAGCTTTACAAGACTGGTGAATTGCCAGAACGATTAATTTTCCGAGTGGTGATAGAAAAGTTTGGCCAGAGAAAATTTGGTGAATACAATCCGGAAAAGATTCAGCAACAAAGCTAATCCGATTTGGTGTGATTTCGGCGTCGACTAAAACGTATCCGCTTTTCAATTTCGACCATAACAAAAGCCACACACGCCAAGGTGCCGATGCGCAGCCATGCCTCGAATTCAATAGGAGCGGTATGGAAAATTTTATTCATCAAAGGTGCGTAGGTAAACAACAGTTGAGCAACTATCATTGCCAGCGAGCCCGCAATGACCCACCGATTGGTGAACCACCCCATGGCGAAAACAGAATGGTCGAGAGAACGGCAGTTGAAGAGATATGCAATTTCAACAAGCACGATGACATTGACCACAGCCGTCCGTGCTGCCGCTTCTGTTCCGCTCTCCATTTTCAACTCCCAAAAGAACAACCAAAACGCCCCAGCAAGCATGATAAGTGAAACGAACCCTATGCGCATGAGAAGCGAAACCGTCAGCAATGGACGTTTCGGATCGCGCGGAGGACGAGCCATGAGATCTTTCTCCTTTGGCTCGAACACGAGCATCAGACCGAGTAGAAGAGCCGTCATCATATTAATCCACAGAAGCTGCACTGGCAGTACAGGCAAGACTGTGCCGAACACAATTGCTACGAACAATACCATCGCCTCACCCAAATTTGTCGGCAGGGTCCAGACAATGAACTTGGTCAGATTATCGAACACACCACGACCTTCCTCTACAGCAGCCTCAATGGACGCGAAATTATCATCCGTGAGAATCATAGCGGCCGCACCTTTTGCTACATCACTACCAGTGATTCCCATAGCCACACCAATATCCGCCTGCTTGAGTGCGGGCGCATCATTCACACCATCACCTGTCATTGCCACGATATGGCCACGCGACTGCAGCGCCTTCACAAGACGAAGTTTCTGTTCGGGTGCAACACGCGCAAAGATGGAGGTACATTCCGCGATTTCAGCCAATTCTGCGTCAGACACTTTTTCCAATTCGTGTCCGGATAAAGCAACAAGCTGGCCGTGCTCCATGTAACCCTTCAACCCAATTTGGTTTGCAATAGCCCGGGCAGTGACAAGGTGATCACCGGTAATCATCTTCACGGCAATCCCGGCTCGCTGACACTCGCACACGGACACTATAATTTCAGGTCGTGGTGGGTCCATCATCCCTTGCAATCCGAGAAAAACCAGCCCTTCGGAAATATCTGCGTGGTCGAGATTGGCTTGATACACATCCAAATCTCTGCGGGCCAAGGCCAGCACACGCAATCCTCGTGAAGCCATCTCTTCGGCTGCACGGCAAACCACGTCTTTGTCAAGAGCAGTGCGAACATTGAACTCATCGATTGTATTAGTACAGCGCTCAAGCAGACGTTCAAGGGCTCCAACAACATAAACAGTGCAACGCTGATGGTTGTTGTGGAGGGTGGCACGAAACATATGCTCGGATTCAAAGGGAATCATATCCAAACGGGGCAATTCACGGAGTGTATTGCCGTGAAGCAAACCTGCTTTTTCGCCAGCAGCAAGCATCGCAATCTCGGTGGGATCGCCTTGAATCTTGATCCTCTCGCCTTCTCGCACCAGTTGAGAATCGTTGCAAAGCATCCCAGATCGAAGACACTCGAGGAGTGCTGGATGCTCTGAAACGTTCACGACCAGGTCCTTGATCCGAAAGTCACCCTTGGGTTCGTAGCCCACGCCTGTGATAGTGTAGAGTTTCCCTGCAGAAAAAACTTCCCTGACTGTCATTTGATTCTCAGTAAGGGTGCCTGTCTTGTCCGAACAAATGACCGTTGTGCTGCCAAGAGTTTCGACCGCAGGTAGTTTACGGATAATGGCATGCCGTTTAGCCATGCTTGATACACCCACAGCAAGAACAATGGTCACAGCAGCTGGAAGCCCTTCGGGAATCGCCCCCACGGCAAGCGCTACTGCAGCCATGAACATATCTGTCGAATTGCCACCTCGGGCAACGCCCACAACAAACGTGACGGAAGCCAAGATCACGATAATCCAAAGAGCCAACGTACTGAAGTGTGCGATTTTTTTTGTCAGAGGGGTGGATAGATCCACCGCACGGGCAATGAGATGCCCAATACGCCCCGTCTCCGTTTTATCACCAATGGCCAATATCACCCCCTCAGCCTGACCACTGGTGACAAGAGAACCCGCAAAGGTGAGATTGCTTCGTTCAGCGAGAATGGCATCCAACTCCACCGGGTCCGTATGTTTGGCAACAGGCATGGATTCGCCGGTGAGCGCTGACTCGTCGACCTTCAGGCCGCGCACCTGAAAGATCCGTACATCCGCAGGCACGCGGTCGCCGGATTGCAGGAGCACCACGTCACCAGGCACAAGCTCCTCGGATTGGACGCGCTGCTTACAACCTTCGCGACGAACAGTAGCTTCGACAGGGAGCATTTTGGCGAGCGCGTCGATGGCTTTCTCGGCCTTTGCCTCCTGAGCAAACCCCACAATGGCATTGATCAACACCACTCCGAAGATGACAGACGAATCCACCCACTCACCGAGAAAGGCCGTCACGGCAACAGAAACAAGCAGAATATAGACTAGAGGTTGGTTAAATTGCTGGAGAAACTTGATCCACCCCGCGACGCCTTGTTGGACTTGGATGCGGTTTGGCCCAAATTCTTTTTGTCGACGAAGGACCTCCTCAGACGACAGACCTGTGGATACATTCACACCAAGAAAATCCATCACTTGCCCAAGAGGAAGATGGTGCCACGCCTTATCAAGAAGCATCATAGCCGGTCGACTTTCGTTCCCCTATTTTCCTATAGGAATTCATTCCGGTCAACACACCAAACACCCATCATTCCCAATCCATCAAAAACCTTCGCTCTAAAAATCAGGAAACAAGAACTATGCCCTTGCGAAACACGTGCTTTTTTCACTTTTCCATGAGAAGAATTAAAATAAATGGAATCAAGTCTTGCAGCCACCCCTCAAATTTGTTTCAACCCGCTCTGGACGTGTTAGATTTTGAAATAACGACATGACGGCGAAGAATGGCCAACCGGCTGACTGGAGCATCCAGGAGGCTGCAGCCACTTATAATATCGACAATTGGGGCGCGGGCTATTTTTCGGTCAATGAGGCTGGAAATATCAGCGTCACCCCCCTTCCTGCAAAGGGTCCCGGTCTTGATGTTCTCCAGATTCTGGAGGAGGCGAAATCGCGTGGGATCGCTCTGCCCCTGCTTTTGCGGTTTCACGATCTGCTCCGTCATCGGGTGGAATCGATCAACGAGGCATTTCGTTCGGCGATCGCGGAGAATAACTACGCGGGACAGTACTTCGGAGTTTTCCCGATCAAGGTGAATCAGCTTCGTGAAGTAGTGGAGGAGATCATTGATGCCGGAAAGGCTTACCACTTCGGTCTTGAGGTCGGCAGCAAGCCTGAACTTTTCGCCGCGCTCTCCGTCCATCAAGACGCCCAGAGTCTGATCATTTGCAACGGGTACAAGGACCCTCAATTTATCCGCACCGCCCTCAACGGCTGCAAACTCGGGAAGAAGATCATCCTCGTCGTGGAAAAAGTGGAGGAGATGGGATTGATCATCTCGATTGCGAAGGAAATGGGCGTGGAACCCAACATCGGCATCCGCATCCGCCTGGTCGCGAAGAGCGCCGGCAAGTGGGCGCTTTCCGGAGGTGAAAACGCCAAATTTGGACTGACCACTTCGGAGCTTCTCGAAGCAATCCGCCTTTTGAAGGAAAACGGGCTGGAACACTGCTTCAAACTCCTGCACTTCCACATCGGCTCCCAGATCCCCGACATCGCCACGGTGAAAAAAGCGATCCGGGAGGCGGCCCGTTACTACGCCAAGCTGCGCCAGATGGACTACCAGATTGAATACATCGATGTAGGCGGGGGACTCGGCGTGGATTATGACGGGAGTCGAACCTCCTATGACAGTTCGACCAACTACTCCCTCAGCGAATACACCTCGGACGTGGTGTTCAACATCGCGGAGATCTGTGAAGCGGAAAAGGTGGCCGTGCCCCACATTGTCAGCGAAAGTGGTCGTGCCGTCGCCGCCCACCACTCGGTGTTGGTTGTGGATCTTTTCGGATCCATTCAGAAGGATGCATCCCTTCCCGCGAGTGAACCCAAAAAGGGGGACATCAAACTTGTCCGCCAGCTCTTCGAGATTCGTGAGGGGCTGAACAAGCGTAATCGTCGCGAATCGCTTCACGACGCCCAGGCCATTAAGGAGGAGGCACAGTCCATGTTCGACCTCGGACTGCTAGACCTCAGCATGAAGGCCAAAGTGGAAAGCCTTTTCTGGCAGATCGCCACCCAGGTGGTCTCCCTTTATCAGGGAAGCCGGGTGATCCCGGAGGAGATCAAGGATCTCGAAACCCAGGTGTGTGATCAATACCTGTCCAATTTCTCGGTGTTCCAATCCCTTCTCGACCATTGGGCGCTGGGGCAGCTCTTCCCCATCGTTCCCATTCATCGGTTGAATGAAGAGCCCACCCGCAAGGGCATTCTGGTCGACATCACCTGCGATTCTGATGGCAAAATCTCCAAATTCATCGATCTGCAGGATGTGCAGGAGACCCTCCCTCTCCATGCCACCAACGGCAAGCCCTACTATATTGGGATTTTTTTGCTTGGCGCCTATCAGGACATCATGGGCGATCTTCACAACCTCTTCGGCCGGGTGAACGAGGTGCACATCTTTTTGGATCCCGACGAGGAGAACGGTTACTATATCGAGGAGGTGATCGAAGGGTCCACCATCGGCCACGTCCTGGGAATGACGCAGTGGGACTCCAACGAACTTGTGCGAAAGATGAAGGTGCAGGTCGATCAGGCCATTAAGGAGGACCGGGTAAAGCCCAACGAAGGCATGCGCTTGCTTGACGAATACGAAAAGGGCCTCAAGGAGTACACCTACCTGAATTTCAACCGCAATGGCGGCACGAACGGGACGCCGACCTGATCACTTTTCGTTCTGAATTTCGAGGGTTTCGACAATCGCGTCAAACGCCGTCTGCTGTTCCTCGCTGACTCCGAAGTACCAGATGTGAACCATGGAAGGCAGATCGATCAGCTTTTTTTCCGTGCGGACCACACGTGTGCAGGTCCAAACACTCTCCCGCCACACGTGTCCACTGGAGTCGACCCCCCATGCATCATCCCCATGGACCACGTTCGTCTTCTGGGTCACGCCCTGGCGCATGACCGTGAGGTCCTTTTCCTTGTTAGAGAAGAGATGCGGCCGTTGACCTTCATAGATCCCCATCATGGCACCCGTCTCCCCCAGTCGAAAATAGTGCACCGCATAACCATCTCCCTGCTCCAGAGCGACGCGTACCCCTTCAGGCACCCGGATCGTGAAGCTCGCTCCGTGATAGGGATGGTCGGATGCCTTCTTCTTTCCCTCCGTTTCGCACCCCGCCAAGAGAAGCGCGCAAACCAGAAACATCCATCGCCATGTCATGCCACGCAATATGCCAGAAACCTTCGATTGCACAAGCAACCTGTTCATTCAAGCAACGGGCACGGGGCAAATTTCTTGGTTTTCCGCGTCCCCGTATTCATTCTGATGCGTTCTTCCGTTGTCGTTGCGATTTAACAGCCAAGGATACCTCCCCCAGCCCCTCCTTTACAGGAGGGGGGAATCGGGGTCAGGTCTTTGATTTATCTCCCCTCCTGTAAAGGAGGGGCTGGGGGAGGTATTTCCCGAAAGGTTATTCCCTTGAGTTCGTTGGTAAACATGGATTTTCCATGAACCGAATGCTCTTTCCCCATTACTTGGAAAAGGGAGTACCAAAAATTGGTCTCGCACACGCAACGCGCAATGCCATCCCGATTTTCTGAGTTCCATATTTATCAATTCAGAATCACCTGCTAGAATCCCACGTTCACCATGAAGTTTTTCCGATACATCTGGCTCGCATGCACCGGACTTCGAACCTATGCCGAGTTCCTGCCCCTGTCCCTTCGGCAGACTGCGGGGTACTGGGCCGGGGTTTCCTTCTGTCTGAGCGTGGTCCTGATGCTGAACCTCGCGTTCTGGTTCCATGAGGCAATGCCCAAAATCGAAAAGGCGGCGGCAAATCTGCCCGCCTTTGGTCTGACGAACAGCCACGCCTACTCCACGCTTCCCCAGCCCTATTTCGCCAACACAAACCAGTTTCCCATCATTCTCGATCTCAAGGGGACGATCCCGCATCCCGAGAAAATGTTCGAAAATGGACTCGTGATCCGGGAGCAAACCTATGGGTGGTGGATTGAACATTCCTCGCTCAACGAAAAACCCTGGGTGGGGTGGCCGGACGGGGAGGTGAATCAATCCTATCTCAAAAATCTGGAGCAACTCACCTACCGGATCTGGCCCTTCTTCCTGCTCGTATTCTGGTTTGCCTTCTTTGCCCTGGGATTCGTTCAGGCTTATTTTTTCACCTTCACGACAAGCTTTTTGGAACGTGGAAACCCGGTTTTCACATTCAATGAGGTTTTCAATCTTGCCCTCTTCTCTCTCACCCCCGCAGTGGTCATCGTGGCCACTTATGCCTCCTGGGGCTTGACCGGCATCCACTACGGACTTCTCTATTTCATGGTGTTCACGTTTTTCTTCATCATGAGCTATGGCGCCTGCCGGCATCAGATGGAGCCGCCCCACGAGGACGAGTCTGGGGACGAGTAGCCCCTCAAACTGGCGCTCTGACATCCTTCTTTCCACGACCCCCATCGTCACTTTGGCCCGGGCCATCTCCGAATTCTTCAAACATCTACGGCCGACAGCAACGCCACGCACGCCAGGCCAGGAGACACTTGCGTGCGGTGGAGACATGGGCCCGCGCGCGAAACACGTTGTAATCCAGTTTTTCGATCTCCGTCAGAATTCCGGAATAGATCCATCGCATGGCCCAGACGGTGAACCGGGATCCGTCGTTTGCCAATAACCCGATGCCCCGCTCCGAACGGGTATAGTACTCGCGGGCGCGGGCCACTTGAAACTTCATCAACGCTACAAACTCCGGGGACATTCGTCCGCTTCGAAGGTCCTCCTCCGTCACCCCAAACTGATTCAACTCTGTAAGGGGGAGATAGATCCGATCTCGGGCCTGATCCTCCCGGATATCCCGGAGAATATTGGTAAGCTGCATCGCCATCCCCAATTCAACGGCATGTTTCCTTCCGGAGTCATTCGTCAGTCCGAAAATTGGACACATCACCAGTCCCACAACGGAGGCCACACGATAACAGTACGTGGACAGTTCATCGAAGGTTTGAATCCTCACCGGGCCCCGATCCGAACAGACTCCGCGGATGAGTTCTTCAAAATGAATCCGGGGAATGACGTACCGGGTCACCGTTTCATGAAACGCAGGCGCGTAAGCTTCACCGCTCGTTCCGGAATAGAGTTCGTTCAGGATGGTGCGAAGCTGGGCTTCCTGGATCTCCAGCGCGCCAGGGACAGCCTCATCCAGGAGGTCATCGGCATGACGGCAAAATGCGTAGATCGCATACGCCGCAAGACGTCGGTACCTGGGGAGAAAATGGGAACAGAAATAGAACGAACGGGCGTGGTGCCGGGTGGCGAGGCGACAGCGTTCAAAACTCGTCTCCAATGCCGTGGCGGAGCGCGTCTGGGACGATGGGGACGTCACCGATCACGCCCCTTCGGTCTCATCCCCGTCATCCTCGATGTTCTGGCGGATCCGTTTCGAGATATAGGGACGAACCAATCCATATGCCAGATAGGCCAGGAACACCACCGCGAGCGAATACCTCCAGGTTTTGGCGATGATCAGCAATGAGAGGACAATGAGACCAAATTCAGGGATGGAACGCCGGGCCTTCCAATCAATTCTTTTGAAACTGGGGTAAAGGATCTGGCTGTACATAAGCGATGAAAGCAAAAGCAGAAGGAATGGCAGGACAAAGCGCCAGTTGCCGATCTGCTTTTCATTCTCGTAGTACGTGAGCATGAAGAGCGTGATGGAAGCGACGAGGCCCGCAGCGGCGGGAATCGGGAACCCGAGAAAGTCTTTACTCGGTTTTTCCTGGGGTTGGGCGGATACGAGATTGAAACGGGCAAGACGCATCGCACCTGCAAGCAGGTAGATGAAGGCGATCAAACCTGCAACCCATTGAATGTCCTTGGGAAAATCGGCTAGCACGATCTTGTACACCAAGAGAGCCGGAGCGAGGCCGAAGGAGACAATATCCGCCAGGGAGTCGAACTCGCGGCCAAAGGCGCTCTCACGCCCTCCCAGGCGCGCCAGACGGCCATCCAGCATGTCGAACACAAACGCAAAAAGGATATAGATGAGGCTTCGCTCATAAAAAAGCGTCCACTGGACCCCCGCCTCCTTGGCAATCATCCCCTCAATAATCTGCCGGATCGCCATAAAACCGCAAAACAGATTGCCCGCGGTCATCAAATTGGGCAGCAGATAGACCCTGGGCATGCCACCGGCATCCATTTGCGATACCTCGCCACCGTTCATTTTGTGGGAACTCTCTAAACCCGATCGGGGCGTATCGGAAGGCGGATTCATGTCATTTCTTGATGGAGACATCCATGGTATAGGTTTTCGGCTCCAAGGAATCATCGGTCGGGATGAATTTCACCGTCACCTGACCATATCCCAGTGCTCGTCCCTCAAGCAGCACCCCCCAATCTCCTGGCGGCAGACGGGGTGAATCGCTCAGCAAAATCATGACCCGGTTGTCATAATCCACCAATCCCCATTCCCCCGGTTGATCGGGATCCTGATCGAGATCAAAGAGAATCTTTTGGTTTAACCTGAGCTGGATGCTCTTCGCCAGATCGGCCCGATGCACCTCGAGAACGTCGGCAACCGTATAAAGGGACCGCTCCGAACCTTTGGGCATTGTCCCCGTACAACCCGAAAGAACAAGCGCCCCCACGAGACCCAAAAATCGGATTCCACGCATATCCTTGCATTATCCCCCCTCCTCGACGAAGTCTCAAGATGATTTGATCCTGAAGCCGTCGGGCCTTGGAACGGAAGCCCCCTCCCTCCGGCCCCCCCGACTTTTGATCGCAAGCTGGTCCCACACTTTGTCACGATCCCGCCAAAATGAGCGGCTTCGCTTGGGAAAGCCCACTTTTCCTGATCCAACAGCACCACCCGGAAACACCTCCTCCACTCCTCCTACGAAGGCGTGGAGTGGCCATTGAGTGCTAATTTCTTCAGCAAGCAGTTAACTTCTCCCCTCCTCCAAAGGAGGAATAGGAGGAGGTGTTTATTGACCAGTAAACCGCTCCGATACCGCAAGAATACCCGAAGCAATGGCAACCCTTACGAATGAAGTTCGCTCCGCGTCATCCCCCTCGCATCCCCTTCCGAATCACCCTGGTTCAACCGCAACCAGCGCTCCATCCGCAATCCGTGCATGCCATGCAGGATCCCGTCTGACGTAGCTGGCTGCTTCCGCAACTGGGGCACTCCGTGTACTTGCCCATCGAGATGCTGGCCATCACCGCTGTCTTGAACCGCGGTGTTGTTTCAATCAGGACCGCCGTTTCCATCTGGGTGGAGGCCCCGTGAATCCCGTTGGTTTTATGGCCGACCGTTGGAGGCTGATCCCCTTCATCTAGGGGCAGGGCCTTCTGACGCTCCAGATCAAGCTGCTGCTGATTGCGATCCGCATACACCGTCTCGAGATACTTGATCACGTAGTCAACCACCGATTCCGCTGAAGGAATGCGGGGGTTGTCGACAAACCCCGCAGGTTCAAATCGCGTATGCTTGAAGCTCTGGAAGATTTCGTCGAACGGAATCCCGTACTGGATGGCGAGCGACAACAATTTCGCAAACACGCTGGCCATTCCGGAAACAAACGATCCCTCCTTGTTCATTGTCAGGAAGACTTCGCAAGGGGTGCCGTCCTCGTACAGATTGACGGTTAGGTATCCCTTGTGAGCACCCTGGATCGTGAATTGATGCGTCTCGCCCATGCGGCGCTTCGGGGGACGACGGCGGGCAATGAGCGGAGAGTGAAGAGCGTCGTCCTTCATCTTATGAAGTTCGAGTTTCTGCTGTTCCACCTCCTTCTCCAATTCCTCAATCCTTGCCTGAGCCTTTTGCAATTCAGCCGAGAGCGTCTCCTTCTTCTCGCTCTTCTTGCCGGCAGACATCGGCGCCACCCCTTTCGAACCATCGCGATAGATGGCCACCGACTTCACCCCAAGCTTCCATGCATCAATGTAAAGCTGCTCGATGTCCTCCACCCCAGCGCTCTGGGGCAGATTGACCGTCTTGGAAATGGAACCGCTGATCCATCGCTGCGCGTACCCCATCATCTCCAGATGCGCCATCGGCCGGATATACTGGGTTCCGTTGCCACAACGATTCGCACAATTGAACACGTTGAGATGTTCGGACTTGATGTGGGGGGCACCTTCGATCGTGAAGCGTCCACAAATCACATTGCTCGATTCGGAAATCTCGTCTTCGGAAAATCCGAGGGCACCCAGAAGGTTGTATCCCTTGGTGTTGTAGTCCTCGGCTTTCATTCCCAACCGCTTCAAGGCATCTTCGCCAAGCGTCCAGACATTGACCACGTTGGACAGACTCGACGTATTCGCCACAGCCTTCTCCAGCTTCTCAAGCTCCGAATCCGCAAAGCCCTTCTTCCGGAGGGAATCCCAGTTCACGGGACAACGGCTCCGCAACGTCATCGTGCCAGCCATGTACCGGAAGATGTCGTTCGCCTGATCCTGGGTGTAGCCCAACTTGATCAACGCGCGCGGCACCATCTGGTTGACGATCTTCAAATATCCACCACCGGAGCAGCTTTTGAACTTCACAAGCGCAAAATCCGGTTCAATCCCCGTGGTATCGCAATCCATCAGGAACGAGATGGTCCCCGTAGGGGCGATCACCGTCGCCTGGGCATTTCGATAACCATGTTTCTCGCCTGATTCATAACAGCGATTCCAGATATCCGCCGAGACCTCGGCACACTGGCGATAGGCGGAGTTCTGCGTCTTCATTTCACCCACAAGAGCCGCCGCCAGATCCCGGTGCTTGCGGATCACGTTGAGCATCGGCTTGCGGTTGCGCTCAAAATCCGCAAAGGGCCCGACCGCTGAAGCGATTTGGGACGACATCCAGTAGGCTTCCCCGGTCATGATGCCGGTGAGGGCTCCGACAAACTGCCGTCCGAGATCGGAGTCGTAGGGAATCGCGAGCGCCATCAGAAGGGCGCCGACATCCGCATAGCCAAGTCCGATGGTACGGTATTTGTGACTCATCTCGCAAATTTCCGCTGTCGGATAACTCGCGTTGTCGACAATCAATTCCTGCGCAAGGAAGAAGGTGCGGACCGCGGCACGGTAGGCCTCCACGTTAAACTGATCCTGCGCATCGAGATACTTTGTGAGACGCAGCGATGCGAGGTTGCACGCCGTGTTGTCGAGGAAGAAGTACTCACTGCATGGATTGGAGGCATTGATGCGCCCCGCTTCGGGGCAGGTGTGCCATTCGTTGGATAAGTCGTCGTACTGGATGCCGGGCTCCGCATTATCCCAGGCGCTCTCCGCCATCTGACGCATCAGATCCCGAGCGCGAAACTTTTCGCAGGGCTGGCCGGTTTTCACATAACGGGTCCAGAACTCGCCGTCCGTCTGCACGGCTTCCATGAAGTCCTTCGTGACACGCACCGATTGATTCGAATTCTGGAATCGGACCGTATCGTGATAGATCAATCCGTCCATGTTCCCCGCATAGCCATGCTGCTGGGTCAGGATGCGGGCGATGTCCTCCTGCGTCTTCTTCGCCCAGATGAAATCCTTGATGTCCGGATGGGTCACATTCAGGATGTCCATCTTAGCGGCCCGGCGTGTCTTGCCACCGCTCTTGATGGCACCGGCCACGCTGTCAAAAATTCGCATGAACGAAAGCGGCCCGCTCGCCTTGCCCCCACCCGACACGGATTCCTTCGATGAGCGGAGGGAGGAATAGTTGGTGCCCGTTCCCGATCCAAACTTAAAGAGACGTCCCTCTTTGACGGCGTGATCGAGGATGTGCTCCATATCGTCGCCAATATCCAGGATGAAACAGGCTGAACACTGAGGGTAGTGATACGGCCCGGGGGAACGCTCCGCCTTTCCTTTTTTGCGGTCAAAATAGTAACCGGCGGCCTCACCCTCGTTGATCTTGCGGTGATGCCAAAGACCACAGTTGAACCAGACCGGGCTATTGAAGGCACCGTACTGGTGAACGAGCAGCCAGGTGAGCTCCTCTTCAAACGCCTGGGCGTCCTTCGCCGTCGCGAACACACGGTCGAGTTCCTCGCCCCACATGCGGATCGTCTTCACGACGCGATCAATCAGATCCCGAATCGAGTTTTCACGCGCACCGGGAATCTTGTGGTCCCCGTAAAAATATTTGCTCGCTGCGATCTTGACCGCCGTGGGAGACCAGAAGTCCGGATGCTCCACTCCGCGCTGGACGAAGATTGTTTCGCCCCGGTCGTTGGTGATCGAAACATCGGATCTCTGCCAGGTGATTTCATCGTAGGGATGCACGCCCTCACGAGTAAAATACCGGGAAAACGTCAACCCTTTCGCTCCCGCAGTCTTGCGGGCGCCGGGACGTTTTTCAGACGAGAGTGCTGGGGATGGAGCAGAGATCATGGGCGTTTCCTTGAACTGAGATGGGGATAAAAAATGGGACGTATGACGAACTCACCTCCTTAAATATTTTCAGGCCACTTGATGCAAACAAAATCGACGCGATTCGAAAAAAAATTTTTTGAAACCGCTATCTTTTGACCTTGAAGCAGGACTTGGACTAACTCGTGCCCGGTGGAACCTCTTTCTGGATGCATTTTCCATCAGCTTCTGATACCGGTCGTCCCTTAATGGGAGGATCTTCATGAGTTACTACATCTACGTCAATGAACAACCCGCGGGACCTTATCCGATGGATCAGATCCAGCAAATGGTAAACACCTCGCAGATCACCCCCGAAACTCCCTGCTGCCGGGAAGGCGACAGTGCCTGGTTGACGGTCGGCCACTTTCTTCAAAAGGGATCGACGGTCACCCTCCCCTCTGATCGATTCGGACACCCGACTTATCTGGTTCGCACTCAACTGTTTAAATTGTTTGGTGCCGGTTTCGAAATCTATGGTCCAAACAAAGAGCTTTTATTTTATTCCGAACTCAAGGCCTTCAAACTTAAGGAAGACATCCGGCTTTACACAACCAAAGAGAAGACTGAAGAACTGCTGACCATCAAGGCTCGTCAAATCATCGATTTTTCAGCCACTTATGATGTGTGTGATTCAGGGACACAAGCCAAGATCGGAGCGTTGCGGAGAAAAGGACTTCGATCCATGTTTCGCGACGAATGGGTGATCCTCGACGCCCAGGATCAGGAAATCGGGCTCATCCAGGAGGACAGCATGATGATGGCCCTGATCCGCCGGTTTCTGACCAATCTCATTCCTCAGAGCTTTCACGGCACTGTCGGCGGAGCGGAGGTCTTTCATTTCAAACAAAATTTCAATCCATTCCTTTTGAAACTTTCCCTCGATTTTTCCATCGATACCCAGGGAAAACTAGACCGGCGCCTTGGCCTCGCAGCCGCCATCCTCCTCTGCTCCATCGAAGGACGTCAACAAGGCGATTAACACCCGGTTGGAAACGTGGCAGCAACACTTCGCCGCCCCCCTCATCGTTTGGTTTCCCCTGACCTTCTAGAGCGAAGGGAAGATCAGCCCACCGACCACGCAGCATGTCGCCAAAGCAACCATCACTTCCGAAAAAGTGAAACCATGTAAAAGCTTTGAATAGGTTTTCATAAGGTATACATACTAGTATACAACCTCATTCTCGTTTGTCAAACGACGCCGAAAAAGGGAATTCCTGGGATGGGAAAAGGGTAGACAAAAACTGGAGGCTACCGAAACCCCATTGGCCCTCCGGAAAAGGGGGAGAACTTTCCTTTTGGGCGTGAGCAACCCCAGATCCCCAAAGTTCCGACGGCATCGGACGGAAAACCGACTTAAGGAAACGTTTTTCTGGAACCCCTTGGACAACAACTATTTCCAATTAGCCAGGAGCTGTCCATTTTCGCTCAAAGCACGGGAATGACCAGCCCAACCACCACCGCAAAAACCAGAACAATGACAACCCCATCAAAAATTCCCAAATCTTCCCCAACCAGCCTGAAGTTAAGTTTATTAAACATGTATACATACTAGTACACAACTAGATACAAAATGTCAAGTAAATTCAAATGATCCCAAACGACCTGAGTCGGGTGCCTTCTTTGGCACTGAGCGACAAAAGGAAGGCCAGGGGCCTTTGACACAATTCTCGAAAATTAGGGGGGACGGAAACGAACCGCTATCCTGAAAAGTGAGGACCATCTCTTTCAACAAGCTGCTCACAGAGGTCGCTAAAAATGCCGGGTTGGCGGGTGCGGTGTTGGGTTTGCAACGGAAGGTTGCTGCGGATAATCCGACTCCAAGTCGGGAGCACGCACCACCCAGACAAAATTCATCGCAACGGGATCTTCCCCCCTTTTTAGCAACACGCTAACCCACAAAAATCGCTTCGTCGGGCCAGTCTTCCTTCAAAACCCCATCCTTCATATTCACAATGGGAATATAGTTTCGCAGCATGCGAATGGGGGCAAGGACGCGCAGGGTCTGAACTTCCTCAACAGAATCCTGGCCATGATTTTTCCGCAATGATGGAATGATCTTTCCCTGCATGCTCTCCACCACATCCGAATCATCCCGTCCCTCGATCAACATGATCAGAGCAATGTGACCGTCGATCTCCGCGATGTGACTCTGGAAGATCAGTTCCGTAAAGACACTCTTGATATTCGGCTCACTCTTGATTTCATCCACAATCTGTTTCTTGGTAACCCCAAGGCGAAATTTGATGATATAGAGGTGGCGCGTTCCAAAGTGTCCGGTCCCATCCTCCATCAAATTGACCATCGTGTGATACGAGAGGACCCCTTCCGCCTCCAGGCGCGAGCGCTTGCGTGACACCGTCTTGGCTGGCACCCCGGTCTTTTCCGAAATCGCGTGATCGCTCAACCGGGGATCACGAATCAATGCCCGGGCGATCGCCTTCTCCTGATCATCCAGCTGTCGTATAGGTTTGGAACTCATGGATTAAAAGCGAGTTTATAGACAAGTTATTCACATTTTCGACTCATTTATGCACATTTGCCCAAATAGTAGCTTGATTATTGGACTAGAAAAGGAGAAAAATGACGAATTACAGACATTTTCAAAAATAGGTGATTTATGAGCCCGTTCGAAACCCAAACCAGAAAAGCTACCGCACAGGGACTTCTTTGGAGGCCGGAATTTGAGCGTGACTCCTGTGGCGTTGGTTTTGTTGCCAATCTTTCGGGAAAACGATCGGTTCAACCCCTTCGGATGGCGATCACTTCCGTATGCAATCTCATGCATCGGGGTGCTGTCGATGCCGACGCCAAAACCGGCGACGGGGCCGGGGTGCTTACGCAGATTCCCTACAAACTTTTCGCCAGAGATCTCGCGAAAATGGGACAGAAATTATTCAACGACACCGATCTTGGTGTGGGTGTCTTTTTCTTTCCGCGCGAAAACGCGTATCACCTAGCCCAGTGCAAGGCGATCATTGAGGACGTGCTGAAAAAACGCGCCCTGTTCCTTTTTGGATGGCGCCGCGTCCCCACAGACAAAAGCGTACTGGGAGACAAGGCCCTGGCCACGCTTCCTGAAATCGAACAAGCTCTCATCGGGCGGCCTGCCGGACAAAGCGACGAAGCCTATGAACGCGCCCTCTTTCTCGCCCGCAAGGAGATCGAACGCCGGATCCTGGAAGCCAGCATTCCCAATTTTTATGCCTGTAGCATGTCCCACCGGACCATTGTCTACAAAGGATTGATGGTCTCCGTCCAACTGGACCGTTTCTACAAGGATCTTCGATCGACGGACTTCGAGACCTCCTTCTGCGTTTTCCACCAGCGCTACAGCACCAACACCTTTCCCACCTGGGCGCTCTCCCAACCTTTCCGCAGGCTCGGTCACAACGGTGAGATCAACACCATCTCCGGCAACCGCAACTGGATGGCCGCGCGCACTCCAGAACTCGCCTCCCCCCTTTATAATTGGGACGACCTTCGTCAGCTCCACCCCATCTCGCAGCCTGGAAGCAGCGATTCCGGCAGTCTCGACAACGCACTCGAGACTCTCACCCTCTCCGGTCGCGACCTCCTCCATGCCATTCTGATGCTCGCCCCTTCAGCCTGGCGCACGGAACCGCATGTGGATGAGAGCGTGAAAAGCTTCTACGAATATCACAACTGCATCATGGAACCGTGGGACGGCCCCGCCGCCCTCGTTTTCGCCGACGGCAACGTGGTGGGTGCCTGTCTGGATCGAAACGGCTTGCGCCCCGCACGCTACAAAATCACCTCCGATGGATTCATTCTCATGGGCTCCGAAGTGGGAACCATCGAAGTTCCCGACTCCAAGGTGATCGAAAAAGGACGTCTGGGTCCCGGCCAGATCATCGCGGTCGATCTGTTGAAAGGGAAACTGCTGCGCAACGACGAAATCAAGGAAACCTACGCCACACGGAAACCCTATGCAGAATGGGTGAAGAACAATCTCGTTCGCCTCAACGACATGCCATTGGCGAATTTCAAACCGCAGACTCCGGAACCGATCGAAGGCGTTGATCTGGTCCTTCAACAACTCTCCTTCGGTTACACGAGCGAGGAAGTGAACCTCGTGATCAAACCGATGATCGAAACCGGCAAGGAAGCCGTTGGCTCGATGGGCGACGACGCCCCGCTCGCCGTGCTTTCACGCCAGCCCCGTCTGCTCTACAGCTATTTCAAACAACTTTTTGCCCAGGTCACCAATCCTCCGATCGATCCCATTCGCGAGGAGCTCGTCATGTCCCTCTCGACCTTCGTGGGGTACCAGCAAAACCTCTTCGCCGAAAACGAGGATCATGCCCGCCTTGTGGAAATTTCCTCCCCCGTGTTGAGCGACGCCGACCTCGCCGCGCTCCGCCAGCTCGAATGGCTGGCCGACAGCACCGGCAGCAAACCCAGTGTTCCCGCCGCCAAAGCCTTCTCCTCCAAAACGCTCCCCTGCCTTATTTTTAAATCCGACGGACCGGAAGCCCTGGAAAAAGCGTTGCTGCACCTCTGCGCCGAAGCGGAGCGGGCGGTGGACGCCAAACGACGCATCCTGATTCTCTCCGACCGGGGGGTTGACTGCAACCGGATCGCCATTCCGATGCTTATCGCCACCGCCGCGGTCCACCATCACCTCATTCGTGCAGGCAAGCGCATGCAAGTCGGCATCATTTGTGAAACCGCGGAAGCGCGGGACGTTCACCAGTTCGCATGCCTCCTCGGCTATGGCGCCAGCGCCATCAACCCCTACCTCGCCCTCGCCACCATCCGCCACCTCTGTGAACAACAGGACGCCAAGGAGTCGGGGGAGACCAACGGCGAAAGCGTTGGGAAACGATTCCTCACCGCCTTTAAGAATTACCGCAAATCCCTCGATGACGGCATCCTCAAGATCATGTCAAAGATGGGAATTTCCACCCTTTCGAGCTATCGGGGAGCCCAGATCTTCGAAGCCATCGGCGTTCATCCCACCGTCTGTGATCTTCATTTCACCGGCACCGTTTCACGCGTAGGTGGCATCAGCTTCAAGGAGATCGCACAGGAATCGTTTGCCCGGCACGCCTTGGGGTACGGCCTCGCGGATCTTCCCGCCGCAGAGTCCTCCGGCCCGGCGCCCACCCTTCAGGATCCAGGCTACTACCGCTTCCGTCAGAAGGGGGAGATGCACGCGTTCACACCGCCCGTGATCAAGAGCTTCCACGCCTTTGTCAAAACAGGCACCCCCGAGGGATACAAGGCCTATGTTGCCGCCCTCGAAGATCAACAGCCCCTCGCTCTCCGTCATCTCCTGAAATTCAAGCAGGTGAACGAACCCATTTCCATCGATGAGGTTGAACCTGTCGAGGAGATCCGCCGCCGCTTCACCACCGCAGGCATGTCCCTGGGCGCACTCAGCCCCGAAGCCCATGAAGCCCTGGCAATCGCCATGAACCGCATCGGCGGCAAATCGAATTCCGGGGAAGGAGGCGAGGACGCAGCCCGGTTTCATGTACGCCCCAACGGTGACTGGGCGAATTCCGCCATCAAACAGGTGGCGTCAGGACGTTTCGGTGTCACCGCCGAATATCTGGCCTCCGCCAAGGAGATCGAGATCAAGATGGCCCAGGGATCGAAACCGGGTGAAGGCGGACAGCTCCCCGGTCATAAAGTATCCCCGCTCATCGCGCGCCTTCGTCGCTCGGTGCCGGGTGTCACCCTCATTTCACCGCCCCCCCACCACGACATCTACTCCATCGAGGATCTCGCCCAACTCATCTACGATCTCAAACAGGCAAACCCCCGCGCCAAGGTTTGCGTGAAACTCGTCGCCGAAGCAGGCGTCGGTACCATCGCTGCGGGTGTAGCGAAAGCCTATGCCGACATCGTACTCATCAGCGGGCACGACGGAGGAACAGGCGCCTCGCCCCTCTCCTCCATCAAAAACGCGGGTTCCTCCTGGGAACTCGGCATCGCCGAAGCCCAGCAGACTCTCGTACTGAACGATCTTCGGGGACGCATCACGCTCCGCGCCGATGGCGGCATGAGAAATGGGCGAGACATCGTGATTGCCGCGCTTCTTGGCGCTGAGGAATACAATTTCGGAACGACCGCGCTCATCGCCGCCGGCTGCGTCTACGTCCGCCAGTGCCATCTGAACACCTGCCCTGTGGGTGTGGCTACCCAGGACGAACGCCTTCGCGCAAAATTCAAGGGCTCGCCGGACATGATCGTTAATTTCTTCAACGGCGTGGCGCAGGAAGTCCGAGAAATCATGGCCTCTCTCGGAGTCCGAACCCTGAATGAATTGATCGGGCGCACCGAGCACCTCGAGCAGCGCGAAATCCCCAATCATCCCAAGGCCAACACCCTCGACCTGCGCGCCCTCCTGGCCCAACCGGACAACGAACGCTCCGCCCGATACCACATTCGCGAACGCAACGATCGCCTCGACAAACCGCTGGATGACACCATCCTGCAGGACGCAAAAGACGCCATCGGAGGCCTCCAGCCCGTGGTGTTGAAGTACGGCGTCAAAAACACCAACCGCTCCGTGGGAACCAAGCTCTCCGGGGAAATCGCCTATCGTTACGGGGACAAGGGTCTTCCTCCCTCCTCTGTCGAGTTAAGGTTAAAGGGCACCGCGGGTCAATCCCTCGGGGCCTTCCTCTGCAACGGGGTCCGCATTCATCTCACAGGTGAATCCAACGACTACGTGGGCAAGGGAATGTCGGGCGGCGAGATCATCGTCGTCCCCCCCGCCACAGCGAAATTCATCCCCAGTGAAAATATTATCATCGGGAACACTGTGATGTATGGAGCCACCGGCGGTGCGCTCTTTGCCGCAGGACAGGCGGGCGAACGGTTCTGCGTCCGAAACTCCGGAGGCCAGGCCGTGGTGGAAGGCTGCGGGGATCACGGGTGTGAATACATGACCAATGGCCTTGCCATCATTATTGGACCCACCGGGAAAAACTTCGGGGCCGGGATGACAGGGGGCGTGGCTTACGTTCTCGACGAAGATGGATCCTTCCCGGAACGTTACAACAAGGAGATTGTCAAACTCTCCCGGATGAAACCCGAGGACGTGGCGATCGTCCAGTCCTTGATCTACAAACACCTTGAGCTCACGGAAAGCGCCAAGGCCAAGGCGCTCCTCGCCGACTGGAAAACCTTTCAGGACAAATTCTGGAAAGTGGCCTCCGAACCCGCCGAGGTGAAAGCCACCGTCTCGGAAGCCAAATCCGTGGGTGAAGCCATTATTGCCACGACACCACCCCCTTCGGGTAAATCCTGACGCCCGTCCTCCAAATCACCCAAAAGTCATGATGTCGAATCACTCTTGTGACGCGACATTTCCGCGACCCGTTGCACCATGGTGCGCAATAGTTTTCGTGCTATATGCGGGTATTTAACAAAAAAGGTTTCGGGGTCGTAAGGCAGCACACTGATAATGCTGTCTGTTTCGGATTTCACCGTTGCGGCTATGGGATGATCCAGCAAAAGGCTCATCTCACCAAAAAAAACTCCAGTCTCTTTGATTTCTGACACCCGTTTCTCTCCCTTATAAACCCCAAGAGTCCCCTCGATGAGAATATAAAGCAGATTATCATGAGAATCTCCCTCACGGAGAACCTCTTCCCCCTTCCAATAATATTTGGTGAATTCCTTGGGAAGGTGCAGCATGATTCGGTCGATGAATACACGGTCGCCGCGACTCTGCCAAGTTATTCGATAAGATCCTCAGGCGGCTTCACTTCCTCCTCCGCCTTGACGATGTTCATCACCCGGTGTCCCGATCCCCAAAGGTCCGCAATAAACGGTTGAACCTCCTCCCCGCGCACCCGCACCACCGCCATGCGAACATCCTCATCGTGAAAGGAAATAAAGCTCCGAAGCCTCAAGCGGTGTTTCCGTGTCGCCTGATCCAGAAAGGTGAGAATGTTCTCGTCCTCCGTGATGTCAAATGTGATCCGAATCGAATTGCCGTGCCCCGCAAGCAGAGTCGTGAACGCACGAAAAATATCGGACTCGGTGATGATTCCCACCAGTTTATGAAACCCTGTCACAGGGAGCCCTCCGACATGATGCTTCGCCATTACGGACGCCGCATGCTCAATCGGATCGTTCTGATCGATGGATAATACGGGTGACTTCATGACGGATCGCACTTTTTGTGCCGCTGCAGAGGATTCCAGCGCAAGGGCCGAGAATGGATGCACGTTATGGGGAAAGGCCGTGATCAAATCGTGCTGACAGACCATGCCCTCAATGGTGTCATTCGCACTCACCACGACCAGCCGGCGGATGTGAAGCGTTCGCATCTTCTGAATCGCCACCGCAAGCGTCGTATCGGGAGATATCGTCTCCACATCCCTCGTCATGTACATACGGACAATCATGGACGCCCTCCTTCTACCTGAAACAGGAGCCCGGGAGCCAGTCAGGAAATCATGCGGATTGAACGGCCCAAGAGAAACCGTCGATTTTCATTCGCCATTGCCCATAAGAACGTAAAAGTTAAGTTAAAGCCTCCTCCCATGCAGAATCATTTAAATGAGATTTTGATGGTCCTTTCAGAGAAGAACGTTGAGTTCGTCGTGGCCGGCGGTGTTGCGGTTGTCCTTCACGAAGTGGAGCGTCTGACTCTCGATCTGGATCTGGCTGTGAAAATGACGCCTTGGTTTTTTTCGTTCATCGACCATCATCAGCCCATCCGCCAGGTGATTTTTTTTTGACAAAAGAGGCGTCCTCCGAAGTGCTATCCTCGGACTCCGTGAAAATCGAGATCTCAGACAGAAGGGTCCAGATTGCATCCCTTCACCGTTTGCTGGATATGAAGCGGGCCATTCGCCAGCCACGGGAAAAGGATTTGTCGGAAATTCGTGAACTCGAATCTCTCAACCAAAAATTCTCCTGAAATGCAGCCGCACGATGATATTGAACGCAGGACATGGCTTGCCCAGGTCGAGAATTGCAAGCCCTCGGATTTTGACGGGCACACCGAATTTCGTTCCTTCACGATGGAACAGCGTTTGGAGTGGCTGGCGTTGGTGGTTCAAATCGCCGCCGAATTCAAGGGAAAAGCACGCGACAAGTCGTAGCAAATTCCGTATTTCCCACCCTGCTCATCTTTGGCTAAATTTCCCATGTGGATTCCCGCTCCCTCATCGTCTCCTTGCACGACGTCACCGCATCGACGTTCAGCCGCGTGCGGCGTCAACTCGAGGAACTGGAACGCCTCGGCATATCCAAAACCTCGCTTCTCGTCGTCCCGCACTACCACGAGCAGGAATGCGTCGAGGATAGCACCGAGCTCATCGCGTGGCTGAATGACGTCCATGCGCGCGGACACGAAATCGTCCTGCATGGACTCACGCATCAACTGGAAGCTCAAGTTTCAACATACAAAACCCGGAACAATCCCGCCTCGTGGTTTTTTGAAAATGTTTATACCACAGGAGAATGTGAATTCCTGAAGCTTTCCTACGAAGAAGCGAAGGAACGAATTCAAATGGGGCTGAATATGTTTCACCGACTCGGATGGGATCCCGTCGGATTCATTCCCCCCGCATGGCTGATGAATCCCCAGGTGGAACGGGCTGCGCGAGCGCTTGAACTCCGCTACACAAATACCATTTCCGAGCTGGTTGACTTGAAAAAATGCGAACGCCACGCCACACGCTCCTGTGTCTGGAGCACCCGCGCGGGTTGGCGACGCACCGCTTCCCTCGTATGGAACGATCTTCTTTTCGCCATTCGTAACTTCACAGACCCCTTGCGCATCAGCCTGCACCCCTGCGACATCGATCATCCAAAGATCTGGGAGCAGATCCAAACCATGATCCAAATCTCACTCAAGGAACGAACCGCGACAACCTATCAGGACTGGCTCGAAGGAAAGCGCTGACAGGCTGTGCCCCGGTGCTCCTCCGATCTCTGCGGCAGGATTCCCACTTCCTGATCGTCATGAAACCGTGACGGAGTGTGGCTTGCGATTCCCCGCCCCTTGAGGCACACTTGCAACCAAGGCATGAATGCGCCCATTTCATCCATTCCCACCGACTGGAAACGTACTCCACGTACTTCGGTGGATATGCATGTGCATTCCAAATTCTCCGATCGTCCTTCCCAATGGATTCTGCGCCGTGTCGGGGCCCCGGAATGCTTCACGGATCCTCAGTTGATCTATGACCGCGCGAAGGCTGCGGGCATGAGCTACGTCACCATCAGCGATCACAACGAAATCCGCGGGGCGGTGGAATTGAAATCCCGGTATCCCGATGAAGTCTTCCTCAGTCAGGAGATCACCACGTACTTTCCGGACAACGGCTGCAAGATGCACATTCTTGCCTGGGATTTCACCGAGGCCCAGCATCAAGACATTCAGGAGATTCGCAAAAACATCTACGACCTGACACTTTATCTCCGGGATCAACACATTCTGCACGCCGTGGCTCATCCATTTTATCAAAACAATGGAAAGCTCACCCTCGATCAGTTCGAAAAATTGCTTCTGATGTTCAAACATTTCGAGGGACTGAACGGCTCCAGAGATGATGTGATGAGCTCGCTCGCCGTGGATATCTGCCGCGGCCTCACCCCCGGGGTCATTCAACAGCTGGCCGATCGGCATGGCATGACACCCCATGGTCCGGACCCGCACATCAAATTTTTCACAGGTGGATCCGACGATCACTCCAGCGTCTTTATCGCACGAGCCTGGACCACCACCCCCCGGGCCCATAGTTACAAGGAGTTTTTGGGCAACATTCGTGAGGGTATGTGCGGATTTGAAGGTCGTGCGGGTTCGGCACTCACCCTGTCGCACAGTCTCTACAACATCGCCTATCTCTACTACTCCGATAAACTCAAGAGGGGATCGCGCAGCGGACACGAGCTGATGGTGAAGATTTTTGAGAACTTCGTCGGAGGTCAGAATCCGACCGAACTCACCTGGGGCGATCGTCTCCGGCACACGATGCGCAAGATGTTGCGCAAACGCAAAACCGCGGATGAAAAGGATCTCTCTCTCAACTCCCAGTTCTCCAAACTCTTTCAACAAGACGCGTTCAAAATTCACATTGCGCGCGACATGGCGGAACACGAGGACGTGGAGGTTCGTTCCTTCAAAATCGCCAGCCGCATCGTTAATGAACTCACCTACCTCTTTGTCCAGCGACTCATCCGCAAACTCACCGAGGGAAACATTCTCGACAGCATTCAGGCGTTGAGCGCCCTCGGTCCCATCGCGCTCGGCGCAGCCCCTTACTTCGTGGCATTCAAACACCACACAAAGGACCGCCATCTCATGCTCGAAGCCGGTCAAAAATTCCTCGGACAACTCCCTCCCGAACTCGCTCATCGCAAACGCGCATGGTTCACCGACACACTTCAGGATGTGAACGGCGTCTCCCACACCATTCACAAAATCTGCGAAGTGGCTCGGCAGCATGACCGATCAATCCAGGTCATTTCCTCCAAAATGAAGGTCGAACCCACGGATCTCCCATTGCGGAATTTCGAGCCCATGGGCGAATTCGAATTGAAGGAATACGCGGGGATCAAAATCGCCTTCCCTCCCATCCTCGATATTCTGGAACACTGCTGGCGGGAGCGTTTTTCCGAAATCGTGATCAGCACTCCCGGCCCTGTCGGAGTCGTCGGTCTGATCGCAGCGAAAATTCTCGGTCTTCCGGTCAGCGGCATTTACCACACCGACTTTCCGCAGTATGTGCGCGTGCTGACGGGTGACGAAAAGATGGGATCTCTCACATGGAAGTACATGGAGTGGTTCTACGGATTGCTCGATCGGATTTTTGTTCCCAGCGAATCCTATCGGCTGATGCTGCTGGATCGCGGAATTCCAGCCGAAAAACTCAAGATCATGCCACGCGGCATCGATTGTGAGGAATTTTCACCCGCAAGGCGTGATGCCAAATTTTGGGAAATGTTCGGAGCCAACGGCCAGTTGAAATTTCTTTATGTGGGCCGGATTTCCAGGGAAAAGGATCTTGAGGTGCTGGCACGCGCGTTTACCCGCCTCCACAGGGAACATCCCGATACCATGCTCTCTCTTGTGGGTGAGGGCCCATATTCGGCGGAGCTGAAAAAATTGTTTCCCCGGGGCGCAGCGATTTTCACGGGCTTTCTTTCAGGCGAACCTCTTGCGAAGGCCTACGCCTCGGCCGATGCCTTTGTTTTTCCAAGCACCACAGACACATTCGGCAATGTGGTGCTCGAGGCGCAGGCATCCGGATTGCCGGCGGTCGTATCGGACAAAGGCGGCCCAAAGGAACTGATTCGAGATGGCGAAACCGGCATCATCACCGCCGGGAAGGATGAAGAAGCCCTTTTCCAGGCCATGAAGCGCATGGTCACCGATCCGGATCTTCGACGACGGATGAGCGAAGCTGCAAGGAAACGCATGGCGGAGCGGACCTGGGAAAAGGCATTCCAGGATTTCTGGAGCTGAGTGTTTGGGTTGATGTTTGTGCGGATCCGTAAATCTCCACAAACGATTATCCATCAATTCCGGAATAGAGACACCAGTAATAGTCGGGACTGATCCGTACGGTGGAACCGTAAAATGTCTGAGGCTCGATGGACACCACATCGGCCGCATTCTTCCCTTCGGGGTAGGGAATGAAATCTGGCCCCGTTTCCGCACAATATCCGCAACTCGTTCCATCCTGGAAATGCACCCGAAACGCGTAGTACCCCTCACGCCCCTCTTTACCCGCATAGATCTGGTTCGCAAACTTCGCAGGCAATCGATGGGGACTTGCCATGAGGTCCACGATCTCGTCCACCGATACCCAGAGACGCCCCGGTACTTGCTGGGGCCAGATCTCCCAGCAGCGATGATAGTCGTCCTCACCGGCCACATAGACACATTCCAAGCGGGTGCCATCCTTTAATGCAACCGCACAGGGACGGTATTCCATTCGCCCGTCAAAACTGGGCTCAATGGTCATCAGCTTTGCGTGAAGCTTCGGAGAAATGGAAGGAAACCAATGACAGCTCTGCTCGGAAATCCCGGCGTCGGCGAGTGCCAGATATTCCGCAGCGCGGTGCCAGTCCTCCTCAGCCACCTGGACTTTCACTCCGCCAATGGCATTGGAGTACAGCCAGTCCATTTGAACGGTGTTCTCATCCTGGAGAAAAGCCGGAATGCCAGCGCCCTCCAGGCGCATGCGAAGCATGTGCGCCTCGTGAGGCAGACTGAATGTGGCGATGGTTTTCATTCCCGTCGAGTGGGTACAAACAGGGATCCCTCTTGTCTCACCCAGACTCCATGGGCATGGTAGCAGGTGTGATCCGCCCATTCGATCTGTTTTTCTGGCTGCGTCGTCATCGTTTTTGGAAGTGCGGGCTGCGTCGCCACACCTTTCCCATGAACGACGGGCACGTGTGGTACTGGCGTGGAGGAAAGGGATTTCCCCTTCTGGCCCTCCATGGTCTGGGGGGAAGGGTTTTGCAGGATTACAGCTCCCTGCTCCCCCGCCTTGCGCCCCGTCATCATATCATTGCACCGGACTTTCCGGGATTTGGATTCTCCCATCCCATCTCGTTTGATCAAAGCATCAACGCCCAAGCCGTGGTTTTGCGGAAATTGCTGGATCACGCCCGCATCGAACGCACCGATCTGCTCGGGAACTCCATGGGTGGCTGGATTGCATTGCGCTTCGCCCATCTTTTTCCCGACCGGGTGAATCGCATCGTGCTGACCGCCCCGGCAGGAATCAGCTTCAATCCACCCCCCCTCAACGTTTTCACCCCTTCCGACGAGGCGGAGATGGCCTACCTCATCGAATCCCTTTTCCATGAGCCCCCACGCCTCCCACGATGGGTGGTGCGCGACTGGTTGCGGGTGTCATTGTCGCGACGTCAGACCGTCTCCAAGATGCTCGAGTCCATGCTCAGCGGAATCGACATTATGGATGCGCATCTCCCCCAAATCCAAGCCCCCACCCTCATCCTCTGGGGAACCCGGGACCGGCTTCTTCCGATCGACATGGGTCGGCGTCTGGTCAAACAGATGCCCCGGGCGCAATTGCACGAAATTGAGGATTGCGGCCATATCTTGATCCACGAGAGAGCGGAACTCACCCTGACCAAGATTGAGGAATGGCTGATTGAAAAATAACTTCGGGTCTCACCCAACCTTCTGCAACATTTTCAGCATTCGATGCTCATACGTGTGTTCGGAAAGCACGCGTTTGTGTCCCGCTGCCGCAATCCGTTCGCGGCGAGGAGCGTCCTGCAGAAGTTCGCGGATCCTCCCCTCAAGCTCGTCCCCGGTTCGATACGTCACGAGTTCCTCACCTTCACAAAAATGGGATGCCAGTCCACGTTTCCAATCACACACCTGCAAGGCTCCACATGCGGGGGTTTCAAACGTGCGGGGATTGAGTCCAAATTCATAGTACCCAAACCATGAGTGGATATTGAGGGCGATTTTGGTCGCGCTCATGGCACGGACCATGTCTTCGGTGGTAAAATAGCCATTCGTCACCCTTCCCCAGAGACGATCCTTCCGGGAAAGGTGTTTATGCCAGGGTCCCCAAATGCGAAGATCGAATTTCTTCGAAAGCATCGAAAGCAGGCCCTGACGCATCGGGCCCCAATCCCCGACAAAGCAAATCTCACTCTCCCATTGGCTCCGCTCATTCCCGTTCCAAGAAAAGGGGCGGTGCTCCGAGATAAAGCCTGCGTGGGGGAGATAGTCGGCATTTACCCCGGCTTCCCGGTACCGCCCCGTCGAACTCTCACAGTTTGAGAAAAAATGATCATATCCCGGAGCGATGGAAAGGCCCCGCTCAAATTGAATCGGATCGTTCAACCACCAGCAGGCAGTCCGCACCCCGTCTTTTCGAATGGACGCTAGGGTCTCCGGAAAAAGATCAAAACCAAAGATGGAGAAAAAGAGATCGGGCTGAAACTCCCGCACCGCATTCCATACCCGTTGGTTTAGACGGGTCTTTTCGAAACGATGCCTCCCGCGGAGTTTGGCGAGCGGACGCAACACCAGCTTCTCGGACAGGGTGAGCGTCCCGGCATCGAGCAAAACCACCTCGTGTCCAAGCCGGCGCAATGTTTCCGCCGCATACCTCCCCATCGGCACGGTGCGTAAATGTCCAGGAGTGGTGACGATGATTTTCATAGCGCAACTCTGATCAGAATAGACGATTCGAAAGGAATAACAAAATCCGAAATGGCACCCGGAAAACGTCCATTTTATGAGGTGAAGTTGTTTGTCAAATCCGCTAACCTCCCGCCCGCTTGAACTCCTTTGCCAACAACGCGTTCCACCTTCGTCGATGGATCCGATTTTGGATCGTCTGCGTGGGCCTTGTGGCTGGCTTCCGTTGTTCGACCATGGCACTCGCTGATGACTTTTTCTGGACGAATCAGACTGTGGGAAACTTCACCAACAGCGCCAACTGGGTGACCAACGGGTTGGGCGTCACCATCATACCAACAATCAACGACAATCTCTTTTTTACCAACAGCATCCGTCCGACGCTCAATATCACCGCCACCGTTACGAATGCGAATATTTTTGTGAACACCGTGAGCGGCGGACTCACGCAGACCATTTCCGCAGCATCCACACATTGGATCACGAACAGCTACATCATCGGGCAGAATTCCGGGCAGACAGGAACCGTGATCAGCGCGGGGGCGGGAACTTTGATCGTCACGAACGGGAACGGGACAGGAACCCTTTTGATTGGACAGGCGGGAAGAGGCACTCTGGTGATGACCGATGGAACGGTCATCGTCGACCGGCTTCTCGCCACCAATAACGTGGTCTCCGCCACCAACTCCTTTTTCACACTGAATGCCGGCACGTTGACGATCCAGCAAAGCTCTCTCATCATCACCTCGAACGATTTTTCCATCGGCAACACGGCGGGGAAAACCGCCACATTGAATATCACGGGGGGGACCAACACCATCGTGACTCCGTTCGGAAACTTTTATATTCGATTGGGAACGAGTACCGGAAAGGGTATTGTCAACGTCATCGGTTCAGGAACCGTATGGAGCAATCCGGCCAGTCTGTTAGTAGGAGGAGCCTTCACCTCCCACGGGAACCAGCTTAACGTGATCAGCGGCGGATTCGCCTATGCGGGCGCCACCACTGTCGCGCAAAACAACGGGTCGTTCAACAACCAGATCCTGATCAGCGATTCGGGATCCGTTTTCAAAACCGGAAATTTCAAACTCGGATCCTTCGACGCCAACAACACCCTGATCGTCAGCAATGGGGGTACGTTCATCAGCAGCTCGGCCAATATCGGCATCGACAGCCCAGGCAACAACAACACCGCCATGGTGGTTGGTGCAAACTCACTCTGGACGAATTCGGGAACGATCACTCTTGGCAACGTCCAATTCGGGGGAAACGCCAACGCCAATGTTATGTTCATTCTCGGTGGGGGAAAAGTGATTGATACCGGCGCGACCATCGGTCTCTACAGCAGCGTGAACGATAAAGTCGTCGTGTCCGACGCGGGGTCGATCTGGACCAACACCGGCACCGTGACGATCGGGCTCAGCAACGGCGTTACCGGCAGCTCACTCATCATTTCCAATGGGGGCAGCGTATACAATAACACAGGGATCCTTGGATTAAACGGCTCTTCCAATCGGGCCCTCGTCACCGACAGCAATTCGCTTTGGTGGAACACGATCCTCCACGCAGGTCTGGGCGCCATGAACGAATCGCTCGTCATCTCGAATACCGCCTCCGTCGTCGACATGACGGGCTACGTCGGCACAGCAAGCGCCGCGATGACCAACAATGCCGTCGTCACGGATTCAGGCACCATCTGGAGCAATACCGTACGCTTCGTGGTGGGACAAACGGGGCAGGTCAATCAAGTCACCATCACCAATGGGGGCCGGGTCTGGAGCGCCAATTCCACGCTGGGGGAAATGGGAGCGAGCTCGAACAACACCGTTCTTGTCACGAGCGCGGGCTCATCCTGGATCACCACCAACCAATTGCGGATCGGTAACTACGGCTCGAGCAATCAGGTCATTGTCGCTGGGGGCGGTCTTCTTCAGAGCGCCTTTGGCTATGTCGGCTACACGGTGGGCGCGACCAATAACACCGTGCTTGTCACAGACACCGGATCCATGTGGAGCAACACCGCGGGACTTTTCATCTCTCAAACCGGTGTCACGAGCAGCGTGACCATCACCAACGGAGCCGCTCTCTTCGCAACCAACATCGTGATCGCCGTGGCATCCGGAAGCAGCGGCACGCTCAGCATCAACAATAATGGAACCTTGCTGGCTACCAATGGAACAAGAAGTGGTGCGTTGATAATCGGACAGACAGGGACAGGCACATTTAATTTAAATGGCGGGGCGGCCGTTCTCGACCAGGTGATCGTCACCAACAATGGCGCGAATTTTAATTTTAATTTCGGCACGCTGACCGTGGGGGGCAACTCTGTCGTGAGCAACACGGGCAGCACGTTCAACTTCGGGAACACCGCAGGGACGATGTCGACGGGTAACATTGTAGGCGGCGCCTTCCAGATTCTCAATGCAACCACCAAACTCGGCGCCGTCGCCGGCAGCACCGGCATGGTCAATGTCAGCGGTAGCGGAACCATCTTCAGCAATATTTCCCTCATGGTGGGGGATGCCGATGGGGGAAATGTCGTCAACATCACGAACAGCGGGGTCACCACCGTCTCCTCCACCCTTACCCTCGGTTCGACGGGAACTTCCAGCAACAATTTGATTTCCATATTGAGCGGAGGAAAGCTTTTCGGCGGAAGTTCCACCGCACTTCTGGGATCAAGCGGATCGAACAACACAGTGATCGTATCCGGAATTGGCTCTGCATGGACAAACGGGAGTGGCCTTACTGTGGGAAATTCGAGTGCTTTCAACCGCCTTGTTGTTTCAAACGGGGCCCTGGTGATTAACACAGCCGGGACCATTGGCAGCTCCACATCAAGCACCAGCAACTCCGTTCTGGTAAGCGACAGCGGGTCGATTTGGACAAATTCCAGCTCCTTGACCGTTGGGAGCAGCGGCTTTGGTAATTTTCTGACAATCAGCAACGGGGGCCTGGTTGTGGCTTCGACAATGACGGTTGGCAACGGAGGCACAGGAACCAATAACATGCTCTCGATTTCATCCAGCGGGTTGCTGTACACTGCGGGCACTTCCTACATTGGCAACACCGGCAGCAACAATGTGGCTACCATCTCGAGTGGAGGGGCATGGACCAATGGAGGCACGCTGACCATTGGGAGCACCGGAGCGGGAAACCAACTCCTTCTTACCAATGGCGGTGTTCTGGTGAATTCATCCTCCACATTGGGAAACTCTTCCGGCGCCGACAACAACTCCGCGCTCGTTAGCGGAAGCGGATCCGTCTGGACCAACACCAGTTCTCTTGTGATTGGAAACAGCGGTTCCGGCAACTCCCTTACCATCAACAATGGAGGTGTGGTCGCAAGCGCGGGAGGCACCCTTGGAACTGCGATTATTGCCGGGAGCAATTGGGTCCTGGTCACAGACAGCGGATCCATCTGGACGAATAGCTCCAGCGTCAACGTCGGCAATCGTGGACTTTCGGGCGCCCTCAGCGTGAGTAATGGAGGCACTGTTTTTGCGACAGCCTTGAATGTCGGCTCCCTGTCCGATGCCAACAGCAACATCTTTTCCATTTACGCCAACAGCAAGCTTGTTTCATCCGCCAATTCCACCGTCGGAAACGCGGGCACAAACAACATGGCCATCGTATCCGGAAGCGGAGCCCTTTGGAATGGCAGCGCCATTCTCACCATCGGCAACGGTGCGGCCAACGGCAGCCAGCTTATCATCTCCAATGGAGGCGTCGTTATGGATTCCAGCGCCACCATCGGAGGCGCATCGTCTGCCACCCGTAATTCCGTCCTCGTAAGTGATGTCGGTTCCGCCTGGACCAATTCCGGTGCATTGACTGTGGCCAACAGCGGATCCGGAAGTTTGCTCACAATCAGCAATGGAGGGCTCGTTTCTGCAGCAAGCGTGACCATCGGCAGTGGAGCGGGATCGAGCGGATCCATTGACCTTTTCAGCGGAGGATTACTAGTCTCGACCAATTCCAGCGGAACCAGCACCTTCATCGTGGGAAGGGCTTCGACGGGAACCGTAACTCTTGCTGGAGGCAGGATTTTCGCCGACAAACTCCTGGTCACCAACAGCCAGGCAAGCGTATTCACTTTCAGCTCAGGCATCCTGAACACGCTCCAAACCACGGTGACCAACGGTGCAGCATTCATCGTGGGCGATGGCATCGGCATCGCCACCAATAACCTTCTGGCAAGCGCCACCGCCAACGCGCATTCCTTTGCGAATGGGCTCGTGATCAATACCAACAGCGTTCTGCAACTCAACGCTTCCGAACAACTCGACGACCTCACGGTTGCCACATTCCAAGGGTCCACTCTTAATCTCACCAATTTTACGGAAACGCTTCATACTCTCATCTTTAACTCAGGCTCGGTTGTTTCGGCGGGTGCCACATTGAACGTCGCCACCATCACCAATCTCTCGGGAGGCGCCGCCTTTCAAACCGATTCCGGCACACTGGGCATCAGCGCAACCGTCCTCGGCGTGGGAGGTCTCACCAAGACCGGCGCGGGAACCCTGCTGCTTTCGGGTTCCAACAGCTATGCAGGCGGAACCACGATCCGGGCCGGAACCCTCCAGGTGTCCGCCGACACCAACCTGGGTGTCACCGCCAGCAGTCTCACGTTCGACGGAGGTATTCTGCAAACCGTCGGATCCCTCAGCAACTCCAGCCGCAACCTCATCATCAACGCCAACAAAACTGCCATCATCGATTCCTCCGGATTTGATTCCGCGTTCAGCGGAACCGTCACAGGCAACGGAACGACGGCGTTTACCAAAACAGGGACCGGAGCCATCACTCTGAGTGGCAACAGCGCGGCCACTTTTCTCGGGGACACCACGGTTTCGCAGGGGCAGCTCGTGGTGAATGGCGCGCTCGGAGGCGCCGTCAACGTTCAGGCGGGAGCGACTCTCACTGGTTCCGGCTCCATGAAATCCCTCTGGAACCAGGGCACACTGAACCCGGGCAACTCACCGGGAACCCTTACCGTTCATGGAGCCTTCACCAACAGTGGAACCCTCGTGATCGAACTCGCCTCACCCTCGAGTTATGACCAGGTGGTGGTCGATAGTGGAGGAACCGCCACCCTGGGAGGAACCCTTTCCCCCACCCTGTTCGGAGGATACCTTCCCACGGGCAGCACCACGTTCACCAACATCATCACGGCGGCGGCCGGGGTCAATGGAACCTTCGCGAGCGGAGCCAGCGGCACTTTTTCGTCCAGGTTGAAATGGCAGACCATCTACTTCGCCGATCACGTCGATCTTGCCGTCATTCTCGATCTATCGAGTCTTCTTTCCACTCTCAATCCCTCCCAGGCTCAACTTGCGGCGGCATTGATTAACGCGACCGACCATTCCTCCGGGGATCTCGCGGCCGTGCTGGCGATCCTGAATGGACTGACCGATGAAAAGGCGAGCAAGGCTGCATACGATGAAATTCTTCCCCGGAAGTTTCTCGCCATGGGAGCCATGGCTTTGAACGGAGTGCGTGCTGGCGAAGGCAATCTGCGATTGCATTGGAACGACTCCGATCATCCTGGTTGGGCCAGCGTGGGTGAAGGCTCCATGGGATTGCGCCCCATCCAGCTCGCTTACAACGCGGATGATCTCAACGGACTTCTTTCCCACTCTCAAATCAGCTCACTTACCCCCCAACACTCAACTCTCAACTTCTTCATCACTGCCAGCGGATTGATGGAGGACCGGGAGACCACCGTGGCTCAACCCGGATACAACATCGGAACCGCTGCATTCACCACCGGACTGGATTGGAAATTCGAAAAACTCTTCAGTGCCGGGATGGCCACAGGTTACGCTCACGGCTCGAGCTCCATGAGCGGCTCGGGCGGCAGTCTCCGGGTCGAAACTCTTCCCCTCTGGCTGTACGCCAGCGCCTCGCATGATCGCTGGTATTTTCACCATGCCCTCGGTTATGCCCATCACATTTACGACATCACGCGTGAGATTGAATTTCCGGGTTTGCAACGGGAAACACGCGCGTCCACAACCGGAAACCAGGCAAACGCCATGGGAGAAGCCGGCTATAGGGTTCAGACGGGACCGTGGAGCTGGGGGCCCACCCTTTCCTACGACTACGCCCACGTATGGATCGATCCCTTCGACGAACATGGAGCACAATCGCTGAATCTTCACGTGAACCGGCAGGAGTTTGATTCCCTGCAGACCCAGGTGGGTGGACGTGTGGAATACAAAAAGAAAATTGGCACTGCCTTCTGGATGCCGAATCTGCATGCCGGCTGGTGGCACGAATTTGCCGACGACACACGCCAGGTGGAGGCCCGGCTCGCCCAGGGTAGTGATGCATTTGGATCGTGGACGGACACCCCTTCGCGCGATGCCGCCGTGGTCGGAGCGGGATTGAGAATTCTTTTTTCCAATGATGTTTCCTTCTCGATCAATTACGAAACCCAGGCGGCCCGTTCGGAATGGAAAAACCAGTCTCTCAGCGCAGGAATCAACTGGAGGTTTTGATAACTTTTTCAGTTTATTCAAATACAAAGATTTTTCTATTTTCAAAATCAGATTGAGCCCGATTTTTGTCCATCTAAAACTCCATCTTTCCAAGACCTATCCATACCTCCCTTTTACAGCCCAGGATATTTTCTCTGGAAAGGACGATCCTTCTCCTGCTTTGTTGCCTTCTAACGTGGCGGTCCGTCGCGGATGATTTTTATTGGACCAATCAGGCTGTCGGGGATTTTACCAATAGCGAAAATTGGATTACAAATGGCCTGCCCGTCGGCATCTTTCCCACAGACCTCGACAATGCCAATTTCACGAACAACACCACCTACACCCTCAACTGGACGGCTTCGGTCACCAATGCCAATACCTTTTTCAATCCAGTGGGAGGTGTCATCACCCAGGCTATTGGATCCGCAACATGGATGGTCACCAACAGTTACATGGTCGGGCAGAACAGCGGTAAAACGTCCACCGTGGTTCATACAAGTGGCACCCTGATCGTCACCAATGGGGCGGGGACCGGGATGTTTGTCATAGGGAAAACCGGGAAAGGAACGTATGCAATAACAGGCGGCACCGTGATCGCCGACCATCTTTTCGCCACCAATCTCAACCGGTCCGATTTGAACTTCGCATTTGGAACACTGACCGTGAATGGAGACTCCATCGTCAGCAACACGGGCACCGTGTTTAGCTTTGGAAACGCTTCAGGCGGCCAAGCCATCGCAAATATCTATGGAGGGGCGTTCAAGGTGAGAAACACCACCACGAAACTGGGGGAACTGGCCGGAAGCACGGGAATCGTGACCGTCAGCGGCAGCACCACGGTTTTCAGCAACACCACGCTCACCGTGGGCGATGCAGGATCGGGCAGCTTGCTTCTGGTCAGCAATGGAGGAGTCACGGTCGCCAGCACGCTCACGGTGGGATCTGCCGGAACCGCAAGCAACAACACGGTGTTTGTCGCGGACGGATCGAAATTATATGTGGGAAACAACACCGCAACCATCGGTTCCAGTGGTTCCAATAATACGGTCACCGTGAGTGGGGCTGGCGCCATCTGGACGAATGGAGGCTCCCTGACGGTGGGAAATGCCGGAGCCAACAATCAACTGACAGTATCCAACGGCGCAGTTTTAAAAGTTGGCAATACCACCCTGGGTTCAAGTGGGAGCGCCAACAACAATTCCATTCTCATCAGCGATTCCGGCTCCATTTGGAGCAATGGCTCTCTCACCATTGGCAGCAGCAGTTTTGGAAACACGGTCATCCTCAGCAACAGCAGCATCGCCAGGATTTCGACCCTGACCACGGGATCCGGTGGCAGCGCCAGCAACAACAATCTCTTCATCCTCAATGGAGCCAAACTCATCGAATCAAGCACGGCAATCATTGGCAATTCAGGCAGCAACAACGTGGTCCTGGTCGATGGAACAGGTTCCCTTTGGGACAACAGCAGCAGCACCCTTACCTTTGGAAGCTCAGGGGCCAACAACCGCTTCACGATCTCCGGAGGTGGCGTCGTGATCAATCAATCAGGATCGATTGGCAGCTCATCCCCATCGTCCGGGAACGTGGTTTTTGTCACAGACAGTGGCTCCCGCTGGACCAACACGGGTAATACGTATGTCGGCGCCAGCGGTCCGGGCAACACCCTCATCATCAGCAATGGAGCCCAGGTCTACGTTTCCACCATCACCCTGGGATTGGGCGCAAGTGCCAGCAACAACAGTCTCTACATTTATGCGAATAGCAAGGCGACGTCCCCCTCCATCGCCAATGTGGGTGATGCCGGCGCCAACAATCTCGCCGTGGTCAACGGAAGCGGCGCGATCTGGGATAATTCGGGCGCCACTTTTACACTCGGAAACACCAGCACCAACAACCAGTTTGTTATTACCAATGGAGGAACTGCCGTCAATTCCGGGGCATCCATCGGCGCTTCCGGTGGAGGGAATTTCAATTCGGTTCTGGTGACCGGAAGCAACTCCTCCTGGACCAACGGGAATTTCTACATGGGAGGAGGGGGTTCCATGAATTTCGCGGTCGTCAGCAATGGAGGAAGGATTGTGAATTCCACCACGATTCTGGGCTCAGGCTCTTCAGCCAGCAGCAATACGCTCTATATTTACAGCAATGGCAGGGTTTCCGCCTCGGCCTTTTCCTACCTCGGAGATTCCGGGAGTAATAATGCCGTCGTCGTCAGTGGAAGTGGCGCGTTTTTTAATAATAGCGGAGCCACACTCACCATTGGCAATCAAAACGCCAGTGCCGGCAACCGTCTGATTATTTCCAACGGTGGATTGGCGGTTAATAACAATGCGACCATGGGAGGATCCTCGGGGGGCAACAGCAATGCCGCTTATGTGCTGGATACAGGTTCCATTTGGACGAACAACAATCTCACTTTGGGGGGATCAAGCCGAGGAAATTCGATTATGATCAGTAATGGAGGTCTGATCTATGCCGCAGTCTTCACCATCGGGTCCGGGGGCGTTTCGAGCAACAACAACCTTATGATTTATGATGGAGGAAGGCTCTCCATTGCCTCCTCCGCTTATATCGGCGATTCGGGAAGCAACAACACGGCCGTGGTGAGTGGCGCCGGCTCCATCTGGAATAGCGGCAACAATGGACTCACCGTGGGCAACAACAGCGCTTTCAACCAACTCAGTATTTCTAACGGAGGTCTGGTCATCAACGGAACTGCAACCATTGGCAACCCGACAAGCGGACAAGGAAATTCTGTTTGGGTCAGTGATTCGGGTTCCATCTGGTCGAACGGGAGCCTGACGGTCGGCAACAGTGGATGGGGCAACACGCTCACCATCAGCAACGGAGGCAAGACCACCGCCTCCTCAGTCACCATTGGCTCGGGAGGTTCTGCGAGTAATAATAACGTGGCAATTTACGACGGGGGAAAACTTTATAATTCAGGGGCTTCCACGGTCGGGTCCTCCGGAACCAATAATACCGCAGTCCTCAGTGGAAGCGGATCCGCCTGGACCAATGGCACCACCTTCACCCTGGGCTCTTCGGGATCCGGCAACCAGCTGATCATTTCCAATGGAGCGCTTCTCATCAACGCCGCAGGAACGATTGGCAGCGCGGCGGCTTCCATCAGCAACACCGTGTTGATCCTCGGAGCGGGCTCCATCTGGACCAACACAGGCAATCTCACCATCGGCAGCGCAAGCGCCTTTAATCAACTTACCATTTCCAATGGGGGATTCCTCGCCAACAAGGCCGGCATCATCGGAAGTTCCGCAGGAGCCAACAGCAATCTGGTGCTTGTCAGCGGCAGCGGATCGACATGGACCAACACCGGCGGACTTTTCGTCGGCAGCAGCGGCTTCGGTAACCTGCTCATCATCAGCAATGGAGCCACCGTGATGAGCCAGACCGGCCTGGTCAGCTCTGCCACATCCGCATCCAACAATTATGCGATCATCACGGGCAGCGGATCGATCTGGAAAACCATTGTCGGCATTGGAGCGGGAACCAATGCCGTGACCAGGGGCCGTGGGAACATCGGCATCTTCGATGGAGGAGCCGTTGAAGCCAACACCATCCTCAGTGGATTCAACAGCTCGGGCAATATCACCAATGATGGAGGCATCTATCAATTCACGACGGCGACTCCCACCATCACCACCAACACGCTCAACTCCATCATCCTCACCAACGGCACGATTTCCTATCGGGATGTCGCCGCCGCCGATATTTTCTACACCCAGGTCTCCAACATGACGTTTGGGGGAAACAACACCTTCCGCTTGAACAACTCCACCAACGCGTCAGTCACCTCCTACCTCTTTGGAACCAACAACAGCCGTCTCTATCAGAACCTCAGTCTGATCAATGGATCCACCCGTTGGCAGAGCACCTCCTTTACCATGGGATCCGGGGGCACCCTCTTTATCTCCAACACCGCCGCCACCGTCGCCGGCATATTCACCAACAACGGCACGGTGAATGTTTATGGCGGAAGCGTGCGTTTTGAGAACCCTGTCACCATCAACAACGCCTACCTGAGCGACCCCTCCACCAATATTTTCGCCACCAACGTCGTCATTTCGAGCAGCGGTTATATTCAGGCCACGGCTGGCGATGTGTATCAGTTTGAACGCAATTGGACCATCCAGTCCACCCAGAGCAATCTCTTCAACATGATGGGAGCCACCGTGCTCTTTACGAATTTTGGAGGTGCACACATCCTTGATCTAACCGGAAGTTCGGCGCTCGATCAGAGCAACAACACCTACACCTCCTTCAACCAGGTGACCAATAATTTTGCCATGGGAACGCTCATCGTTGCCGGCGCAGGGGACACCTTGATCGTCACGGGCGCCGTGAACAACGCCCTCTATGTGGGGACTCTCAACCTTGGATCCCTTGCCAACACCAACAATCTCCGCACCGAGGTGAATGTTTACTACGACTTCGCTCTATCAGGAAATTCCTATCTGGGGGGAGGCACCTATGATCTGCCGGGCGGGGGCATGTTGATCCCTTATGGGGTGCCGGAACCCGGCTGTATCCTGCTCCTGGGAGTTGGTTTGGCGGGAACTATTCGTCGAAGAAGAAAACGTTCTTCTCTTTCGAATTGACCCTTCACCTCCCCATCTATACGCTCTCTAGGTAATTTCATGACCGAAATTACCTGTTCCGAGTGGAACGGTTAATTTCGGTCTTTTTTTTGCCATATGAGCTTGAACACGATTTTAGTAGGTGGACAGTGGGGTGATGAAGGCAAGGGCCGGATCATTGATCTTTTGACCGAGGAGTCGGACTATGTCGTTCGCTATCAAGGGGGAAGCAACGCCGGGCACGAAGTGCACATCGGCAAGCAGATCTACGTGCTTCACCTGATTCCTTCGGGAATTTTGCACCCCGGCAAGGTGTGCGTCATCGGCAACGGCGTCGTGGTGGACCCCGTCTCTCTTGTGGAAGAAATCCGCGGTCTTCGCAAACAGGGAGTGAATGTGACGCCCAAAAATCTTGTCGTCAGCGAAATCGCCCATCTTGTCCTTCCTTACCACAAGCTCCTGGATGAGCAGCGCGAAATTTTAAAGGGGAAACAGAAGATCGGCACGACGAAGCGAGGCATCGGTCCGGCCTACGGCGACAAGGCCGCACGCACCGGCATTCGCGCCCTGGACCTGCTGCGCCCCGACCTGTTCCGCCAGAAGCTCAAGGCCAAGGTGGAGGAATACAACGCCATCCTGCAATCACTCGGAGCGCGCCCCCTGTCTTTCGAAAAAATTCATGCGGAAGCCGTAGCCGCAGGGCGCTTTCTGAAACCTTTCATCAAGGACGGAATCGCCCTTCTACACGCCGCGGTGACCAAGAAAAAACGCATTCTCTTCGAAGGTGCGCAGGGGACGCTGCTGGACATCGATTTCGGCACCTATCCCTACGTCACGTCATCCCACCCCACCTCGGGAGGCGCGTGCGTCGGCACCGGCATCCCCCCCAATAAAATGGATCGCGTGGTGGGTGTCGTCAAAGCCTATACCACTCGTGTGGGCGAGGGCCCCTTCCCCACACAGTACGACGAGGAATTGGGGTCGGAGATTCAGAAAATCGGCGACGAATTCGGTCGGACCACGGGACGCGGACGTCGCTGTGGATGGTATGACGCCGTGGTGGGCCGTTTCGCCCAGCGGATCAATGGAATCAACGAGCTCGCCGTCACCAAACTCGACGTGCTCGATCACATGTCCGAATTGAAGATTTGCATCGCCTACAAATACAAGGGGCGCACCTACGATACGATCCCCATGGATCTTGAGGTTTTGAAGAACTGCAAACCGGTGTACAAGACCTTCAAGGGTTGGGAAACCTCGACGAAGCACATCCGCCGTTTTTCAGATCTTCCTCGCAACGCCCAGGTCTACCTGAATGCGCTGAGCCAATACACCGGGGCAAAAATTGCCATCGTCTCCGTCGGTCCCCGGCGTGATGAGACTATTTTTGTGAAGAAGTGAGATCCGCGTGCAGCATCGGACAAAATGCTGATGCACATACTGCCACAGGACGGTTTTCAAATCTGCATCCATCAGTAGTTCATTCCGTCGTCTCTTCTAGATTCACACACAAAAATGAGTTGCGGATCCGTTTGATCTAATGATGGAGATTTCACCACGAAGAGCACGAAGGCCTATGCTAAGATAGAATTTACTTCGTGCTCTTCGCGTCCTTCGTGGTGAATAAAACCCATTCATTCTCTTCAAAGAATCCGCTTGAGATTCCAGCGGTGCATGCTTTCGGAAGCCAAATGAACCCACTACCCAGAAATGTTCCTGATTGATGAAACACCTCCTGTGGAGTAGGTGTAAAGATTGATCCCGCTTTGAAAGCCACTCCCAACACCCACGGTTTGAAATCCATCCCCCGCCATGTCGCCATCATCATGGATGGCAATGGGCGCTGGGCCAAACAACGAACGCTGGCGCGTGTGAAAGGGCACCGCCAGGGCGTGGAATCCGTCCGTGCCGTGGTTCGCACCTCGGGGGAACTTGGGGTGGAGTACCTCACCCTTTACGCCTTCTCGCAGGAAAACTGGAGCCGTCCCAAGACGGAGATTCAGGCCCTCATGCATCTGCTTGAAGATTTCCTGAAAAACGAGATCGATGAACTCAACGAGAACAACGTGCAGCTCCACTCCATCGGACAGATGGAGGACATGCCCGAGAGCGTCCGTCGTCAGTTTGAACTCACCCAGAAAGCGACTGCCAAAAACACGGGGTTGAAATTGATTCTGGCTCTGAGCTACGGCTCCCGACGCGAGATCGCCACCGCAGCACGTCTTCTGGCCGAGGAAGTGCTCTCCGCAAATATTACCCCCTCGGATATTGATGAGAAACGATTCGGAGACTATCTCTACACCAAGGGGATTCCCGATCCCGATCTCGTCATCCGGACCAGCGGCGAAATGCGCCTCAGCAACTTCCTCCTCTGGCAGATCTCCTATGCCGAGCTTGTGGTCTCCCCGGTGCTCTGGCCCGATTTCCGCAAGGAACACTATCTCGATGCCATTCGGGAATATGGGTCCCGACACCGTCGTTTCGGGGGCGTTTGAGGATGAATCAGAAAAAATGAACCACAGATCACAGAGGACACAGAGGAAAGCGAAGGGAGATTTAACTACAGAGAACGCAGACCTGAGTGGAAACAGAAGAATCCACAGATTACCGCAGATTTTCAGCGTTGACAGATTGCCGATGCAGCAATGCTGCATCGGCAAGGTTTTCGCTCCGGTTTTTTAATCTGCGTCAATCTGTGTAAATCTGTGGTTTCTCCGTGCTGCTTCCGTTCCTGATTTCTTGAGGTCCTAATTCATCAACTCCGTGCGCTGTAGTCCCTTCCCCCGGTTTCATTCGGAGTTGAAAAGTATCTCCCGGGCGTTTACACGACTTGGCAGCATGTTCGCCAAACGCCTATTCAGTTCGATCCTCCTTTGGAGCGGGCTGTTGTGCGTGCTCTTCTACCTCGGAACCCTGTGGTCGGCCATCGTCTGCTGCGTCATCAGCACGATTGCTCTCGGGGAATATCACGCGATGCTCGAAAAGGGCGGCCTTCCGAATCTTCGGCGATGGGGGCTTTTCACCGGACTTATCGTCAGCATCAGCGTCTGGGGATCCGCCGCCAATGGCCACGCCCAGTTCGCGAACACGATCGAAATTGTCCTGCTTGTAAGCTTTTTCCTGATCCTCTTCACCCGACAGCTGTTCGTCACCGAAAATACCCGGGCCATTCAAACGATCGCCCACACGTTTCTGGGGGTCGTCTATGTGTCGTGCCTTTTCAACTTCTTTCCAAAAATCAAATTTTTCTTCTACGTCAATGACAAGGATCTGGGGCCCGGATGGCTTTTCATCTTCTATCTAGTGGTGGTGACCAAGTTCTGCGACATCGGAGCGTATATCACGGGACGCCTCATTGGACGACACAAGGCCGTGCCCCGGATTTCCCCGAACAAGACATGGGAGGGTTTCGCGGGAGGTGTTGTGATTTCCGTGATGGCCTCTGTGATTGCATTCAAGTACATCGAGCCCCGCATCGCTTCCACGGGGTTTCGCCTGGTCGATTCGATTGTCCTCGGGGTGCTCCTGAGCATCGCGGGGATGGTCGGTGATCTTGCAGAATCGCTCCTTAAGCGCCAGACCGGCGTGAAAGATTCCGGAGGCCTTGTCCCCGGAATCGGCGGTGCCCTGGATCTGATCGACAGTCTGCTTTTCAGCGCACCCGTCCTCTACGGATATCTGGTCCTGCTTCAAAACGGAATACGATTACCGTAGGCAAGCCTTCCGAATTTTTCAGAAAGTTTTCAACTGCGTTTAAGCCATGCCGAGGCGCTTGCGTCCGTCCTCAGAAATCATGTGCTGGCTCCAGGGCGGATCCCAGACGATCTCCACCGAGGCGTCCTTGACACCCGGAACCTGCATAATCTTGTTGCGCGCATCCTGCGAAATGGACCCGCCCATGCTGCACCCCGGGGTGGTAAGCGTCATCTTGACGGCGACCTTCCGCGCATCATCGATCTGAATGTCGTAGACGAGCCCGAGGTCGACGATGTTAACCGGCACTTCGGGGTCGAAACATTGCTTCAATGCGGTGTAAATCTGTTCGAGTGTCAGCTCAGAGGAATTGGAATCGGAATTCATTTTTATCTTTGATTTGTGGAATCCTGGAGGGCCAGGCTCCGTCGTGGCCGAATAAGACCTAAGGCCACGACGGAGCGTGGCTCTCCAAAAACCAGTCTGCTCACTAGATGATTCATGGCAATCGTCGCCGCAAGGTTTCCGCGGTTTGTACAAACGCCTTTCCAGAAACGGAGTTGGGGGCGCTCACCATCAAGGGGACCCCCTTGTCGCCGCCCTCGCGCACAGCCATTTCGATCGGAATCTGTCCCAAGAGGGGAACTTTCAACCGATCCGCTTCCTTCTGCCCCCCTCCGGTGCCAAAAATGTCATACCGCTTTTGATCGCTGGGACAGAGGAAGTAACTCATGTTTTCCACGATGCCCAGGATGGGAACATTCACCTTTTCGAACATCCCCACAGCCTTGCGCACGTCGATGAGGGCAACCTCCTGGGGAGTCGTCACCATCACTGCGCCGGTGAGGGGAATCGTCTGGCACAGGGAAAGTTGAGTATCGCCCGTGCCCGGCGGCAAATCGATGACGAGAAAATCAAGCTCACCCCAAACCACATTGTGGATGAACTGCTGGACCGTGCGCGTAATCATGGGGCCGCGCCAGATCACCGGGGAATTCGCATCCACAAGAAATCCCATGCTCATCAATTTGACCCCATAGTTTGCGAGCGGATTTAGCTTGTCGCCCTCGGCGGTGGGCTGGGTGTGGACATTCATCATCAACGGAATGCTGGGTCCAAAAATGTCACAATCCAGCAAACCCACGCGCGCTCCCGTCTGGGCCAGAGCAATGGCAAGATTCACCGACACCGTCGATTTGCCCACCCCCCCCTTCCCGCTTGCGACCGCCACCACATGTTTCACACCGGGGAGTTGAGCGCTGGTCGACACAGCCGGAGCCGCAGCCTGAAGATGAATCGTCACAGTCGCTCTCACCAGACCGGGAACCTTTTGCAGAACCTGCTCGCTCTCTTTCTTGATCGGCTCCGCCACCTTGGGTTCCGAGGTGGTGAGGGACATCGTCACCTCGCATGCATCCCCTTGAATCGAAATCTGCTTCACCAGGCCAAACGAAACAATGTCGCGGCTGTATCCGGGAAATCTGACCTTCCGGAGAGCGTCGAGAATTTGATTTTCCGTCAATGGCATAACAACCATTGTGCCGCCTGTTGGCCCATCCGGCAAGGCGAAGTATGGAAACATATGCCCAATCACGCACGGGTGGGGGTCGTGAATTGGATTCACAGCGGGGGACGACTGTGCCACATTATGGCAAGCGAGGGTTCTGCAGGGAAAACGCACATTATATCATGAGATCATTCCTCATACGCTGGGTCACAACCACGGTCGCTGTCATGGTCGCCGCGTTCATCGTCCCCGGAATGTACTACACGAACATCCGGGCGCTCCTGATGGCTTCCCTTGTTCTAGGACTGCTCAATGCCCTTCTCAAGCCCCTGCTCATGATCCTCAGTCTGCCGTTGCTGCTCATCACCTTTGGATTGTTTACCTGGGGAATCAATAGCCTTCTCCTTCTTCTCGCGTCCAACATGGTGAATGGGTTCGTCGTCAATGGATGGTGGAGTGCGATGGGAGGCAGCCTGATCATCAGCATCGTCATGATGGTGTTGAAACGCGTCGAAGCGACCGCCCCACCCCGCCCCCCTCCCGCCGCGACATCCCAGGTGGAACATCCCCCGGGCACCGAACGCGGGCGGGTCATCGACGTCTGATTCCCGTCTGATTACTGGGATGGCGATGCCGGACCATCGCACAAAATGGGTGGCGCTTCCTGTTGGAGGAACGGTATATTATGCCTTTAATACCCATGAGCACGCTCCATACTCTTTTCAACACCCTCACCACGTTTGACACCGGCACCGGAAAACCCGGAAAGCTCTACTCCCTTCCCCAACTCGAAAAGGCCGGGGTTGGCCCCATTCGCCGCCTTCCCGTCAGCATCCGCCTCGTCCTGGAAGCGGTGCTGAGAAATTGTGATGGGAAAAAGATTTCGGAAAAGGATGTTCGCTCCCTCGCAAACTGGGGAGCCAAGGCAACCCGCACCGAGGAAATTCCGTTTGTCGTGGCTCGCATTGTGTTGCAGGACTTTACCGGGGTCCCTCTCCTGGTCGACCTCGCAGCCATGCGCTCGGCAGTCTCGCGTTTCAAAAAGAACCCCAAGGTGATCGAGCCCCTCGTGCCCGTGGATCTTGTGGTCGATCACTCGGTACAGGTGGATTTTGCCGGATCCGCGGATGCATTGCGCAAAAACCTGGATCTTGAATTCCAACGCAATCGCGAACGCTATCAATTTCTCAAGTGGGGTATGCAGGCATTCGAAACCTTCAAAGTGGTGCCGCCTGGCATTGGTATTGTTCATCAGGTGAATCTGGAATACCTCGCCAAAGGGGTGCTTGAGAAAAACGAGGTCTACTATCCGGACACTCTTGTCGGCACGGATTCACACACCACCATGATCAACGGACTCGGTATCGTCGGCTGGGGCGTCGGGGGCATCGAGGCTGAAGCTGGCATGCTCGGCCAGCCCGTCTATTTCCTCACTCCCGATGTCGTGGGTGTTCACCTCACGGGAAAACTGAGCGAAGGCGCCACCGCCACGGATCTCGCCCTCGCCGTCACGCAACTCCTTCGCAAGGCAAAGGTGGTGGGCAAGTTTGTGGAATTTTATGGTCCGGGCGCTGAGGCCCTGCCGGTCGTGGATCGAGCCACGATCGCCAACATGGCTCCCGAATACGGCGCCACGATGGGTTTCTTCCCCATCGACGCCGAATCCGTCCGATATCTCGCAGCCACCGGCCGGTCCGAGGAGCATTGCAAACTTTACGAGAACTACTATCGCGCACAGGGGCTCTTTGGCATCCCGAAGAAGGGGGAGATCGACTACTCCACCGACATCGAACTCGATCTTTCCACGATCGCACCGAGCGTGGCAGGGCCGAAACGTCCGCAGGATCGCATCGATCTTCCGAAACTAAAGGATACCTTCACCGATCTTTTCCAGAAGCCCGTCACCGAAAATGGTTACGGCAAAGCGGCCGCCGATCTTTCAAAAAAAGAGTCCGTCAATGGACGCACGCCTTCGGCGGAAATCGGCCACGGCAGCGTCCTGATTGCCGCCATTACGAGTTGCACGAACACAAGCAATCCCTCTGTCATGCTTGCAGCCGGCCTGCTTGCGAAAAAAGCCGTGGATCGCGGCCTGAGCGTCCATCCCGCGGTGAAAACCTCGCTCGCGCCCGGGTCACGTGTGGTAACCGACTATTTGCAGAAAACAAACCTGCAGCCCTACCTCGATCAACTCGGATTTCAAATCGTGGGCTACGGCTGCACCACCTGCATCGGAAATTCCGGCCCTCTTGAAGCGAAGATCGAGGAAGTGGTCACGCGCAACGACTTCATCGCCGCGTCGGTCCTTTCCGGCAACCGAAACTTCGAAGCACGCGTGCATCCCAACGTGAAGGCCAACTTCCTGATGTCACCCCCTCTCGTCGTCGCCTTCGCTCTGGCCGGGCGGGTGAACATCGACCTGACCCAGGAACCGATTGGCAGGGGAAAGGATGGGAAGGACGTCTATCTGAAGGACCTCTGGCCCACTCTGGCCGAGGTTCGCGACCAGATGCAGCATGCCTTGAAACCCGAGGTGTTTCGCAAACTCTACAAGGATTTTGCAGAGCAGAATCCTAAATGGAATGAAATCCCCTCCTCCCAGGGCGACGTTTACGTGTGGGACAGCACTTCGACCTACATCCAGGAGCCGCCGTTCTTCACCGACTTCTCCATGCAACCGGGCTCCATCACCGAGATCAAGGGTGCGCGTGCACTGGGAATCTTCGGCGATTCCGTCACCACGGATCATATCTCCCCCGCGGGCAGCATCAAAAAGAGCTCTCCCGCTGGAAAATATCTCGTTGAGAACGGCGTCACCGCCGAGGACTTCAACAGCTATGGGTCCCGCCGTGGAAATGACCGTGTGATGACACGCGGTACATTCGCGAACGTGCGCATCAAAAATCTCATGGTGCCCGGCATCGAAGGGGGGGTGACCAAACTGATGCCTTCCGGCGAAACAATGCCCATTTTTGACGCCGCGATGCGTTACATCGAACAGAAAACCCCGTTGATCATCATCGCGGGCCAGGAATACGGCACCGGCAGCTCTCGGGATTGGGCGGCGAAGGGCACGCGCCTGCTCGGAGTGAAGGCTGTCATCGCCCGGAGCTTTGAACGCATCCATCGTTCCAATCTGGTCGGCATGGGCGTGCTTCCCTTGCAATTCAAGGAGGGCGTCACGGGTCAAACCCTCGCGCTCGACGGAAGCGAAGTTTTCGATGTGCTTGGTCTTTCAGCGGCGATCAAACCGATGCAGGAAGTTACTCTCGTCATCCATCGTGCCGATGGAAAAGAAGAGAAGGTCCCCGTCCTCCTTCGCATCGATACCCCAATCGAAATCGATTACTATCAACACGGCGGCATTCTGCCGTATGTGTTGAGACAACTGCTCACCGCATCATAATAATCGACCCCCGACGACTTTTTATGGCTCCAATCAAGCCCGCCGTGATCCATAGGAGGATCGCAGGTTCTGGCACTCCGTAGGGGATGAGCATGCCGGCTCCGGGAAGGTCGTAGGAAGCCTTGTTCAGATAGGAATTGGCGGCGAGATTGCCGTCGTAATAAACATTCACGTCGGTGACGAGATGGTTGGTGTTCGCGAGGCCACCAAGATCGAGGGCACTGACATAGAGGGAGTTGTTGACCGCTCCGGTCACACGCAGCGTGTCCCCCACGCCTGCAACAATCAATGTTCCGATCGCAAAATTATTCGTCACATCATTGATCGAAAAAATTCCGTTGGTGCCACGATCCAGGGCGGAACTGCCTGTCATGTCAAAAACATGTTCTCCAGCAGAATTGGTGAAGACTGCAATGGCGCTACTCATGTTGAAGAGATTGCTTTGGGTCGATTGGTTGCTAAAATCCCGTTCAAACTGATACACATCCCCGGCTGCTGCCTGAATGTAACCGGAGGAGGTGATGATGACATTGGTGGAGAAAATATTGGTCGAGGGATCACTTAGGTAGGCCCCGGATACCACCACAGGTCCCTCATAAGTCACCCGGCTTCCAAAAACATTCACCGTACCATTATTGGTAAAAAGACCTGAAACCGTGGCGGTGGTGTTGGAGATGAAGAAGATTCCGCCCGGTCCCATGGTGAACGCGGTGCTCTGCCAGCGGGTGGAACCATGAATGAGGCTGAGATGTTGATAAAGATTCCCGTTGTTGGTTCCAAACATGTATGAAGCCACCGAGGCATTGGTGGAGGCGTTAAGGCGGAAGGTGTTTGCCCCCTGAATGACGATGTTGGAAATCTGACTATTGAAAATATCCGCTCCCGTTACATTTCGATAAGAGATCACTCCATTCGTCAACACAATGGAATTGGGCGTATTGGTGGTTACGGTCGGATTGGCGCTGATAAATTGAAAAATTCCACTCTGGTTCGTGATGAACCCCGAACTATTAAATCCGCTTTGAAGGGTATCCGCTTCCACCGTCCCCCCATTTAAAACGGTCAGCCAGGCGGAGGCTCCACTGGAAAGAGAATTGCTTCCAACGTTGAGCGACGTGAGGTTCTGCCAAATGGATCCGTTTCCAGTCACAACCGCATAATTATTGGATCCAGAACTGGCCGAGCTGATGAACCCCGTTGTACTGACCACACTGGCACCATTACTGATTATCATAAAATTTCCGGCTCCACTTTTTCCTACAAATAAACCACCCACATTGGACCAGACGGATCCTGAATCCGTGACCACTACCCAATTGCTATTGGCGCCCGACGAACTTCCTATGGTTCCAGCGAAATTGGCCACCACGCCGCTTCCGGATATCGTCAGCCTATTACTTAAGGCGTTTGCTAAAAATCCCACGGTTAATGTACCTCCATTGGTCCAAACTGCGCCGCTTCCGGAAACCAGTATGAAATTATTCGTATTATTGACTCCAACACTGGAATTTCCTCCTGAATAAAATTTGCTTCCTGTGTAAATCGAGATGGAATTATTTTTCGAACCGTTGTCCACCTGAACGGCCTTAGTCACGATCACCGATCCCCCGTTGGTAATCAGCAAGGTGCTGCCTGCCCCACTTCCGAGAGTAAGGCTTCCGTTATTGGTCCAAAAGGATCCTGCATCCGTCACCACCGCGGAATTGCTAATGGCACTTGCCGTGACACCGATACTTCCTCCACTAGTTCCATTTCCACTGATCACTACTCCGCTGTTTGAAACAACTAAACGGTTAAAAGAACCATTACGGCCAATGTCCAGTAGGGCTGCGTTTTTCCAAAGAGCATTCGTTCCTGTCACCCAAGCCAAATTATTGGAACCCGAAAATCCCAATTCGGCAACCGTAGTGAAGGTGTATACCGCACTATTTCCATAGATAACCATGGTGTTGTTACTGGAAGTTCCATTGGAGCCCATGGCAAAACCCGTGCTAAACACCGCCGCACCATTGCTGATGAAGAAGGAGTTTCCCGAGCCAAAATTCCCGAGGATCAGGTTGCTTGAGTTGGTCCAAACTGTTCCATTGTCGCTGATCAGCACAGAATTATTGTCCGAACCACTGCTATTACCGATGGATCCGATCCGATCCATCACGCGGGCTCCGTTCGTACTCGTCAATCTCGCCCCCTTGGCAGTATCACCGATAAAAAGATCTCCATTACTGAAAACGGTGGTGCTCCCGATCACATTGACGATGGCAGTACTGCCAGCCACGGCACCTATCTTTGTAAACGCATTTCGAATCTGAAAAATCCCCCCGTTGAAATTCCCAGTGGAGGTTGTTCCTGCAGTGTTGCCCATGAGAAACGATGTTGCTGCGTTGCTGACCATGGAGTCGCCATTGACCGTCAGTGTGCCGTAGGAAAAATTGAAATCTGAGGCGGTGACGTTGGTGGCAAAAAGATGATTCACCACCAGAGTGCCTCCTGTGAGGTGATAGACTCCACGTCCCGCCTGTCCTATGATCAGGGACGCCGTTCCCGCGCTGTTGGTGACAACCAAGATCCCGCTTGTGTGTGCGATGGAACCCGTTTTGCCACCGGTCTGTCCCACGATGTAGCTGTTGGTTACCAACCAAGTGGAGGCCCCCATGGCTTGGGTGATCATCCCTCCCAGAGGATTAATAAATGCGTTGGCGTTGGTGACGCCCACGGTCCAATTGACGGTGTAGGTCGCGTTATTGGTAAAATCCGCATTGTCACTACCGCCCGGAGACACCGTGACGGAGAGACCATTGGTCACCCAATTGTTTGCGTTAGTGAAATCGTCCGGGGACGTATTGGTCCAGAAAAAATCATCTGCAGATGCGAGCGGGAGGACGAGACATCCAAATAGGAAGACACCCACCCCCATGCATTCCTTCCACCAGAGTTTAAGGAAGGCCCCCACGGCCTCAAGTTTATGAAAAATTCACCCTGAATCCATCTTCAATCTCTGACAACATGATTTTTCATTGCACGCCGAGCGCGGTTTGTTATATTGCAGGCACGCTTAACAAGGAGACATTTCATGGCAGTTTTAGCAAACAAACACAAAGAGAACGTTCAGGGAAAATACTACGTGGATGATCAGTGCATCGATTGCGATCTTTGCCGTGAAACAGCTCCCAGCAACTTCACCCGGAGCGATGACGGCGGCTATTCTTTCGTCTACAAGCAGCCTTCCACTCCCGAGGAGGAAGCCCAGTCGAAGGAAGCCATGGAAGGCTGCCCGGTCGAAGCCATTGGCAACGACGGCCAGTAATCCCGGTCGCTTCCCTTCAACCCGCTCGTTTGGAGCGGTGGATGTTTCGGAATGAATTCCCGGATGCGGAGACAGGTGATTTCCGACTGGATGGGGGTTTATCTTCCGCAAACAGCCCCCCTCATCCCTCCCAATCTTCATCAGCTTTTCGAGAAGGCGTTTGCCAAGCTCGGTCTTAAGAATCGTCTTCAGGAATCAAATCTCAACGATTCCTGGACCGAGTTGATCGGTCCCTCCCTCGCCGCCCATTGTCATCCCCAGGGCGTTCGACGGGGAACGTTGATGGTGCTGGTGGATCATCCCGCATGGCTCCACCAGATCAACATGGCTCACAAGCGAAACATCCTTCAGGCTGTTCAACAACGTTTCCCCCACTTGAACGTGAAGGATATCAGCCTGCGGATCGGATAATGGCGGACGTATCCGAAGCTCCCTGTTTGATGCGTGTTTCCAGCGCGACGTTTTTCTGGTTGCTTCTCATCGCGGGCATGGCCGGACGGCTGATCGACGCCGGACGTCCCCTGCTCGACGCCCACAACATCCGCCAGACGCACACCGCAGTCCTTACCCAAAGCCTCATCGAAACCGGATTTCCCCTTCTGAAGGCTCAGGGAAACTGGCAGGGCTTTGAAAACACCACCGTGTTGCTCGAATTCCCCTTGATGAATCATCTTGCGGGCCGTCTCGCCCAACTCACCGGACATCTGGAGGCATCCGGCCGATGTGTGGCGGTAGGCTTCTGGGGACTCGCCTGCATACTTCTTCATCGACTCGTTCGAGCGACCTTCGACGACAAGATTGCCTTGGGAACCACCACCCTTTTTGTGGTTTCACCCCTGAGCATTTTCTTTGGTCAGGCCTTTCAACCCGAGAGCCTGGTCCTTTTTCTGAGCCTGTTGATTTTGTACTCGTGGTTGAAAACGCTCCAGACCGGTTCCCATAGCTGGTTTTTGATTTTTCTGATCACCCTCGGATTCAGCGTCATTCTCAAATTCAACGAAATCGTTCACCTCGGCGTCCCCATCCTCGCCACCGCCATCCTGCACTGGAAAAAGACAGCCTGGAGACAGCCGAGACTCTGGATCGCGGCGCTTTTGCTCGCCCTGATTCTTGCCGCCTGGAGTCATCTCATTTCGGAAGTGAATCGCACTTCCTCGCCGCACTGGACCGCTGGAGCCAATCTTGCGAGCTTCATAGGCACGTGGACCCAGAGAACTTCGCCCGAGTTTTATCTGAAACTGATCAGTTACATGGTGTTCCTGGGGATTACCCCCATGCTATTACCGTTCCTCATTCTGGGCATTCGCAAAATTCTCAAAATGCGTGACGTTCTCTGGATTTCCTGGGGCGCAGGAATCCTTCTCTACGAACTCGTTTTTGGTCCAGGAGGTCCGGGGGCACACAGCTACTATCACTTAAACGTTCTCCCCTGGTTCTGTATCATGACCGCACTCGGAATCCGTGACGCGCGTTCCGGACCCCGAATCAGGCAATCCGTATGGATTCATTGCGGCGCCATCCTCCTTTGGATTCTGGGTGTGATCATCGGCTGTGCGGTGCTTTTTCATCCGGATCGCACCGCCTTCGAAGCCGCCTTGGAGCTGAAGAAAGCCGGGGCCTCTTCCAGGGAACTCGCATTGATTGCCGCCGATCATCGAAAATCGACTTCCGGCTTTCCCATGTATCCCACCATTCTCTTCTACGCAAACCTCAAGGGCTACAATCTCCCAGCCAGAGATCGGAAGGAATTTGTCGGGCAACATCTTCAAAAACATCCCGAAATCAAATGGGCTGTTCAAACCCACTATGAAGAGAGCGCCGATTTTCCCACGCGCCACATGTGGCCGTACTTCTCCCAGCAACCACCGAAGGTGGTTTCCCTGGATGAAATCCTTGCGGGAACAGGCTTCCAGAAGATCTCCTCAAGCGCTACCGTGACCCTCTACCACCGGCCGTGACTGGTGGCAGCGCCCTCATGTTCAGCCTTCCCGAACATCTTCGCATCGCACGCGCCCTCCTCCTGAAGGACCGTCCCCTCTACGTTCAATTTTACATCACCGCGAGATGCAATCTCGCGTGCCAGCAATGCAACATCATCTACGCCAATAGCGATGTTCGGGAAGCCACCCTCCCCGAAATTGAAACCATCGCAGACCACCTCGCGGAAATCGGCGTTTGTGTCGTGCTCCTTACAGGTGGGGAACCCTTTGCACGCAGAGACCTTCCGGAAATCGTTCGCATTTTCACCCGTCGAAATCTGCATGTTCGCATGCAAACCAACGGACTTGCGGGGGAAGAGGCCATGGCGCGCGCGGTGGACGCCGGTGCCCACGACATTTCCATTTCTCTCGACACCCTGGTTGGGCAGACGCAGGACACTCTGAACGGCGACGTGGCGAATTCTTGGAATCGGGCGATTCAGACCATTTCCAGTGTGACTCATATCCTTCCGAAGAAAAATTCCTTCGCCTCCCTCGGCTGCGTCCTGAGTCGGAAAAATCTTTACGATGTTGAGAATGTTATTCGATTTGCAAAAGCGATTGGCTGGCACGTCTCGCTCGTTCCGGCCCATGTCACCGAGCCCCACAACCCCCGTGGGTTCCGGAGTTACGATGCATCCCTTACATTTCCACCATCCATGCATGCGGAACTCCGGAAGGTGGTGCATCGACTGAAACAGATGAAGCACGAGGGGTTTCCGCTTTACGATTCCGACATCTATCTCGATGACATCCTGAATTTCGTGGAAAACAATCCTCTGAAATGGCGAAGCCGCAACAAAGGGGTTTGTGATTCCCCGACCCTTTACTTTACCATTCTTCCCAATGGAGATCTGGCCGTGTGTTGCGATCATCGGGTGAATCAGCGGATTTCCACACAGTCCCCTGATTTTCCCAAACTCTACCGAAGTGGGTTTGTGCACCAATTGGCCCGTCCCATCACCACCACCTGTGAGGGATGCCTCTACGGAAGCTACCCCGAGATCACGACCACCGCGCGTTTCCATTCCGCCATGTGGGATCATGCCCGGATTCTGCTCGCGGGTACACGACTCCAAAAGCCATGGCCGATCTCCAAGGACCAACTTTTTCAGATGGCGGAGGAAATTCTCCAGGCTCACCCCATCCGGGAGGCGTGTCATGTTCCATGACGTTTCAACCCGTGAGCGGGACTTTCACGATTCCTGGGCGGCATCGACCCAGCCCAGCCAGGTCCCCGTCCGCGCGGCATGGGAAAGCGCTGCTGCACCGGAAAATCGTTTGATCCGGGAGTCGCTCAAACCAACCCCACACCCCGTACTGGATTTGGGATGTGGATGTGGGGAGGCCAGCGCCTATCTTTCCACTCTCGGTTACCATATCATCGCATCCGACAGCTCGCTTCAAATGGTGAAACTTGCCATGGAAGTGACACGGCGGTTTTCAGGCAGGGAAATCGTCGGGGTGGTATGCTCGGCGGACCATCTTCCGTTCAAGGATCAATGCCTGGGGGTGGTTTATGGAGCCAATGTCCTCCATCACACGGATTCCGAAGCCGCCGTCAGGGAGTCTCATCGGGTTCTTGTCGACGGGGGACAGGCATTCTTCTGGGATCCCGTCGCCCACAACCCTCTCATCAATGTCTACCGCATCCTGGCCAGGAAAGTCCGCACACCGGATGAACATCCTCTGACCATGTCTCGTATCCACACCCTCTCCTCAATCTTTCGAAAAAATCGTGTCGAATATCGATGGCTGACGAATCTCTCCCTTTTTCTGCATTTCTTTTTTATTCAATGGATCAATCCCAACAAAATCCGATACTGGAAACACGTCCTTGAGAAATCAGAAGACTACGACCGGTTTCTTCGCCGTTGTGAAGCCTTGGATCGATCCATTCTTCGAGGAATGCCCTGGCTCCGACGTTATTGCTGGAATGTCATCCTCCTCCTTCAAAAATGATGAAGCTCGAGCTTTCCCTCCGACACCTGCTCTTAAGTCGTCTGCAGCGGCGGCGCCTTGAAGCCCTGCAAAAGGGGAACGAGACCCTCGTTCAGGAATTGATGCGCATCAGCGTGGACTTGCGAGTCACGCGTGAACCCGGACGTGATGCGTACATCGTCCGATTGGGAAATGCATCCACTTATTGGACCCTCCCCGTTTCCGATTTTGTTTTTTATCCGGCCGCAGATCGGCTAAATGAAATACACTTTCCCACCGGTGAGGATCCGGTTTATGAATCCAACCAGCGTCACGCGGACGCCTGGCTTGATACCATTTTGAATGTTCATGGTTGAGCGCAAGCTTTCAAAAATTTCGGTGATTTCCACCGGCTTGAATGAGGCCGTCAATCTCCGCCGTTTTCTTGAAGAAGTGCTTCTGCATCTGGACCGGTCGGAGTGGCAGCTTGAGATCATCTTTGTGGATGATGGAAGCACGGATGACACCCTCCTTCTTTGCAAAGAATTGCATCTGAAGGATTCGCGTTTTCACTATCTCTCCCTCTCACGAAACTTCGGTCACCAACAGGCACTGGCCGCCGGACTTGATGCGGCCACGGGTGATGTGGTCGCGATTCTCGATGCGGATTTACAGGACCCCCCCGAAGTGATCCCTGAAATGATCAGGAAATGGAAAAACGGGGCGGATGTGGTGTACGGGACACGCCGCACCCGTTCCGGCGAAAGTATTTCGAAGAAACTATCCGCAGCCGCCTACTACCGCCTTGCCCGCCTGCTCTACGGAGTTCCCCTGCCACTCGATGCCGGGGATTTCAGACTGATGGATCGTGCCGTCATTCAGGCCCTGCTTCCCCTGCGTGAACGCGGACTTTTTCTTCGAGGCATGGTAGCATGGGCCGGGTTCCGACAGGAATCCGTCCCCTACGATCGTCGTCCCCGGCTCCATGGAACGACGAAGTATCCGTTCAGCAAGATGTTCCGTTTTGGATGGGCAGGCATCGTTTCGTTCTCCATTGCGCCGCTCCGCATTGCCACGTGGGTGGGGATCTTCGTCTCCCTCTTCTCGTTCCTCCTCGGGGCATGGTATATTGCGCGAAAATTGATCTTCAATGACCTGGTTCCGGGCTGGACCGCGCTTTTCATCACAATCTTGTTTTTTGGAGGACTTCAGATGCTTTTCATCGGACTGCTGGGGGAATACCAGGCGCGCACCCTTGAAGAGGTGAAGGGGCGACCGCTCTATCTCGTGCGGGAGGGAAGTCTCCCGCCACACGGATCTCAAAAGTCGATATCGTCAAAGTGACTGATCACCTTGAACGCTGTGTAACGCTCCTCGATATCTGTCTGCTTCAATTTCTCCAGGCGTTGAAGGCTGAAGGCCTCCACATTAAATGAGGCCATCACACTGCCGTAAACCACAGCCTTGCGAAGGGATTCAAACGAGATCTCATTCACACTCGCAAGATATCCCATTAGAGATCCCGCGAACACATCCCCTGCACCCGTGGGATCGTGAATATCCTCAAGAGGGTAGGCGGGTGCCGTAAAAAAACGGTCCTTGCTGAAAAGCAGAGATCCGTGCTCCCCTTTTTTGATGATCGCGTATTTTGGCCCGTAGGTCAGAAGCATCTGTCCCGCCTTGATCAGGCTCGTTGTCTTTGTCAGGGCACGTGCCTCACTGTCATTCATGCACACCGCATCCACCTTTTCCAAAAGTCGCATCAAATCAGGTTTTGTCGTCTCAATCCACAAGTCCATCGTATCGGCCATGACAAATTTGGGTTCCGAAATCTGCTGGAGAACATGCATCTGCAGTTCGGGCGCGATGTTTCCCAGGAGAACGTGGGGTGTGTTTTTGTAGCTTGGGGGAAGGTTGGGACGAAACTTTTCAAACACGTTCAGCTCAATCGAAAGGGTTTTCCTTTGATTTAAATCCCAGAGATATTCGCCCGACCAGCGGAACGTCTTGCCCTTCTCCACCTTCAACCCCTCCAGATCGACGCCGCGGGATTGGAAAAGGTCCCGATATCGCAGGGGGAAATCCTGGCCCACCACGCCGACCAGGCGCACGGGGGAAAAGAAACTCGCCGCAACCGAGGCATAGGATGCGGAACCACCCAGAAGTTCCTTCTGGGTTTCAAGAGGGGTTTTAACGTCATCAATGCCGATGGATCCAACTACAAGAAGTGACATAAAGGGATTCATTACCAAACCCGTCACAGAGTTGACGATCTCTTTCTCAGGTGATTATCGCGATCCAACCCCAACCGAATCCGGGAAACGCCTTCGGAGGGAGTTCACCCATTGGGGAATGATCGCATCATGTGAAAAATGAACGATGGCATGTTCTCGTCCCCTTTGTCCCATCGTATCACGCAAGGGGATATCGGCCATCAGTCGCATCAGGACATCCTCCCATTCCTGGGGTGATCTCACCCGAAAACCAGTCTTCCCTGACTCGATCCCCTCGCGGTGAATCCCCACATCGGAGGCGATCACCGGAATTCCACAGGCCATGTAGGTTTTCACGCGATAACTCCCCTTGCAACGCGAATAGGGGGTGTCATCCAAGGGTGCAAGTCCCGCCACAGCGCCCGCCAATGCCCCGGCCTCCGTCGATGGATCATACGGTCTCCACTCCCAGGGAATCGCGACTGACCAACGGGGTCGTCGGTTTCCACAGACAAGACGCAAACGAAAGGGGGTATGACGAAAAACGCGTTCCAGGGGGATACGAATCGACTCAAGCCATCGAAGCGAGTGAGGCACACCACACCACACCACCAGGGGGGGGCCTCCATCCCCCGGCAACGGGATCAGACGTTGAATATCCACCGGTTCCTCCCATACCTCCACCGCGGTTCCGGGTGCATGTTCCTCAATCCGTTCCTTCAACGCCAGCGTGGGAACCACCACCAGCGAAGCAAGCGCCAGTCGGGCTTCCAATTGTTGTCTCAGAAAAGGAATCGACAACCAATCGTCCTGCACATGAAAAAGATACGAACACCCACGATCCAGCACGCCTCGTTCAAAACGGCATTCGACATCCCACGGACGCGAAGCCCCGGAAATACATACCAATTGTCCCCGCCCGAGACATCGAAGATGTCGCGTCAACGCGACGGGTGCGATGCATTCGTTCAAAACCGTTTTCCCAAGGGGAACGCCTGATTCATACAGCCACCGGGTCCAGGAGTCGGGCCAAAGATCGGAAAGATCTGCTTCAACGCCCGAATCGCGCAACGACTCAAGGGTCCGGGGACCGAGAATATCGGAGCCGGAGCACAGCGTGGAGGGGCGTTTAAAAAAGGATATCATGAAATCAAGCGCCTCGAAGGCGGAGCACCCAAAAACCCAGGATCCCCGCATAAGCGATCAAAAGGATTGATTTCCACAGAAACGTTACCCCGGAAATTATCGAGAGATGCGGTGCCACGAGAAGAAAGGCGCAGACTGCCAGTGTCAGCCACACCACCCTTGCCATGAACATTCCCCGCCAGGGCACGGAAAACCGGTGATGACAGATGCACGCAGCCGTGACGAGACGGACGGCCACCCCACAGGCGGCAGCAGCCCCCGCTCCGAGAATGGAGTGCCTGGGAATCCAGAGCGCCATCAGTCCCACACTCACCATCGCTCCGGAAAACGAGGCGATCGGAAGAAACCTCGTTCCACCCTGGTGAAAATAGAGCAGATTCGAAAAAAAGAGATAAAAACCCTGAAGAAATCCTCCCAACACCAGCCACGGGATCACCCGCTCCGCCCCCCAATAGACAGGAGGCGTCAACCACCGCAACACTTCCCCGGAAAAAAGACTTAACCCAACCGCGCACAAACCGAAGAGGCAAAGCGCCAGGAATCCAATGTGCAGGGCATGTTTCATGCCCTGGGTATCGCCGGAGGAAAGGGCGGCGAAAATTCGGGGAAGGTACGCTTCACCAACCCCCCCGATCAGGAAGGTCTGAATCAACGCGAAATTCGCCGCAAGGGTGTAGAGCCCCACTTCCTCTGTTCCAAACCAGTGATTCACCACCAGTGCCGAAAGATACGTGGTACTCCATCCCGCAAGATAGTGCGGAACCACGGGTAGGGAATAAGAAAGGGATTGACGCAACACCGTACGATCAAGACTCCATTCCACATCCCGCGAAAAGAGCGCCATGGCGATGACGCAAAACACCCCCTCGGCCACGAGAAAAGCCAGAAGCGCTCCGGTCGCCTTCCACTGAAGGCCGACGACCAAAAGAAGAAAGAGAAGCAGACGAAACACCACAAAACCGCCCTCGACACGAAGGTAGTCGATTCCCCGCTGACGGATTTGAAGACTGAGGCTGTAAAAACTCCGGAGGGAGGCGAACCAGGCCATTCCCAGCCCTGTGGCCACGCAAGGCCAGAACGCCACCTGTCCCAACAGACGATCCAGAAACCAAGGGTGGGTGAACCAGAGAACCACGGTCATCCCCAGTCCCACCATGAAAAGAAACATGGTCAGAGTTCCCCAGACCCGAGCCGCATGGGCCTGCACCGCGCCTGCAGGAAAAAAGTGCCTTAGAATCGAGGCATCGCCCCCCAGAGGATAAAGCAGTGTCAGCAGACCCACCACCGCGGTGACGGTCCCGATCACCCCGTAATCCGCCGGCGCCAGATACGCCGTGTAGAGCGGCAACAGAAGCAGGCCAATGCCTTTTTGCAACACAGCGATCCCGGTGTAGATCAGACTGTTTCGAAGAAGGCTCATTCCAGGGTCACTTTAAAAAATTGCTGATGGCGTCCGCCACGACACGATGCCCTTCAGGGCTCCAGTGGCCATCGTAGTTCAGATAGAGATGGTGCTTTCCACGTTTCGAAGCCTCAAACAACGCTCCACTCAAATCGAGATAGCGGATTCCTTCACGACGGCAGAATCCCCGGATCACCTCCTCAAGACCCCCCATCGGCACCGTGCACTCACCAAATGCATCGTACCGTCGGGCCAGTGGACTCTCCTCACGCGAAATATTCCATGGCGCAGGCACCACCGTGATGACAAAATCGATTCTTCTCCGGTTCAAAAGGGTGCGGATACGGCGCAGATATCCCAGGCTAACTTCCACATCTGAAACGGTTTGCTCATCCCAAAGACTTCGGGGACGGGAAAGTCTCAAGGTATCACGAATCGTCCCGCTCTCCTTCATCGGCCGCGGAACCAATTGCTCCAGAAACATTTCAAATTGAGGATTGGACGTTGCCAGCAACGTATCCAGATCATGCTGCGGGATCTGTGTCGCCTTCCGGGTGAACCAATAGGCATCATCGAGCATGTTCAGGAGCCCGGGCCAGGCCCATCCCTTTTTCGGATTCCTCACATAGTCGCCAAAAAGCGCGGTCTTGAATGAAACGGGATTTCCGTCCTCATCGAATTCCGTCTCCCGCGTGTAAGCAACATCCCCATGAGCGTAGTGACTGTAAAAATCGTTCACGAAGAGAAACAGGATGACCCGATCCGGCTGCAACTTCAGTCCGACTTTCAAAAGCCAGTTCCACTCGAGAAGCGGTGACCAGCTGGAAACTCCGTGTTGAAGAAAGCGTCGCCGCCGGGTGGAAAAATCCCGCGTCAACCAGGCTGCCGCCGTGACGTTCTCCTCGATTTCATCAGCTTCCAGGAATGAATCCCCGAGAAGAATAGTCCTCTCCTCCCCCGGCTCCTTCACGGGAACCTCCGCTCCTCTCATCCCCAGGGAATTGACCTGAATTTCCACGGGAGAAAACTCATCCCACCGGGTGGGATATCGGGTGAAGACCTCGTCCGGCCGGTACGCGTGATGAAAATCTGACGAACTGACATAGCGCGTCTCCCCGGCATGGTTGATGAGATTGGGGTCACTGCGTCGCGCAAGCCTCAGCGTCAATTCCCCGAGGCCCAAGGCAAGAACGATTCCCAGCAAGACCAGGGCGACCAGACTCAGTCGGATGCGGTCGGGCCAAAAGGTCGAAACGGCGCCGAACACCAGCAACGATCCACCGCAGATCCGAATCACCATGCAGCGGGAAATGGAATCAATGTGCCCGTGCGGACTGAAAAGGAAGGCGAGAGACCACTCGTTCACCAGAAATACGGAGAGCAAGCAACTGACTCCAAGAATGATCGTAGCGCGTCGCGATGTCATGGTTGGTCAACCCTTTCAGGATGCATGAGAGCACATCCAGGCAAAGGACTCGAGGTTCTCGATCGGGACAATATTTCCCTCTGGATCAATCCAGCGTTGAAGTAATTTTTGGTAGTGCCCTGACAGGTTTTCCGTCATGGGCACCTGGGGGAGAATGGAGGCCACTCGCACCCCCTTCCGGGTGGAAAAAAAACGCATCGCATAGCTCGGCATTCCAATCACCCATTTCAAACGGGGAAAACGGACGAATTCCAGAGGTAGGTGAGAAGGAATTTCTGCAAGCCCTGAAAAAAACGTGCCGTCCGAGCGCGGGGATGCGGGATGACTTTTGAATTGCTGGACCCGACGAGGGAAATGAATGTCCACCTTCGCCCGGACTTTACTCAGACTTTCCCGATACACGTCCGCGGAAACGCCTCCCCATCCGACACAATCCAGATCCTCGTCGTAGAGCCACAAAACCTCGGCCTCACTGGTGACGGTAAGGGCCCGCCGGCAGGGGCCTTCCATCGCCGCCTCAAGGGATTCACGGGAAAGGATCCTGATTTGAAATTTCTCAAAAAATTCGGGCCGTAAAACCGGAATGGGTGAATGAGGACGACAGTAGTGGATCGGCGCCCCGGAGATCCATGTGGCGAGCCACCCAAGGCAATGGGAGGTTCCATCCTGACACGCAGCCCCATAAACCCCCGAGGCGTCATCCGCTTCGAGATTGGTGAAGATAAGTTCATTGTCCGACGCAAGGTGGCCGAGCAACCCCATGCAACCCACATCGTAACCCTTGCTGTAAAAATGAACGCGGCATCCCCGGATATGATCGAGCATACCCTCCCTCCATGCACGAATTCGTGAGCGATACACGGGCCATCGCCACGGACGATACAGGTTCACAGGGATTCCCTGGGGGAATTCAAACAGCTTCACCCCCTGACCCTCCAGAGGCTCCAGAAACCGGTGTAACGTGGGTCGAAAGACAATGACCTCGGGCTTTCCTCCTTCCACCACCGCGCGGTCCATTCCGGACACCGCCGTCGTCACGGCGTTGTAGGCTGCCAGAAGAAAAACGTCCCGTTTCACGTCTCAAGAGGCTTGGTGCTTTCACGCAGATTCCTCGCAAGCGGAAAAAGCAGGGCATAGAGCCACCAATAGTTGAAGGGAAGAATGGTGGAATGACCACTCGTCCACGAATTGACCCACGTGCTGCAGAGAGTGATGAAAATAAAACCCGCCATGGTTTTTTGAAAGGACTTCTCGGGAAGTTTTCGGGCGAGGCGCAGGCTCAGAAGGGTCACCTGGACGAGAAGAAGTCCCCAGAACACCGCAGCGGGAATTCCGAAATCCGCCGCAATCCCAAGCCAGGTGGTGTGCCAGCTCCCGCCCGCGAGATTTCCCGTGATCTGCTGTCCGCTCAGGAATCGGTCCGCCCAGTAGTCGGCGACACTTACATTGCATCCCACCCCAATCCATGGATGCTTCTGGATCCGGTGAAGCGCCTCCTCACGAAGGATTCTCCGATAGGGGTCATCCAGTCCCAAGTCCGCGGTCGGATGCCATTCGCCCGGCAGATAGGACAACGCCCGTTGAACGGTAAGCGGCAGATCAAAAAGCTTCCCCTGCCCCCACGCCAGGCCAAACGCTCCCCCGAGCATGATCAAACACATCCACACCGCCACAAACCATTGCCGCCGCATGAATGCCGCAAAAAATGGGTATGCCATCACCGACGCAAGCCCCATCCGGCGGCCACTCAAAAGCAAAACCGAATAACAGGCCCCAATCAACGGAAGCCACAGCCACCCCGAAAGGGAAACAAAATGGCTCATCCAATAGTGGGCAAAGAGAAATCGAAGAATCAGGGACCCAGGATCCGCCAGCGCCTGCTGCCAGGTGTAGTACTGGCCCTCCTCGAAGGGATTGGCATTCAAAGCCCCTGCCGGCACACCCCAGGCAAAATAGGTGTAGATGGTGTTGATGATGCTTGATGTAAGAGTAAGCCCGATAAACAACTTCGCATCCCCTTCACGGATATCACCCCGGGCCAGAACCAGAAAGGCCATGGTTGCCAGAAAGAGCTGGAAGTAAAATCTCCCTCCAACAATCTGACTTCCAAAAATCGCAAATCCCACGGGATTCATGATCAGCACAAGCAAAGCCCAACCGGAATAGAGCAGGAAAAAGGCATATTCTGGACGGAAAATATAAAACATCTGACGCCGCACCCCCATTTGGAAAACCGCCTGGGCCATCAGAAGCATGCAGAGAAGCTCCTTCATGGAAAAATCCTTGCCGAAGGTGACTGGCACCGGAATATCCAGGTTCATGACAAAGGCAAAAACCAGCCACGCCCTTTTCCCGAGCCGGATCAAAAGGATGAGGACCCCAAGCAGGCACAGAAAACCGATGGTATTTTTCCCCTCGGATTCCCCAATTTTCTTTCCCACGTAAAGGGCATAACCCAGAAGTCCGATCATGCACAGGCCCAGCCGAATCTGAAGAGGGGTGAACCAGGAGGCTGTTTTCTGGAGATTCATGGGCGAAAGACCAATGCCTACGACCATATCTCCTCTTGATGCAGGAATTCAATGGGGAAGCATTGGAGCTTCGTTCGCCGGTCTCCTTCTGGTAGCCTGAAGCACCACACGGGGAAATTCCCCCGAAGTATCAGCCCATGAACACACCTTCGCGTGATTTTCGACCGGCGGCTCCCTGGATGTGGATCAGCCTCCTTCTCGTCTGGCTCATGGCGCGGCTTTTGCCCTGGCTGCACGCGATTCCATGGTCTTATTGGGAGATCTGGGAGACACGCAAGCTTCTCGAGTACGGATTTTTCGCACGAAAAGGCGCCCTGCTCGACATCCACTATATGTTTGGACAGGTTTCACATCCCGAACTTTATAACTACGCCCACCATCCCTATCCCATTCTCTGGATCTACACCGCCCTCCAGTCATTCGGAGGGGATTGGGCGGTGGAGGGTTTTGTCGCCCTGCTCGGCCTGATCGGAACAGGGCTCACCTTTTCCATCCTCTGTCGCTGGACCTCCCCGATCCCGGCATGGATGGCTTCCGTCCTTTTCGCAGTCGCACCCGCCTCTGTGTTTTTCGACATCGACCCGAATGTCGTCGCGCTCGGCACTCTCACCTGGCCACTTACCGTCTGGATCCTCCTATTCTGGTCGCCCCGCTCAAGGGTGCTGGCACTCGGTTGCGCGGCCTTCGCCTCCGTTCAAATCTCATGGTTCAGCTTCACCCTGCTTCCCGCGTTACTTGTCCTGTCCAAAGACCCGGAACGAACCTGGCTGGACGAAACCCTGCATCCCTTTCGCAATCCGCTATGGCTCGCGTTGATCACAGGATTCACCGTTTCGGGCGCCCTGTTCCTTTTGCAACTGATCCTCTACACGCCTCATCTGCAGGCCGATTTCACCTATCTCGCCGGACAGGCGGCTCTTCATTCCTCCAATCCCTCGCGCTGGGTGGTCCTTCCGCGGATCGTCCTCCGAAGCCTGGTCCTTGCAGGGCCGGCGCTCGCGTTGGGGGGCCTCAGCGCCATCAGTCTCCTCCTTCGCTATCGTTGCCCCCCGGCATGGTGCGGAGCCTTCGCCCTATATTTTTCCACCTTTTTCATGACCGGGCTGGCCCTGGCTCATTTCTTTCATCAGGAACGGTCGATGTATGAATATCTGGTTTTTCCCGCAGCCTGCCTGACCGCATGGTGGCTTCACGCCTTCAAACGAAAATGGAGCGTCTCCGCCCTGGTGATCCTTGCGATCCTGGGCGGAATCTATGTTCAAACCCAGACCTCCATCCCACGGATCTCGGAAGCAAGCCAGCGGATCGGCACCTTTCTCGGACGAACCACCAATCGGGACGATGTGATCCTGAGCAATCTTCACAGGCAATCGCCTCCCTTTGAATCGTGGGATGTCGCCTGTCTTGAATCCACATCCGCCGTTGCAAACCGCCTTGTTCGATTTGATTGTGACCGCCGCTCCCGTCTCGAAGCTGCGGTCGCCACAGCTCCCAACGCATCGATCTGTTTTCTCTGGAATCGGAACGAGCCGCTCGACCCGGAAGTGGCGGATTTCCTTCGGGGATCCGTCGTCCCGATCACAAAATACCTTGCGCGAATCCCTTCGAGCCCACCCCCTTTCAGTTTGCGTCTCCGATCCCTCTATTGGAAAATGCTAGGCCTCCATTCGGCACCCCCAGCGGAACCATCTATGGAAAAGACCCGAGTGATTGAGCTGGAACTCTATCGATTAAACGTCCCTCCCGACGGAAACCAATCCCATGGATTCGGCACGCACCTCCACGCAAGCAGCCCATCATGAGCGCTCCCCTTGATCTGACGATCCTGATGCCCTGCCTGGATGAGGCGGAGACGCTCGCCTCCTGCATCCAAAAGGCACGGAAAGGAATCGAGAAGTCCGGTCTCAAAGGTGAAATCCTTGTCGCGGATAATGGCAGTCACGACGGATCGATCGAAATCGCCCAAAAAAATGGGGCCCGAGTGGTGCACGTGGCGCGGCAGGGCTATGGCGAAGCGCTTCGGCAGGGCATGGCAGCGTCCCAGGGCCGATGGATCCTCATGGGGGATGCGGACGACAGTTATGATTTTTCTGAAATCCATCCCTTCCTGGAAAAGCTTAGGGAAGGACAGGACTTGGTGATCGGATGCCGCCTTCCCTCAGGTGGTGGGACGATTACCACCGGTGCCATGCCGTGGCTTCATCGCTGGGTTGGCAACCCCATCCTCTCCACCATTGGCCGATTTTTTTTCAACTCCCCGGTGCATGATTTCCATTGCGGCATGCGTGCGCTTACTCGCGAGGCTTTTGATCAGATGGATCTTCACACCACCGGTATGGAGTTTGCCTCCGAAATGGTCATCCAGGCGGTGTTCCAAAAGCTTAAAGTCTTCGAGGTTCCCATCACCCTCCATCCTGCTGGACGCTCCCGGGCACCCCATCTCCGAAGTTGGAGGGATGGCTGGCGTCACCTACGCTTCATGCTCCTATACAGCCCCCGCTGGCTCTTCCTCTATCCCGGTTTTCTTTTGAGTTTCGCCGGCTTCGGGGCGCTCCTCATTCTATCGCTGCAACAGGTTCACCTCGGACGTGCCGCCCTCGACATCGGCACCCTTTCCGTTGTCGGCATGCTTCTTCTGATCGGCAACCTTCTCATTTCCTTTGCCTGTTTCACCAAAGTCTTTGCGACAGCGGAGGGACTTCTTCCCGAAGACCCAGGTTTTTACCGATGGTTTCGAATTCTCAATCTTGAACGCGGCATTGCCCTCGGATTTTTAATTTTGGCCAGCGGCCTGTTTCTTCTCCTTCGCGCGTGGTGGATCTGGAAGACGGCTGATTTTGGCCCCCTGTCGTATCCCGAAAACCTGAGACGCGTCATTCCCGCAGGCATCTTCATCACCCTGGGCGTCCAGATCATCTTTTCCAGTTTCTTCTTGAGCGTGCTGGGGCTTCGAACCTCCCACCGGAAACTCCCGGAGTCCGCACGATGACTTCCCATACCCAGGAATCCCGTCTTGAATTCTATCGCCGATGGAAACTCCTCTCCCGGCCCTATATCCAATGGCAGTTCGACCAGTTCAGTCCACATCTCGGAATGCGGGTGGCCGATGTCGGATGCGGCCTCGGCAACTTCACCCCCTTTCTCCTGGATCGCGAACTCTACCTCGGGATCGAACCGGATCGTGAATTCCTGAATGAATTCGACAGAGACTTTGGATCCCATCCGAGTATCCGATCCGCCTGTCTGGATGCCACCCTTCCCTCTTTTTCGGAAACCCTGAAGTCCCACCGTATCGACAGCATCCTCTGCGTCAATGTTCTCGAACATATTGAACACGACCAGTTGGCCATGGAGGGGATGGCCGCGGCGCTTCCGCCGGGTGGCTCCCTCTGCATCCTCGTACCCGCCCTTCCGATGTTGTTTGGGACGCTGGACGTCGTGGCGGAACATCATCGACGCTACTCCCGCCCCCATCTTCGGGCTCTTTGCCAGGGCCTGTCCCTCGAATTTGTTGCTCTAAGGTACTTCAATTTTGCCGCTGCCCCGGGATGGTTTCTCAAAGGTCGTGTGCTGAAGCAGAAGAAACATACAAACGACAACTATCATGTGATGAATGCCCTGCTGCCCCTCATCCGGCCTCTCGAAAAATGGTTCCCCCCGCCATTTGGACTCTCCCTCATTGCTATTCTTCAGAAAACATAAACCCCGAAGCAGGAAGGGGCCTGCCGTTCGTCCCTTCCCCATAACCAAAGACTTCTGCCAAACCCGATTGTTGAGCGGTCCTCTGTCGCCCTCCACAAAAAAATGCTGACCCTTCTTTCAAAACTCCATGGCCGCCTCGTCTTCCCGCGTCGTATAAACATCCTCGCGAAGCACCTCCACGAACTCCTTCCATCCGGGACAAGTTCCATCCTCGACGTCGGATGCGGGGACGGCTCCATCGCCGCCCGACTCTCCCAGCTGAATCCCCACCTTCACATCGAAGGGCTCGAAATTCAGCCGCGGCCCCAAACCCACATCCCGGTTCAAACCTTCGACGGCTTGCATCTTCCGCATCCGGATCGAAGCGCAGATGTCGTCATGCTGGTGGATGTTCTACACCACACGAACGATCCCGTTATTTTGATGACCGAAGCCTCACGCGTGGCGCGTCGCGGAATCTTGATTAAGGATCACCTTCAACAACACCTTTTGGATCGGGCCTGTCTTCGCCTCATGGACTGGGTGGGCAACCAGCCCCATGGTGTGGTGCTTCCCTACACCTACTGGACCCAATCTCAATGGCGGACGGCCTGGGATAATCTCGGTCTGCGAATGGAATGCCAACGAACGAGGCTCGACCTCTATCCCGCCTGGGCGGGTTTCCTGTTCGAAAGAAACCTCCATTTCATGGCGTTGCTCACCGGGTAAGAGCGATCAAAATGTGCTTGGTTGGCGAAATGGGAGGGGTAAAATATGCTTTCCCATGAAAACCGCCGTCAGCCTGTACGACACGACCCTGCGTGATGGCACGCAGGCCGAAGGTGTGAACTTCTCCCTTCAGGACAAGTTGCGCATTGCAGAAAAACTGGACACCTTTGGCATGGACTACATTGAGGGCGGATGGCCGGGCTCCAACGAAAAGGACATCGCCTTCTTCAAGGCCGCCCGCAAATTGAAATTCAAGCACGCGAAGCTCGCCGCCTTCGGTTCCACCCGCCGCGCCCATACCTCCGCAGCAAAGGATCCGCAGGTCCGCCTTCTCGTGGACGCCCACACCCCCGTCGTAACCATCTACGGCAAATCCTGGCTCTTTCATGTGAAGGAGGTGTTGAGAACAACCCCGGACGAAAATCTCGCGATGATCGCCGACACGGTCCGGTTTTTGAAAAAGCATGGACGCGAAGTCATCTACGACGCGGAACACTTCTTCGATGCGTACAAGGACAACAGCGAATACGCCCTGAAATCACTCGCAGCCGCTGCGGAAGCCGGAGCGGATCGTCTTGTGCTTTGTGATACCAACGGCGGTTCCCTAGCCTCCGAAGTCGCCGAGATCACGGAAGCCGTGTGCACCGTCTTCCGGACACCGATCGGAATCCATACCCACGATGACTGCGGCCTGGGCGTGGCGAATGCACTCGCTGCCGTGGAAAACGGCGCGACTCAGGTGCAAGGCACGGTCAATGGCTACGGTGAACGTGCTGGAAACTGCAACCTGACAAGCGTGATCCCCAATCTTCAACTCAAAATGGGAATGAAGGTCGTCACGGACTCCTCGCTCAGGCACCTGCAGCAGCTTTCAGCATTTGTGGACGACCTTGCCAATCTCCGTCCAGATCCGCGGGCCCCTTTTGTGGGGGAGAGCGCCTTTGCCCACAAGGGCGGTACCCACGTGAATGCCGTGTCCAAATCCCTCCGCAGTTACGAGCACATCGAGCCCGAACTCGTGGGCAATCGCCGGCGGGTGCTGGTAGGGGAGCTTTCCGGACGCAGCAACGTGCTTTTAAAAGCTCGCGAACTCGGCATTGAATTAAATACAGATTCACCCGAGGTGCGCGACAACCTGGGGCAGATCAATACGATGGAACATGCCGGTTTTGAGTTCGAATACGCCGATGCATAGTTCCTGTTACTTGTACGACGCGCTTTGCAGCACCAGAAGCCCTCCTTCGAACTGGAAGAGTACCACGTCTCCATGCGACGGAACGGGGAGCACAACACGGGCATCTGCGAAGCCACGGTGAAAATCCGGGTTCGCGGACACAGTGCCCACACCGTTGCCGAAGGCGATGGTCCGGTGAACGCCCTCGACGGCGCCCTCCGCAGCGCACTTGTGAAATATTTTCCCACCATCCGAAAGGTGCGGCTCACCGACTACAAGGTCCGCATCCTGGATTCCAAGACAGGCACGGCCTCGCGCACGCGGGTACTGATTGAGTCCACCGATGGAAAAACGGAATGGGGCACGGTCGGTGTGTCCGACAACATCATCGAGGCAAGCTGGCAGGCGCTCGTCGACTCGATCGAATACCATCTGCTCTCCCACAAGAGGTCCAAGTGACCCCCTCCGCACGCATCGGATGTGTGCCCTATCTCAACGCGAAACCGTTGATCCACGGCCTCAACGGCGTGCGGCTGGAGGTTCCCTCGGCGCTCGCGCGCAGCCTGCGCGCCGGAGAACTCGACGTCGCGCTCGTTCCGGTGGCCGAGTATCTCGAGCATCCGCACTACCGCATCCTCCCGGGGATGGCGATCGCCTCGCGCGGCCCAGTTCAAAGCGTCTATCTCGCTCATCGCAAACCGCTGCAGGATGTCCAAACCATCCAACCGGATCCCGCGTCCCGGACTTCCAATCTCCTCTTAAAAGTGATCATGACGTCGTTTCTGAAAAAGTCCCCTCGCTATCAGACCGACTCCGGTGCCGATGCAAAACTCCTCATCGGGGATCCGGCATTGCAACAGCGGGGGCAACTTCTCCACGAAGGATGGCAGTTGTTCGACCTGGGGGAGGCCTGGCATCGATTCACGGGCCTGCCGTTCGTCTATGCATTCTGGGCCATGAGACCGGATGTCAAAAACACACCCTGTATTGAAATCCTGACCGATGCCCGTCGCAAAGGAATCGAAAACCTTGAATCCATCGCTTCGATCCAGTCGATCCTATCACCTGAAGCCGCTCTTTCTTATTTACGTCACAACATCTCTTATGACCTCGCAGGCGAGGAACTCGAAGGGTTTCGAAAATTTCAACACCTCTGTGTGGAGACTGGACTAATCGATCGCATTGCAGACCTTCGAACCTCTGTTTGAAACTCTCCAGGAAATCCCGCCTAGAAATGCCGTGGCATATCTGAGGGCTCCGTCTTTTATTGGACCGGAAGCTTCGATCGAAGCCGCATTTTGTGTTTCCTTCAATAACCTGTTATAATACGGAACATGAAAAGTCGCCTTCTCGGAATCATCGGCAGTCTCGGCAACGAATCGCTCAGCCGTGCAGGCGTAACCCATGTTTTGAAACAGGCCGCGGCTCTTGGAGCCGAAACCCGTGTGTGGGACCTTCGTGAGGAACCCCTTCCGATCTTCAATCCTGAAAATCGCGAGAACAAAGTGTTCCTCGCAGGACGCGATCATCTCAACTGGGCATCTGCCGTTGTTTTGGGATCCCCGGACTATCACGGAGGTATGTCGGGCACGATGAAGAACTGCCTCGATCACTACTGGAAGGAATTCGCAGGAAAGCTCTTTGGCTATATTTGTGCCTCCCATGAAAAAGGCCTCCTGCCCATGGAACAGATGCGTGTCACCATCCGGCAATGCTACGGCTGGAGCCTGCCCTATGGAGTCACGGTCACCGATGGGGATTTTGATTTCACCACAGGTCTTCCCGCCAATCCAAAAATCGAAAAGCGACTCCAGATGCTGGCATATGATTTGACGACTTACGGAGCTCTTCTTCACTCCCAATTCGAATCGGATCGTCAAGGCACCCACCCGGATGTCGGATTTGCCAGCCACTACCACAAGAAAAACTAGGGCTGGGGTGAACCAGGGGCGGGAGTTGGAGCTGCCGGCGTCGTTGCTGGAGGCGGGGGAGGTTCCGCGGTCGAAATCGCGTTAGACACAACCGTTGCCGGATTGGGGATGGAAATTACCGGGGCCGCAGGTGCTGGCGTGGGGGCTGGTGTGACGGGCGCAGACGAAGGGGCTTCCACTGCAGCCGGCGTCGGAGCGGGAGCAGAGGGAACCGCCGCCGATTCGGGTTCCGCAGAAAAACCACCCGTATCCACCTTCGCGGGTTTGACCGGAGTTGTCGCAGGCGACGAAGGAGTTGCGGGAGCCGCGGGTTTGGGTTCCTTGAGAAGACGAGCCCTGATGTTCTGATACTGGGTCACCACCGTTTCCTGAAATTTGGCAGGTCCCTGCTCCAGAAAAAGCATGCAGACGCCGTAAAATGCCAGAAATACCGCAATCCAGAAAATAAGGCGTACGACTTTCATGACGTGATGATGGAAAAACAAAATCCCGCCGAGGTCAAATGGAATCCCGTCGTGGTAGTGTCTTAAATTGCAGGCAGGGGACAGGGAGCTTGCTAGAAAGTCTTAGAACTCAAAAATTGATGGGTCTTTGCATTTAGAAAAGAGCGGAAAGAAACCACAGATTAACGCAGATTTGCGCAGATTATACAGAGGCAGATTGCCGATGCCGCAAGGCGGCATCGGCAAAAACCTTCAAGAAAAAATCTGTGTCAATCTGCGTTAATCTGTGGTTCCTTCTGATTTGGGCTGTTTCCTGCATTGATTCTGTTCAAATTAAGACACTACCCCCATCGTGTCCAAATGGTCGCGAGGGACACGCTCCATTGAAATTTCCTCGCGTGCTCGCGAATCAGAAAGGGAATGTCGCGTTTTCCCACAAACTCAAAATGCGATTCCAGGATCTCGAACAACCGCTCCCCGGTGTGAATCCTTCTTCCATCCCGCTCGAATCCCCCCAGCCACTTGTCCCTCGGGGTGAAAGTCTCCATCCACGTACAGGGAGTGGCCACGATCAACTGTCCCCCCGGGTTCATTCGCGAAAACATCCCCTTCAAACACGATTCGGGATCCGGAAGTCGATCCAGCAGATTGGACATCAGAACCACATCAAATCCCGTGAGTTCCCGACGTAATTCCAAAGCGTTTCCGACCTCAAACGACACACGGGATCGATCGATCCCCCGAGGAACACGCGCCGCCGTTTTTCGGGTGAGAATTCCCTCCTCGACCACCTCCATGACCTTCTGCCCCTCGGTTTTCAATACCTGCGCCGCTTCCACAAAGCGCTTTGACGCATCGACACCGATCACTTCGTCACAACGACGGGCAAGCTCGAAGGTGGAACCCCCGACCGCGCATCCCAGATCAAGCGCCTTCGGACGTAAAGGCAGGCGGGCGATTTGAAGGCACTCACGCACCACACGCACCGGATAGTCCAGAGCGTCGCGGGGACCGAAATCATAAGGCAGCACATCCTCCGGTTTTCCGTAGTGGAAGAGCAAGTATTCGGAAAGCAACCTGTCGGATTCGTAGAACTCGGAATTCATGAGAGCCTCCCCATCGCTGTCATTCTGAGGCCACGGGCCGAAGAATCTCTCTGTGGTGAATGGGAACGTCGGAGAGATCCTTCGCTTCGCTCAGGATGACACGCTGTTTTAAAGTCATAAAGCAGAGATGAGAACGCTCGTCGTTCGCCAAGCCATCAGCTTCCGAGCAAATGCTTCATATACGCCGCAGGTTGGTAGCGTTCAATCAACACCTCCATCTTTCCATTTCGCATCATGCGCACCTGCGGCACATCGATCTCGGGCGTCTTGTGGGGCGCAAACAAAATGTCGTCGTGCGTCGCCTCATCCGCCTTCGCGAATTTATCCGGCGTCAGACTTCCTCCGAGATGATCGCTGCGGCCCGTGGCCACGTGAAGGGTTCCCAGGATCTTCTCGTCCTGAATGTCGCGACCTGAAAAGGGAAGCACCTGGGTGCCAAACCCAAGTTCTCCAAGCTCTCCGGTGACCGGATCCGATTTCAATTTTGCCTGATGTTCCTCGATCGTCGACTTCCGTCCCTGCAACAGGGAGACGGCCTGGATGCGCCCGTTGGAGACCTCCATCAAACCGATCGTTCCGTCTTCGTACTTCATGGGAAAACGCCCCTCGGCTCCGGTCGGAACATAGTAGATTTCACCCGCAGGAAGATTGGCCACATCCGGTTCGTCACGACAAATGCCGTGGCTTTTCTGAGCCTCCTGCTTCGCGAGATGCAGTTTGAGTGTGTGGACTTTGTCCGCGTGTTTGAAATCGATCTCCACCCAATCGGCTTTTGTCATGCCCAGGCGCAACTTTTCAGCCGTTCGACTGACTTCGTTGTAGTCCACGGACAATCCGGTGCTCAAAATAATTTCATTCAATCCGTGAAGTGTGGCTCCGCGGAAACCGTACTGATGCGCAAACGCCGTGAGAGGCGCGGTGGCGGAGAAATTCGAAATACAGAGAACCAGGGTGTAGCGGGGGTAGACTTCGCGTTTGAGACTGATCTCACGTCCATCCGGCGCAAACGCCACATCGGGAAGGTTGCGATTGCTGCCTCCCGTGATTTTGTAGGCGAAGAAATCGACCTGCGTGATTCCAAGTTCCTTCGCCACCCCCCGCTTCAACCCTTGATAAAAAATATCGTGGGCATATTTTTGCACGGACCATTGCGGGTCTTTCAAAAACGCGAAGTCCCGCACCTGTTTCGGATCGGCAAGATCGATGAGGATGGCGACGGTTTCGCCCGGCTTCGGACGAAAGACGGTCTGGAGAAGGCGCGAAAGACTGAAGGGTGGGAATTTTGAATTCATAGAAGTTCGGGTCATCGTCCAATGTAGGGAAAGATCCTTCGCTTCGCTCAGGATGACATCGTTTCTTTTAAAATGAACCGCTTCCCCATAGGAAACCATTTTTAAACCACCAAGTTGGTCATCCTGAGCGAAGCGAAGGATCTCTCCGAATCTTCTCAGGAGCTCAGCTTGTTGTATTTCGCGTACGGGTACCAATACGGCTTGATCTCCTGCTTGTAATCCAGATGCACGTGTTTCGTTTCACGAAATTCATCGAGCCCCTCCTCGCCCAGCTCCCTCGCATGTCCGGTCTGGCGCATGCCGCCAAAGGGCGCGGCATCGTTGTCGCTGAGCGGATCGTTGATCCAGAACGTTCCCGCCGTGATTCGTTCCATCGCCTTCATCGCCCACTCCATGTGGTTGGTGTAAATATTGGCTCCAAGACCGTACTGGCTGTCATTCGCAAGCTCGATCGCTTCGTCAATATCCCGCACGCGCATGATGGGGAGAATTGGACCGAAGGTCTCTGTTTTTACTAATCGCATGCTTTGACGCACATGGGTCACCACCGTCGGCTCATAGAAAAATCCCTTCTTCAACTTAGGCGGCCGCCGCCCTCCGCAAAGCACCCTCGCCCCATCGCGCACCGCCTCCTGAACCCGTTGATGAACATCTTCGAGTTGACGCTCATGGATCATGGGGCCGATGTCCGTTTTGGGATCAAGTCCATTGCCCACCTTCAGGGACTTCGTGAATTTCACGACGCGTTTCGTAAACTCATCCGCGATGTCGTCGAAGACATAAAAACGTTTTGCACCCGTGCAGACCTGTCCCGAATTCAAATAGGCTGCCCAGCATGCGGCACGGCTGGCGATCTCCAGATCTGCATCGCTGCAAACGATGAAGGGATCGTTGCCTCCAAGCTCCAGATGGGTGCGTTTGATCTGATCCGCACACATCCGACTCACCCGCTTCCCCGTTTCCGTCGCACCGGTCAGGGCGATCAAATCGGTGCCGGGATGCTGAATCAAGGCGGCCCCCATTTCCTCCCCCGTTCCCGTGACGATATTCACCACACCAGCGGGTAGATGGGACAGAATGCGAACGAGCTCCAAAGTGGCAAGCGGGGTTTCGCTGCTAGGCTTGACGATCACCGTATTGCCCGCTGCCAGCGCAGGCGCCAATTTCCATGAAAGAAGCAGCAGGGGATAGTTCCAGGGCGTGATGGCCACCACCACCCCATACGGCTCCTTGATCGTGAAATTCACCTGATGCTCAAACGACGGCGGGATGGAGGTTCCACGAGAGTGACGGCCGATTTCGGCGTAGTAGTCGAAGCACGAGGCCGACCACTCCACCTCGTCCCGATTTTCACAGTAGGGTTTACCGCCTTCCATGGTCATCAACTTCGCCAGCTTGGGCTTCGCCGCCCGGAGTTTTTCCGCGATGGCGTGAAGCATGCCTGCTTTTTCAGTGCCAGGAATCCAGCGCCACTTTTGAAACGCATCGCGTGCGGCTCGAACCGCCAGATTCGCATCAGCCCCGTTGCCATTGGGAATGGAATCGATGATTTCCTCGGTCGCCGGATTGATGACCGCGACTCTCTTGCGTTCAACCTTGTGGGTTTTGCCGTTGATCCATTGGTGTTTCATGCGGAGCAGTTGAGAGTTGAGTGATGAGGGTTGAGAGAAAGACCGGACTAGTTTTCGTCTGAATGTTCGTTTCTTTCAACCTCAACTTTGAACTTTGAACTTTGAACTTTGAACCTTAAACTGTCCCCGTGCCCTCCACCCCAGCCCTAGACACTCTGGAATCGAAGATCCTCGACGGCGAACGCATCGAAGCGGACGAGGCGCTCCAGCTTTATCATACCTGTTCCCTCGAGGAACTTGGGGCCCTGGCACACGAACGCCGCAAGTTGAAGAAAGTCGGCGCTTACGAGGGCCGAGGCAATGAGATCGTCACCTACATCATCGACCGTAACATCAACTACACGAATATTTGCAATGTCTATTGCAAATTCTGCGCCTTCTATCGCGTGGAAGGCGACGAAGACGCCTATGTGCTTTCCCACGAGGAGATCGGAAAAAAAATCGAGGAGACCATCGCGCTCGGGGGCACCCAGATTTTGATGCAGGGCGGGCATCACCCCAAGCTCGGAATCGAATTCTATCTCGATCTTCTTCGTTTCATCAAAACGACCTATCCCCAGGTCAACATCCACGCGTTCTCTCCTCCTGAATTCAATCACTTCTCGGAAGTGTTCCGGATGCCCATCCGGGAGATCATTCAAAAGTTCATGGAAGCCGGACTTGGTTCCATTCCGGGTGGTGGAGGGGAAATTCTCGTCGATCGCGTGCGCGATCGCATCGCCCCGCTCAAATGCAAATCGGACGACTGGCTCAACGTGATGCGCATCGGCCATGAACTCGGTCTTCGCACCAGCGCCACCATGATGTTCGGACACGTGGAGACCGTCGAGGATCGGATCGAGCACTTGCAACGACTCCGCGATCTGCAGGATGAGACTGGGGGTTTCACGGCATTCATCTGCTGGACCTTTCAGAAAGAGCACACCAAGCTCAAGGCCGAAGGCGTGGGCTCCCACGAATACCTTCGCATGCAGGCGCTCGCGCGCATCTTCCTCGATAATTTTGACAACGTTCAATCGTCCTGGGTGACCCAGGGTCCCAAGATCGGCCAGATCGCCCTTCAATACGGCGCGAACGATCTGGGCTCCATCATGATCGAGGAAAACGTCGTCTCCTCGGCGGGCACCACCTTCCACATGGGGGTCGACGACATGAAACGTCTCATCGGAGAACTGGGCTACGAAGCACGGCAGAGGGACAACTGGTATCAGTTGGTTGAAAGTTGAGAGACTCAGAATCAGCTGAGTCCGAGATCACGAACAAAATTCACGTCATCTCCACGAAAGCCATGCCCAGTTCACCTCCTCCATCGAGTCCCCTAGCAGCTTGCTAAAAGATTACGCCTTTTGATTCTCCCACCACATCGAGCGGCCGGAAATTCGAATGAGCCCGAATCCGCTCCCCTTGAGAAGGTCGGTCATCAGTCTCGTTTCCGTTTCGTCGTGGGTTTCCGCCACCACAAACCGGGTTTTCGACAGAGTCGCGGGGGCACCCTTCAAGGCAAGTCCTCCATAGCCCTCGATATCACATTTGAGGAGATCGATATGGGGGGGATTTTCACCTTGAAGAAGATGATCCAGGGTATCCATCCGGATGGTCCGTTGGCGGGACCCGGTGGATGATTGCAGGCTGGTCGTTCCTTCGAGGGGGTCTTCGTAGGAAATGGCTCGTTCCTTTTGAGGTTCATCACTGACGCCGGCGCAAATGGGAGTCCAGTTCGTTCCCACACCGGAACCCTTTAGAGCCGTCGTGGTAAAATCCAGAGCCTCCTGAAGCATGTCGATCCCGATCACGCGGGCGCGTGGATTCAAATGAAGCCACCAGCGGATGGAAATTCCGACATTTACCCCAAGATCAACCACCACGGGTTCGGATGCCAAGCGCAGACAGGATTCGACCCGTTCCCATCGCAATTCGCCAAAAGCGATGTTGTCCAGATAGTTGCGAACCTCCTGAAGGGTCCGGACACTGCCCACACTGCCCAAACGAAAGGGAAAGGGCACTCCTGCCAACAGATAGGAACAGGTCGCGGCATTCACTCCGGACCATCCATCGACCTTGAATGCCTGAATCAAGGCACGCGGAAAAGACTGAAAGAGTTGGCTCAGATGGATGAAGGCGCGGTTCACGACAGGGCCTTCAGCCTACAATCCTTGAATCACCGGATCGAGCCGAATTCCATTGTTTTTCCAGGCAAGGCATTTTGAGCGAGGCGAAGGATCTCTCAGAATGACGGGCCATGGAGATTTGCCTGCGGACTTGACTCTCAACCCTCAACTCTCAACTCTCAACTATTTATGAGCGACTCCCATCTCCAGAACCTCTTTGCGGAACGCATCGGTGGCATTCGTTACGGCAAGGACACGGCCATCTACAAATTCGAAAAAATCAAACGCGCCAAGCGGGCTGCCCTGGCGGCAAATCCAGGCGGGGAACTGATCGACATGGGCGTGGGTGAACCCGACGAAATGGCGTTTCCGGAAGTCGTGGAACAACTTTGCCTTGAAGCAAAGAAACCGGAAAATCGTGGTTACTCGGACAACGGGGACGAGGTGTTGAAGCAGGCTGCTACACGATACATGGAACGCGTCTGCGGCGTCAAAGGAATCGATCCCGCCACGGAGGTACTTCATTCCATTGGCTCCAAGGCGGCGCTCTCCATCCTGCCCGCATGCTTCATCAATCCGGGCGATGTCGTATTGATGACCACTCCGGGCTATCCCGTCTTTGGCACTCACGCGAAGTACTACGGGGGAGAGGTTTACAACATGCCTCTCACCCCGGAAAATCAATTCCTGCCAGATCTCGAGGCCGTGCCTGCGGACAAATTGAAGCGCGCAAAGGTGCTGGTGATCAACTATCCCAACAACCCCACAGGCGCCAGCGCCACAGCAGATTTTTTCAAACGGGTCGTGGAATTCGCCCTCAAGCACAAACTGGTCGTCATCTCCGATGCCGCCTACGCCGCGCTGGTGTTCGAAGGCAGACCCCAGAGTTTTCTTGCCACACCGGGGGCAAAGGACGTCGGCATCGAACTCCACTCCACCAGCAAATCGTTCAATATGACCGGCTGGCGATGCGGATTCGTCGTCGGAAACCCCCTGTTGGTGAAGGCCTACGGGGATGTGAAGGACAACACCGATTCCGGACAGTTCCTCGCGGTGCAACACGCCGCGGCGTATGGCTTCGACCATCCGGAGATTACCGAAAAAATCGCAGCGAAATATTCGCGGCGCATGGATCTCCTCGTCACCACGCTGAACAAATTCGGGTTCGACGCGCGCAAACCGAAGGGATCTTTCTTTCTCTATGTGCGCGCTCCAAAGCGTGCGGGGTCAACCCCGTTTGGAAAGGCCGAGGACGCAAGTCAGTGGTTGATCACCCAAAAACTCATCTCCACCGTGCCGTGGGATGACGCCGGCGCGTTCCTGCGCTTCTCCGTCACTTTCTCATCCAGGGGAGTGGACGACGAAAAGCGAGTGATTGCGGAAATTGAAAAACGGCTTCGTGACGCCAACTTTGGGTTTTGATGGGTCACATCGGCCGTGGCTGACGAAGCTTCCACGTTTTGTAAGCGTCGATCTCCCCACTGAAATCCGCGCAGACGCGCTGAACACGTTGCAGATCGTCGAGGTATCCCCCGGGCAACGAATCGGGTGTCTCATCCATCACACGCACAAAATAGTCGAGAGCTGAAACGATGTGCGCGAAGGCAAGGATGGTGAGATCCTGATAACGGTCAGCAAGCGTATCCCGGACCAGATCGAGCAGGAGTCGCACGTTTGCCTCGAGTATCTGATCCTGAAGTTTGCGGGGATCGAGCTCATGCATTTTATCCTGCAGTGTGTGGATGAGGCGATCGTTGCTTTTGAGGTCGGCGAAGGTGATGTGCTCAAGCCCTTCAATGCCCACCCATCGGCTGAACGTCGTCATCATACAAGCGGAGGTGACGGGGGTGGGGATTTCGCCCGCGAGGCATCTTTCCAATTCCACCACTTCAATCGCGCGGGTTCATGCGCCGTGTAGGATGCATAGTAGACGGCGCAACGAAAGGCGTAGAGGACACACCGATCGTGTCGATGCCCGGTGACGCGGCATAATTCTTCATACAGCCACTCGGGATCCTTCCCCTTCAAATCGCTTACCTGATGAATCCCGATCCGGATCAGATCGTGGGCCAGACTCTTGCCGACACCCGGAATGGTCGTGAGACTCTTCACGGATGCCGCCCGGGAATTCAGCATGAACTCATTCATACCCTGAGACTTCCGCAGTTGCAATTTTTGATTTTGATTCGTAAGAACAGGGGGTCCCCATTTTCCTATGAAAAAGGTTTTCTCCATTCTCCTTTCCGCAACCACCCTGGTGCAGGCAGCTCCCACTGCTGCGGCAGCCTCCACTCCGGCAAAAATCGACCTGACCTTGTGGGAATTGCTGCTTGCAGGCGGCTGGGTGATGATTCCCCTGCTCCTGGCCTCCTTTGCCGCCATCCTGCTGATCCTATTTTATTTCATCACCCTTCGAAAAAACCGGATCGCCACCCCAGAATTCATCCGATCGATGCAGGCCATCATCTATGAAGGCCAGTTTGCCCGACTCCTGGAGGCAGCCCGCAGCAATCCCCAGATTCTTTCCCGCGTGATCGAGCGGGCGGCCGAATTTCATCAGAACAATCCCCAGGCGGATGGCACCGCGCTCCGGGAAGTGGCCCAGGCGGAGGGATCACGCCAAGCCGCGGCATTGAACCAGAGCGTGGTCTATCTCATGGACATCGGCGTCCTGTCTCCCATGCTCGGCCTTTTTGGCACCGTGGTCGGCATCCTCCGCTCCTTTGGCTCCATTGCCAGTGAGGACACACCGATGCGCACGTTACTTCTGGCAGGAGGTGTTTCGCAGGCGCTCGTAGCCACGGCCGCAGGCCTGCTGGTCGGCATCACCTCCATGTTTTTCTATTCCTATTTCCGCGGTCGGGTCCAGGCGTTGATCTCGGACCTTGAATCGAACGCCACCTTCCTCGTGGCGCTGATGACCCTCAAAGTGAAATCATGAACTTTCGATCCCGCGTCCACACCGATCCGATCGGGTTGCAGCTCGCCCCGATGATTGACGTGATTTTGTTTCTGCTGACGTTTTTCCTTCTGACGTGGAACGTCGCCCGCTACGAGACCGAGCTCGACGTGCGCGTACCCACCGCGAAACAGGGGGAATCCCCCAAACGTCTCCCCGGGGAGATCGTTCTCAATGTGAAAGCCGACGGGCGTGTCGTGCTCAACCGTCGTGAAGTCACCCGCGACGAACTTCTCTCCATCCTTAAGCAGATTGTCGGACAGTTTCCCAATCAAGCCGTGATCCTTCGCGCGGATGAATCGGCTTCCTACAAGCATGTGATTGCTATCCTCGATGTGTGCCGCGCAGCGGATATTTGGAACGTGGCTTTTGCGACGGCGGTCGAGGAGCCCCAAGCATCTGTCCCTTAGAGCCTGTGGATGGGTATATCTTCACCGGCTTCCCATCCACCTCAAAACATGCGAGACTGAAGCGGATGCGTCGCCTTTTCCTTTTCTTGCAGGCGTTACTGGCAGTTACTCCGGTCGGAGCGCAGACGACGAACAGTCCCGGGGAAAAGCCGATATCGGTCGACCGGCTGGAACGCACCCAGATGGAGCTTGGAGACGGTTTTCTTGCGCGAAGTTTCTACGAGCTGGCGCTTGCGGAATACCGGAAATATCTTGAGTGGTTTCCCTCTGGAATGGCCGTCGAAGAGGCAAACTACCGCATCGCGGATTGCCTCCGGGGAATGCGGAAAGTCGCGGAAGCCAGGGCCCAATATCAGGCGGTTCAAAAAGCCTTTCCCAAAGGAACCTTCTTCGCCCGGGCCTCCTTTCACCTCGCAGAAATGGATCTCGACCAGGGGCGATCCGAGGAGGCTGCCCGGGGATTTCATGAAGCAGCCGCACGCGCGGAAAGTGATTCCACCCGACTGGCATCCCAATTCTACGAAGCAAGAATTCTTCTCCAGCTCCACCGCCAGGCGGAGGCAGGGCCAATTCTTCGAGAACTCGCACGTGTGGAGAAGGAAAATCCCTACCGGGCATTCGCCCTCCTCGAACTGGGCAACATGCTCCAGGAATCCGGAAACGACGAGGAGGCGCGTGTGATGTTTGCCAAGGTGCTCGAGACCCATGCGGCGCCGGCATTGCGTGCCGAGGGGGGAACCAAGGCAGGTGCCATCGAAATGCAGATGAAGGACTGGAAGAACGCCGCCTCGCATTTTGATCAGGTTCGAAAACTGAGCGGAGCGGAGGCATGGATACCCAACGCCAATTTTCAATTCCTCTGCGCCTGCTACCAGGACAACCGCTTCATCACCGTGGTCCAACTCGCCACGGATACCAAGGTGAAGTTTCCCGATGGAAATCAGGCTGACGCGCATCTTCTGCTCGCCCACAGCCTCCGCCTTCTTCAGAGATACAAGGATGCCGTGGCATCGTATGACTCCTTCCTCCTCAAATATCCACGTCACGAATCCGCCGATCAAGTGGCCTACGAACGGCTGATCTGTCTTTTTGCACTCAACGATCCGTCATGGGACACCGAGGCCTCGGGATTTGTGAAAGGGCGAAAACCCTCGGCGAACCTGGCAAACATCCTTTTTCTTCAAGCGGATGGAGCCTTTCGACAAAAGCGTTTTGCCGAGGCATCAGCCCTCTACGACAAACTGACTTCAGGCCCCTTTCCCCCCCTGCTCAAACCCGGTCGCCTGGCGGATGCCATCCATACCCGGGGTCTGGCGCTGATCGAACTCGATCAATTCCAAAATGCGGAAACCGTCCTGGCCGATTTCATGAAGCATTTCCCGGATGATCCCCGGACCCCGGGAGCGCTCTTTCAACGGGCGGTTTGCAATCAACAGCTCAGTCGCTGGATCGAGGCCGGTGCACTTTTTGAGGAATTTTCGACGCGGTTCCCCAAAGCACCCGAACGCGAAACCGCTCTCTACCGCCTGGGTCTCGTTCAGGGCCAGCTCCACTCCTACGAGCGCATGCGCGCCGCCTTTCGACAGCTCGAAAAGGACTATCCGAAAACATCCTACGCCGCGGATGGCGCCTATTGGACAGGCTGGAGCCTCTTCGAGGAAAAAAAGTATTCCGAGTCGGTTCCTTCCCTTGTGAAGAGTCGGAAAATGGATCCCAAGTCCTTTGGTCCCCAGGCCACGTCGCGCATCATTCTGGCTCATTTCAAACTCAAACAGCTCGTTCCTCTGATCCAGGAAGTGGATCAGCTTCCGGCGGATGCCCCCTCTCTGGCACCGGAAATCTACGACTGGATGGCCCGGGAATCAGCGAAAGTGGGAAACCCTTCGAGTGCCGAACGCTTTTTCCGAAAACTGCTTTCACTGCCCAACACCCCCGAATGGCAGCAACCCTCCCGCTGGGGACTCGGCACCACGTTGGCAACCCAGCAAAAATGGCAGGAGGCTGCAGCGGTTTTCGAGAGTTATCAAAAGGACTACACGCAGCCCGCGGATCAAGTGGCGGCCAAATTGCAACTCATCCCCATCTATCGTGCTCAAAAACAATCCGTCCGCGCCCAGGAACTGTGTGAGGAGGTGATGGAGCTCCAGCCGGAGGGCAAAAACAACGCGGACGCCAGATATCAACTGGGCGAAATCCTTTCCGATCAACAGAAATTCGCGGATGCTGGAAAATATTTTCTCAGCGTGGCCGTCCTGTACAACGATCCTGAAATGACCCCCCGCTCCCTCTGGAAAGCCTCCCACGCCTTTGAATCCGCGGGTCAGACCAATGAAGTACAACGTCTCCAGCTGGAGCTGAAAACCAAATATCCCACGTTTAAACCATAGAATCCATTTTTTGGTTTTTGTTCCGCGTTTGCGCCAGATAGCCAACCTCCGCTCCAACCACAAAAATCACCGCGGACCAGAACACCCAGATGAGCAGGACCACGATAAATGCGTAGGCACCGTAGAGTTTGCTGAAATGAGTGAGGGTGCGAAGATACCAGCCAAAGACGTAGCCCGAGATTTCCCAAACCAGGCTCGTGGTGCACGCCGCAATCAGGGCGCTCTTTCGATCGATTCGCTCCTCGGGCACATATTGGTAGAGGAGATAGCAGAGGAGAAAAATAATGCCGATGGCCGCAAAATCAGGGATCGTCCCCAGTGCCCCTGAAACAAGCCAGTCCTGCGGCGAGAGCAAGCCGGGAATGTGCTTCAGGGACCGATAGATCCAACTCAACGACGTCGTGAATAGGATCAGCAACGTCATGCCGAGCACCAGAAGGAGATCGACAAAATAGGTGAGAATGAAATGCCGCTGGGCCTTGATCTGAAAGATGCGATGCAGCACCGAGCGAAGCGAGGCGAACAGGGATGCGGAGGTCCCCAGGAGAATCGCCACACTGAGGAAACCGAACGACCCGCGGTGGGTGACGATGTCCGACAACACCGATTCGATCGCTCTTTGGATCGCCGGGGCGTGAGGTTGATTGGGAAATGCGATCCTAAGGAGGTGATCGATGGGACCCGAGACATCGATGTTTTGGAAAACCATGCCCAGCACGAATACAAAAAGAATCAAAATGGGGAGAAGACAGAGCAGGATGTTGAAGGCGAGCCCGGAGGAGAGAAAAAGAAATTCATCCTCATCCATTTTCAACCAGAGGTTCCGGGCGGAGCGGGCAAGGGCAAGCGAAGCGGCCTTCTCGCGCTCCCAGAAGGTCTTCCACGAAAGAGACATGAAGCTAGAAGACAGAAGTCTGATGCCGGAATCCAGAATGAAATCCGCCTTCTGGAAGGCCATGGCATCATCGCTATTTCAGACGTGGATCCCATCAGGCCCACTCTCATATTTCACCATGGGAACGAAGCCAGACCAGCATCGACGCCAGCACGGGGCCTCCGATGGCGATAATCCACAGGATCGTGACCCCGCTGCCATCCCGCCGATCGAGACAATTTCGCCTCGGATCACGCGTGTCGAAAAAGACTTCCACCTCCTGATCCTGCCCATAGCGGGAAACAAAGGCGGCTTGCTGTTTTTCAGTCCAAAACCAATCCCCCGCCAACCTGGGGGTTTTTCCCTCGATCTTTTCCCCCGCAGTGAACTCGTAGCGGATTCGAAAATGGATGGTATTTCGTTCCTCATCCCGGTAAAGGCAGGATTCCAGAATGCGGCCACGAGTGCTCGCCCATCGCTCTGCATCCCGAAGCAGAGCCATCTTTTTAAGAGCAAGGATGGAGAACCAGATTCCTGCTCCATAACCAACCCCAATGGCAAGAATCTCCTTCGGGTTCATGAATGCAGAAAACTGGGGTTTTATACATTAAATCGGAACTCCATCACATCCCCGTCCTTCACCACGTATTCCCTGCCTTCGAGGCGCAGCTTCCCGGTTTCGCGCGCCTTCGCAAAGGAACCGAGTGAGACAAGGTCCGTGTAGGCGATGGTTTCGGCTGCGATAAAGCCGCGTTCGAAATCGGAGTGAATGACACCGGCCGCCTTCGGCGCTGTATCTCCCTCATGAATCGTCCATGCACGCGTCTCCTTCTCGCCGGTTGTCAGATAGGTCCGCAGTCCCAGCAAATGATAGGCTCCGCGGATGAGGGTGCCGACGCCGGATTCGCCAACCCCCAGTCCCTCGAGGTATTCCTTCTGTTCGGCTTCGGAGAGATCCACGAGATCGCTTTCGATCTGCGCGCTGATCACGACCGCCTCCGTGGCATGATGGGCCTTCACATAGTCCCGGACTGCCTGCACGTGTTTCGCCTTGGGCGAGGAGGTGTTCGTTTCAAATGATTTCAAAATTTCACCAAGATCCCCTTCGGCCACGTTGCAGGCGAACAGCGTCGGTTTCGATGTCAGGAGGAAAAAGGTTTTGAGCAACGCCTTTTCCTCCGCAGAAACCTCCAGGGTCAAGGCAGGTTTGCCGGCGTTGAGATGTGGCTCCAGACGTGTGAGCAGGGCGCGCTCCGCGACCACGGCTTTGTCGCCAGCCTTGACGCCCTTGGGCTGTTTCTCAAGGCGCTTCTGAACGGCCCCAAGATCCGCAAGCACAAGTTCCGTGGTGATCACTTCAATGTCACGGATCGGGTCGATGTTCCCGCTCACGTGATGAATATTCGAGTCCTCAAAACAACGGACCACCTGAACAATGGCGTCCACTTCGCGGATGTGAGTGAGGAACTGATTCCCAAGACCCTCACCCTGGCTCGCCCCCTTCACCAAACCGGCAATGTCCACGAACTCGATCGCCGCCGGAATGATCTTGGTCGATTTGGAGATTTTCGAAAGGGCGTCCAGACGGGGATCGGGCACCGTCACCACCCCCGTGTTGGGTTCAATCGTGCAAAACGGATAGTTGGCAGCCTCCGCCTTGCGGGATCGCGTCAGGGCGTTAAACAGGGTGCTCTTGCCCACATTCGGGAGTCCGACAATTCCAGCGCGTAACATAAGCAGGCAAGAATTCAGGAGACAGGAGTCAGAATCCAGAATAAAAAAGCGCCATTCCAGCCCCCAATCCATGCTCCCCTTTCCAAACTATTTATCATTTGACATCCTCTTTAATGGTATGATCTTCTTGAGCCTGGGTGAATGATTCCGAAGGCGTGGATTGTTATTTTCTCCACATCCTGATACACTTAAACTCTTGAAAGCCAAAAACTCAGCCAAGGAACCGAAGTTCGAGGAATCGCTTGCCCGGCTTGAGGGTTTGGTTCAGGAGATGGAGTCGGGAGACCTTCCGTTGGAGGATATTCTGAAGAAATATGAGGAGGGAAACCGCCTCATCAAATTTTGTTTTCACAAGCTGACGGAGGCTGAAAAGCGGATCGAGGTGTTGATGAAGGAGAAGGATGGCGGGGTGGGCCTGAAGGAGCTGGATTTGGACGAAGACGATGCGGGATCGGTGTCTTCGGGGCCACGGGAATCCTCCCAAAACGGGAAGAACGAACAGGAAGAAGACTTATTTTGATTTCAGAAATCGCATGAATACGCCCATTCTCGACACCATCAAGCACCCGTCGGACGTCAAAAAGCTCGACCTGCCCAAGTTGCAGGAACTTGCCCAGGAGATCCGGACGGAATTGATCGATTGTCTTTCCAAGACTGGCGGGCACCTTGGACCCAATCTCGGCGTGGTGGAGCTGACGATCGCCCTGCACAAGGTTTTCGATTGTCCCACCGATAAATTTACCTGGGACGTGAGCCATCAGGGCTACGTTCACAAACTGCTGACCGGCCGCCGTGAATCCGTGAAGCACATGCGGCAATTTGGAGGCGCCTGCGGCTTTTTGATGCGTGCGGAGAGTGAGTTCGACCACTTTGGAGCAGGCCATGCGGGCACGGCCCTTTCCGCCGCCTTGGGAATGGCGGCCGCCCGGGATATGAAGGGGACCAACGAGCAGGTGATCGCCGTGGTGGGCGACGCGGCACTGACCTGTGGCGTCACCTACGAAGGCCTGAACAACGTTTGCACCTCGACGAAGAAGATGATCGTGATCGTGAACGACAACAAGTGGTCGATCGCGAAGAACGTCGGCGCCATCGCAGGTTACTTGAACAAAATCGTCACGCATCCGACATACAACCGCTGGCACCGAAAGACGGAGGAATTGCTCAAGCGCTTGAACCTCGGCGAAATGGTGAAACTCGAGCGCAGCGCGGAAAGCGCCGCCAAGGGTCTCCTCATGCATGCCGCGCCCAAGCGCAAGCACGAGTCGGAGGAGGAGGGTGAGGCGAAGGCGGGCGGCTACGACATCAGCACCCCTGCCGTCCTTTTCGAGGAGATGGGACTTCACTACTACGGCCCGGTTGATGGACACAATCTCCAGGATCTCATTCACTTCCTCACCTTCGCCAAGGAGGCTGAGGGCCCGATTGTCCTGCACATTCTCACCGAAAAAGGGCGTGGATTCAAACCCGCGCTCGACAAGCCGGAGCCTTTTCATGGTTGTGGAAAATTCGATCCCGAATCCGGTGAATTCATCCGCACAGACGGCCCGGCCGCATGGAACACGATTTTTGGCGATGCGATGATCAAGCTCTCAGAAACGCATCCGAAGCTCTGTTGCATCACCGGCGCCATGCCTTCGGGAACCGGTCTGACCAAATTTGCCAAAGCCGTGCCGCATCGATTTTTTGACGTCGGCATCGCCGAGGAGCACGCCGTTCTCTTTGCCGCAGGGATGGCCACCAATGGATTTCACCCGGTATGCGCGATCTACTCCACCTTCCTGCAGCGTGCGTATGACATGATCATTCATGACGTGGCGTTGCAAAACCTCCCGGTGATGTTCTGTCTCGATCGCGCGGGGTGCGTCGAGGACGGCCCAACCCATCACGGCGTCTTCGACATCGCCTACCTTCGCCCTGTGCCCGGCATCCTCCACATGCAACCGAAGGATGAGGACGAGTTCAACGACATGCTGTACACGATGCAGAATCACCAGGGCCCGAGTGCGGTTCGCTATCCGCGCGGCCCGGCCCAGGGTGTGCCGATCAAACCGACTCCGAAACTGCTCGAAATCGGAAAAGCCGAAATCCTTCAACAGGGAAACTACAGCGCCGACCTTCAAGGCAAGCGCGTCGCCATCTGGGGGCTGGGGAACATGCTCGACATGGCCAAGGAGACCGCAAAAATTCTGGAGTCCGAAGGCGTTTCCTGTGCCGTCGTGAATCCACGGTTTATCAAACCGATCGATCGTGCCTCGCTTGCATTCTTCAGTAAAAAGGTGGACGTCATCGTGACCATCGAGGATCACGTCGTCACGGGCGGTTTCGGCGCCATCGTGGCGGATGCCCTTGCGGAATTGAACTCCACGATTCCGGTCGTCAAAGTCGGCTGGCCCGATGAATTCATCGAGCACGGCGCCATCCATCTTCTTCGCGAAAAGCACGGTCTGACCGCCAAAAACACGGCGAACCGGACGCTGGAAGCGCTCGCACGGGTGCGGAAGTCCGCTCCCGAAGAAGTTGCCGTGGTTTAAATCAGCAACACCCCCCATATCGGGTGTGGATTCCGGTGAATTTTTTTGGGGTGACTGAAAGTCCGAGCCTGGCAGTCTGCCGTGTCCCTAACAACTTGCTGAAAAAATGGGAATGGCCGCCCGAAAATGCATTTTTCCATGGCTTTCAGCGTAGGCGGGAAAATCTCAAACCCCACACAAAGATCCCCCAAAATACCTCCCCCCGCCCCTCCTTTGCAGGAGGGGAGGTCTGTTATCAGCTCTTTTCCATCTGGCTTCTAGAGCATTTTAAATAAAACTGTAGCCGTTATATTCCCCGGTAGGGCGCGACCGCTGGGCGCGCCGATAGGTTACGGACCGCCCGGCGGTCGGTCCCTACCTTTCCGATCCAAATGATGCAGGATGTCAAAGAAAGCGGCTACAGATTTATTTAAAATGCTGTAATTTACCCTCTTCTCCCCTCCTGCAAAGGAGGGGCTGGGGGGAGGTAGCATCGAGACGGACACGTTACTCAGACAGGAACACGACCTGGAATCCCCCTAATCGTGAATCCGGAAAAGATTCCTGAATCAGCTCCTCTCATCGGATGTTCACACCCGGACTTGATTTGACGTCAAACATTGCTTATCCTTAATGGAGGAACAGGCGTCTGCCAGCCAGCAAGGCTGGACGAATGCCTTTTCGTGCCGCGGGTAACCCATCCAACTCTTTAGCACGTTTCCAGATGCCCAAGTTCACCTACACGGCAATGGACGCCAAGGGCTCCGAAAAATCGGGCGCCCTGGACGCCGAGACCCAGAACGTCGCCGTCAACAAGTTGCGGGAGATGGGGCTTTTCCCCACCAACGTCATTGAAGCGGATGTCAAAAAGGACACCAAAGTCGGACCTCTTGGCAAACGCGGAACCGGGCGGGCGGCGGGTGCGGGCGGATTGAACATCAACCTCAGCGCCCTCTGGGGCGGCAGTGGGGTCAAGACCAAGACTCTCGCGCTTTTCACCCGCCAGCTTGCCACTCTGGTGGATGCAGGACTACCCCTCTTGCGGGGTCTCTCCGTCCTGATGCGCCAGGAGCGCAACCCCGTGTTGAAAAGCATCATCGCCGATCTCTCCGCCTCCGTGGAAAGCGGAAGTACTTTTTCCGAGGCCCTCTTTCATCACCCCCGCGTTTTCGACAAGCTCTACATCAACATGGTGAAGGCAGGAGAGGTGGGCGGCGTACTCGAAGTTGTTCTCAACCGTCTCTCCCAATTCATGGAGAAGGCGGAAAAGATCAAAAGCAAGGTCAAGGCCGCCATGGTCTATCCGATCGTCGTTCTCATCATCGCGATCGCCATTCTCTCCTTCCTGATGATCAAGATCGTACCGCAGTTCGAAACGATCTTTACGGAAATGCTCAACGGCGCCTCGCTGCCCGAATTCACCCAGTTTGTTCTCAATTTAAGCCGGGCCATGAAGGATCACGCCCTCAGCATGCTCATCGGCGCCGTGGTGTTTTTCATCATCATCAAGATCGTGGGGCGAACCCAAATGGGACGATTGATCCTGGACAAATTGAAGATGCGAATGCCCGTGGTGGGGGATTTGGTTCGAAAAACCTCCATCGCCCGTTTCACGCGTACGCTCGGCACCCTCGTATCCAGTGGTGTGCCCATTCTTCAATCGCTCCTCATTGTGAAAGAGGCCAGCGGCAACCGCGTGGTTGCCGATGCCGTGGGCAAGATCCATGACAGCGTCAAGGAGGGCGAAAGCATTGTCCAGCCACTCGAAGCCTCGGGCATCTTCCCCCCCATGGTCGTGAGCATGGTCGATGTCGGGGAAAGCACGGGCGCCCTGCCGGACATGTTGATGAAGATCGCGGACAACTACGAGGAGGAGGTCGACAACGCCGTTTCCGCCATGGTGTCGCTGCTCGAACCGCTCATGATCATCTTTCTCGCCGTCGTCGTCGGCAGCATCGTCATCGCGCTCTTCCTGCCCATGATCAAGATCATCACGACCCTGGGTCAGCAGGAAGAAAAGGGTTCCTGACAGGGTGTTGAAAAAAGTAAGGATGGTCGTGTTTCTGGCTCCATTGTCTGGGTTGCGAGACTTTCATGGGGCGAGATAGATCGCCCCCGATCCCCTCAGGGGATTGCCGCCCCCTTTGTCTCAACGTTTCACCGCAGTGGGGCTTTCCCACCTTGGAAAAGCGATCCAGAAGGGATCATTCACACCCCGACGATAGGCGGTCAATGTTCTGGGGGATGAATTAATCCGGAGGTTGCTATATCGTTCATCCGGGTTCTGCCAGCGTTCGTGCCAGTAGACGGCACCCTTTAATCGCGGATATTTGGACGTCATGGATGCAAACGCCTGGTCAAGGAACTCCGCCTTGCTTCCGTTTCGTGGAAACTCCCCCACCCCCCACTCGGCAAGCATGATGGGTTTTTTCGAACTCAACGCAGCGAGTTCCAGGTAGGGGCCACTTATCACGTCATCGAACTTCTTCCAATCACTCTCCGGAAATTGCTGGCCGTAGACACTCATCGCCAGCCAGTCGACCACATCATCTCCCGGATAGTAATGCTTCATGGAATTCCAGGGTGCGTCGGGAAAGGAATAGTTGTTGGCGTGAAAAACCCATTCCACGTTTAACGCCTTCTCTCCACGGACAAGTCCCACGACGTAGCGAAAGGCCTGCACATATTTCTCGGGACCGTCCTCCTTTCGGGGATCCCCATAGGTCTTCTTCTGCGCCCCCTGGCAAGGCCCGCTCCACGGAAACCAATTGCCATTCATTTCCAATCCCCAGGAGACAAGAATCGGTGCATGCACGGTGGCCGCTTCACGGGCCCACATCCGGATGTAGTCGTCAAACCGCCCTTCCAAAACAGCCTCCAGGGAATAGTCCGGCTGCGGTTCATTCTGCTCATAGGGGGGACCCCATGGGGACCAATAGATCAGAGGCACCGCCCCGTATCGAAGCACATCGTCGACAGCTTCCCGAGGAAAACTCTTTTTTCCCCAGTAACTTGAGAACGCGACGATCGCCTGATGCTTTCCCGCAAGCTTTTCAAATGCCGTGATTTTTTCGTAATGAACATCGTCCTCCGTATCCCCCCAATCCATGTACGCGCCCGTGTACGCGCCAACGCTGGGAATTTTCAAATGCGGCGTCTCCTGCGCAAAGACGCATGTGGTGGTCAAAAACCAAAAAAGAATTCCAGAGAAAAGATGACGGACGACCCAGCGGTCCGTCCCTGCCCTTTGAACATTCTCGTTTCGCCGCGAGGCAGGACCCGACGGTCGGGCGCGCCTTCTGTCTCCTGTCTTCTGTCTCCTGTCTCCCTTCATGGGTTCCTCACTGATGCCATTCTCTCCACCTTACCCCAACCGACGAGCGCCCCGCGGACTGCCCGACGGACGGAATTCCAGACCACCAGACTCAGAAGCAGCCTGTACACAAAACGTTGGGGGAGGACCCAAAACGCCCGAGCCACATGTTCGCCCTCCAGGGCAAGTGCCACTCCGGCCAGAATGATGTCGGAGAGAATAAATGCGAAAAAATAGAGGGCCACTTCGATGCCGTTTCCCGAAATCAACGAGCATATCATCAAGAGATCGACAAAAGGCGCGGCTGCGACAAGACCTATTTGGAAAAGCCACATGCTGGGCAGGGCGATCCACCCCAGAGCCCCGTAACGCGGATTAAACAACGCATCCCGGTGCTTCCAGAGGCACTGCAACGTTCCAAACGCCCAACGGAACCGCTGTTTGGTCAGGGATCGGAACGTCTCCGGAGACTCCGTCCACCCGATCGCATTCTCCGCATAGGCGATCCTCCAGCCATCCTTCCGGATGTGCAGTGTCAAATCCGTGTCCTCCGCCAGGGTTTCCGCCGTGAACCCGCCAGCCTGGTCCACCGCCTCACGCCGGTAGGCGCCAATCGCCCCGGGTACCACGGTGATGCAGTTCAATAAATCATATGCCCGCCGGTCGAGGTTGAAGCCACAGATATATTCCAGGGATTGAAACTCCGTCAGCCATTTTCCCCGATTACCCACCTTCGCATTTCCCGACACCGCCCCGATTTCACGAGATCGCATGAACGGCTGCACAAGTTCGCGCAGAGCCCCTGGCGACAACTGGGTATCCGCATCGAGGGACACCAGAATGTCATCCTTGGAAGCCCAAAAGGCGCGCAACAACGCCGACGATTTTCCCGCGTTCGCCTGCACAAACAAACGGACGCGAGACTCATGCTCAAATGCACGACGCACGACCTCCTTTGTCCCATCCGTGGAACCGTCATCCACCACCACTACCTCAAATTCACCCGGATAACCGTTGTTCAATACAGAGTGGATCGTCTGCACAATCACCTTCTCTTCATTATATGCGGCAATGAGGACGCTGATGGATGGATCGTTGCCGGGCGGCCCTGCAAGCCGGATCCCTTGGCGACTCATCTTCTGGATCATGGCCAGGACGGCGATGAAAAGGGTTCTGACAAGCACCAGCACCGAAGAGACAATCATGAACGCCCAGACCATTTCCTCGAAAAAATAGACCATGGACAGTCCAAGGCTGGAAGTGCGGATGGTCATGCGCTCCATCAACGGCGCCGGCGGCATCACTTCATCCCGTGACAGACCGAGTAGTTTACTCGTGGTGACAAATTGAACCTTTCCATGACTGTCCTCCCTCAACGCCCGGATCAAACGCGGCAGTGCCTCCAGCGTCTGGGATCGATCCCCTCCCCCGTCGTGCAGGAGGACGATGCTCCCCTCCGCGCGTTGCGTCCGGACGCGTTGAAGAATCGCGTCCACCCCCGGTCGGGCCCAATCCTCGGGGTCAATATTTTCGCAAATCGTCACGTATCCCAGTTTCTCCGCGAGCACAATCGGCCGAGCCTCCTCGTGCACCTGGGGACGGGAATCCGCAAGATAGGGCGGACGGAAGAGAAACGTGGAGCGCCCGATCACACTTTCAAGAAGTCGCTGCGTCGCATTCAATTCCAGATCCACCTGCACTTCGGAAATATCCGCGAGATTCGGATGGGTGTAGCTGTGGTTGCCGATCTCATGCCCCTCGTTCACCTCGCGCAGCACAAGCTCCGGATTCCGTTCCATGTTGTTTCCCACGACAAAAAACGTTGCAGGCACATGCTCTTTTTTAAGGACATCCAAAATCTTTGGCGTCCATCGCTCATCCGGACCATCATCAAAGGTCAACGCCACCCAGTCGGACTGAACCTTGCCGTAGTGTTCCAGGGTCACATCGCTGGGAAAGGAGTGATACACCTCGGTCATGAGCCCGTTCGGATGAAGGGAAACCGTGCGGGCACCGGACTTCAGGTTTTGATGGGCTCTTACAATCTCGCCTTCACCAATGTGGGTGATATGGTCCTGCGGCTTCAAGACACCCATCGCCGCCACATCCTCCGACCCGATCGTTCCGTCTCCGGCCCATCGCAACGCATCCCACAATTTCGGATCCTCGGAACCGAGTCTCCAGACCGCCACCCCTGCCGTCTTCGCACGCCGTGCAGTCACCGCCTCATTGTACGCCGTCACGGCATCAAGGAACCACACGGTATGCTTCGCCTGGTCCTCCTTGTATTCGAACATGGGATTGCCGGCATCCAACAACATTTCGACGTGGGCGGTATCAAGACTGTCCGCCAGAGCCATCGCATCCGCAAAGGTGAGCACACGCCCCACCTTGGCTTCACTTGACCAGTCACAGCCAAATGCGCCGAGGCCCACGATCCATTGCCGGCTGTCACCGAACTCCAGAAGTCGTTTGAGCCAGCGTTCAAACCAGGCCTGGGAGGCAATCGGTCCCGGCGCATCATGCCTCGAATTTTCGTCGTACAACATGGCCACAAAATAGTCCGTGTGGTCAGCAAGCCGGTCGAGGTCGAACACCTGCGAGTCCAGTCCCATGGGAACACAGAGGAGAAAGAGCAGGTTCTGTTTGTGACACCGGTCTGAAAAGCGCGTCAAAAAATCATTGAACGGCTCCTCGTATTCCAAGGCGACCTCCTCAAAATCGAGCGTCACCCCCGCATAGTGACGCCCTTTGCAGAGCCCGATCACCTGGTCGATGAAAGCGTTCTGGCGGTCCAGGGCGGAGGTGATCAGAGCTTCAACCAGATCGCCGCGCCATCCCTCAAAATAGTTCGTCAGCAGAGGAACCAGCTTCAGGTCATGCGTGGCAGCGTAGGATTCCACCTCGCTCTGATTCTTGAGCTCCAGGTCCCCCTCTTCATTTTTGAATGAGATCCACTCCGGACTGAGATGGGTGAGATTCTCCCCGTACTGTTGCAGGGAAGCGAAGGAGGCACGGTCCCAATTCACGTAAAAGCCCAGCTGAATTCGTTCCGGATCCCTGGTGGGGTGGCGATGGGAACGGGAGGGGGCCATCGAATGGCGCGGCCCGGGAGAATCGTCCTTCGTAAGCACAGTCCCTCCCGGAAGCCTCTGCAGGCCCTGCAACTGGGATCGCAATTGCAACACCGAACCCGGAAGCCGGAGTTGCGGCTGGATCAAAAGGGAACGGACGAAGGCGATGAACGCCAGAAAAAGAACGACCCCCAGGGCAAAGGTCGTCCGCTTGACGCGGGGCCATCGGCGACCGCGGGCATCGTGAAAGACGAAGGTCTGATTTTCACGATTAGGAGTTGGCTCGGCCATTTCTTGGGATGGAAAGCGATGCTCCGTCGTCACCGCCTGAAAAGAAAAGGCGACGAAAGCACCTGGCCCTCCAAATTATATTCCGGCACGGGCGCGCGCATCCGCCTCAATCGCGCCCCAGAGGGAATTCAAAAAGTCACCCGTCCGGGCCTTTGTCGAAGCCAGTTGTTCCTGCGTGAAACGTGAACCGGACTCAGGTTTTTCACGGGCAAACATGTAGTACTTGATCTTGGGTTCTGTTCCACTGCCACGCACGGCCACACGGGTCCCATTGGAAAGTTCGATGAAAATCAAAAGTTCCCGGGGAAGAAGTTCTCCCTCAACATCCCGCACGTCCTGCTTCGCGTAGTTCTGGATGCCAGCGACGCGAAAGCCCAGAATTTCCCGGGGAGGGTTCGATTCCATGGACTGGAGAATATTCCGGATTTTAACGGCACCATCCGCACCCTCATAGATCAGCTGGCCGAGTTTCTCCTGAAAATATCCCAATTCCGAATAGATGGCGTTCAGATAGTCGAGCACGGTCTGTCCCCGGGATTTTACAAACGCCGCGAGTTCGGCAAACATCACACTGGCCGCATTGGCATCCTTGTCGCGGCAGAAATCCGCAGCGGAATATCCATAGCTCTCCTCGCCGCCAAAGACATAGTACCGGGAGTGCTTCAATAGAAGGTCCCGCTTCTGAAGCTCCGAAAGAGCACGATAGTCCCGCCACGACATCCCCACCGCAGAGGTTGCCTTCTCCTCATATTGGCGGAGTTTCGCCCCAATATATTTGAAACCGGTGAGCGTCTCCGGGATCGTCACCCCAAATTTGGCGGCGATTGCCTTCTGCAAATCCGTGGTCACCACCGTCTTGACCAACCCCGCACGAGCCCGGTTTCCGTCATTCAAAATTCCCTGTTCGAATAATCGTTCGAGACGATAGTGCGCGAGCAATGAACCGATCTGGTTGCCACTTAATAATTCCATCCGCCCCTGGGCATTTCGCACGGCAACGCCCATGCGATCGGCATCAGGATCCGTGGCGAGCACCACATCCGCGCCCTCGCGATCTGCGAGCTGGATGCTGAGCGTCAAAGCTTCCGCATTTTCCGGGTTCGGCGATTTCACGGTGGGGAACCGACCATCCGGAATCATCTGCTCGCCAACGAGCACAACCTGCAAACCGAGCTCCCGCAACACTTCGGGAACCATCTTGGCACCCGTCCCATGAAGTGCGGAATAGACCATCTTGATCTGTCCTCCCGTTTTTTTCAAAACCCCGGGCTCCAACACGAGCGAGAGAAGCCGTTCCTTATAATCATGATCGATCGTACGCGAAAGGATTCGGAAATCGGGCACCGCGTCCGATGGTTTGCGACAGACTTCATCGAGGGATATCCTTTGCACGCGCTGGATGATCCCGCTCGCGTGGGGTTCGATGACCTGGGCTCCGTCGTTATAGTAAGCCTTGTAGCCGTTGTCGTGGGAGGGATTGTGGCTGGCGGTGATCACCACTCCGGCGTCGGCGCATTCCTGACGCACGGCGAAACTCAACTCCGGGGTGGACCGCTCCGATTCGAAGAGGCTGGCGACACCGCCCATTTCCATGACCGTGCGTGCGGCCAGCTCGGCAAAATGACGCGAGAAATGACGGGTGTCATGGGCAAAGACCACATGAGGACATTCACCCAGGGAACCCGCCTCCCGGATGTAAGCCACAAGGCCCATCGTCACCCGGCGCACATTGAAATCGTTCATGCAGTTCGATCCGGCCGCCGGATGCGCAGGTGCGGCTTCCGCTGGGGAATTCCCCCGCTCCGCTTTCGTCACCACCGCACCCATCGTACGACCCCGCAAGCCTCCTGTTCCAAAACTGAGCGTCTTGTAAAAACGGTCGTTGAGCTCTGACCAATGGGCTTCGTTCACCAATTCAACGATGCTTTCCAGAACCCAAGGTTCAAAAAATTCGGGGTTGAGCCAGACAAGGATGTTTTCAAGGGTGGGTGCCAGGATCAGGTTTTTCGCCCGGGCATCCTGCAATTTCTTCTGAACCAGATTCAAGTCGATGGAGCTCATGGTCGGACTTCAGGAAAAATAAGAACAACGATCCTGCCTCCGATCGGGACATAATGCAAGGTCTGGGACGGTGGCTGACCTGATGGATCATCGCAGCATTGATTTTCCAAACCTCCAGGGGCAACCTCCCCCTCGTGGGCCTCCTTCTTTTTCCAGCCTACCTTTTTCTCAAATGGATCGGATATTCGGCCTGGGTGTGGGTGGGCCTCACCCTCCTGAATCCTTCACAGAAGGATCGCCTCGCTTCAGCATTCAAATTCGGGACCTATCGTGTGATGCTTGGCCTGGGTTTTGGACTGTTGATATTCGGTCTCAGCCTAGTCGTCTGGCCCGTTCTCTACAAGGCACACGTCCCTCATCGGGACATGATCGTGTATCTCCTCGTATACGTTCCGGTACGCTGGGTGGAGTGGTCCATCGTCACCCTCTGGATCGAACCGCATGAACAAACCTTTTCCTCGTTTTTCCTCAGTAACAGCCGGGCTTCCGCGTTTTGGAGACTGGGAGGTATCGGAGTGTCCTGCATCGCCGATCTCCCCATGATCCTTCACGGACTCCCCATCGGCCGGTTTCTTTGCTAGCAGGGTGCCGGAACCCTCACCCCGGGGAAAGGGCGATAATGTAGCGGTATTCGTGGGATCCGGGTCCTCGGATGAGGATGGATTTGGCCACATCCGGAAAGGACGCGTAAAATCCTACAAATTTTTTACCACGATATTCCGTCTCCACAAAAAACTCGCGTTGTCCCTTTTTCCGGCCGTGATAGGTGATGGTGATCGCGAAATCATCCGGCATTTCGAAGACAGCCTTTTCGTCCCGGATGAATTGCGAATCCGAGAAGAAAATCTGTTGATAGTGATTGTATCCGAAATCGGCCTTGAGCTGAGCGTCCAGTGACTTGACCTTCGGATCCGAAGTTTCCGCAGACTCATTGGAAGCCTTGATGAGCCGCACCTGCAATCGTGGAACCGATTCGGTCCCCTGGGCCCCCACGTGGGAGACGAACAGACCAAGAAGCAACATAAGGATCCAGGGAAGGCGGCGCATATGAAAATCAGGCGGTCAGGAGGATGTGCCGTTGGGATCCATCGAATCATCCAGTCCCGAAATCCAGATGACCGTGGCGTTGCCTTTCTCCGATTCGTAGGCGGTGGCGGAGACTTCCGGACGGAAACTGTAGACCTGCCAGATCTGGCCGAATTGCGAGGGCGATTTATCGAAACCCGACACCCAGACGACCGTCGCATTGGCCGATTTTGAGTCGTAGGACGTCGCCGAAACCTCGGCCCCGAATCCCTTCACGCCATCCACCTGGGTGAACTGGCTCTGCCGTGGATGCGCCCGCAACCAGAAATAACCGAGCGCCACCACCAGCGATGCCGTGGCGAAGGCCGTGGCGGTGGGCAACATCCAGCGATCGGAGGAAAACCAGTCGAGAATCCTCTCCTTCCAGGAAACCTGGGCCGGGCCTTGCTCGATTTTTTGCCGGATCTGCTGCCACATTCGTTCGGGATTTTTCAAATCAGGGGTTTCCGCGGCGATCTCCTTCAGGAGGGCATTGACCACTTTCGCCCGACGGAGGGCGGCGTGGGTCTCCACACCCGGATCGGTGACAAGCCACGCTTCAAGCTGTTTGCGCTGCTCGGGCTTGAGATTGCCGTCCAGGAGCAGGTTGATCCATTCGTCCGCGTCAAACTTTTGCTTCATGGCTGGGGATAGTTGTAACCTTTTGAAACTGAAATGTCAGATGATTTTTTCGAGGAGCTGGCGGATCTTTTGACGCGCATGAAACAGCCGGGACATCACGGTCCCTTCGCGACAATTCAACGTCTTCGCGATTTCGCGGTAATCGAGCCCCTGCATCTCGCGCAAAACGAGCACAAGCCGTTGTTCCTCAGGCAGTTTGTTCATCGCCTGAAGCACAAGGGTTTTGATTTCACGGCGAACCATGGCCTTATCCGGTGGAGTCTCCTTGCTTAAAATTTCATCGAGAAGCTGTTTGGGCGCTTCACCCGGTTCATCCGAGGGCAGTCGTCCCTTCTCTCTCATCCTTTGACGTAACAAGTCCCATGAAGTATTCACACAAAGACGGTGAAGCCACGTCCCGAACCGGGAATTCCCGCGAAAGCTCCCGATTTTCCTCCATCCCTTGATAAACGTCAGTTGAACGGCCTCCTCGGCAAGAGACTCGTCCCGGAGGATCTGATAGGCCACATGATAGAGTTTGCCTTGGTTCTCCTTAACAAAAGGCTCGTAGCTTTCGACTTTGCCGGCCCTGCATGCTGCCAGCAGTTTCGCCTCAGCCAGGATTGCGGGATCTTCAGATTCTCTTCTTAGGGAAAACTTGGCCATGGTCTCTCGTCTTCTCGTATCCTGCCTTTGAAAGGCCCTTCTTGCCACTCCCTTTTTTGAAACGATTCAAAAAGCCATGGTCTTTGGTTTTTCAAAACAAACCCTTTCGAGTCCCATGGATTCCCCCATTCAAAAGTCCACCTAATACCCCCCCAAAAAACCTCCCTGGATTTTATGGACTTTCTTTAGGGCATCTTTATGGTAGATTTACGTAGGAAAGCATTGAAGGAATTCCTTCAAGTCGGGGAGTTTTACGCCCACGAATGAGCATGTTTTTTCATCATCCATTTCGCTTGAAAAGCATGGATTGGAAAAAAAGGGTTTTCACCCGTAAAAATTCTTTTGTTCAGCCCGGGCCGTCCGGATTTACCATGTTGGAAATGGTGGTCACGATTGCCATCATCGTGATTTTATTAGCTCTCATGGTGCCCGGGTTCAAGGCCATCAGAGAGCACGCCAAGTCAGACAAGTGCATGTCGAACCTGCGACAGATCGGCATCGCCATGCAATTGTATACCAACGATAACAATCAAAATGGAGGGGGTGTGGCAGGGCTTCGAGTCATCGAAGGCGTTTATCCTCCCAGCATTCTTCAGAATTCCTCAGGAAATATACTTGATGACTGGGCTGGTTACATTTCCTCCGAGGTGGACGGAAGGGCACACTCGATCCCGCGAAATCCGATTTTTATGTGTCCCAGTATGGCCATCCAAAACAATATCAGCCCCACCTACGCTGCCCACGCAGGAATTTGTCCCATTGTCGATAACGTAGGAAAGGCGGCAATCATGACGAGCCGCATTCGCCGTCCCGGGGAAGTCATTCTGGTTGCGGACGCCATGCAATTGGTTATCGGCACCAAATACGGTGGCACTTTTGACTACAGCGTCTATCCGGCCCTTCTTTTTGACGCAGGACCCCTGAATCCCTTTCCAGCACCCTATACTTATGTGGTCGATCCCAATCCCTTCATTCCCAATCCCCTGATGACCATTGCAACCAGTGAAACGCCCATTGTCGTATACCAGGACAAGGATAATCTGACACCCGCCCAAAATCCTGGAAACGTACGTTATCGCCACCGGGGTACGGCCAATGTTCTGTTCTGCGATGGACGAGTAAGCAGTATGAAAAAAGGCGCCATCAAACAAAAACATGTCGTGTTTCGGCAATATTAAACTATCAGGTCCTTGACCCATGATCCCCCATAATATTCCCATGCATTCCAAAAAAGAATGTTTGCCTTTTGGCCCTCACAACTTCGGGCGCTCTCAAAGAATGAAAGGTCTCACGCTGGTCGAATTGATATCGGTGGTAGCGATCATCGTGTTAATGATCAACATGACCATGGCATCGATTCGAATGGTCAAGAATCGAGCTGAGGGAATGACCTGTTCCAATAATCTTTTTCACATTGGAAGGGCTTTAAACCTTTATAAGGAGGAAAATCGAGACACGTATCCATTTAATTATTTCGACCCCATTACCCACTGGCAATCGCTTGTGTCACCCTACCTTGCCGATAAGGATACGCCAGGAAGCATCCTTGTCCAGGTTGGGGGGGTCAATCAGTCTGCAAATTATGTAGCTACTTCCTACAACCAGGCCAACGACGCGAATTGGGTCGCAGGCCTGGGTTACGGGGCGCAGGTCAGACTTAGACCGAAATTCCTATGTCCCTCTGTATTGTCTTTCTTTAAGCCTCTTATGGACGGTGGTTATGCACCTTGGGGTTACGGCCATAACGAATGCGTGTCCCGAGACCCCTATTACAACACCCCCCCCCTTTATCCACACACTGCTACTATTTACGGACCCTCCGTCAGCTTACTTTCCGCGTCCTCTTATTTGAATCCAAATCCGGAGAAGAAAATTATTTTGGCCTGCAATGTGAATGGCGGCAAGTGGGATTACGGCTGGGATCTGCGAATCGATTATGGAGGGGGTTATGGCGTCCCCTATCCGAATAGTTATCAAATGTTTCCTCCAATTGGTTTCCACGGTGGGAATGACAACTATCTCTATTGTGACGGCCATGTGGAGGCTATCGACAGTATCTATGGGGCCAAAAAATACAATGCCGGATGGTGGGACCATGTGAAGCTAAGTCCCTGGTGGTATGTGGCTCCGAGCGATCCGTAAGAGGCTGCTTGAAGGATCGTCCTCATTTCAAAATTCTCCTTAAAAAGGAGCGCTACTGTCTGCCCACCCAGGAGGCAGCGACAACAGAAGGCGCTCCGTTGTGGATTGCAGTAATTAGGTTGCCGAATTCAGGTGTTGGTGGCATTGATGAACCGAGCATGCATTTGACGTGAGCTCCAATCTTCTCAAAATTTTTCGGACGAAGGAGGTTCAATGGGGAATCATCATAGTCTCCCTGTTCGTGTTCCTGTTGACGCTCAAAGGCTGTTTTATTGACTCCTCCCGCAAGTCAATTTTGACACAGATTGCGGAAACCAAAAAGCAGTTTGCCGCCTCGACATCGGTTGTGGTCCCACCTGGTGCGGTGCCTCCACCAGGAACAGCTCAACCCTTGCGCTCCATGGCCGAAACCCTGGCCCAGGAGGCTGGGAAGTGTGTCGACGGCAGGGGCGATGTGGTGGCGATACGTGCCAAGATCGAAGATCTTATCAATCAGGATCAGGTTACCTTCCTCAGCTCCACTTTCGAAAAAAGTCTCGGCGACCACTCTCCAAGGGTCAAAATCATCGCATGGGAGGACTACTACACAGGACCACGATCACTCGCCGCCGGCATGGATTTGGAATTCTATGAGAAAGTGGTTCAAAAGTATCCAAACGTGAGCGCCATTATTTCTTTCGTCGGCCCACCGAATTATCTGGCAAAAGATGTTTCTGTGGATGCCAAACAATTCCCCCCCCTGATTTCCATGGTGGACAACTATCATGATCTGCCCGATTTGATCCGCGAAGGCATTGTCCACGTCGCCATTGTCCCTTACTCATCCCTCGACAACCATGCCCTTCGATTGACGAAAGGGGATGCTTTCAAATCAAGCTCCATTCCCGAATTCAGCATCGTGACCGAGTCCAATCTCGTGAGTTTTGTCAAACAGGTCGAGCAGGAGTTTAATGATAATGCCAATCCTGAAAATCAGCGGCAGGATATCAACCAAAGCGACGCCCCTGAAAATTCAACGCCCCCCGCCCCTTCGTCCTGAGCACGGTTCTTTTTTGTCGACCTTTCGTTGGGAAAATGTTTCGTTCGCTTTAAAGAAAGTTTTTCCATTTCCCGTCGCTCGTTACTTGATTGTCCCCCGGTCCTCTGTCAATTTTTGCCAGGACCCCTTCTTTCTGTGTGAAGCGTTTTTTGTTTTTGGTTTATCAAATCCTTTTTCGCTATCTCGCACGTTGGTTTCCCAGCATCCCGCGGACTTTGGATCCCTCATCGTTTCGGACCATCCTTGTATTTAGTGCCGCCGGTATCGGGGATACCCTGACGGATAGTGTGGCGATCCGCGCTCTCAAGGAACGATTTCCCTCGGCCAGGTTGCTCGTGGTCACTCACCGAAGGCGACGCGTCCTTGCCGATCACAATCCCTGCATCGACGAGATCATCCCCTATCATAAATCGCTGGTGTCGTTCCCCGCCCTCGTCTGGAAACTCCGGCGACGGCGCCCCGATGTGGTGGTGATGCTCCGGGGCAATGATCCGGATCTTTGGCCGATGGCGTGGCTTGTTCGGAAGGATGCGGTGGTGAGCTGCCCCATCATGACGAAATTTGATTTTCTCATTTCTCACCGTGTGGAGATTCCCCGATGGGATACAACCCACGGAGTGGAGCAGACTCTGGAGATCGTTCGTTTCCTCGGCGCGGACAGTCACGACCGGGGTCTCGTTTATCGGGTGCGTGAAGAGGAAAAGGCTGCCCTGCAACAACGCCTTCGCGGAATGAATATTCCTCTGAAACCCGGCGTCGTATTTCAACTGGGGGGCGGACGGCGATCTGCGTGGCGCGACTGGCCTGTGGACTATTTTGCGGAACTGGCCGACCGTCTGAATCGCACCTGGGAGGTGAACTTGTTTTTGACCGGCGGACGCGATCTTCATCCCAAGGGCGCCGCACTCCAGGCGCGCCTGAAAACCGGAGCATTCAACCTGGTGGGACAACTCGCGCTCCACGAGACGGCCGCCCTCCTTGCCCTCTCGAACATCCTGGTCTCCACCGACACCGGGGTGATGCATCTCGGCTTTGCCGTGGGGATCGACACTCTCGCATTGATTCATTGCAACAATCCGTCGTCACGCGTGGGACCGTACGGATATGGAGACAAACACCGCGTGGCGCAACTGGTTCCTCCACCTGGAATCGCCCCATCGAAGGACATCGATATGCGAGGCCTGACCCCGGACATGGTCTGGCCGCTTCTAAAGGAATTATGCCTTCGCCATCAACCAACCAACCTTCAGGGATTCAAATAGTTGGCAAGGCGCCAGGTCCCGTCGTTATTGTTGTAGGTGGCCGCGTCCAAAAATTCCACATGGCCATCGACGAAGGCTGTCCCACCCTTTCCGAAATGCCGCGGGGTCAACAGGTCCCAATCCGGCACCATGACGCCGTCGTTTAATACCCCTCCAGGTTGAGTTTCATCCTCTTCAAAAAGCAGGATGGTTTTGGAAGGATGATTGAGGGATTTCGTGTCGAGAGAAAAGGTTCCCTTAGGAAGGGGAAAAGGCCAGTAGCAACCGTTTCGGCTGTAACTGAACAGCCCGGGAAGCACCGCACGCGCAGGATCCCGATTCGGTGTGTTTTCGGGACAAAGATAAAGCGCCCTGGCCGCCCCCTCGGAAATATAGTTTTGCTGCACGAAAATACTGTCCTTGATCAAATTCGGGATCGTGATGGGGCCTTCGATCCAACCGGCCGGGGTGGTTGAAAGGGCATCGTTCCCCGAGCACAACACCCCGTCATTGTCTCCCGCATATATCAAATGGGTGGCAGCCAGTTGTTTCAAATTGTTCAGGCAAATCACCATACGCGCCCGTTTTTTAGCCGCCGAAAGGGTCGGCAGAAGAATGGAAGACAGGAGGCTGATGATTGCGATGACCACCAGAAGCTCCACCAGGGTGAACCCCATGATATCCGTCCAAACGGACCGTTTTCTCTCAAAACTAAGAAGCGTCTTCATGGGACGTTTTGGAATATACCATGCCTTTCGGGTTTTCACGGTCCCTTTAAGGATTTAGATAATTCGCGTCCCGCCAGGCAGCATCACCGGCGTTGTAGATCGCAGAGTCGAGAAACTCCACGTGCCCATCGAAGAAAGCAGCCCCCCCCTCTCCCGAAATGACGGTCGACCGGTGCCCGATCTTCCGGGTCATCGGTGACGGTGCCATCATTTAAGGCACCCGGAAGGAGCCCCTCTTCTTCCAGGATCATGATGGTTTTGGAGGGATGCTTGATGGTTTGAAGGTCGAGAGGAAAAGTCCCGGTGGGAAGCGCAAAAAACACCCCATTTCGGCTGTAGGAAAAAATGGGGGGAGTCACCGCCGTGGACAGATCCCGCACTTTTGAATCCAAAGGGCAAAGAAAGATCGAGCGCGCCGCGGATTCTGACAGGTAGTTTTGTTGAACAAAGATGCTGTCCCTCAGCAAATTCGGAATGTTGATGGGACCAAAGGTCCACCCCGGTGGATTTGTTGAAAGAGCGTCATTCCCAGAACAGAGCTTCTCGCTGTTGTCTCCCGCATAAATCAAATTCACGGCCGCAAGTTGTTTGAGATTGTTGAGACAGATGACCATTCGCGCCCGTTTTCGTGCAGCACTCAAGGCCGGCACCAGAATGGATGCCAGCAACGAAACGATGGCCATCACGACCAGGATTTCCGTTAAGGTAAAAGCCTTTCTGACAAAGACCCACCCGGTTTTGTTTGATGTGGCCATGTTTTCTTGTATCACACCACGCCCCCCCAGCCCGTTCGAAATCAACAGCTACGTTAATCCCAATCCTCAGTTAAACCAACCCAATTCAAACCACAGGTAAATACTTTGTAACTACACTGAAAACTGCTTTTTCAGCCATACCAAAAGAACCCCGATATCCGCAGGAGTGATTCCGGAGATGCGTCCAGCTTGTCCAATCGTTTGTGGTCGAATGGTTTGCAACTTTTCGCGAGTCTCACGTCGCAAGGCCTTAATCTCCGTGAAATTCAAATTTTCAGGGATTCGCTGCTCCTCCATTTTTTTCATCTTCTCCACGTGCATGAGATCCCGAGCCACGTACCCGGCATATTTCAAATCCATCTCAATCCCCGCCCGGAGATCCTGAGGAACATTTGCAAAAGCATCAGGTATTTTCAAAAAAAGACTTTCCAGATCAATTTCAGGCCGCTTGAGCCACTGTTCGAGGGTCACTCCTTCAAAACGGGTGGTTCGAAGTTTTTCCTTCAATTCTGCGGCTCGAACCTGCTTTTGCTTGAAACTGGCATACCTGCTTTCTGAAATCAGTCCCCAGGCCCTCCCCTGCTCTGTCAGCCGCTCATCCGCGTTGTCCTGACGCAAAATGAGACGGTATTCGGCTCTTGAGGTAAACATTCGGTATGGTTCCGTTGTTCCTTTGGTCACCAGATCATCTACCAGAACCCCCATATAGGAAAGTGACCTTGGGAAGATGTAAGGATCCTTCCCCTGAACTCGCAACCCGGCGTTGATTCCCGCCACAAATCCTTGGGCAGCAGCCTCTTCGTAGCCGGTGGTGCCATTGATCTGTCCCGCAAAAAACAGCCCCTTGACTCGCTTGGTCTCGAGCCATGGGTAGAGCTGGGTTGGAGGGGCAAAGTCATATTCGACCGCATACCCCGCCCTCATCATTTCAGCGCTCTCCAACCCTTTAATGGATCGAATGATTTCCAACTGAACATCGTATGGGAGGCTCGTGGAGCAACCATTGACGTAAACTTCCTCGGTATTCAGTCCCTCCGGCTCAAGAAAGATCTGGTGCGTTTCCTTGTCTGCAAAGCGAACATATTTGTCCTCAATGGACGGACAGTAGCGAGGCCCAACCCCTTCGATCTGACCTGAGTACATGGGCGAACGGTGAAGATTGGCACGGATGACCTCCGCCGTTCGGGCCGTGGTTGAGGTCAAATAGCATGGAAGTTGAAGGAGGGGAGGGGTCCAGCAACCTGTCTTGGCAGATTGTTCCACGTGGAACACCACCCCATCCGGAATCGAAATTGCCTTGTCGGCATCCTTCCAATAGCTTTCCTCGTGGAGAAAGCTAAAGGGTGGGGCGGGGGAATCCCCCAACTGCTCGGTCAACCCTTCCCAGTGAATGGTATGCTTGTTAAGCCGGGGTGGGGTCCCTGTCTTCAGTCGGTCCAGTTCAAAACCAAGCTTAAGCAGGCTATCGCTCATGCCTTGTGCCGATTGCTCCCCTCCGCGTCCTCCGGACTGTTGATTCTCACCGATATGCATCAACCCGCGGAGAAAGGTTCCGGTGGTGATGATCACGCAGCGGCCAAGGAACCTTACCCCCATGCTGGTGTCAATTCCGCCAATGTCATCGCCTTCCACATATAAAGCGGTAGCTTGGGCCTGCCGGACGTCGAGATTCTCCTCCCGCTCGCAGACTGCCTTCATGGTAAACTGGTAGGCCTTCTTGTCGCACTGGGCGCGAGGAGCCCAGACCGCGGGCCCTTTTTTGCGGTTGAGCATCCGGAACTGAATCCCGGTCTCATCCGTGGTGATCCCCATTTGCCCACCGGCAGCATCGATCTCCCGGACCATGTGTCCCTTCGCCAGACCCCCAATGGCGGGATTACAACTCATCTTCCCGATGGTATCCAGATCGATCGTGGTCATCAGGGTACGGCAACCCATTCGGGCACAAGCGAGCGCTGCTTCCACGCCGGCGTGACCGGCTCCAACGACGATGACGTCGTACGATTTAGGGTGGATGAACATGCGGCGGGGAGTTTAAAGCTGAAAGTTGAAAGTTGAAAGTGTGAAAGACGAAGAAACATAAACCTCCCCTAACCCCTCCTTGGCAGGAGGGGAATGGGAGCCCACCGTCAAGACGTGAAGATGCCAAGGATCGAAATCTTTCGTGCGCTTGGCTCTTTGGTGGCAAGTTCTTCTTTTCCCCTCCTGCCAAGGAGGGGTTAGGGGAGGTTTAGAACCGTCAGACCATTACAAAAACAAATAGAGTTTTCTATTTGATAAGAACAACTTATGGACTTACAGAAATGCGTTCGGATGCGGCGGCGCGGGCCATCAAGACTCCCTGATCCTTATAGGTCTTCAACATGAAATGGGTGGCGGTGGAATGAACTTTTTCCAAGGTTGAGAGCTTGCTCGCGACAAAGGAGGCGACCTCTTGAAGAGTATGGCCTTCCACGAAAATAAGCAAATCGTAGGCCCCACTCATTAAAAAACATGATTTGACTTCCTCGAATTTTGAAACACGTTCCGCGACTCGATCAAACCCGCCATCACGCTCCGGGGAGATGCGCACTTCGATAACTGCGCGAACGCGATCTTTGCTGAGTTTGTCTTGATTGAGGACAGCCTTATACCCAAGAACCAGGCCTTCGGATTCCAGGCTGGCGATGCGCTTCCTTACTTCATCCACGGAAATTTGAAGCATGGCAGCAAGCTTGTCGTGCCCCACAAGGGCATTGCGTTCGAGAATTTGGAGGAGCGAATCCATAAGCGTTCAAAACGGTGGGGCTACTTGAGACGATTCATCGGACGAAAAGCAAGACCGAATCGATTCCGAGCAACACGACCAGCCCGTCATTTTCAGCAAGCTCTTAGTTCCCAAAAATACGAATCAGGGAATAGACAAGAAACACGACTAAAATAAATCCGAGCGCGATCAGGGATCCCTGAAGGATTCTCTTGGACTTGGCGCTGCCTTTTCGTCCGAAAGGAGAAGCACTCCCAAAAGTGGTTTTCCGAACGGAACTGGAAGAGAGATTGCTAAGATCGACCGTCTTTTTAAGAGGGGAGGGGAGGGGCTGGGGAGCGGTCTGAGGCCGGGAAAAATATTGAACCTGCAGGTGTCCAAGATTGACGATATCCCCGTGGTAAAGACGCATTTCAACAATGCGCTGCCCATTCACCCGGGTGCCATTCGTGGAGTTCAAATCCCGGATCAGATAGTCTTCACCCTTGCGAGTCAGGACTGCGTGATGACTGGACACCGCATTGTCTTCCAGCCGGATCTGGTTGTCGGGAAGACGACCGATCGTGATCTTATCCTCCGAAAGTTCGAAGGTCCGATCTTTCATCTCATCGCTGATGACAACAAGTTTTGGCATGGATGATTCTTGGTCAAACTGAGCAAATAGAGCCAATCTCCGTGAGCACGGATATCAATAAAGGAATTATATTTGCAAACCTTAAAAAAACCAAATTGTTCTTAAGCCTTTGAGGGAATGGAATTTAGGTAGTCTAATACGGTATCGGCAAGGGTGGTCAAAATTCGCATAAATATCTTTGGCACGGCGCTTGCTTTCTTACCCGCGCAATAACCGTCGCCTTTGGGGGCACGGCAAGAATGAACCCTAACACAACCCTCAGAATATGAAACGAACACTCTTCAATTATCTGGCCCTTGTGGCCCTCGCCCTGGCCCCGATGTGGGCTATGGCGGAAGAAGCCTCAGCGCCCGCCCTTCCACCTGCATCCGTGGAGGATCGCCTTGCGGACGTGGAAGCTTACTTCAATAACGTCCAACCACCTTCGTCTACGGACGATTTCAAAAAAACCAAGGCTCCAGGTCCGATCGCGGCCATTGCGGGTCCTGGCCATAACGGCTGGATGATGACTTCCGCGGCGTTGGTTCTCTTCATGACCCTCCCCGGCCTGGCTTTGTTCTACGGTGGCCTGGTCCGCACCAAGAACGTCCTCTCCGTTCTGGCACAATGTTTGGGCATCACCGGACTTGTCGCCATTCTCTGGTGGGCTGTTGGGTACAGCCTTGTCTTCGGTACAAACTTTGGCGGCGACACTTTCCTGGGTAAGATCCTTGGGGGAACCGAATATCGCTTCCTACAAAGGGTCGACTCAGCACCTAATGTCGCTTACTCCGCATGGGTCTCACACAACGTCTTCGCAATGTATCAGATGATGTTCGCGATCATCACGCCGGCGCTGATCATCGGGGCCATCGCAGAACGTATGAAGTTTTCGGCCATCATGCTCTTCGTGGCAGGATGGATGTTCCTGGTCTATTTCCCCCTCGCGCACATGGTGTGGGGTGTGACCGGACTGATGAACGGCGTATGGAATGCCACCGCGAGCATCAAGGCGATCGACTTCGCAGGCGGAACGGTCGTGCACATGTCCTCCGGATGGTCCGCACTGATTCTGTGCATCATCCTCGGCAAGCGAATCGGTTTCGGCAAGGAAGCGATGCCTCCCCACAGCATGGTGCTTTGTATGATCGGCACCGGAATGCTCTGGGTGGGCTGGTACGGATTCAACGCCGGTAGCGCAGTCGCAGCCGACGGTGTGGCGGCAAATGCCTTCCTCACCACGACCATGGCGACAGCAGTGGCCTCGTTTGTATGGGCAGGGCTCGAATACATCACCAAGGGGCGGCCCAGCGTGCTCGGTTTCTGTTCCGGCGCCGTGGCAGGCTTGGTGGTGATCACCCCTGCGTGCGGTTTCGTGAACGCAACGGGAAGTATCATCATCGGCATCGCCGCCGGCGTGATTCCCTTCCTCGCATGCACTAAGCTCAAGCACATGTTTGGCTACGATGATGCCCTGGATACGTTCGGTGTTCACGCCATCGGGGGTACGCTCGGGGCGTTCCTGACGGGTGTCCTCGCCACAGCAAGTGTGAATTCCAACCTTAACACAAATCTTAAGGACATCGTGGGTCACACGCTCTGGATCGAGCAGCTCAAGGCCATGGGCCTGACCATCGTCATGGCGGTTCTGGGGACCATCGTCCTCGGATACGCGATCAAGGCGATCATCGGTCTGCGACCTGAAACAGATGTGGAACGGCAGGGGCTGGACCTCATCGAACACGGCGAAGTGGGCTACGAATATTGATCCGTGGATCGCACTTACACCACAACGATCAACATAAAAGAATCACATGAAAAAAATTGAAGCCATCATCAAGCCGTTCAAGCTCGAGGAAGTCAAAGAAGCTCTGGCCGGCATCGGGATCGAAGGTATGACGGTGTCCGAAGTCAAGGGCTTCGGACGCCAGAAAGGTCACACCGAGATCTATCGGGGAAGTGAATACAGCGTGGACTTCCTGCCCAAGGTCAAGATCGAGGTCATTCTGGCCGATTCGCTCGCCCAAAAGGCGGTCGATACGATCGTGGCCGCCGCGAAGACCGGAAAAATCGGCGACGGCAAGGTATTCCTTCTGCCCGTCGAGGAATCGATCCGGATTCGAACGGATGAACGCGGGGAAAAGGCGGTCTAGGTGGATGTCGGGTCAACGGTGTTTCCCTCGAAACACCGTTGACCTCCTTCCCCGGACGATGCAAACTCAAGGACCTTGGCGGATCCTGTCTCGTTTGAAAGCCAGACCGAATCTCCACTCATCAACATGCTATGAAAAAAATCGAAGCTATCATCAAACCGTTCAAATTGGATGAAGTGAAACATGCCTTGGGTGAAATCGGGGTCGAAGGCATGACGGTCTCCGAAGTCAAAGGCTTCGGACGCCAGAAAGGCCATACGGAAATCTATCGCGGCAGCGAATACACCGTGGACTTCCTGCCCAAGGTTAAAATCGAAATCGTCCTCAACGACTCTCTCGCCCAAAAGGCGCTCGACGCCATCGTCAAATCGGCAAAAACCGGAAAGATCGGCGACGGCAAGGTGTTCCTCCTCCCTGTAGAGGAAGCCTATCGCATCCGCACCGACGAGCGTGGCGACAAGGCAGTGTAACTGAATTCTGAACATCCGACCGAAACCGGGTGGGCAGCCGATGCGCTGGCCTTCGCCGGATTGGCGGTCAAAAACTCAACTCAACTATGACACCCAAAGAAGTAATGGCGCTCGCTAAGAGCAAGGACATCAAACTCGTGGACGTGAAGTTCTGCGATTTTCTCGGAACCTGGCAGCACTTCACCATGCCCATTCGCGAGCTCGATGAGGAAGTATTCGAGGCAGGCCTTGGATTCGACGGTTCCTCGATCCGCGGCTGGAAGTCGATCGAAGCATCCGACATGCTTCTCATCCTGGATCCCAAGACCGCCGTGGTCGATCCGTTTCCCGCAACCTCGACCCTCAGCATTGTGGCGGATGCCGTCGACCCGATGACCCGCGAGCCGTATTCCCGCGATCCCCGCAACATCGCCCGCAAGGCGGAGGCATATCTCAAGCAAACCGGTATCGCCGATGTTGCCTATTTCGGCCCCGAAGCCGAATTCTTCATCTTCGATGATGTCCGCTTCGATCAGACCTCCCACAGCGGTTACTACTATCTGGATTCCAACGAAGGCATCTGGAATTCCGGCCGCGAAGAGTTTCCGAATCTCGGAAATAAGATCCGTCACAAGGAAGGGTACTTCCCCGTGGCCCCGGCCGACACCCAGGTCAATATCCGCAATGAAATGATCATGGTGATGAAGGACTGCGGTCTGCGCGTCGAACGCGAGCACCATGAAGTCGCCACCGCCGGTCAAGCCGAAATCGACCTGCGCTTCAACGAACTGGTCTCCATGGCCGACGACATGATGCTCTACAAGTACATCGTGAAGAACGTCGCCAAGCGTCACAACAAGACGGTCACCTTCATGCCGAAGCCGCTTTTCGGCGACAACGGTTCCGGAATGCACACGCACCAGAGCTTGTGGAAGAAGGGCAAACCTCTGTTCGCCGGCAACGAATACGGTGGACTGAGCCAGATGGCCCTCTACTACATCGGTGGAATTCTGAAGCACGCGAAGGCGCTCTGTGCGATCTGTAATCCGACCGTCAACAGCTACAAGCGTCTGACCCCGGGTTTTGAAGCCCCAGTCAACCTGGCCTACTCGAGCCGCAACCGTTCGGCTGCCATCCGCATCCCGACGTATTCGCCCAGCCCGAAGGCCAAGCGCATCGAATATCGTCCACCCGATCCCGCCGCCAACCCGTACATCGCGTTCTCTGCGCTGCTCATGGCCGGTCTCGACGGAATCCAGAACCGGATTGATCCCGGCGATCCTTTGGACAAAAACATCTACGAACTTCCTCCCGCCGAGCTCAAGAAAGTGCCCTCCGTTCCCGGCACGCTCTCCGAAGCTTGCGATGCCTTGGCCAAGGACCACGAGTTCCTGCTCAAGGGCGACGTCTTCACCGACGACGTCGTGGAGACATGGATCGAGTTGAAACGCAAGGAGCACGATCAGGTGCGTCTGCGTCCTCATCCGTACGAGTTCCACATGTACTACGATTGCTAAAATCGCAGTCAGTTCCTCACGAAAGGGCGGTCCGCAAGGGCCGCCCTTTTTATTTTCAGAAAACCAGCCACAGACGAACACGGACGGGAATGATCCCACGGTTCCGCTACCCGGGCCGGCCTATTCCTCGGCGGAAAAAAGAAAGGCGGATTTCGGCCGTCCAATCCTGATTTTTCCGTATCCACCAGAGTTGTCCTTTTCCACTTTCACCTTCCAGAATTCGACCCGTGGTGAAACAACACCATGGGATAGATCCACGCGGACGGCCTCCGGAAAGGAGTTCACACCCGGATAAAAAGGGTGGGGGAGAACCCTGCTTTAATCAAAGCCACCCTGCGAAGGACGATGATGTCCTGTTCGATTCTTACTAATATTAGTCATCGTCGAATCCGTATATTGGTGGCAGGACCCCGCGCAATTCTGAAGTTCACTGACCGTATAGAAGGTGCTTGGATTTTCATACTTCTTATGCGAACTGGCCTTGTAATTCCCGGCATGGCATCCCGCGCAATTCGGTTTATAGCTGGCGTATTTCCAAGAAATGGTCTGCGCGTTTCCCGTATGACAATTCAAACAAGTGACGCCGGAACGATGATCGCCGGGATAATCAGGCGTGCTGTGGCGGAAGGAAATGGTCGTCCAATTGTTGATAGAGTGACAGGAGTCACATTGAAGGGACGTGGAAAAATGATTTCCCGCCTTGCCGGTGGCGGTGGTCCCATTATGACAACTCGAACAGGACCCACTCGCCACACTATGGTCAAAACGGGCGGGCTTCCAGGCGCTTGTTGAATGACAGCTGTCACAATTCGCGGTTGTGGCCACATGCAAGGGAGGTTTGCCCGGCGCCTTCGTTCCGTTATGGCAACTACTGCACGTTCCAATCACCGCGGTATGGTCAAAGGCCACCTGGGTCCAACTCGTCGTGTTATGACAATCGTCGCAGTTATTTGAAGTGGAGAGATGCTGGGCCGGCTTACCTTTCGCCTTAGTCCCGTTATGGCAACTCGAACACGATCCGCTCACCGCGGTGTGATCCACTTTCGTGACCGGGGACCATGTGGTCGTGTTGTGACAACTATCGCAGGCGCTTGTGGTGCTGATATGCGTCGCGGGCTTTCCCTTGGCACTCGTCCCATTGTGACAACTCGAACACGATCCACTCACCGCACTATGGTCAAACCGGGCCTGAGACCAGCTCGTCGTATTATGGCAATCGTCACAACTGGCCGTCGTCGCCACGTGCTGGGCGGGCTTGCCACGGGCTTTCGTCCCATTGTGACAGCTGGCACACGATCCACTCACGGCTGTGTGATCCACTTTCGTGACAGGGGACCAGGTAGTCGTGTTGTGACAACTATCGCAGGTGTTGGCGGAACTGATATGGGTGGCGGATTTTCCCTTGGCACTCGTCCCATTGTGACAACTCGAACAGGAACCACTCACCGCACTATGGTCAAACCGGGCCTGGGACCAGCTCGTCGTATTATGACAATCATCACAACTGGCCGTCGTCGCCACGTGCTGGGTTGGCTTGCCACGGGCTTTCGTCCCATTGTGACAGCTGGCACACGATCCACTCACCGCCGTGTGATCCACCTTCGTGGCTGGAGACCAGGTGGTCGTATTGTGACAACTGTCACAGGTGCTGGCGGAGCTGATGTGAGTCGCAGGCTTGCCTTTCGCCTTTGTCCCGTTATGGCAACTCGAACACGATCCACTCACCGAACTGTGATCAAAACGGGCCTGGGACCAACTTGTGGTATTGTGGCAGTCATCACAACTGGCCGTGGTTGCCATGTGCTGTGGAGGCTTCCCTTTGGCACTGGTTCCATTATGGCAACTGGCACAAGAACCGGTCACCGCGGTGTGATCCACCTTCGTTACAGGGGACCAGGCGGTGGTACTGTGACAACTGTCACACGTGCTGACGGAACTGATATGGGTCGCGGATTTTCCCTTGGCCTTCGTTCCGTTGTGACAGCTCGAACAGGAACCACTTACCGAACTGTGATCCAAGTGAGTCTGCGTCCATGTCGTGGTATTGTGGCAATCATCGCAGTTATTCGATACCTGAATATGATTCGGCTGCCTCCCCTTGGCGTGGACCCCATCGTGACATTGGCCGCAGCTTCCCTTCACTTCGGCGTGATCCACCCGTTGAGCAGGGACAAACGATTGACTAGAATGACAGGACTGGCAGTTATCCGAAGACTTGACGTGATTCCCGGATTTAAACGTGGTGGCCATCCTTCCCTGAAGATGACATTGGGCACAATCCTTGGGCGTCCCCTTGAAAACAGCCCCACGGTGGCACGTTTCACACGCCACTTTTTCATGGGCTCCGGTCAGAGGAAAAGCGGTGAGGGAATGATCAAACCTTTTTACGGGTGCCGTGCCGGGACCGGCTTCTCCCTGGGCCAATATCGCCCCACCAATACCAAGCCCAAGAACCCAAAGGGCTGACAACAAGGGAATCGATCGTAAAATTCGGGGCAATTTCATACCAGGTTCCAAACGCCCAGGACAACTTCGTCCATCAAGGTAATCCCTTTATCGACGAATTTCAACCTCCTGAAAAGAGCCCACCGAGTGGCAGCGTTCGCATTGAAATCCAAACGCCCCCAGGTGCACATCATCTTTTTTATGACAGGAGACACAGGTGGTGGGAATTTGAATTTTTCCGGAAACGGGCTGGGTATGACAGGATTGGCACTTCAAATTTTGGTGCCCACCTTTGAGTGTAAATTGGGTTTGGACATCGTGATCAAATTCCCAAAACTTCCAACCATTGGGATTATGGCACTGCTCACACCGGTCCCCTAACCGGCCCTGATGCACATCCTCCGATTTATGGCAGGAATTGCAATTTATTTTTGCGTCCTTGAATTTCAAGGAAAGGTGGCATCCGGCGCAGAGCGTCACGGCATGCTTTCCGATTAAAGGGAAGGCGGATAAATCATGATCGAATCGAACCTGATGCTTCCATCCCTGTTCATCATGGCAGGTGCGGCAGTCATTTTTCATGGAGTCCCCATGGGGATTCTCCGGGGCGTGACAGTCCTGGCAGGTTCTGATTTTTTTCGATCCGTTTTTTGATGCCTCTTTGTGGCAATCCCCGCATTTGGCTGTTTGATGCTTCCCTGAAAGGGCGAATTTGGTATCCCGGTCGTGCTGGAACAACGACGACTTCCATCCCGAGGTCTCATGGCATTGCTCACATCGGGGACCATTCCTTCCCTTATGTTCATCGTCCTGCTTGTGACAGGAGAGGCATTGAGATTCCAGTTTTTCGTGAAATTGCAACTGCTTATGACAAAGCTCACATCGGACATCCTGATGTTTTCCTGTCAGGGCGAACTTTGTATGCTGGTGATCAAAAGTGGCATTTTTCCATTGTTCGGTGGTGTGGCATTGTTCACAACGGGTCTGGCGGGAGGAGGAATGGACATCATTGATTTGATGGCATGCCATGCAATCCATCGCCGTATTTTTACGAATCCCATTGGGATGGCAGCTTTCGCAGGAAATCCTTTGATGTTTGCCCGTTAGGGGAAATCGAGTCGTCCCGTGGTCGAATGCCGTTTTTTTCCACGAAATTTCATCGTGGCATTCCTTGCAATTTTTTCCGAATTCGCCCCGATGGACATCACGGGCCTGATGGCAGGAAATACAATCCGAAGGGGTTTCCCTGTATTTTTTACCCGCCTGATGGCATGCCTCGCAGCGCAGGCGGACTTGTTCATGACTTCCCTTGAGGGGAAACCGGGTCCATTGGTGGTCAAACGCCTCGGGATCCAGGGTTACCAGGGCAAAACCTCTTCCCTGGTGCTCCCGATGACAGCTGCGGCACTGATTGTTTTTCGTTTTCGGGGACTTTCCATGAAAACCTGTTTGATTCTGTACATCCTGGCGGATGCTTTCATGACATTTTAAACATAAATCAATCTGTAGTTCCTTATTAAAGGGGGAATGGCATTCGATGCAGCTCGTTTCATATTTCGCATGAACCTGACTGACCTCACCAGGCATCACCGCTTGAAACAATTTGTTCTTTTCAAGCCGATACACCACCCACGCCAATAACAGACCGATGGCCAGAACCAACCCTGTCTGCCATCGCATTAAAAATTTCATAGGCCATGGAGTCCCCTCAGAAAAGCAACCGATACCCAACCGTCAAAAAGGTCTCCAGGGAATCCTGCTGCATGTTTAGCCCTTTTTCACGCAACCATTCCATTCCAATCTCCGTTTCGATCATACCCCACTTCGCAACATGGTAGTCCACCCGGAAGATCGGCTTGATGGTGTACCGTTGCTGTTCCACTTTTTTTGAATCCCGATAATCAAACCGACATTTGGGAATAAATCTCAGATTTTTTTCGTAAGGAAATCGAGCATCCACACTGAAGGTATAGGTGTCACTATCCGCCCGGTCCACAAAACGGACACCCTCTGAAAAACTATCATTTTCCACAAAAACGTGGTTATGAATGAGCTGGATGGGCAGATAGAGTTCGAGTCCGCTTCCATGTTCAGGATCAACCCCTCCCGAACCCGGGGTTCCTTCCAAATCCGAAAGTGTGAGATCCCCTGACAGCATCAAATCTTCGCTAAATTCGTGCGTGGCGCCCATGGTTACCGATTTGCTGGCCGCAGTTCGATCCATGGCAAGGGCTTTGAGTTCCCGCACGGAATAACGATTAAACAATTCGTCCAGCGAACCCACGCCCTGACCCAGGATGGCATTGTTAAGGGTGAGTAAAGGGCTTTGCCGGTAATCAAACACAAAGTTCAGAGTGGTCACTTTTTGGATCTTCCACTGGCCATTTAAGAGGAAAATTCCCAGCTTTTGAAAATAGATGTCGTAATCAATCAAATTGAAGAATCCTTTTTCAGAATCAAAATACCGGGTCTCAGCGCCCACAGCGCGACGATCGGTGAGACCATGATTTTCCTGATTGATGGCAAAGGCTGAAAAATCCCAGCCATTCCATAAAGTCCCCATATCCAGACTGATCCCATAAAATCGCTTGTCGGTATCCAGACTGGTCGAGGTCGTTTCCACGGGATATCCATACACTCCATTGAGGATCAATTGGGGATTAATTCCACCGGCAAGATGCACTCCATCAAACCGACCCAACACCCCCCCAGTTGTACGGGATTGCCGTCCAAACTTACCGGACAGATTTCGTTTTAAATCCTTGGCCTCAAAAGAAAGGTTACTGATGCGTCCCTTGTCTTTTTCATCCTTCATGAAATTGTTTAAATAGTTTCCTGAAAATCTTCCCTTGAGACTGAAATCATCGTTTTTCCATTGGGTGCTGTAGTCAAGATCCGAGCTTAAATCAGACCGGTTCACCTGCTTTTCCCCTCCATCCAGGGTGGTTTGATCGTAGGAATAAAACTGGGAAAAACTTCCGAAGGATTTCCACGGGTTGGGGGCGGGTTTTTCCGTTTTTTTCCCGGTGGTGATCTCCTGGAGGGGTTTTTTCGGATCCTTTCCCGCTGTGACGATGCCAAGGAGACGTTGCCGAACACGATCGGAATCCGGTCCATTGGGGTATTCCTTCAAATACCTTTCGTACTCAGCCTTGGCATGAGCCAGCTGCCCTTTCCGTTCGCGAACAAATCCCAGGAGTTCCAGGGCGGATTTTCGGTCATCGCCTTTGGCGGTTTCCACAATCTTGGTATAAATCTGAATGGCCCGATCCAGATTTCCTCGAATCACCTCCTGATTGGCTTCCTGCAATAATTCAGCGGCCTTTTTATCCAAGGGCAACGCGAGATCAGGTAGTTGGATGGAACCCGACGAAGGAGTGCGGGGTTTCACCGGCGCCTCAGAAGGCATTGTTTCCCCCGCTGGAGTTCCGCCCGAAACAGCAGGACGGGGAGTCTTCGTTTTTTTCACCACAATGATCAACGATCGCAGATCCACGCTGCTATAAACGTCCGTTTCAACGTTCTCGGTAAAGACCATCGTGACTTCCGGTTGCTCAGGATCACCGCCTTCATAAATCAATTCCTTGAGGGGAATGTCCTTGTGATGATCCCAATCCAACGTCTGCTTTTGACGAAGCACGTCGAGTTGCGCCTCAGAAAGGTTTTGAAAATTAAGCGGCCTTAACTGAATTCTTAAATTTTTGCTCTTTTCCGCAGGTGAATGGCTCTGATGCCGGACCGGAATTTCAAAATTCAATGTCAGTTGAAAGGCCTCCGTCCTTTCCTCCAAAACCACTTCATTGACCAAACTGCCTTCGGTCACATTGGCCAAAAGAAAAACCAAAGCGAGAAGGATTAATTTTTTAATTTGAAAAATCTTCACTGCAACCCCATGTCCAATTTCAACCGACTTAAAATTTTGAAAAACCTCGTTCGTCCTTTAACAAAACACGGCCCATTTAAAATCCTGCGAAAACAAGTCCATATAGTGTGATCGACCTGCAAACGGGGATTCTTTAGGGGCAATTTGACTAATTTCCGGACGTTGAGCCTGATTTGAGACACGTTCTCAAAATGCGTTCCTAAAATTTAACTTTTGATGCGTTTTTTTCATCGCTCTTTTCCGCCGGATAGTTGCTATTTTGACGAACTGCCAGCAAATTATACCAAGGACGTACAAAACCATTTTTAGCGCAGACGACCATCGTTCTTACATTCGTACGAGGTCAAAAGGGGTCCATCCATGCATGCCACCGTTTCCATGATCACTGGCGCCATGGTTTGGAGTTATCTTTTCCCGACACTTTTGATCATTGGCATTTATGTGTGGCTTCAAAGACAAAAAGAACAGCGGACTCTTTTGTTTCAAAAGGAAAAGTCGCCAGATCGAGCTGAGCCCGCCACCTTGCACCCCCTGATCGATCCTCTCAAATGCATGGGGTGTAGGGCCTGTGTGCTTGCATGCCCCGAGCAAAACGTTCTGGAGGTCATTCAGGGAAGGGCCCAGTTGATATCTCCCTCTCATTGTATTGGTCATGGTGCCTGTCAAAGCGCATGTCCAACCCATGCGATAACTCTGGTATTTGGCTCCAAGGTGCGCGGGGTGGACATCCCGCGAATAAATTCTCATTTCGAAACCAATATTCCGGGAATCTTTATTGCGGGAGAACTGGGAGGCATGGGTTTGATTCGTAATGCCATCGAGCAGGGCCGGCAGGCGATGCAATCCATCGGCCAAAGCATCCGAAAAAAGGAGGGAAGAGATGGAGTCTACGACGTCCTCATCGTGGGCTCCGGGCCGGCGGGATTTTCGGCTTCATTGGAAGCAATCGCAGAAAAATTGAATTATGTAACCATTGAACAAAACACGCTGGGAGGGGCGGTCCTCCAATATCCCCGGGGGAAGATCGTCATGTCTTCACCCGCACAACTCCCCCTGCATGGCCCTGTTCATTTCCGAGAGATCAGCAAGGAAAACCTTTTGAATTTTTGGCAGGATGTTAAAAAAAAAACGGGGGTTCACATCCAGTTCAACGAACGAGTGGAATCCATTCATAAGGAGGAAGCGGGTTTTCGCATTCAAACGGCTAAACAGGTTTACCGGGCACACCATGTTCTCCTGGCCATGGGCCGCCGGGGAACTCCAAGGAAGTTAAATGTACCTGGTGAGGAATTATCCAAGGTTGTCTATCAGTTGACGGACCCGCAACAATACGAAGGTCAACATGTATTGGTTGTGGGGGGAGGGGATAGCGCGTTGGAAGCAGCCATCGCTCTCGCCGAAATCCCAACCACCACGGTCACGTTATCTTACCGGGGTGAATCCTTTTCCCGGGCGAAACCCAAGAATCTGGATAAAATCGCGTTCTTGCATCAGAGCCATCGTTTAATTCTGGCCATGAATTCCCAGGTCCTGGAAATTAAACCTTCGGAGGTCGTCATAAAGGAAGTTGACCGAATTTATGTGGCAAAAAATGATGCCGTCCTGATTTGCGCAGGAGGTATCCTGCCCACTCAATTCTTAAAAGACATCGGCATCGAAGTGGATATGAAGTATGGATCCGCATAAAAATCGTTTCCTGATCCCTTTTTGGATTTTTGTCCTTTTGGGCCAACTTCTTCCCGCCCAATCGCCAGACCCTCAAAAACTCTTGGAAGCCGCGGAACGTTCGATTCGTCTGAGGGACTATGAAGGTGCCGCAAAAACCTACCAGCAGCTCGCCGAACGGGGACTTGCTGATGCCCAATACCAGCTGGGCATCCTTTATAAATCTGGAAAAGGCGTACCTCAGAATAACGAACAAAGCGCCCATTGGTTCAAGGAAGCCGCAACCCAGGGGCATGTGAAATCGCAATACAGCCTGGCCGGGCTCTATGAAACGGGAGAGGGCGTCCCTATGGATCTCAACCTGGCACGTCAATATTATGAAAAAGCGGCAGCCGCAGGAAACGAACCGGCCCAACAAAAGCTCAAGGCACTCACACTGGCCAAAACAACCACGCCTTATCTTTTATTTGCCGCCGCAAAACAAGGGCGGGTGGACGAAATATCAAACCAGCTGAAAATGGGGGGAAACATCAACTCCCAGGATTCGGTTGGGAAAACACCCTTGATGGAAGCGATTCTCCACGACCAGGTGGAAGCCGCACAATTTCTCATTCTTCAGAAATCCGACTTGAAAATCAAAGACGGGGAGGGAGACACAGCCCTTTGCCTTGCAGCAGAACGGAATCAGATTCCCACCGTCAAAGCCCTGCTGGAAGCCGGAGCTGAAATCAACACCACAAACAAACTGGGCTTAACCCCATTGATGATTGCGGCGCAAAAAAATCACGTCGCACTTTTTCAATATCTCGTCGATCACTCGGCGGACATAACCCTGGTCAACGCCTTTCAACAAAACGTCCTTCAGCTCGCCGAACTTCACGGTCACGAAACGATCAAAAAAATAGTCATCCGTACGGGTCGACTCAAACCGATCGAAACCAACCCTTCCACTCATTCCAGGGAGGGCATCGCCAGCAAACTTCAATCATCCGAAAACTCCATGTCGACGAACACGCTCTCGGACTGGTCTCCTCTGATGATCGCAGCCTGGCGTGGGGAAACCGAAGTGGTGAAGGTCCTCCTCAAAACAACACCACAACTTCGGGATTTTTCCGCAGACGGACAAACCCCTCTCAGTCTTGCCGCTTGTAATGGACACGGGGAAATCGTGACGCTCCTCCTCGATGCAGGAGCCCGCATCCAACCGGATGCAGATCCCCAAAAGGATCCCCTCTATCTCGCGACCCAAAAGGGAAACAGGCCTATTGTCGAACAACTGCTTCCACAATACCTGGCTCAGCCGGAATCCGTCTCCATTCTTAAAAAGTCCCTGGAATGCGCGATTTCAGACGGGCAAACCCAGATGGTCCAGGCCTTTCTGAACCAGGGCGTCCCTCTCGGAATTACCCCGCAAAACAGAAATTCCCTATTATTCCAATTGGCCCTCCATGGTTCCACTGAGCTTGCAGGCATGATTCTTCAGCAGGGGTCTGACTTAAACGTCACGAATTCGCTGGGCCAGACCCCCCTCATGGTGGCTGCAGAAAATGGACACTTGCACCTGGTTCAATTTTTCCTGGATAAAGGGGCGGCCCTGGATCAACAGGATTCTCATGGTTACACGGCCCTGGCTCATGCCATTGCTGCACGGAAGGTGGATGTTTCGCTTTTTTTGATCGACCACCACGCAAATTTAAAATCTCAAACCCGGGTGGGAAACACCCCGCTGCTCATGGCCGTGGGGTGTGATCAGGAAAAAGTGGTGGAAAGACTTCTTTCGAACCCGGTGGATTTGGAAGCGACCAACCAGTCTGGAAGCACCGCCCTGATGATCGCTCTTTCCAGGGAAAGCCGATCGATCGTTAAATTACTTTTGGATCATGGTGCAGATCCCTACATTCCAGCGAACCAATACGATTCCTTAAGTGAAGACATGAAGGCGCTTCTCAAGGAATATAAATCCGGATGGAAATTCATTAAAAAATTGTTCTAAATCCATCCACTTCATGGTTCCCCTTTTCTCGGTTTTTGTTTTTCTGGCAATCCTGGTGGGTTGGCGTCTGCGGGATCATCACCTTCTCAGCCCCCGTCATGGCCTCGGATTGGAGTTAGGGGTTTTGGGGACGATTCTCATGATCTTATTATTCATCTATCCCCTGCGTAAACGCATGCCATCCCTTCATTTTTTAGGCGGCATTCCACGGTGTTTTCAGATTCACATGATCCTGGGAATTCTTGGCCCGTTATGCATCCTCTTCCACGCCAATTTTCATTTGGGGTCCTTCAATAGCAACGTGGCGTTGATGTCCATGTTGATCGTTTCCGGAAGTGGCGTGGTCGGACGACTCATTTATGTTAAAATCCACGAAGGGCTGTACGGGAAACGCCTCAATCTGGAGAATCTGAAAAATCAATGGGCGTTGAATAAGCAGCTGATTGGGGAGTTTTGGGGGGATGGCGCCAACTCCTTATTCCAATTTGCGGATCAAGTTCTCACTCCACCCAGATCCTTCATTCAAAGTTTTGTCCGGATCTTCACTCTTGGATGGAAAGTGCGGCTCTTTTTTTTGACCGTCAAACGATCCCTTCCGAACCGATCCGATCAGTTCAAAATCCGTCATTTTTTAAAGCAAACCCTTCAAGTGGCGGAATTCAGTTTTTTCGAAAGACTCTTTTCCCTCTGGCATGTTCTCCATATTCCCTTGGTCTATGTTCTTGTAGCCACGGTGGTGATTCACATTACCCTGGAAAATTTCTACTTTTGATCCCACCAATTCCTGTTGCTTTCGTTTCAGCACGATGAAACAAACAGGGCCGTGCCAGCACCCTTGATTTCCATCCGTGGGGTACAAAAAAGTTTTGGAGAAATTCCCGTTTTGCAGGGGATCGATCTCTCCATAGAAGAGGGCGAGCTCATCACGCTCGTGGGCCGCTCGGGATGCGGAAAATCAACCCTTCTCCGGTGTCTCAATGGACTGGAAAAACTGGATCAAGGCCGGATTTCCATTGGTGGAATCGTATTGGAACATCCCCCCAGCGCGGAAACCAGGTTCGAGGAACAAGCCCATGCCATGCGAACTTCGGTAGGCATGGTATTTCAGAGTTTTAATTTATTTCCCCACCTTTCCATCATCGAAAATTTGATCAAAGCACCGATGGTGGTGCAAAGGAAATCCATGGAGGAAGCCCTCGCGACCGCCCACCATTTCCTGGAAAAAGTGGGTCTCAGCGCTCTGGGCAGTCGATTTCCCTCCCAACTTTCCGGCGGCCAGCAACAACGCGCAGCCATCGCCCGGGCGCTAGCCATGAATCCCCGGGTAATGCTCTACGATGAGCCCACCTCGGCCCTGGATCCGGATCTGGTGGACGAGGTGCTGCAGGTGATGAAGCAATTGGACGCCGAGGGCATGACCCAGATTGTCGTGACCCATGAAATGCGTTTCGCGCGGGATGCCTCCGATCGCATCGCCTTCCTCGACCAGGGGCGCATCGTTGAGATGGCCCCACCCGATGACATGTTTTCGAATCCGAAGGATGAACGGACGCGAACCTATTTGAAAAGACATCTGTGAGAAACACCATGGCCCTCAAAACTCCACCGGAGAGATTCTTCGCTTCGCTCAGAATGACACACAAAAGAGTCCCGTCTTCCCGATCTCATTCTGAGCGAAGCGAAGAATCTCTCCGAATCCCGATGCTATTTTTCCTTCTTTTCGTTTTCTTCATCCCCATCCTCCACGCCGACGATTCCGTCCTGCGCTGGGGCGCGGATGCCGAGGGTGGGGCGCCATTCGCGTTCTCCAATCCCGCCCATCCCGATGAAATCATCGGATACGAAGTGGATATCATTCAAGCGATCGCCGAAGAGCTTCATCGCAAGCCAGTCTTTGTCCAAAACGCGTGGGATGGACTGATTCCCGGCCTCAATCGCGGAAATTACGACGTCATCATCAACGGGCTGGAAATTACCGACGACCGAAAGCATGAAATTGCATTCTCCAACCCATACTACCTCACGTATGAACAACTGGTGGTGCGACAGGACACCCACAACCTTTCCACACTCGAGGAGTGTGTGGGAAAAAAAGTGGGAACCCTCAAATTCACTCTTGCCCAACGGCTCCTCGAACAGACCGGGCACATTGAGATCCGTTCTTACGACGACGATGTGAACCCCTATATCGATCTCGAGCGAGGCCGACTGGACGCCGTTCTGATGGATCTGCCGATCGCCATTTATTACGCGCAACCCAATCCACGGCTCAAATTTGTGGGGAAGCCTTTTGGAAAAATGGAGTATGGCATCGGAATCCGAAAATCCGATACCGTTTTATTGAATGAAATCAATCAGGCTTTGGATCGATTGATCGCCAGGGGAAAGCTTCGGGATATTTTGGAGCAATGGAATCTCTGGACACCGTTGATGGCCACTCAGCTCAAAACCACGGCCGAGCCACAACACCCTCCGTCCGCCTATAACACCTTCCTCCAGAACAACCGTCGTCAGATGCCTTTGAAGGAACGATTGGAACGATACACCCGTTTTATGCCGATGCTCGCCCGGGGGGCGCTCATGACCTTTCAAATTTCCATTCTCTCCATGGCGCTCGCCGTAGTTCTGGGTTTGATTCTCTCGTTAATGAAACTTTATGCGCCGGCCCCGTTTCCCCACCTTGCCACCATCTACATCGAAGCCATCCGCGGCACCCCGCTTCTGATCCAGCTCTTTTTCATTTTCTATGCGCTGCCGGCGATCGGCATCAAACTGACACCCTACCTCGCTGCGGTGCTGGGCCTGGGACTCAACTACGCCGCCTACGAAGCCGAGAACTATCGTGCTGGAATCCTCTCTGTCCCAAGACAGCAGATGGAGGCGGCTTTCGCTCTCGGAATGGACCGTGCGCAGGCATTGCGCCACGTCATTCTTCCCCAGGCAATGCGTCTTGTGATTCCGCCCGTGACCAATGATTTTATCTCCCTCCTCAAGGACTCTTCGCTGGTCTCCGTCATCACCATGGTGGAGCTTACCAAGGTTTACGGCCAGATTGCCTCAACCTACTACGACTACTTCGGCACCGGCCTGATCGTGGCGGTCATCTACTTTCTCCTGGGGTTGCCCTTTGTCCGGCTCGCACGTTACGCGGAGAAAAAACTGTCGAATGAAACACGAGCCCTCCCGCCCGGTGGGAAAATTCATGCAAGACAGTTTTGAGTTCGGGCGAAAACAAATCAGTTCAATGCCCCCGCGCCCAGCAAGGCTCCACGAATGACAAGAATACTGGTTCCCAACAGCACAATGCAAAGAAGGATCGCAAGGGAGCTGCAGACGCGCCGTTTTCGAAACTGAAAAAGTCCGCCAACAAAAGCGATCAGGGCAAAACCGGGCAACACACTGCACGCCGCCACCCAGGCCACGCGCAACATCCACATCGTCTCCTGCCGGTTCCAAAGCCATGTCTGCACTCCGATAAAGGCCCCGAGAACGCCCAGTGATAAAATCAACGGCCATGGAAACGGCTTTTCATTTGCCGGTTTGATTTTCGCCTTACGAGGAACGACCGAAACAAGCGGGGCATCCTTTTCCCTCACCGAGGATATGGGTCCACCGTAAATCCTGCGGGGTGCTTTGCGCCTCCGAACAAAAACTTTTTTTTCGTAACGCTTCTTCCGAATGGGTTTCCGGTAAAAAGCTTCCTCGGGCCGGGGCCCAGCGTCGGTCTGTAATTCTTGGGTCATGATGGCTATTTCCCGATGCAAAAGTTGCTGAAAATGCGATCCAGGACATCCTCGGTTACGGTGCTTCCGGTGATCAAACCCAGGGTGCTCAGAGCGTCCCGCAGATCGGCAGAGACGATTTCGAAAGGTTTCTTTTGTCGAAGGGCGACCTCGGCTTTTTCCAGGGATTTGCGGGAGCGCTGCAAGGCCTCCTGATGCCGGGCATTGATAAAGATCTCGCGAAACGATTCGCGTGTACGGCCCTGCCAGAGATGGATGGAGATCAGTTGCTTCAAGTTCTCCAACCCTTCATTTTTCAGCAGTGAAATGGCGCAGGTGGTCAAATCCCGCAGATAATCGGCATCGATCACCTGTCCGAGATCCTTTTTGTTGAGCACAATGATCATCGGTTTTTCACGACAGGTGGCAAGGAGCTCGCGGTCCATGTCCTCAAGCCTTTTCGAACAGTCGAATACGAGCAGAACCAACTCCGCCGCCTGAAGATGCTGGCGTGTGCGATTGATGCCCTCCTGCTCCACCACACCGGCGCCGTGACGCAGGCCCGCCGTATCGATGATTCGCAACTGGAGTCCGTTGATGTTGACGATCTCCTCAATGGAATCCCGGGTCGTGCCGGGTTCCGGACTGACAATAGCCCGGTCGTGGCCAAGTAGGGCGTTGAGCAGGCTCGACTTCCCGACATTCGGCTTGCCCACGATGATCGTTCTCACCCCTTCCCGAAGCACGCGTCCATCGCGTGCCGTACCGAGAAGGTTGAGTTGAAATTGGGCGGCGTCCTTCAGGTGTTTTGCCAGTTCCTCACGGGTTTCCGGCTTGATATCCTCTTCGGGGAAATCGATGTGTGCCTCCACATGGGCGAGAGTGTTGGCAAGGTGCTCGTAAAGTTTCTTCAGCCGGCGGTAGAGGTGTCCCTGCAGCTGAGCCACGGCCGCCGTATGCGCTCCCTCGGTCTGGGCCGAAATAATATCGAGGACCGCCTCGGCCTGGGTCAGATCAAGGCGCCCATTCAAAAAAGCGCGCCGGGTGAACTCCCCGGGGTGGGCAAGCCGCGCTCCATGCGCCACAAGCAGGTCGACGATGCGCTTGCCGGAGACGAGACCTCCATGACAGGAAATCTCCACCACATCCTCGGTCGTGTAGGAATGGGGGGCTCGCATCACGGCGAGCATCACTTCATCAATCAGGAGATCTCCTTCATGAATGACACCATAGTGAAGCGTATGGGTGGGATATTCGGACGGTTTTCCCTTGCTGCTTCGAAACACGCGGTCAGCGATTTCCAGGCTGTTTTTCCCGGAAAGGCGAACCACGGAGAGGCTTCCGAGTCCAAGCGGGGTGGCAATGGCGGCGATGGTGTCGTCCATGAATTAGAGGTCAGGAGACAGGAGTCAGAAGACAGAATGCAAGCATGAAGCTCGGGCTGTCATTGCAGATGGAGGTCACGGGATTTTGAAGGATCGTCGTCATTCCGGGGGGAAACCAAGAACCCTCCATGATACATACACAAAGAGCTGTCAAACTGACAAGTCCCCAGAAGCCATCTCATGGATGGGAGGTTGGGCTTCTAGACACGACTCAGTTTATAACCGTCGGCCCCATCCTTCACATTCCAGCCTTTCGCCTGAATGGAGGCGCGCAACTCGTCGGAGCGTTTCCAGTCCTTACTTTTCCGCGCAAGGACCCGCTCTTCCGCCAGAGCAATCACATCGGGCGGAGCCTGCTGAACCGGGACGGGGGGAAGTCCCAGAACCGCTTCAATGCCATGCCACGAATAAAGGGCGTCCGCAGCCTGGGTTGCGGAGAATTTACCCTCGTCCATCAGACGATGGGTTTCGCCCACAGCCTTGTGCAGGCGCCCAAGGGCTTCAGAGATGTTCAGATCCCCATCCAACGCCCCAAGAAATTCCTCCAACAGGCCAACGCCAGTTCCCTTCGCGGATCCGGCAAGTTTCTCAAGGCGCTCCGACCATTCCTTCAAACGATTCAGGGTCTGTCGCGCCGCATTCAAACCTTCGATGGTAAAATTCAACGGAAGCCGATAGTGCGCGGACCCCAAGGCATATCGAATCTCACGTCCTGTGTAGCCTTTGGTGACGAGATCGCGCAGCGTGAAAAAGTTTCCTGCGGATTTCGACATCTTCTCTCCATTGACGAGAAGATGTGCGCTGTGCAACCAGTAGCGGACAAAAGGTTTTCCTGTAGCCGCCTCACTTTGGGCGATTTCATCTTCATGATGAGGAAAAACAAGATCCTCGCCGCCACAGTGCAGATCGATCGTCTCACCCAGGTGCTCGGTGCTCATGCAGGAACATTCGATGTGCCAGCCCGGGCGACCTCGACCCCATGGACTCTCCCAGAAGACATTCCCGTCACGTTCGGTGTGCGCCTTCCAGAGGGCAAAATCCCCGTACGCCTCACGGGAGTGCTCATCCTGACTCACCCGCGCGCCCGGTTTCAATTGAGTGCGGTCGAGTCGGGAAAGTTTTCCATAGGACGGGAATTTATCCACGGAGAAATAGACCGACCCATCCGCGGTGCGATAGGCGGCACCCTTGGATTCCAACGTCTGAATGAATCGAATGATCTGGGGAATGTGCTCGGTGGCGCGCGGAATGAGTTTGGGGCGGTGACACCCAAGCTGCGCAAGATCCTCAAGAAACGCCTGCTCGTAGCGACGGGTGAGCGCCGTGAGATCCTCGCCCGCGTCTTTCGTCTTGCGGATGATCTTATCCTCCACGTCCGTGATATTCATCACGTGCTGCACCTCGTATCCACGGGCTTCGAGATGGCGTCGCAACAGATCCTCAAATATGAAGGTCCGAAAATTGCCGATGTGGGCGAAATCGTATACGGTCGGGCCGCAGCAGTAGAGTAGAACCTTTCTTCCTTCGGGATCAAGCGGACGGAATGGCTCCTCGGAGCGGGAGAGGGTGTTGTAGTAGCGTAGCGACATACTAAGAATAGCCGATAGCCGATAGCCAATGACCGAGCGATGATTCAGAATTTGCAGAGGTGGAAACCAGATTGTTCATTTATTTTTTGGCTATCGGCTATTAATGATTGGCCATTATAATTGGCCGTTGCGGATTGCCCGGCTTAACTCGACGGTCGTCTCGTACTTGATGAGTGGAGTGATGAGGTAGATGCCCTTGAAATGGCTCAGAATTTCCGCAGCCATCTCCTTCGCGATCTTCACTCCTTCGGCAATCCCTGCATCGCCCTCTTTGCCGTGCATGCGGGCGCGGACATCATCGGGGATGACAATTCCCGGCACTTCATTGTGCAAAAATTCCGTGTTCCGTGAATTGAGAAGAGGCATCACTCCCACGAGCACGGGAATGCCAAACGCCCTGGTGGCGTCATACGTTTCTTTCGCCAGCTTCCGATCGAAGATGGGCTGGGTCATGACGAAGCGGGCGCCGGCGGCCACCTTGCGTTCGAGGCGTTTCACCTGAACATCGAGGTTTCTGACATTGGGATTGAACGAGCAGCCCGCCACAAAACGGGCGGGCCGTTTGAGATCCCTTCCGGAAAATGTTTTTCCCTGATTCATCATGCCAATGCCTTCGAGCAGGGAGATCGAATTCAGATCGTACACACTGGTGGCCCCGGGGGAATCCCCGACCTTGGAAGGATCGCCGGTGAGCGCGAGAACGTGATCGAGGCCGAGCGCATTCATCCCCATCAACTCGGACTGGGTTCCGATGAGATTGCGATCCCGACACGCCAGATGCACGATCGCGCGCAATCCGGTCTCCCGTTCGACCAGGTGGGAGGCCACCACGCAATTCATCCGGAGGATAGCGAGAGAATTGTCCGCCACAGTGATGAAATCCGTGCCACTCTCCTTCAACGCCCTGGCGGCGGCGAACATCGTGTCCAGCACCAGATGCTTCGGCGAGTCGAATTCCGTGACGATAAGGGTTCGCTGTCGGAGGATATCGAGCAGGGTGGGTGCCTGCTGAACATCGCTGCCCTGTCGCTGGGCTACTGGAGTGGGTTCCACCGACACCGATACCCTGACAGGCTTCGAAAGATCGGCCTTGTTCAGTGCTTCCCGGAGAGCCTTGATATGCCCGGGCCCTGTTCCACAGCACCCCCCGATCAGGCGAACCCCAAGGCGGGCGAGCTCGACCCCCCATTCAGCAAAATACGCCGGCGGGGTAAAATAGGAGTAACGCCCATCCACAAACTGGGGACGTCCTGCATTTGGAAATGCCACATAGGGAATGCCCTCAAATTTGGGAACATGGTGGGCGAACACACCGCAGAGACGACGCGGTCCCACGGAGCAATTGGCTCCGAGCATGTCCGCCCCGGCCTCCTTCAATTCCCGGAACGCCTGGGCTGCGGGAACACCGCCGTGGGTCAACCCATCCTCGGTGAAGGAGAGCGAACAGAGCACAGGGAGTTTGCATGCCACCCGTGCGGCCTGGAGCGCCATCCGGAGCTCATCGACATCGGTGAAGGTTTCGAGAAAAATGAAGTCGGCGCCACCGGCAGCGAGACCTGAGACATGTTCCCGGAAAATATCCGCCACAGGAAGATGTTGGGCTTTCGCCTCCTCGAGTCGGATCCCGAGCGGCCCGACGGAACCGGCAATCCACACCTCACGACCCTGGGCGGCGTCCACCGCTATTTCGGCCGCGCGCCGGTTGATCTCCAGAACCTGATTCTCCAACCCCCGGCGGGCGAGTTTCAGTCGGTTCACGCCAAACGAATTGGTCTCCAGAACCTGGGCGCCCGCATCAAGGTACTCCTGATGAACCTTGTGAATCCATTCCGGCCGTGTGAGGACCAGTTCCTCGCTGGACCGGTCCAGAAGCAATCCCCGCTCATGGAGCAAGGTTCCCATGGCACCATCTCCGACAAGCACGCTGGATTGCAATCGTTCAAGAATGTTGGGCTTCACGGGCGAAGAGACTATCAGGTTGCCCGGAAAACTGCTATACCGCTAAAAGATAAGCTCGATGAAAGCCAGCCGACACACCCATCGCCGGGAAAACCTGGCAGAAAAAACCGTTTTCCTGGGAATCGAAGGAGGTGGCACCCACACCACCGCGGTGTTGATGGACGAATTGGGCGGTGTTCTCGCCCGCAGTGAGGGTGGCTCCTGCAATCTCCGTCTCACGTCCGATACGCGCATCCTGCGGCTCTGGCGGGACTTGACGAAGCGCATTCTCACGGATGCGGATGCTTCCCGGGGTCCGGAAACAGTCGGCATTTTCCTTGCCGGCTGTCGGACCGGCTCGGATGAGCGCCGCATGCGCAAGCTGGGACGACAGGCCTGGCCGAAATCGCGGGTGGTGGTGGGAGACGATTCCCAATCTGCAATGACCGCCGCGTTGGGCGACAGCGATGGTGTGGTATTGATTTGTGGAACGGGTTCCATCGTGCGCGGGAGAAGGGGGCGGCGCATGACCCAGGTGGGGGGGTGGGGTCATGTGGGAGGTGATGGCGGCAGCGGTTACTGGATGGGGAGGGAGCTGTTGCGGGCCATTTTTCGGACACGGGATGAGACAGGATCCACGGACAGTCTCGGCCGTGCGGCGCTCGCCTTTTTAAAATTGAACACCCTTGAGGATCTCGTTCAGTGGTCGCTCCACGCCTCGAAAGCCTCCGTGGCATCCCTGACGCGAATTCTTTTCCGATTTCCCGAACATCCAGTCACACGAACCATTCTCGCCGCAGCGGTGGACCAGCTGAGCGATGAAGTTGCCCTTGCCTGCCGTAAGCTCGGCCTTCGTACGCCCCGGGTGGCCTTGAACCAGGGCATTGCCATGCATCAACCCCGCTTCGCGGTGGCGCTTCGCCGCGCCATTCAACGCAAGGTCCGGAGCGCCCAGGTGTTTGTCAGCACCGCCGAGGGAGCCCTGGGTGCGGCGCTGCTTGCCCGTGATTCTCAAAGGAAGAGCCCCTTCATCGCCTCCGTGGAAATGTCGGATCCCGTGCCGATGGATCGTGGGCTGGCACGGGCCCTGACGGAACAGCGAAATCCCCGCACGATGGATCTGCACCGCCGGAGTATTCCACGGCTGGTGGAGACCATGCTGGATGAGGAATCCCGCATCATTCCGGCGCTGCGCCCGCATATCCGGGATGTGACAAAAGTGGTGGAATGGATTGTCCATTCCCTTAAGCGGGGGGGGCGCCTTTTTTATGTGGGCGCGGGCACAAGCGGACGGCTCGGCGTGCTGGATGCCGCAGAATGCCCCCCCACATTCGGATCGGACCCGGAACAGGTGCAGGGAATCATCGCCGGCGGGGTGGAAGCGCTGCATCGCTCGGTGGAATCCGCAGAGGATCAACCCGATGCGGGCCGTCAATCAATCCGCGATCACGGGATCACCCGGCGGGATGTGGTGGTGGGTATCGCAGCGAGTGGATCCACTCCTTTTGTTCTGGGGGCATTGCGGGAGGCCCACGCACGCGGGGCTAAAACGGTGTTTCTGACATTTAACCCGTCGGCATCCTTCCGTCTTCCGGGTCACTCTTTTATCCGGCTTGCGATTGCCACGGGGCCGGAGATTCTGGCAGGGTCGACACGATTGAAGGCGGGCACCGCCACGAAACTCATTCTCAACATGTTCACCACCATCGCCATGATCCGCCTGGGGAAGGTGTACAGCAACTTGATGATCGATCTCGAGCCGACGTGTGAAAAGCTGCATGATCGCGCGGCGCGGATCTATTCCGCCATCCGACACATTTCCCTGGAGGAGGCCCAGCGCCTGCTTGAAAAAAATCGATGGAATCTCAAGACCTTGTTGAAACAAGCACGGTCCTCCCGATGAAATGGAGCCAAACCAGTGCCGAAGTGTTTGTTCCCGATGGCGTCTCCGCAGTGGAGGCGCTGAAACGCACCACGCATCTGGGGATCGGCGCGCATCCCGATGACCTCGAATTCATGGCATGGAAACCCATTCTCGACTGCCGTGGGCGCAGCGATGCATGGTTTACAGGTGTGATGATCACCGATGGCGGCGGGTTCGCGCGCGACAGGGAATCGGCGACTCTTTCAACCGAGGAGGTCTGCCGGTTGAGACGGAAGGAACAGCAGGATGCAGCGAAACGCGGGGAATACAGCGCTGTGGTGCATCTTGCCCATCAGAGCTCGGATGTGAAACGCCCCGGATATTCCAACCTCTCTCTGGATCTGCAGGAGGTGTTTCGTCATGCCTCACCGGAAAAGGTGTTCACACATAACCCCGCCGATAAACACGAAACCCATGTGGCGTTGTGTGTGGCGGTGGTGAATGCGATTCGCAGACTTCCCATAGAGCAGCGCCCCAAGGCGTTTTACGGCTGTGAAGTCTGGCGGGGGCTGGACTGGATGCAGGACGAGGACAAAGTGGTGTTCGATGTCAGTGGTCATGAGGACTTCATGCGTTCCCTCATGTCGGTTTATTCGTCCCAAATCCGGGGCAAACATTACGACGAAGCCACCCTTGGACGCAAACGTGCGAATGCGACCTATTTTGCCTCTCATGAAACAGATCGTTGCAGTGCGATGGAGTACGCGATGGACCTGACGCCTTTGGTTCGAGACTCCCGGTTGAACCTTTCCGATTATGTGAGCGCCTTCGTCCGCCGATTCGAATCGGATGTGACCTCCCGCATCGCCCGCCACACCCCAAGTTAAACCATGGAAGTGATCATTCAACCAGCGGCAAAGCAGGTCTGCGAATTTGGCGCGCGCCGTGTCGCCCACCTGATTCGTTCGAAACCCACCGCGGTTCTTGGGCTGCCCACAGGAAACACGCCCATTGCCCTCTACGCAGAGCTCGTACGCCTGCATCGCCAGGAAGGCTTGAGTTTCAAACAGGTGGTCACCTTCAATCTCGATGAATACATCGGGCTGCCCCCCTCAAATCCGGCCTCTTATCACGCCTTCATGCGACAGCACCTGTTTGATCACGTGGATCTTGATCCATCCAACGTGCATGTGCCGGACGGCATGGCAACGGATGTTCCGGAAACCTGCCGTGCTTATGAAAAAGCCATTCGAGACGCGGGGGGGGTGGACTTGCAACTTCTGGGCATCGGGGCGGATGGGCACATTGGATTCAACGAACCCTCCTCTTCGCTCGCATCACGCACCCGTTTGAAAACGCTGACCGACAAGACCATGCGGTTCAACAAATCGTTTTTTGGGGCGGGGCAGACGGTTCCCCGGTACGTCATCACCATGGGGGTGGGAACCATCATGGAGGCACGCGAATGCCTGCTCCTTGCCTTCGGTGATTCCAAAGCCCCCGCGGTAGAGCGCATGGTCGAAGGGCCTGTCAGTGCGATGTTACCCGCGTCGATGCTCCAAATGCATCCCCGGACCGTAGCGGTGCTGGACGAGGCGGCTGCCAAGAATCTTCGACACAAGGATTACTACCGGTTCGTCTTCAATCACAAGCCAGCTTGGCAACGCCACGAATAAAAGACGATTCCCCCCCCCTTTCGAATGAAGGTTCTTATTGTCCGGTTATCTTCCATCGGGGACGTGGTGCAGGGCATCCCCTGTCTGGTGGCCCTTAAGGAGAGTTTTCCGGACTGGCAGATTTCCTGGCTGGTGGAGGAGACCAGTGCCCCCATTCTGGAGGGACATCCCTGCCTGCACCGGCTTTTTGTGGTGAAACGAAAATGGCGCACCACGGGTCGGGTGATTTCCGGAATTTCTTTTGGGGAGGGATTTGCCAATTTTAAAAAAGTGCTGGGAGAACTTCGGGGCGAACATTTCGACGCAGCCATTGACCTCCAGGGTTTGTTTAAGAGTGGCTTGTGGACCTGGCTGAGCCACGCTCCACGTAGAATTGGACACAATCGAACCCGTGAATTTGCGCATCTCTTTCTCAACGAGTTCGTGAGCGATCGTCCCATGTTCGACCCGTCATTTCCCTTGGTTCAGCGCTACCTTGAACCTGCAAAAGCTTTGGGGGCAAACACCACTCATCCCAAATATCTCCTTCCCCCAAGTTCCCGGGACACGGTGACCCATGTGGATGCCCTTTTGGGTTCCACAGAACGACGCCCCCAATGGATCGCTCTTTGCCCCTGGAGCGCCTGGCCCAGCAAAAACTGGCCCGAGTCGTCCTGGAAGGAGTTCCTGGAAAAACTCTCGAAGCACCACCGGGTTCTTCGCATCGGATCCTCCGCCGAGGTGTCCCAAGTCCCCAACCTGTTGAACACTCCCCCACCATCCGTAATGGATCTGGTGGGGAAAACCTCCATTGCCATTCTCCCCGAAATTTTCCGCCGCTGCCGCGTGGTGGTCGGACCGGATACCGGTCCTGTCCACTTGGCCAACGCCGTCGGCATTCCTCAAATCCTGATGCTCTTCGGATCCACCTCCTGGCGACGTTCAGGTCCCCTTGGACTCAAACATAAAGCCCTATCGGCCAACCTCGATTGCCAGCCTTGTTTCGAACGCCGATGTCCGTTAAAGCACCAGGATTGCCTTCACCAACTCTCTGTGCGCGAAGTATTTGAGACAATCCTCCAATGGACATCTGTCCCGAAAACCCCAGCTTAATGCCCTTGTGAATAAGTTGTGTAAAACCAACTTGCAAATTTTGCACCTCACCCTTTTCCCTCCTTTTCCCATCAAGAAAAACTCATCTTCTCAGCATTTTCAAATCCAGTCAAAATTGAAACAGATCGATTGACACAAAACAATTTCGTTCTAGTGAACTCAGAATCAAAGCGTTGTGGAAGGTAACAATTATTTTACATTTACAAAAATGTTTTACTTGTTTTGCTTTGTCACGCTTGTGTGCCAACAATGTCACCTTATATTTCCAGGGCTCGTCCCATTTTTTAGACGTGAATAAGTTCCTGATTTCAGCCATTATCTGGACGTCTCTGCCTCCTTTATTGGACTAACTCATTCTTTTTCAACAACTTGAATCACTTTCAGCGCGACGATTTAAAAATAATCATCTTCCCAACAATGGATCTCCTGTTTTTGGTTCCATAAAAAACCGGGCATCCAAAAATTCAGATGTGTTTCTGGTATGAGCAATTTGGGAATAACTCGGTTTTGAAAAGGAATGTGAATGAAATCCATGTTTAAAGGGATACATTCCAATTTTATTCACCTCAAAATTCATCACGCAAACCCCACAGCCAAAGAAGCTTTTGAATGCTATTTACATTATTCACACAGCTTACTATGATGATGAATTCATAAAGAATATCTCTTAATTAAGAAGGCACCTGAATAACTTCAGAACGCACACGCAGGAGTCCTGCATGAAATTACGTTTCTCAAAAGAAAAATTTCTCGACGGTCTGCAACAAGTGCAGAACGTGGTGAGTTCCCGGAGCACGCTCCCGATATTATCGAATGTTCTCATTCGCGCCGGCAAGGAGGGCATCCGTCTCACAACCACGGATCTGGATGTCGGGGTTTCCTGTGTGATTGAAGCAGAAGTGATTCGTGAAGGAGCCACCACTCTTCCTGCAAGGCGTCTTTTTACTATCATCCGCGAACTTGCACACAGCGAAGTGGAAGTGGAAGTGGATGACAAGAACATTGCAACCATCCAATGTGGGGGATCTCATTTTAAAATCGTGGGCCTTCCTGAATCGGAATTTCCCCAATTGCCGAAGCTCGCGGGCGCGAAGGCGTTCACCGTAGATCAGAAAATTTTGCGCGATGCTCTTAAGAAAACAGCGTATGCCATGTCCACGGATGAGACACGCTATGTGTTGAATGCAGTTCTTCTCAGTTTGAAGCAGGATAAGCTGGGCGTCGTTGCAACCGACGGCCGCCGTCTTGCCCTTGTCGAGTATGATCTCGACCTTCCCAAGGGCATTACTGGCGAATTGCTGGTGCCTTGCAAAACAGTCACCGAAGTCCTGCGACTCATGAAGGACAAGGGGACGGTAAGCATCACGTTCAACGAAAACCAAATTTCCTTCGAAATGGATGGGACCCAGCTTGTCAGCAAACTGGTCGAAGGAAACTATCCCAACTATCGGCAGGTGATTCCCCCCGAAGCCAAGGAACGCATCTCCCTGGAACGTGAAACCTTCCATCTGGCTTTGCGTCGAGCCTCACTTCTCGTGAACGAGAAGAACCATGCCGTAAAGCTTCACTTTGGGAAAAACAATCTCAGCATCACCGCCAATTCCCCGGATGTGGGAGAATCCCGTGAAAGTCTCGCCATCAATTACAAGGGGCCTGAGATGACGATCGGGTTCAACCCGGACTTTCTGATGGATCCCTTAAGAAATCTGGAGAATGACGAGATCTTTATCGAGCTTACAGATGAATTGAGTCCGGGGGTTTTGAAAATCAGCGGTCCGTTCCTTTACGTCATCATGCCCCTGCGCGTGAGCTGACGAATTGCTGAAAATCAGGATATCGTAGGCTGGTTCGTCTGTGACCACAGACTCAACAACGCGCTAGGCCGACACCGTGGGAATCACAGGCTCCCCAGCCCATTCCGCCATCCTGAGGATTTTGTCGATGTCTAAATTCGACCGGATAAGGGACCGAATTTTTGTCACTTTATCCGCATCGCTTGCACGTGTTTTCACGGTCAAGTCGTGAATTTTGGAGGCGACCGCATAGCTGTCCAGATGCGAAGCCAGAACGGGCATGCGGGATTGCCGGATGATTTCCATCACATTGCGATGGGGAAGGATATCGTCGGATAAAATGATTCCTGCAAGCCCCTCTTCACGTGTTCCCAAAGCAGAGGAACTCATCGCCGCGAGCACCAGATCCTCCCGGTCGCCGGGGGTGATCACAAGGGTTCCTGGTAAAAAATGATCGATGGCATTGCGTGAGCTCATCGCGCCAACAATGACTCGCCCCACGCGGTGGTTTCCGCTCGCCGCCCCATGAATAAACCTAGCTTCAAGCTGTTCACAAATTTGAAGGAGTGTGGGATTTTCCAATTCGATGAGGCGGGGGATGACACCGAGCAGGTCCACCCCGATGCGTTTCAACCCTTTGCGGGCGAAATCCGTCACCTGTGCAAGCTTCTCGGGCATGACTTTATTCACCACCACTCCCAAAAGGGGAACCCCCAACTGATCAAACACCGCTTTATTAAGCGCCACTTCATCGATGGGACGACCGATCCCGCCCTGGGTCACAAGGATCACTTTTGCCCCAAGAATCTTTGCGACTTTAGCGTTTGAAAGATCAAAGACAGATCCCACCCCTGCGTGGCCGGTGCCCTCAATGACAACGAATTCCTTTTCCCAAGCCACACGGTCGAACGCTTTTAATACACGCCGGACCATCGCTTCATGGTTTCCCCCCAAAAGATATTTGCGAGTGAACTCGGGTTCCACGGCGACGGGGCTCATTTCTGCGATGGGATCGGTTCCTCCAAACACCTCGTTAATCAGGACGGAATCTTCATCGATCTTATGTCCATCGACCTCAACAAACCGTTGTCCGACAGGTTTGATGAATCCGATTCGAAGATCCCGCTCCTTGAGGGCTGAAATAAGCCCAAGGCTGACGGTGGTTTTCCCATCGTTCATGCGAGTGGCTGCGACAAAAATGCGTGGTGTGACGCAGTTTTCGGGTTGGAACCCCATGATAAGAAGGGCGGATCCACGATCCGCGTTGCTTTCAATATTTGAATCGGCCGGCGCCACTACGGGCTTCGTCCGGATAAAGTTTTCGGTATTCCACAGCCTGAAGCGCCACAATGGCCGCGGACCCGAGAATTTCCTGTACCGAGCAACTCCGAGAAAGATCGCTGGCGGGTTTGCTCAGGCCATTCAAGATGGGACCAAAAAGAGTGGCTTGGCCAAGACGCTGGACAAGCTTGGAGCAGATGTTCGCACAGTTCAGATCCGGGAAGATGAGCACATTTGCCTTTCCGGCCACACTGCTATGCGCTGCCTTTTGCTCCGCGATCTCTTTCACCAGGGCTGCATCGGCCTGAAGCTCTCCATCGAATTCCGCCTCGATTTGCTTGTCCACCGCCTTTTGACGCGCCAAGGCGACAGCTGCCAGTGCTTTTTCAATGGCGGGATGATGTGCGCTCCCTTTTGTGGAAAAGGAAAGAAAAGCCACCCTGGGTTTGATCCCATGCAACTGTCGTGCAAGCTTGGCCGACATCACCGCGATATCCGCAAGCTGATCAGCTGTGGGATCAGGGATGACACTGCAATCCGCAAAAAAAAGAACTCCCTTTTCACCATAAGTCGGACTGGGCATCTGCATCACACTGCAACTCGAAGCAGCCCGGACCCCGGGTTCCAGACGAATCGACTGAAATAAGGGACGCAGGATCGCGGCGGCGGTGGTGCCGGCTCCTGCAATCAATCCATCGGCACTCGTCTCATGGAGCATCATGGTTGCAAAATAGATCGGCTGTTTGACCGCCTTGATCGCTTCGTCTTTGCGTAGTCCCTTGTCCTTGCGCACGGAGGCAAACACCTCGGCGAAGTGCTCAAGGTCATCCGCCTTTTGGGGATCGATGATGTTGACGTGTCCGAGTTCGAGACGAAGGGCGGAAGCGCGTTTTTGAACGGCGGATTTAGGGCCGAGGAGGATCGCCGTCCCAAGTCCTGCAGCAACGTACTGCACGGCTGCGGTGAGAACACGATCGTCCAGTGCTTCGGGAAAAACGATGCGCTTGGGATGCCGGCGGACTTTTTCGAAAATGGACTCGATAAAACTCATAGCCGAAGCGCAGGTGATGACAGCAAAAAGGGCGTCCAGTCGCAACTGGAGAATGGATGAATCATTTTTTGGGCGGGGCAAGCAGGGTTTTTTGGTTCAACAGCAAAAACAAAAGAAGCAAAAGACCTGTTCCTCCCTCGACAAGAAACGCGTGTTGCAACCGGGTATGGAAAACCATCAGCCCCAAAGGGAGCATCATGCAAAGCAACATAAACTGGAACAGAAGTCGTTCCTGACGTCGGCCAAGAAACGCGGGAATAACTAATTGGCAGAGGGAAAGGGGGATCAGACACCAGATGGCGGTGTGAAGATGGAATAGTGTCTCGACTGGTACCGATCCAGTCAGCCATTGAAGGGCCAGAGGCGCGAAAAAAGAAACCCCACCAGCTCCCACCATCAGGATGATGGCCCCCATGAGCAGGGCGCGTCGAACCACCCGCGTTTCCTGTGAAGGATGGACTCCAAAGGAACGGGCTGTTTTTGGCAACACAACCATCGAAAGGGGGGCGATGACATAAAACAGGGTTTTCCCCAGCACCATCACCTGCGCGAAGACCCCAGCCTCGTGCGGGTCGTGAAATCGGCGCACCACGAGCACGTCTGCTCCGAGTATGCAAAAGTTGGCGATGCTTGCCATCATCGGTCCCATCCACTCCTTCAAAGGCAACGCGAGTTGGTGAAAAGCGAGGTCCCTCCATCTCGGCCAACGAACACGGAAAAGGATGAATAGAAAGAGAACTCCGCTCGACAGGCTTGTTGCCAGAATGGCTCCACTAAGCTGGGTTCCAAAATAGATTCCAAGGGCAGCAATTCCAATGCGCAATAAAGCTCCTCCAAGCGATCCTGCAGAGAGCAGGCCAAACCATTGATGAGCTGTGACCAGGGGAACGCAGAGTCCGAAAACGATGGTCCATGTGCCACATAAAATGGTGGTCTGAATGGCCACGATATTCTCCGTCTTCAGCCACCATGCAATCATGGGCGAAAGGTTGAGGGTGAGGCAGGCAAGAACCAAGCAGGCTGCGGTGGCTCCCGTGATCAAGGACCACCAAAGGTGCTGCACCTCGCGTGAACGGCCCGAGAGGACGAGTTCGGACCATTGCCTTGTCCAGGTGGTAGAGCAGACATTAAGGGGAATGGAAAGAAAACCGAGAAGACTGAACAGCGCATTCATGAGACCGAAATCCGCGGTGTTCAGATGCCGGGACATCATGGCCTGGAATAAGTAGCTGAGAACCGCGGCCAAGTTCGTGCAGAGAAACAACACGAGGCTGCTGCGATAAAAGGAGGATTTCATCCGCGGGCACAGGATCGGCCTCTGGATTTTCCAATGCCGGTCCACCAGATAAAACCGCCCGCCGCCATCGCGGCAAGTGAACACAGGGAAATCCAAAAACCAATATTGGATGGACGGTACTTCATGACTACCGAATGGGTCCCCGGGGAAAGCTCGATTGCGCGCATCAGGAAATTCGCCTTCAAGATGGGGACGGCTTTCCCATCCAACCACGCTTTCCAATCGGCATCCCACTTTTCCCCGACTACGAGCATGGCCGGTCTGTCGGTCGAGGCGACCAATTCCACAAAATTATCCTCATAACGGGTGATATTCGCGTTGCCAACACCCTCGGGGGGGGTTGGAATTTTACCATCGGAAGGTGCCATCAAGGAGGTTTGTTGGGGTGAGGATTCAAGAACCACGAGGTCCCGAAAATTTCGGGATGGATGGAAAGTCTCAGTCAGAATCTCCTCCGGTCCGTCTTTCACTACAAGTGCGTGCGAGACCAGCCATGCTCGTGGAAGAAAATGTTCCCGTTTGTAGAGGTGAAGGCCGTTCCATTCCCCAATCGACTGGAGTTGAATATTGGCATCCGCGAAGGGTCCCGGCGCGAGGATATACTTCACATTAAAAAAATCGAAATAACGGTCGGTACGGGTGTAGTGGTTCTGAAGGTGATCAAACAGTGCTCCGTAGTCAGTCGGCAAGCGGGAGGAGGCAGGTGGATCCACGACCTGAAGCCTGTGGAATGGAAGAATGTTGGTTACCAGGTCGTTCAGGATAGGGGATTGCTGGGTTCCCAGCACTTTGATGCGAAAAAGATCGGGATCTTGTTTGAAAAAATTGGCTAGATCGTTGTGTAAATACCGGGCTTTCCAGTCATAGGTGTAAAGGTATCGTTTCGCATTGCCACTGAGATCGAGGACTAATGTGAGGATCATCGGAATCCAGGCAATCCGTCGATAGGGCGCCAGCCGCTCGTTCAAATGAATAACCAACGCGAGCCAAAGGGTCAGGGAGGAGAGGACGAGAAATAAACCCGTCCGAATCAAGGCTTCGAGCATCATCCTGGTGCGTTCCAAAAACAAGGCAGCCCCGTTGGAAGTCATCGCCGCATCTCCATAGTACCATTTTGCCACGCTTTCGGGGCCAGGCTGAAGTCCGCTTGCGGTGAGATAAAGCACCGCTCCGACACCCGTGAAAATCCAAAGCCCATAAGACCATTTTCTCCAGGGCGAACCGGCTTTTTCATTTTTTGAAACGGGTTTGGAAAGTTTTTCAATAAGCCATTGGAGGCCGTGGGCAGCGAGAACACATGCGGCTATGGCCACAAAATAACTCCAGCGATGAGGATTCCGTTGCGACTTCATCAAGGGTAGTTGATAAAGGATCCCATAGACGAGACCGCTTCGACCAAAGCTGGCCAGAAGGGATCCCAGGCCCATGATTACAAAAAATCGCCCGTTGCGGGATTTTTTCCAGCAAATCCAGCCTCCCAATATGGCCAGGGCAAACGGAAGCAGGCCCATATATTCGTCGGAGAGGCGTATTGGGGTCGGGTCCCCACAGTGTCCCCAGTAAGCCTGGGGACCTCCGAAAAATTGAATGGTTGTGATAAAACTCAGCACCTCTTGGGGAGGAAAATAAAATTGCGTGGCGAACTGCCAGTTCTGGGAGGAGGATGCGCCCCCTGCGATGGGAGCGTTTCCCGCCAGATAACGAAGCGAATGGATCACCGTTGAGCCACCCACGAGCAGGGCGGAAACACCAACAACGGTGAGAGCCGCGGTGTGAAAGAGCACTCTGTTGTTCAGAGATTCCGCGGTTTTTTTCTGGGTGATGCAGGAAATGCAAATCCAGATGCCGTACCAGAACCCGAGATAATAGGGCACCTGCACTTCCCCTGCGAGAAGACTCAAGCCAAGAAAACCACCTGAAAAGGAAAAAAGGATCAGACTGCGACGATCCATGCCTGCGAGAAATACGGCGAGAGAAAAAGGTACCCAGGCAAAAGTCATCACCTTGTTGACGTGACCCGGATAAATGAGGGTCACCACGCCGTTGGTGAGAAGGTACGCAAAGGCACCGAAATATCTGGGCCAGGTACCCAACCCGAGAGTTCGGAGCAGAAGATACATACCGATGCCTCCTAACAAAAGATTGAAGGCGAAGAGGGAAGTGATCGATGTGGGAAAATCGGTGAATCGAAATATCAACCAATTTGGCTCCGGGGAAATGGAGCCGTAGCGGGTGCCAAGCCATGTGTCGGGTGCCCAGACATCCAATTGCGAACCCAAAGCGGCAGAGTGCATACTCTTGGCCCACGCAGGCGTGGCATCCATGGAGACAAAAGCAAAATCTTTGCCGTGCCAGAAAAGGCATGTCAAAACAACCATAGCGAAGACGGCAAATCCAAAAATTTTTCGACCTGGCATCTTTGGAAACTATCCGGGTCTCGACCTGGCTTCAAGGAAGGATGAGGAGAATCCGGCAACTCCCACCTTGATGAGGCCGCCCCGCTGTGATACCCCTGCTGGGATTGCCATGACTACCTCAAGGACCGCCTCAATCATTGGGGGTTTGCTGCTGGTTCTCGGGGTCTTCTATTGGATCTATCTGGCCCAAATCCGTACGCTCATACACACCGATGGGGATGGGGAATCCTGGGATGCACCCGTCGCGGTTGGTTTTTTGGAAATGGCCCGTGCTCGCGGGGTGTCGCCCTCGGAATATTTTTCAAAGGACCCTACCTTCGACAACGTCAAGGAGCAGGATGACCATCACGCGCACGCTTATCCGCGACATCGGTTTCGTTTTGAATTTTTCGCCTACAACCAACCTCTCCCGAGCTTTCTCTACCTCCCTTTCGTCAAGGCCCTTGGTGTGGGACCTCAAACGGTAATCATCTACTCCACTTTTTTTTCGTTCCTCGCGCTGGTAATCACGGGCTGGCTTGCACGTTCCATGTTTGGCTGGTTTGAGGGGGTGCTTGCCCCGTTCTTGTTATTGATCACGTTGAGTTGGATGATCCATGTTCAGGCGGGTCACGCATCCTGGATGCCCTCGGTGATCTTGGTTTTGCTGTTGGTGGCGGCTCTTTACCAATATCGATTGAAGAACGAACGCCATCTACTCCTAGTTGGGGGAGTTGCGATTGGGATGATGTATATGACCGGGTGGATCACGGTGGTTCCGGGTGCATTGATTGGGGGATTGGCCCTTTTTTGGTTTCACTTTCGAGAGCCATTCAAACTGCTTCAGAATGGAGTGTGGGTTGCAGGTTCCGCCATTCTCGCCGTGTTGGGCATCACCTGGGTCTACATGCTTTTTTATCGATGCGGTTTCATGGATGTCCATCTGGCTATGTTCGACAATATGTTCAACCGGTTTACGCAGGGTGGATCTCCGGGACACAACCCTTCTGTTTTTGAAAAGGTGGGCTATGCCCTGAAATGTCTTGTGATTGATTCAACGACATTTGATCACAAGAACAAATGCCTGGAGGGAAAACCGGTCATTCCGTACATCTTCAATTTTTTGTTCGTAGTCGGGCTCTATTTCTCCCTTCGTCGCAAATCGGTTGCAGATCAGTGCTTGTGGATCTGGTTGATATCCGTTTTTGGATTTCTAACCACAATCTCGCTGTTCACCCACCGTTATTCCCTGCTTCTTCTTCCTGCCATGGCGATGGTTGCGGCACGGGGCATGGTGGATCTCTTCGCTGTGGTTTCCAGCTTCAAGTGGCCCATAGCCCGTCAGATATTTGGGGTGTTCACTTTCCTGGGACTTGCCCATGCGACTTGGTTGACCCATCACCAATTCTATGGGGAATACCGTCAGCACAAAGCGGTCGATTTTGAACTCGATCGTGGACGGGGCCAGCAGGAATTTGTCACATGGCTGAAAAAAAACTGTCCTCCATCCGAAACCCTGCTTGCCCTGGATGAGCCCATTGTTTTCCAGCATATGATTTTTTTCTTCAACGCGTTCGACGAACAGTACCGTTTTATTTACTTGAGCAACTATTTTTCTCCCCAGTCGACACCGGAGGAGGTCGAACGATGGGAAAAAACGGTATTCCAGAATTACAAACGGATTATTTATGCCTTTTCGGCCTATCCGTTTTTTGGACCCGACGGACGAACGCAGGTGAATGATCCGAGGCCATTTCTCGCCGCTCATCCAGGCCTTGAGCCGGTGATGGTTTATTCCTACGATCAACGTCCTCCCAATTTCGCCATTTTTGAAGTGAAGGCGAAGGTTCCCTAAGGAATGGCCTGTTTGGGGAGGGAAAGAACCTGGGAAAGGGCGTCAACCAAGTGTTGCGCCATTTGATCTGCTCCCTCGGACGTTGGATGGCAAAAATCCTTAAAAAGTGCAACGTCTTTGGATTCCCAGATTGGAAAATTGGTATGGAGATAGAAGGTGCCCGTCCGGGCACATACACGTTGAATCGCTTCTTCAAACGGAACGGTGTCTTCGGGGGCACTTCCAAATGGGGGGAGGAAATCGGCGGGAACCGTCTTCTCTGTGAGGCTCAACCGGGTGGGTATGCAGGAAAGGATCATCGGGATGTGATTTTCCTTGGAGACCCGGGCCATGTTTTCAAGATTCTCCTCAAAGAAATGACAAGCCGGTTTCAGACAATGGAGTTTTTGCTTCGATTGAAGTTTGGACCCGGAGGGGGGGTGGGTGGGTGGGGGCGGTGCAGCGGATTCCGGCATCACGGGTGTGCGGAAAACATCGGTTGCCAGACTGATTGCGGTAACAAAGAAAAAGCGTCCCGAACCCCCTTTGTTGTTCCTAGCGTTGGCGAATTCCTTCAGGCACATTTCCGGATACCAAGAGGGGTTCATTCCAAGCCTGATATCATTCCAACCTGGAACCACCACCACCGCGTCCAATTCCAGGGGGACAAGGACGGATGATAAAAGGCGATTCATTTGCAACGAGGAATAAGCCCGGACGCCCGCATTGATGACTTCAAACCTTTGATGGGGATGATTTTTTTGCAGAAGACGTTCCACCCGCAGGGGAATGGTTGAGGATCCCACCGGGGTCCGGATAATGGAGTCCCCAATAATGGCGATTCGGATAACATGGGGCGCTTTATGAGGGGAAATTTCGGCATTGAATAAGCCCAAACGATTTATCCCCTTAACTTTTGGATTCTGGATATAACCCAGGAAGGGGTGAGAAATAAATTCACCGCCGTCCCTTTTGTGAAAGTCTGGCAGATAGACCCCGTGAATTCCCATAAGCAAGGTGATCCCCAATTCACACGCCAGAATGGAACAAAGAAAAACAAGGAGGGTGGTTCGATTTTTAGGTTTGGGACAAAATTTTTCCTGGGCCTCTTCCAGAACCCGCTTCATTGGGGGATGGTCTTCGCTGTAGACGACGATCTCATTCTTCGCGCAGTTTGCTTTTGCAGGAAAGATCACCTTTCGAACAAACTGGATGGTCAGTTGATGGGAATTCCCGTCGACGTTGTACCGGAAAATATAACCGTCCATGGGTATCGTTCCTAAAATTGAAAGTAGATGAAGGGGAGAAGATCTTCGGGGGCCAGGAGGAGGACCACCACCACCGCGGCCGCATAGACAATGCCCATGATAGGGGCGGGGGTTCGTTTCTCCCAAGCCTTCCAAAGCGGATCAAATCCCATTTTCGCGCCGATCCCATGGCAGATCAACAGAAGCAGAAGAAGGAAAAAAAGCCCGTTTGAAAAAGGTGTGGATCCAAGGGAATCAAAACTCATGAGTTTGGAGAGGATGGTAAACGCCACATCAAGATTGGCGGAACGAAACAGGATCCAGCCAAGTAAAATGAAGTGAAAGTTCAACAACCACAAAATCAGGCGGGTAACCGGGAAGGTTTCCAATCGCGACCAAGGACTTCGCCATGCATGGTAGAGAATAAGGTAAAAACCATGAAAAACACCCCAGAGAACAAAGGTCCAGTTCGCACCATGCCAAAGTCCTCCCAGGGTCATGGTGATAAGTAAATTTCGAAGTGTTTGAAAGCGGGATCCCCGGTTTCCTCCAAGGGGAATATAGAGGTAATTCTTCAGCCACGAAGAAAGGCTGATATTCCAACGTTTCCAAAAGTCGGATGGGTTGGTTGAAACGTACGGCATGTTGAAATTATCCATCAGCCTGTACCCGAAACAGAGGGCGAGTCCCCGCGCCATGTCTGAATAACCGGAAAAATCGCAATAAATTTGTCCGGCAAAACAGAGTGTTCCCAAATAACAACCCAGGGACGAATAGGCTTCGGGCATCGCGAACACGTCATTGGCAACCAAAGCCAAGTTGTCGGCGACAGCCAATTTTTTGGCGAGTCCGAAAAGAAACAACAATAGCCCCTCGTGGAGACGATCCCAGCACCAGTATTTTGGAAATTTCAGTTGGGGAAGAAAGTCCACCGCGCGGACGATCGGACCGGCGACAAGGTGCGGAAATAACGCGATATAAAGGGCAAACTCTGTGAATTGGCGTTCCGCTGGCAGGCGCCGCCGATAGACATCTATGGTGTAGCTGAGAGCTTGAAACGTGAAAAATGAAATGCCGACCGGAAGAATAATGGGGAGGTGTTTCCATTGAAAACCCAGGAGTTGGGTCAGAGATTCCTGGAAAAAATTAAAATATTTAAAAAATCCAAGAATGGTTAGATTGCTTACGATGCTCAAAACGATGAGGAATTTACGTTCCCGGGCACGGCGTCGCGCTTGGAGCCCAAGGCCGATCAGATAGTCGATCAGAGTGGATCCAAGGAGGAGCAAACCGAAACGAGGATCCCACGCCATGTAGAACACATAGCTGGCCAGGAGCAGGATGAGTTTGCGTGCGCCCGCGTGTTTCAGGCTCCAATAGATCGAGAAAACGATCGTAAAGAAAACCAGGAATGGATGGGAATGAAAGAGCATGAAATCTCAAGGAGCGGACGGGGAGGACAGCTCATTCAACATTATAAAACCAGGCGACCCCCTGCGGAGAATGTGGGGCAGAAGGACTCTCAACCATCGATAAGGAATCCCCGGGGTGTCCGGATAGTAAAACCAGGCATCCACCGGTTCCCATCCTGTGTGTCGCAGTAGAGCGTTCAAATTCTTGGGACTGAATCTGAGAAAGTGATGGTCCGAATCGTCGTCGTTTCCGGTCAGCCAGAATTTCAGGGTTAACAACGTGGAATAGACATTGGGTGTACCCACGAGGAGCCGGGGATTCTGAAATTTCATGTTCACACACCAGTCACGCAACCACGAGAGGGTCTTGCCCGGATTGGGAAGGTGCTCGATGACCTCGCTCATCAGAATTAGCATGTCTTTTTGTTCCTCCCGGACGAGTGAATTCAGAGGTTCATGGATGGGGGCGTCGAGGTTGAACACGCTCACGGGAATCCCTGCTTGTTGAAGTCGTTTCACCGCTTGGAGATCGACGTCAAATCCATGGTACGAGGAAGCAACTTTTGAAATTCGGGATGTGATCTCCAGTCCGGTTTCCGTATCTCCACTGCAGCCAAAATCGAGCACGTGTTTATTGCGACAGAAATTCACGATGGACTGCCGGTTGGGGATGAGTTTCATGAGAGCAGAGTATCGAAAAGATGTTTCACATCGGAGGCCTTTTGGTTCCAATCCCAGCATTCGGCGAATTCGACAGCCTCATCGCGAAGTTGATTATAAGCTTTGGCGTCAGAAAGCAATTTGAGGATTTCTTCTGCGAAAGCATCGAGGTCATTCAGGGGAATTTTTCTCATGCCCCGGGGATAGCAGTGACGGTAGCCTGGAAGATCGAACCCAAGGACGGGAAGTCCTGCCGCCATCGCTTCCGCGGCGGCCATTCCCCCGGTATCCATCGTTGGGGTGTGAAGAAAAAGGCGACTCTGCTTGAGCACATGGTATTTGGCCTCTCCGTCCACATAACCGAGGAGGGTGATGTGGGATTCCAGGCGTAGGGTTCGGATTCTTTCCCGCATTTCCGCTTCGAGTGGTCCGGAACCGATCACAGCAAGGCGGGCGTCGGGTTTTTTCTGAACAACGCGACTCCAGATATCGATCAATGCAAGCGGACCCTTTTGAATGTGGAAACGTCCGACGAAGCAGGCATCATACTTCAGTTGAGCCGGAACGGGCACTCGCTTCGCTTCGGCAAGATCGACTCCCCCGTAGATGGGCAGGATTTTCGATTCGGATATGCCATCCTCCTTCATCCGGTCGATGTCGAGCGGATTGCACACAAGGACTCCGTCGGCGCGGTGCTTGATCCATGGATAGGCGATGAGTTGCTGAAACAAAAAATAGAGAATGGACCGAAACGACGGGGGCTGGCGTCCGCCTCGATATTCCACGTCCCTTTTGGAATACCAGGGAGTTGGAGCAAAAAAATAGAAGGCTGCAAGCCACCGCGATGCAGGGTAGCGCATGCGGAGGATGGCTGCGGGAATGACGTCGGGGAGGTGATCGCTGGCGCTGAAAATGGCCCAGCGGGAGGAAGGATCCAATCGTAGAAAAAACGCCTTCCAGGTAACCCGGATGAGTTTGATCAACGAATAGATTGCAAAGCCCCATTTCGCCCATCCATGGGAACGAAACATATCGAACCGGACGCCCTTCACCCCGTAGCGATCACAAGCCATCACGCACTCCTCGCTTGCGAACATGGTTACGGGAAGCCCTCGGGCGGCCCAGGCACGTCCAAGTTCCATGAAAATTTTGTCACCCCCGGAAATGCCTTCGGTCGAAAACGGCATGGCCGCAACGATCAGAATCTGGAGGGGATCGGACGACATGGAGGTTGCCCGAGGAATGTATCCATGACGGTTCATGGGTTCAATCACGGTTTGACTCGAAGATCCACGGGGGATTGTGTAATCCTCAAGGCTTTCACTCCTCATGAGCTCTACGAACCCTGAAACCTGCCGCATTTGTGGATCTCCACGGATTCGATCCTGGGAGCGGGTGAGGGGGTATCGGGCTGCTGCGGACCGGATGTTTGACTATTTTGAATGCATCGATTGTGAGTCCGTGTTTCTTTCCAGGAGGACACCCGCCCCTTCCGAGATTTACAGCGGCCCTTATTTTACCAGGCCGACCCAGGGGTTGGTTTCCAGACTTGAACGGTGTTGGACGCGGCTTACCCAGGGGTGGAGACGAAATCGATCACCTGCCTGGACCCCGGGTGCGAAGGTTTTGGATGTCGGTTGTGGCACGGCGGGGTGGCTGGAGTTTCTTGGGAAACAGGGGTATCAGCCCTATGGATTGGAACCATCCCGGGCAGCTTGTGACATCGCCCGGACCCGAAAAGGGATCGAGATTACGTGCGGAACCCTTGAAAACCATTCTTTTCATCCCGGGAGTTTCGATGTGGTGACGGCTCTTCATTGTCTGGAACATGCGCCCGATCCCCGAACCTTCATCCAACTTGCGGTCGGTTTGCTCAAACAAGGGGGATGGCTTGGGATATCGATTCCCAATATCTCCAGCTGGGAGGCGCGACGTGCCCGTGCCGGGTGGTTTCATCTCGACCCACCTTACCACGAATGTCTTCCCTCCCTTAGGGCACTGGAGGATATCATTCGAAAGGTGGGATGTGAGAATATCGAGGTGCGGTGCCCGATATCGGAATGTCCACAATCCCTCCTCTATGCATGGCTCGGGGTGAATCGGATCTCCAAGCTGTGGGTGGTCCTTGCCCTGCCCGCCGTCCTTTTTATCGGTGCCTTTTTCGCTCTTCAACGCCAGGGAGGGGTGGTGGAGGTCTGGGCCAGAAAAAGGTGACCTGCTTTCAAAACCATTCGACCTCGACGAAGGGTTTTGCTTGATTGATGAAACGGATGACCATTCCCTTTATCGACCTCAAGGCCCAGTACCTTTCGATCCAAAAGGAGATCGATCAGGCGCTCGCTTCGGTGTTAACCGAGAGCGCATTCATCCTCGGCCCGCGCCTGGAGGCTTTCGAAGCGGAATTCGCTCGTTTTTGCGGCGCCCCCTACTGCGTGGGAGTGGGTTCGGGGACGGACGCGCTCTATCTGGCATTGAAGGCGCTTGGGGTGGGAAACGGGGATGAGGTAATAACGGTCGCGCACACGTTTATTGCCACTGCCGAAGCCATTTCCTTTGCAGGTGCCACTCCCGTGTTTGTGGATGTGGAGGAATCCTCCCAACTCATGGATTTGGATAGGGTGGAAAAAGCCATCACCCCGCGCACGCGCGCCATCATCCCCGTCCATCTTGCCGGCCAGATGGTGGACATGGATCGTCTCCTCAGGATCGCAGCAAAGCATCGGCTGCCCGTTCTTGAGGATAGCGCTCAGGCGCATGGTGCCAAGTGGAAGGGAAAACGTAGTCCCATCGCACCCATGGCCGCGTTCAGTTTCTATCCTGGAAAAAATCTCGGGGCGTACGGAGATGCCGGAGCGGTGGTCACCCACGATAAAAACCTTTATGAAACGATGCTTCAACAACGGGATCATGGACGGGCCCGGGGCGCCAAATATGAACACGCCTCCGTGGGATTCGGGTTCCGCCTCGACACCCTTCAGGCCGCCATTTTGAGTGTCAAATTACGGCACCTGGAGGATTGGACGGAACGCCGACGGGCGCACGCCCGTCACTACACCCTGCGATTGAAGTCTGTGGTTCAAACCCCGTTCGAATTAGCGGATTGCCGCCATGTCTTTCATCTCTATTCCATTCGGACGTCGCGACGGGACGAGCTGTTTAAATTTCTAGTGGCGGCCGGCATTGCCGCAAATATTCACTATCCCATCCCTGTGCATCTTCAACCCGCATACGCATTTCTGAAGCAACAAAAGGGACGCTTTCCCGTATCCGAGAAATGCGCCTCGGAAACGCTTTCCCTTCCGATGTATCCGGAATTGACGGAAGCCCAGATTGATCATGTGTGTGACAAGGTGATCGAGTTCCTTAAATAGGGAATCTTCCCTGGTTTTTCGGATGAAAATTGGGATTTTAATCGACTATATGGCGCCTGGCAGCGCGCCCAAGACGATCAGCCAGGGGGTGAAGAACCTGCGCGCGCTGGGTCATGAAGCCGAGGCACTGATCATCATGCAGGGGATGGATTCAACCTACCAATTTCACTATGAGGGTGTGCCATTTCGCTTTCTCTTCGACGAATTTCCATGGTGGGCCCGGAAATTTGATTTCCGTTTTCCGGGATTTTCCTTTTTCTCCCTTCACCATTTCACTGCGGCCCATATCGTTCCAAAATTGATCAAGGAAAATGAGTTCGACATGATTGTGGTTCATGGGACTTACAACGGATTCACAGGGGAGCGCCTGTGGAAAAAACGCGGAATTCCCTACGCGCCTTTTGTCTGGGATCCGGCGTCGTACATCATGCCCAAGGTTTATCGAGGGCAGCCATTGGGCCGTTTTCTTCCCGTCCTGGAGCCTCTGGCCCGCTGGTTTGACCGCCGGATCCTGAGGCATTGCGCATGCGTCATTACCTCGGGCACGCTGCATCACAAACGCCTGCGCGCCTTCACTGACAAGCCCCTGGAAATTGTGATGCCGGGTTGTTTTCCTGTGGACCGACCTCGCCCATTCCCTGAACGGGAGGAGATGATGCTGACGTTCGACCGATGGGACGTTGGCAATACACCGATGATGTTTCTCGATATGCTGGAAAAGATGAAGTCCCCGACCAAACTGCACGTTGCCGGCCATTGGTATCCGGAGCAGTTGAAGGAGGATTTTTTGAATGAAGCAAAAAGACGAGGCTTGTCCCAGCGGATTGAAATTGGCGGCCCCCTGAACGAGCAGGCGATCCAGGAACTTTGCAGTCGCGCGAAGGTGCATTTGCATCCGAACGAGGAGGCTTTTGGAATGCAATCGCTCGAGGCGGCAGCATGTGGATGTCCGATTATCATTCCCGAAGGGTCTGGCTCTGCAGAACTTTTTGAACATGGGAAACAGGGGTTTTTTCCACGCAGGGATGCACGCGCGGAATATCGCGGCGATATGGCGGAGTTTGCACGCTTTGCCGATATGATTTTGCAGGACCCCGAGCTCGGGGCCAGAATGAGTGCCGCGGCGTGGGAGACTGCAAAGGAATACACATGGGGGCGGCACGCACAGCAGATCGAAACTCTTTCCAGAAAATATGGATGCTCAGCCTCTTCGAAGGTGTCTTGAACAGACTCCAGAACCAGCCCATAATTTTGCCGCGAAGGTGGAAATGAAAAAAAATCTCATCATTCTGGGCGCGCGACAGCACGCAAAGGTGTTGATCAGCATCCTTCGGGAATTCTTTTCCAATGAATACGCCATTGTGGGGTGTCTCGACGATGATCCCAAGCTCACCGGAACAACCCTGCTTTCCGTACCCATTCTGGGTCCGATGAACCTGTTGCCGGAATGCAGGAAGCGGCATGGAGTGAATTCCGCGTTGATTGGGGTCTCAAACCGTTTCATGAAAGTGCGCGATCAGCTTTTTCAGAAGGTGAAACAATGCGGTCTGGAAACCCCCAATTTGATTCATCCCAGGGCCTATGTCAGTTCGGATGCCCATATCGGCAGGGGGGTGGTTCTGAATCCGGGCGTTATTGTCAATGCCTTTGCATCCGTCGGTGACAACTGTGTCTGTTATTCGAATGCCACGATTGAACACGAAACCCAACTCGAAGAGAACGTTTACGTGGGACCAGGAGTCAATTTTTCCTCTAACGCGCGGGTGGGAGCCCACACATTCCTCGGTGCAGGCAGTCGCATTATTCCGGATATTCAGATCGGTACCCGGGTGCTCGTGGGGGCGGGAACGGTGATCATCCGAAATGTTCCCGATGACTGCACTGTGGTGGGTGTTCCTGCAAAGATGGTCAAACAAGTGGGAACGTTTTCGTCCCTGTGAAGAAATTGAAGTTTACGGTTTTTATCCCCACGTACCAGGCGGAGCGCTGGCTTGAATCATGTTTGCGCAGCATTCGAGACCAAGACTATCCAAAGGAGTTGGTAGAGGTCCTGGTTGTGGATGGTGGATCCAAGGACCGGACTCTTGAGTTGGCGCGGGCATCTGGCGCGAAGGTGCTTCCCAATCCCCAGAAACTGGCGCACTTTGCGTTTAACATCTGTGCGCAAAACGCAACCGGCGACCTGATCATTCAGTTTGCTTCGGATAATGAACTGGTGGGGGTGGATTGGTTGTCGACGGTAAACGAGGCTTTCTCGGAGCATCAGCATCTTGCGGCGGTATGGGGGAGGCAGGTCGCCCTTCCAACGGATGCGCCGGTGAATCACTACTACGCCTTGATTCAGAACGATCCTCTGTCCTTTTTTGTGAATCGAAATCTTCAAGGATATTTAAAAATTGGGGGAAAAATCTGGTCCAGCGGTCGTGAGGGATGTCTCTTCCGGGTGGATCCGGAACGATCCCTTGTCTGGGGTGCGAATGGGCTGGTGCTTCGCC